>JBAZDQ010000001.1:0-208623 GCA_041654355.1 Bacteroidales bacterium
CGAGAACCGGGAGTGGACGCTTTCAGCCTGGGCATTTGCCAAACAGATCATGCCTTTGCTGGCTGTGGGTGTGGTAACGGCTGGGTTCCTGCTGGGTTCCACGCACGACGATGTGGCCATCCCGGGAGTCATTCCGAACGAATGGGTTCAGTGGGCAGTAGGAGGCAACTCGCTCCTTTCCAACTTTTTTGCCAGCATTGTAGGCGCTTTCATGTATTTCGCCACATTAACCGAAGTGCCTATTATACAGGGCCTTCTGGCTTCCGGCATGGGCAAGGGACCTGCATTGGCCCTGCTCCTGGCCGGTCCTTCCTTATCTTTACCCAATATGCTCGTGATAAGAGGTGTGATGGGTACACAGAAGACCATCATCTACGTAGTATTGGTGGTAATAATGGCTACAATCTCCGGGTTGGTGTTTGGAGGGATGAATTAGGTGGAACCTTCCGCGCCAAAAGTCAGCGCACCATTTTATATATTACAGTATATCAACAGTCTATGAATTTTATTCTGGGGATTTGGCGCGGAAGGTTCCACCTCCTACTGGCGCAGGCAAACTCCATTTGGCACTCATGTTTTTCAGTGCATCCTGGTTGACTAACAGGTTAACAGGGACTACATTTTTGACACCGATTTCGGAGGTGGGTTTGCCTTCCAGTACATCGGCTGCCATTTGCCCGGCCATATAACCGACTTCTGTATATTTGGCTCCCAGGCCGAACAAGGTATTGCCGTAAACGCTGTTTGTGTTGTTAATGAACAAGGGGATCTTGGCTTTGGCTGCCGCGTTGATCATCTGATCCATGGCGGCTTCCACCACGTTATCCCCTCCCACCCATAACGCTTCAACGCCTCGGGCTGTAAGGGACATGGCGGCTTCCAGAACCTGTGTGGTGTTCTCTACGCTCATTTCCAGCAGTTCAATACCTAACTCGGCACATTTCTTCCTTGCCAGGCGGACGCAGGCCTCGGAACATGTTTCACTTGTACACCAAACGGTTCCTACTTTTTTCAGGTCCGGATTCATCTTTTTGGCCAGTTCAAAGGTTTCTTCTACCGGCTGGAACGTACCTATTCCCACAAGGTGTGGCGGGTGCTGGTCAGGTTCAGGCCCTGTGATTCCTACACCGGCAATATAAGGATCGGTCACTGTACAGAAGACATGTATTACATCTCCTTCTTTGTTGGCGTTGGCCATTACTTGAAGGGAAGGAGTACTAATTGTCACTACCATATCAAACCGGCTGCTCACAATGTTTTGTGCAATAGCGTTGGCCGTGACCATATCCCCGTCTGCACAAAAAAGCTGTATGGTACAACCTTCTTTTTCCTCATAACCTCTTTCTGCAAGTGCTTCCAGGATACCCCGCTCAGCATCGTCCAGCATGGGACGTGCGATCATCTTAAATACGGCAATTTTTAGTTCCTGAGTAGTTTCCTTTTCCCGGTTCTCCAGGTCCAGGAGTAAAAGTATCCCAACAACCACAAACAAAAACAACAGCCCTTTACCTATACTTTTCATTATACGTAATTATTAGCCAGTAATGTCGCTACGGAAACATCTATGGCATCCTTCCGGCGCAGCTCGTCAAACAGGTTAAGCATATCATTTACTTTTAATCTTTTTTTGTCTTCTCCTTTAAAGTCGTATGCCACACGACCATGATGCATCATAATGATCCGGTCTCCCATATTGGCCGCCTGCTGCATGGAATGGGTAACCATTAAAGTAGTCAGCCGATCTCTGTTTACAATCATTTGGGTGATTTCGATCACTTTTGCAGCCGTTTTCGGGTCCAAGGCCGCTGTGTGCTCGTCCAGTAAAAGCAGTTTTGGTTTTAAAGCCGAGGCCATTAAAAGCGTAAGAGCCTGCCGCTGACCGCCTGACAGCTTGCCGATGGGATTGTCCAGTCGCTCTTCCAGATCCATGTTCAGTGGCCTTACCAGCTGAGCGAATTCTTCTTTCTGCCTGGCAGAAATCCCTTTCCCCAGGCCTCTGGATTGCCCGCGTTTTAGTGCCAGAGAAAGATTTTCGCCAATCGTCATATTGGGAGCCGTCCCGCTCAGGGGATTTTGAAAAACCCGTCCGATATACCGGGCTCTCTTATGCTCGGGCCAACCTGTTATGTTTATTCCGTCCAGCACTATGGTTCCTTCATCCACAGAAAAACTGCCGGCTACGGCATTCAGCAGGGTGGATTTACCGGACCCGTTGGTTCCCAGGACACACACAAAACTGCCTTCCTCAATGGAAAAAGAGACGCCCTTGAGAGCCCTGACCTCATTGACGGTCCCGGTATTGAAGGTTTTTCGTATATTACCTATCCTAAGCATATTCCTTTCTTTTAAACAACCCTTTTCTGCGTTTCATTAAAACAGGCAAAATAAGCGCAATAAAGACAAATGCTGCGGTTATGATCTTCAGATCGTTGGGATTCATTCCCAGACGTAACGCTATGGCCACCAACAGGCGGAAAAGTACAGAGCCCAGTACTGCCCCGAAGATCACATAACCTACGCTTGTTTCACCAACGATAGCCTGTCCTATGATCACACTGGCCAGTCCCCAGACCATCATGCCAATGCCCATCTGTACATCGGCAAAACCCTGGAATTGCGCCATCATGGCCCCCGAGAGAGCCACAAAGCCGTTGGCCAGTGCTATCCCAAAGACGATCATGTTTTTTGTATTTACTCCCAGCGCCCTGATCATCTGGGCATTATCCCCGGTAGCTCGCATAGCTGTTCCCAGGTGGGTCTTGAAAAACCATTTTAGGACAATACATATAATTGAAACGACTACCAGAGCGGCCAGCAAGACCAGCAAATCTTTTGCATCCACACTCCATCCCAATAGTATAACTTTTTCCTGACCCCCGAAAATCCATTGTGAGATTTGTTCAAGACTACTGAAAACAGTCACCGCGCCGGGCATCGGCAGATTGCTCCTTCCCAGAATATGGAGGTTTACCGAGTAAAGGGCCGTCATGACCAGGATCCCGGAAAGCAGCGGATTGATCTTAAATCTTGTATGGATCAACCCGGTCAGTGCTCCGGCAATCATCCCGCCTGCAAAAGCTATCAAACAAGCCAACAACGGATTCATTCCCCTTACAATGAGCATAGCCCCCAGGACGGCTCCCAGTGTAAATGACCCTTCAACAGTAATATCCGGGAAATCAAAAACCCGGAAACTGATAAAGATGCCCAGGGCTAATAGAGCCAGTATCAGGCCAATGATCATGGATGTAATAAGTATTGACATAGGCGGCTACGGGTTTATTACTAATTCTTCAACAGGCACAATCCAGCAAGCACCCTGCAGGAAAGCACTTTCTCCCAATCCCGCAAGGGGACGGTCATCGGTTAATAAATGAAGGATGTCTACCAGTCCTGCGTTATTGATCAAGTGGTCTATGGATTCATCGGGCATCTGATCGTTCTTTTTTAAAGGGATATACGGGAATACAGCTGTATGAACGTGCGCTAGCAACGCATTGTCTTTCAAGGGTCTTAAAAAGGCTTTGCATTCCGATTCAAGATGTTCGGAGACTATCCCCACAGAAACAGTCTGCTTTTTTAAATGCGCAGGTTCGGTGGTAAAACGCACAGTGTCTTTCACCTCGGGATAAGTAAATAAAGGCTTCCCGCCAACCGGTGAAACATTGAGGGAAGTGCCAATCAGTCCGGCACTCTCGGCAACCATCACAAATGCCCATTTTTCGTAACCGGTCAGACGGGCCACCTCCCGTGCCCATTGGGAAAGTTCCAGCCCGGAGGTTTCCTGCCCCGGTTCAAACAGGATCCTGTGGGAAAAGGGTGCGGAAAAATAAAGGCCGTAAAGCTCGGTAAGTTGCGCGATAAGCTGCCCGTGACTGATCATATAATCCGGTTTTTTTGACCCGTCCGATGGCAGGTAAGCGGCTATCCCGTTCAAAAGCATAAATTCGCCAAACCGCTGGCGGCAAGCCTGGAACGAATCGCCGATGGCTCCCAATCCCAACGCATATTTTCCCTGAGCCGAGGTAACTGTCCTGGTATCTTTCTGGGTATAGTCCCCGGCTGTGATCCTTTGAGGCTCACCGCTGCAGGTAACTGTTGTTGCAGCCTGTTTGTCAAGCTCTTGCATCCGGAATACGTATCCGTCTTGCTCCGTTACAAAATCCTGTAGCTCTTCCTTTGCCTGCGCGCCGGCCTGATGGTCCGGCGCGCTGAACATGGCGCTCATGCCCACCATGGCCAGCACCTGGGCCACGTTTTCAGAAGATTCGGTGATGTAGAACAGGCCGCTCAGCGCCTGCAGGTTCTTATGCTGCATGACCAGCACCCGTATCCCGGCAGAACTCAAATAATCAATACGCGCAAGATCCAGTGCCACATGGTATTTACCCTCCCGCACCAACCGCTCCATGTAATCCGTAAGATGATCTGTACTGGTAGCATCCAGCCGCCCGGAACAGTGAAGCACAACCCTTTGATCCTGCTGATCTTCCCTCTGTATATCCAATGTAGTCATAGGTACAAATATAGTTAAATGGTGGGAGGTGGAACCTTCCGCGCCAAAAGTCAGTGCCTGAGTTCTTATAAATCTGTCCTACAGTGGTTTATGAATTTTGGCCTGGGAATTTGGCGCGGAAGGTTCCACCTTGTGCGCAAATGCAGCGCCCTATTTTTGAGCAAAAATTTTTGGCGCAGTCAAACTCCATTTGAAAATTTTTACTAACTTTGCGCCACAAAGCACTTTTTTAACATGAAAAACGAACCCAATACACACGAGGATATAAAAGCCATCAGAAAGCTGATGGAGGAGTCTACACGATTCCTTTCGCTTAGCGGTTTATCCGGGGTAATTGCCGGGGTCACAGCCCTTGCCGGAGCGCTTCTGGCCTGGTTGTTTATTGATCAAACGTGGTCTTTGGCAGGCATTGCCGCCATGGTGCTTGTGATCTCGCTATCCTTTGCTTATTTTTTATCCCTTAAGAAAGCCAGGCGAGACAAGAAGCATTTCTGGACCCCTGTCTCCCGGAAAATGTTGTTGAACCTGTTCATTCCCCTGGCAACTGGAGGGGTGCTAACTATAATATTCCTCATACAGGGAAACCTGCAGCTGGTGATGCCTGTATTCCTGATCTTTTACGGTCTGGCCCTGGTCAATGCCTCCAAATTCACCCTGGGCGAGATCTTTTTCCTGGGTTTACTTGAAATCGTGATAGGGCTGTTTGTTACAATATTTCCGAATCTGTGGCTTATCGGTTGGACCGTAGGATTTGGGGTGCTGCACATAATATATGGTTTGGTTATGTACAGGAAATACGGAAAATGAAAGATCTCATCGCAAATCTGAACAAAATATTTGAAAGCCGGGTCAGGTTGGGTATCATGTCGGTTTTAACGGTTAATGAAAAGTATGATTTCAACAGCTTAAAAGAGACGCTGGACCTGACAGACGGAAATCTGGCCAGCCACCTGAAGGCCTTGGAAAAGGAAGGCATGATAGCAGTGGAAAAACAATTCATTGACCGTAAGCCTAATACAAGCTATTGGGCAACGGAAAAAGGACGCACCGCTTTCAGTGATCACATCTCGGCTTTGGAAAACCTTATCCGTGACTCCTAAAATTTTTTACCCGTACACTTTGAAATACAAAGAACTTTTTAATATTATAAACCATGAAAATTGAAATTTCCAACCAGGGAAAATGGTATAATTCCCTTACATTAAAAATCGCCCTGCTGGCTGTTTTGGGATTGTTTTTACTCATCCCCTTACAAATGATCAAAGAAATCATTGAAGACAGGCAAGCCAATGCAGAAAAAGTACAAGAAGAAATATCCAACGAATGGGCTAACAGCCAGTGTTTTACGGGCCCCGTACTCAACATTCCGGTCCGTTCGGTCTCCCCAGAAGACCAAAGCAAAACCATCACGCAGATCTGGCACATTCTCCCGGCAGAAATGATCATTGATGGGGAAATCCTTCCTGAAATCAGGTACCGGAGCATTTACCAGACGGCAGTATACAATGCCAATCTAAAAATAAAAGGAAAATTTACGGTTCCCGCGGAATCCGCTTTACCGGGAGCAGAAATCCTTTGGGAACATGCGTATTATACCGTCGGCATTTCTGACAACAGGGGCTTGAAAGGAGAAATCGTAATGCAAGCCGATGCCGGGGCACGGACCCTTCGTGCAACACCGGGAGTGAAAGACCAGGATGTTTTTACATCTGGAATATCTTTTGCCGAGTCGGAGCTTGAGCCGGGAAGCACGGTGGCCTTTGACCTGAACATCAACCTAGCAGGGTCCAACAGCCTCGCACTCACCCCCCTCGGCAAAAACACCCAAGCCCGCCTGCAATCATCCTGGGATTCTCCGGGGTTTGGAGGAAGCTTCCTCCCCGTTACCCGGGTTGTAGATAAAAGCGGGTTTACCGCAGACTGGGAGGTTACCCACCTGAACCGGAATTTTCCTCAAGACTGGATCGGCAACGCATTTCAACCGGAAGAAAGCGCATTTGGGGTAAACCTGGTACAAGCCGTGGATCATTACCAAAAATCCTGGAGAAGTGCCCGCTATGGAATACTCTTTGTTGCCCTGACATTCCTGGTGCTTCTTTTCATAGAAGTCAGGGGTAAAAAGCCCATCCCGGTCATTCACTACGTATTGGTATCATTGGCCCTGATACTCTTCTTCTCCCTGCTAACCGCCTTAAGTGAACAATTGGGCTTCAACGCAGCCTACCTGACAGCCTCCGGCGCCACCATTGTATTGATATCTATTTTCACCGCCCTGATTATCAAAGACAAAAAAACACCCTGGCTGGTTTTTGGCCTGCTTGTATTGCTTTACGCTTTCATCTACGTATTGCTCACCCTGAATGACTACGCCTTTTTAGCCGGCAACATAGGCCTGTTCCTGATACTGGCCATAATAATGGGCGTGGTTGGCAAATGGAGTTTGACTGCGCCAACTTTTAAGGACGTAGCGCAGTCAAACTCCATTTGAGGCGCACTTAATCCCTTAAACAACGCACATAAAATCCATAGGCTTTTGTACCGTTGTTTCTGTGCACATACGTGTGAGTGTAAAACAGGCCCCGGTAGCAAGCATTTGAATCGTACAGGGTAGAGCTCCACCAGTAGCTTTGGTGACGTACTTCTTCTACATCTGCAGGCCAATCGCCCCCATCGCCGTCACGGAATCCACCCGGAAGGGCTGTAAAACCACTTTCATTGGTCACCGTTCCGGTTGTGCTCTCCCAATGTTCGGTTCCTGTTTCTTTCATTTTTCCACCTTCAGTTGTGCCACGATCTCCTGTGTTATTTGCCTCTTCCGATGACATCCCCAGGGCCATCTCCAACTGTTTCCATTCTGCATCGCTGGGCAAGTGCCAGCCGGAAGGGCAGACACCTTGTACACCACTTGGATTAGTGGTACTGCTTTCAGCACCATTCATAGCCGCCGTCCAGTTATATAGTACACCGTAGGTAGTATAATTGGAAGTGGCTTTTGCGGCAGCTACACTTGTACCGTCGTAACCATAAACATAACAATAAGCTGCTGAGGTTGAGCCTGTCTCCGGACCGACTACACCTACTTCACTGGGCAAATACGCCAGATTTTCTTTCATCCACACCTGACCTCCTATTACTACCAAATCGTATTCATTCTCATCCCTGCTATCCACAAAATATGAGGCATTCGTTCCCGTACCTTCAGTCCATCCACCATCTCCAGCATTAAGTGATAATTCGTACTTTTTACCCCTACTTAAGACTCCTGACGGAGCAGCTTTTGTTCGGTATTTCCAGCTACTGCCGTCGTACAGGGCAATATCCATATTGGTTTGTGCCCCCGGCAGGATCATCATATAAATGCTGACAGGTTCTGCGGTAAGTGTAACCGAATTGGTCAACATGACGATTACATTATTGGAATAATAACTCTTTGTAATAGCATAGGGATTATTCTCTCCGGGAAAAGTTTGTGTCAGGTCAATGGTCCCTGAATTAAAAGCCAATGGCTGTGCTCCGGTAAAACTGACCCCCTTCAAGGTCCCGCTGCCTGTGATCTTGAATTCGATCATGGTAAACACGTGATTGAAAGTGAAGTTCACCGCTTCCGGAGGGGTAACCGCAATGGGTGTTGCTACCATAAAATCCAGTATTCCAATATGATCCGTAGGTTCAGTCGCAGACTGTGTCTGTGCCGAGGGAAGGGAAATGGGAACAACCGCTGTATCTTCCTCTTCCTCTGAATATTCTGAACCATAAGGATAATAGGCGTAAAAATGATGATCATCTTCGCTTCCCCAATAAAGAGAACCGTAAAAATCTGAGCTTTTTGCTTCGGTCCGGGCCGTAAGGGCAAGGTTTTTGACGGGATTTGCTTCCGGAGTGCCATCACTTGTGGATTTGGCTTCGGGTGAAAAAATCCCGATTTTATCCTCTTCGGCTTCCCAGTGGGTCTCCTCTCCTGACAAAGAAGTTTTGGTACCCGGAGCTTCTGTTTGTCCTGTTATTGTAATTGATCCTCCTGTCAGACCGGGATCAGGGCGCCCCAGAGGCACACATGTACACAGTAATAAGGATAAAAACAAAAATAATGACTTTTTCGTTAATGTTTTCATAACTTCATGCTTAATGTCGTTACCAGATGATAGAGTCCCAGTCTTCACTGCCCGAGGCGGAAGAGGTGGCAAAACCCTGCTCAAGGTTGATTTCCAAAACGGTGATTACGGGTGGAATGTAGTCGTCCGGTCCCATGCTGCTGCGGGACAAAACCTGATTGTTTTTTATATTTTTCATTTTATAGGTTTAAATAAGTGCTCAAAGGAATCCCGCTACTATACCCGCAACAAAAAGGATAAGTATAACGAATGTTATTGAGGATCAAAAAGGCTACAGAAAAGAGCAATGAGTCTTACACTTGTTGACAGCGTGTAACGTGGGTATACATTGCTTGAAAATACTGTAGTAAATGTAGTAATAAATCCTTACTTTCATATATTTTTAATTTTTACATAACTTAACATGAAAAGAGCAATACGTATTCTCCCGGTCGTAGTTTTAATAGCCTTTGTATTTTTTATTCAGTGCAGTCAACAGAATACCCGTAACAACAAGGATGAATCGTTTTCATTTGTATTTATGACTGATATTCACGTTAAGCCCGAGTTGCGTGCTGCCGAAGGCTTAGCCCAGGCAATTGACACCATTAACGCCCTGAACCCCGATTTTGTCATCACCGGAGGAGATAATATTTTTGATGCCTTGCAAGCGGGTTACGGAAGAGCCGATAGCCTGTATTTCCTTTTTGACAGTCTTTCCAAAAGGCTTGAAATGCCATTGTACAACACAATAGGCAATCATGAAGGATTTGGATTGTACCTGGCAAGCGGGATAGATCCCTCACATGAATTCTACGGTAAGAAAATGTACGAAAACCGAATAGGCAATCGCTATTATTCCTTTAACCACAAACACTGGCATTTTATTGTTCTCGATGGTATTGGATATACTCCGGAACGAAAATATGTGGGTGTCATTGATTCCGTACAGATGGAATGGTTGAAAGCAGATCTGGAGGCCCATAAAGACAAACCGGTTGCCATAAGCACACATATCCCCCTTTTAAGTGTAGGCCAGCAGGTTTTCGGCAAGCCCACAAGCGCTTTTTCTCCATCCGAGATCATAATAAACGCTAAAGAAGTACGGGAACTCCTGGAACAATACAACGTAAAGCTGGTACTCCAGGGACACCTGCATATGCTGGAAGATGTATTATACAACGGCATTCACTACGTGACAGGCGGAGCTGTCTGCGCCAGATGGTGGCTTGGTCCGCGAAACGGGATGGAAGAAGGATTCCTGAAAGTAGATGTTTCCGGAGAGCAGTTCAGCTGGGAGTACATAGATTATGCATGGGAAGTTGAATGAAGGTGGAACCTTCCGCGCCAAAAATTTGTATAAAATATATCAACTAACAGTAAAACAGTGTTTTATAAAACTGATTGTTTAGATTTGGCGCGGAAGGTTCCACCTTCCGCGCCATCCTCCTCTCTGCCGCAGGCAGCAGGGCCTCCCCTGGGGGAGGCGGTGGTGGGAGAATCAATAGGGAAGGGCCCGGGGCCCGCGCACAAAAAAAGCACTTACAACACGATGCTGTAAGTGCTTTATTTTTAAGGAGTGGGCCCAGCTGGGCTTGAACCAGCGACCCCCTGATTATGAGTCAGGTGCTACTAACCAACTGAGCTATGGGCCCCCTTTTCGCGTACAAATATACACGAAAGGTATGTTAATATAAAATCAAGATCAAAGAACGAAACCGCAAAAATGCGTCAGACTTTGATTTCAACCTCAACGCCGCTGGGCAATTCCAGTTTCATTAAGGCATCCACCGTCTTGGGCGTAGAGCTGTAAATATCCAGCAGACGACGGAATGAGTTCAGTTCAAACTGTTCGCGTGCTTTTTTATTTACGAATGTTGCCCGGTTGACCGTAAAGATCTTTTTGTTGGTGGGCAGGGGAATAGGGCCGCTTACAACGGCACCGGTAGCCTTGACGGTTTTCACGATTTTATCGGCAGATTTATCTACCAACATGTGATCGTAAGATTTTAATTTGATTCTGATTTTTTGGCTCATTTTATTATTTATTAACCAAGTATATTAAAATTCGACATCTGATGCATGAAATCCTTTTGCCCATCCGGTTTTTTCTATGACTTCCTTAGCCAGAGAGGAGGGCAGTTCTTCGTAATCGCAGAATTCCATACTGCTTGTGGCACGGCCGGAAGAAAGCGTACGAAGGGTGGTAATGTAGCCGAATTGTTCGGCCAGGGGCACTTTGGCTTTGATGATCCGGGCATTGCCTTTGGAGTCCATATTGGTCACCTGTCCGCGACGTTTGTTCAAATCACCTATGATGTCTCCCATGTATTCTTCAGGGGTGACCACTTCCAGGGACATGATGGGTTCCAACAGAACAGGTCCCGCCTTGGGAGCTGCTTTACGGAATGACATTCGTGCGCAGATCTCAAAAGAAAGACTGTCTGAATCTACCGCGTGATACGATCCGTCCGTAAGCGTTACTTTCATTCCGATTATGGGGTATCCGGCCAAAACACCGTTTTCCATGGCTGCCTTAAAGCCTTTTTCAACCGAAGGAATGTATTCTCTTGGAATATTACCGCCTTTGACTTTGTCCACGAATTGTAACCCGGTCACGCCGGGATCGGCAGGTTCCAGGGTAAAGACAATATCGGCAAATTTTCCGCGTCCCCCGGTTTGTTTTTTGAAAACTTCCCGGTGTGAAACCGTTCCTTGTATAGTCTCCCGGTAATTTACCTGGGGAGCACCCTGGTTTATCTCCACGCCAAACTCTCGTTTCAGGCGATCCACAATAATTTCCAGGTGCAATTCTCCCATGCCGCTGATAATGGTCTGACCCGTTTCCACATCGGTACGGACGGTAAAGGTGGGATCCTCCTCGGCAAGTTTTGAAAGGGCAACGCCCAGCTTGTCCAGGTCTTTCTGGGTTTTGGGTTCCACGGCCAGACCAATAACGGGATCGGGGAAAGTGATGGCTTCCAGTACTATGGGATGTTTGTCCACACAAATAGTATCTCCGGTACGCAGGTCCTTGAACCCAATTCCGCTGCCAATATCTCCGGCTTCCAGGAATTCAATGGGATTCTGCTTGTTGGAGTGCATCTGGTACAGCCGGTTTATACGTTCCCGCTTTCCGGTACGAACATTCAAAACGGTCTTCCCTGTTTCAATTTTTCCCGAGTAAGCACGTATGTATGCCAGGCGGCCTACAAAGGGATCCGTAGCTATCTTGAACACCAGCCCGCAGAAAGGCTCTTCAGCAGATGGGGCCCTTTTTTCGTCTTTCTGTGTATAGGGATTCAAACCAACTACAGGTTCAATATCCATAGGTGAAGGCAGATACTGGCATATAGCATCCAAAAGGAACTGTATCCCTTTGTTTTTCAACGAAGTTCCGCATGTAACCGGAACGATCTTCAACGCCAACGTAGCTTTTCTTAAAGCAGCAACCACTTCCTCGACAGCAATGGATCCGGGGTCTTCAAAATATTTCTCCATCAGTGAATCGTCAAATTCAGCTGCGGCTTCTATCAGTTTTCCCCTCCATTCTTCCACTTCTTCCTGCATAGACTGCGGAACCTCTTCCACAGTGAAATTAATCAGATCCTTACTGTTGCTCTCGTAAATATAGGCCTTTCGGGACAACAGGTCCACAATCCCACGGAAGGTTTCCTCCGATCCTATGGGCAGACAGATGGGAATGGCGTTAGCACCCAGTCTTTCGTGAATCTCCTCTACTACTGCAAAGAAATCGGCTCCCACCCGGTCCATTTTGTTGACAAAAGCCAACCTCGGGATCTTGTACTTATCGGCCTGACGCCAGACAGTCTCCGATTGGGGCTGTACACGACCCACGGCGCAGAACGTAGCCACGGCACTGTCCAGTACTCGCAGGGAACGCTCAACTTCTACGGTAAAATCCACGTGACCCGGGGTGTCTATGATATTGATCTGGTATCGGTTCCGGCAACAATTCCAGAACGCGGTGGTAGCAGCAGAGGTAATGGTAATACCCCTCTCCTGCTCCTGGACCATCCAATCCATAGTAGCCGCCCCCTCATGAACTTCCCCTATTTTATGGGTTTTTCCCGTATAATAGAGAATACGTTCGGTGGTAGTGGTCTTACCGGCATCAATATGGGCCATGATGCCAATATTCCTTGTATATGTTAAATCTCTTGACATTCTTCAGGTGCTGACAAAAATTCCCGTACTAGAAACGGAAATGTGCAAATGCTTTATTGGCTTCCGCCATTTTGTGCATGTCTTCTTTACGCTTGAATGCGGCACCTTCACTGTTATAAGCAGCGACAATCTCTGCGGCCAGTTTCTCGGCCATGGAATGTGCGGAGCGTTTCCGGGCGTAATTGATCATGTTTTTCATGCTTATTGAAATTTTCCGCTCAGGACGCACCTCGGTAGGCACCTGGAAGTTGGCTCCTCCCACACGGCGGCTCTTCACCTCAACCTGGGGAGTAATGTTTTCCAACGCTTTTTTCCAAATGTCTAAAGGAGCCTTCTCAGAATCTTTCACTTTCTCACCTACGATATCCAGGGCATCGTAAAAAATGCCGTAGGCAATACTCTTCTTTCCCTGAAGCATCAAATTGTTCACAAAACGGGTAACAAGCACGTCGTTGAACTTGGGATCAGGAAGTAGAATCCTCTTTTTAGGCTGTGATTTTCTCATTTGTTTTTAATCAGTTAAATTATTTTTTCACTTTGGGCCGTTTGGCTCCATAAAGTGAACGGGATTGTGTTCTGCCTTCCACCCCGGAGGTTTCCAAAGCACCTCTGAGAACGTGGTAACGAACACCGGGCAGGTCTTTTACACGACCTCCGCGTACCAATACGATGGAGTGCTCCTGAAGGTTGTGACCTTCACCCGGAATGTAGGCATTCACCTCTTTCTGGTTGGTCAGACGAACACGGGCAACTTTACGCATAGCGGAGTTCGGTTTCTTGGGAGTGGTGGTATACACACGTACACAAACACCGCGTCTTTGAGGACAGGAGTCCAATGCGCGTGATTTGCTTTTTTCTACCACACGTTCCCTTCCTTTACGAACTAGTTGTTGAATTGTTGGCATAATGTATTGTTAATCTTTGCTTTATGTATTTTTACTTTACGTAAAACGGGTTGCAAAGATAGGATTAATTTTCTTATTTACAAACAAGTTGCTGACAATTTCCCTCATTACCAAACGAAAAGAGTAGGTATGAGCAGCAGCGCACCGGCCAGGATCAGGATCAGGATGAAACGCCAGGCCCACCTGACCCACCGGGTATAGGGAACGTGAGCTATCCCAAGGACTGCCAGCAGCACTCCGGAAATGGGGGTGATCATATTGGTAAAGCCGTCTCCAAACTGGAACGCCAGGACCGTAGCCTGGCGGGAAACCCCCACCAGATCACTGAAAGGTGCCATAATGGGCATTGTCATGGCCGCTTTTGCCGAGGCGGAGGGTATGAGCGTGTTAATGACCGTCTGGATCATATACATCACCTCCAGGGACCCCGGCCGCCCCATGGATTTCATGCTCCCGGCCATGGCAAAGAGGATCCTGTCCATAATCCTGCCCTGCTCCAGGATCTCAACGATCCCCGCTGCCAGGCCCACAATCAGGGCTGCACCGAGTATATCTTTTGCCCCTTCGATCAGTTTTCCTGCGATGGTGTTGGCCGGATAGCCAGCCGCCATTCCGCTGAAAATGCCCAGGGCCAGGAACAGACCTGCAATTTCACTGATATACCAGCCGTATCCCAAAACGCCCACAATCAGGAAAATCACCGTAAATCCTACAAAGAGCAGGATCAGGCGTGTTTTGGAAGCGGCCTTTTTCCGTGACACCAGGATCCTGATGCCCCATAAGGCAAAAACCACCGTTAGGAAAGGAATCAGTCCGGGAACAAACAACTCCCGGGAACCCATGGCAATGGATGTTACCGGGTAGAAAACGGAAAAACCTGCCAATGCTCCCAGAACCGACAAAAAAGCGGCCCAGGCACCCCGGCCCGGCCTATTTTGCACGGCAGTAGGCTCAGCGGCAGAAACAGACTCGGCAAGGATTGCCTCCCTGCGTGTATTGTCCGCTTCCCACATGGGAGAAGCTTTGGGATTTTTGTGCACTTTATGTGCATACCGCAATACAAAAAAAATAGTTCCCGCTGTAAGCACCGCCCAGCATACGAGGCGGTACCCCATTCCCGAGAAAATGGGCAACCCGGAAAGATCCTGGGCAATACCCACGGTAAAGGGATTCAGGAATGCCCCGGCAAAACCTACGTGTGCAGCAACATATACCATACACACCCCGGTAATGGAGTCGTACCCCATAGACAGGGCTAGGGGGACAATCAACGCCGTAAAAGCGATGGTTTCCTCGCTCATGCCAAAAACCGCACCAAAAAGGCTGAAAAGCAGCATTACCAGCACGATAACCAGGTTGTTCACACCAATCCGGCGCATCGGCGGGAAATGCTCCAGTTTCTGCAAAAAAGAAAGAAATGAGCGGATCCCGTTGTCTATGGCGCGTGTTGCATTCACCACCCAAAAGGCAGCACCTACGCTAAGAATAAAAACAATGATCCCGGCCTGTTTTACAAAACCATCGTAAAAAGCGGTAAAGATTTGCCATGTCTGGGGCTTGGAGTCAAGCGGGTGAAATACCCCTTCAACATATTCTCCCCCCGGAAGCACCCAGGTAAACAGGGCGGCAAGCAATATCAGAATAAAAATGATGACTGTGGGAACGGGAAAACGTTTGTTCATAAGCAGCTAATTTCCTAACAATTTTAGTGACAACATAAACTGGTTGGTTGACTTTTCTCCCGGCCGGAACATTTTGGCGTATCCGAACGACCAGGTAGTTTTCAGGTAGGAAAACAGTACCAGCTGGATGTCTATCTGTCCGCCGCAATTGAAAATATGCGCTATCTGGTCCCGGCGGTCAAAATCTGTCATCAGGTGTGTCCCGAAAAGGGAAGGCTGGATATAAGTGGGATACAGCCAGGTGAAACCCACTCCCCTCAGCCTGATAGGAAACAGGTTCAGTTCTCCCATGGTTTTCACGTAATTGTATGCCGGCAGTGCATCTATTTCGGCTCCCGGGAAAGACAGCGTATTGCGGTATTGCTCCGACGGCTGCCAATCCACGTAATTGTTCCCGAACCCGCCAAAATAGAAATGAGACAACGCAGATGTACGGTCCCCAAGGGACTGCCCTACGCTGTTTCGTATCCAGAAACTGGTGTTCCTGACAAACGGGATCAAAAAGCCGATGCTTTGATCTGACATAAATGAAGGATAAAACTTCCCTTTTGCCAGGTAGGTGGTACTGCTGATATCCCAGGTAAATCCGAATTCATCGTCTTCACCTCCCAGGGTTTTGCGCAATTTGGAAAGGCCGAATGACAGGCTGGCTGCCTGCATGTTTCGTATGGGAGCTTCAATTTCCTGGTATCCCGGCAACACTTCCATCATGCCGTAAGTAAACACAGCGGCATCTACATAATATTTCAGCGGACTTTTCAACGTAAACAGGCGCTTATAGCCCAACCCCACGGAATATCCGGCACGGCTGCGTTTTGTGGGTCCGAATATGTCGTAGAAATGTGTGGGATTATAGTTGGCCTTCAACCGCCAGTTCCAGAAATTCCATTCCAGCATGGCGTGAAATTTTTGTTCCCATCCGTAAGAGCTCCAGGGTGAAACGGCCAAAAACAGGTTGATGTTACTTATCCCTACGGGATCCCTCCAGTTGAGCCGATACCCCAAAGCCACGGTGTTTTTGAATCCGGCAATGTCGGGATAAGCCCCGGCGATCTTCATCTCTTTGATAGGCTTGTATGGCTTTTCAACAATGGAATCGTTTACGCCTTCCAATGCCGAGGCGGGAGGCAGGGACCATTCTTCCACCTGCGGATGCGCCCGGTGAACCATATTGCCCAGGAATTCAATGGCGTTGGCATCTTCCAATACTTCCACGGGAATGATCCCGGGAACCATTCCGTCCCTTTCGTATTTCAGCACAAGCAATGAGTCCTCATGTATCTGCAACGGCATAAAAAACCCCGTCTCCGTATTGGACAGCAATTCCATCTGCTCGTCTTCCAGGTTGATCCTCCATATATTGGAAACTCCTGTATAATAAGAGGTTCCTATCAGAGAACTGTCATCGGAAGAAAACCGGAACTGAGTTAGCGTATTGTCCTGGAGTTCAGCTATTGTCCGGTACCCCGATTTCCCGGCATCCAAATCTTCCAGATTGAAAAGGATGAGCGATTGCTCTCCCCTGATCCCAGACAAGGAAGCCGACAGCAAACTGCCTGAATTGGAAATATCCAGATCAAAAAGCACTTTTCCGAAAGGAGCCGAAAAGACAGGAAGGGTTTTGTCATAAGGCGGAGGCATTTTTACCAGGATGGAGTAACCGTTATCATTCTGCACACCCCATATACTATTGTCTTTAGGATTAAATACCAGATCTCCGGCACGGGTCAGTTTATTGATCACCTTTTTTCTGCCCGTTTTGACGTCAATTTCTACCAGGTTCCTGTAATTGTTGTTGTGTTCGGATATGTAGATTTTTTCATCTTTCGCGTTGTAAGCTATATGCGTGGAGTAATAGAGATTCGGAGAATCAAGCGTTGCCAGTTTCCTGCGTTTTCCGGTAGCTGCGTCAATTTCCGCAATTTGTGAGATGATACCGGGATAATTGATGGCTGCATAGATTTTCCCGGTAACGGGATTGTATTCCGTTTTGGAAACATTTCCCAACGGATGAGACGTTACAGGATGGAATTCTGTGAGGGGGTACTGGCTTATACTTTCAATAGTTCTGTTTTGGAAATCATACTCCCATTGGGTCCATTCTTCCCAGACCTTAGCGACCGGACGGCCGTAAACTTTTCTAAACTGGCCGGCATAAAAAGCCTTTGAAGTATCTGAACGAACATAAAAATTTTTCAACTTATCGATCCCGTACTGATAGGCCAGGTAAGTAATGAAACGCGCTCCGTAAAGGTAAGAATTGGCTCCCACCTGGAAATCCACAGTCGTACCTTCGGTATCCAGCCCTATCAAAGAATACAGAGGCTCCCCGGCATCCACAATACTCCGGAAATACATTTCATCGTAAAATCCCATGGCCCTGCCAAATCCCCCTGACATCCAGGTTTCCATAAAACAGGCGATCCCCTCGTGGTACCAGCGGGGGGCATACCAGCGGGGAGTGGTAAAGTAACTCCAGATAGCCGATACGGGATTTTGATCGTCGCGCAATACCTTTCCCATGAAAAGCTTGCGAAATTTCGCATCCGTTTTGTTGGGCATGTCGGTCATTACCACGTGGGTCAGTTCGTGATTGAACAGCCACTGGAACCGTTCGTTGGAAGGGATAATGCTAAAGGCAAAACTGTAGGGCTCTATACCCAGAATAACCTGGTTGTAGGGCATGGCTATGGCTCCGCCATGTCCGGAATCTTCAAAATCAGTTAAAAATACGTACGTGGTAGTATCCCGATACAGCCAGAATTTGCTGTGAAAATTCATGGCATTCAGGTACGTCTGCCTCACATGTGGCACAATGTAGGAATACCTGTTGCCAAAGTACACCAGGTGCAGGTCGTCTTTTTTAACACTATTGATCAGCTGCGCATGCAAAATCCCGGGCAGACCCGGGATAATGACTCCTAAGAGCAATATAATGGTTTTGAACTTATTCACTTTACACTTACGGTTTATATCATTCCACTTAATGTTTGTTCACTGGCATAAAAGGCTCCCAGTTGGTTCAGGTTATACAGTCCCAGTTTTGCCGCATTGCTTATTGATCCCGTATTGAACAGTCTGTCCTTGTCCGTTATCAGGATCCTTGAACTTCCAAGACTCTGTTGATCTGCTACTGCACCTAGTTCCCCGGCGGCATCCATGATAATCATAATACTCCCTAAGGACAGATCCTGCATGTTTTCCAGGGTACTGGAACTTTTATGGATATAACCCAGTTCACTCATATTGGAACAGTAAAATTGCAAAGCTGTTTCATTCAACAGGAACTGGCGTCCTATAAGTGTGGCGTTCTGAATGATCGGGAACCCATCCCCCAAAGGAATTAGTAAATTCAGTATACTTTTATCATTGTATACATAACTTAAACGACTCAAATCTTCCACGATGATGCCCTGGAGATCTGCCGAGAAAGAACCTTGGATTTCATCGGTATAAAGTTTTTTCTTATTGAAATACTGTATTACCATTTTATCATTCAGGGCCATGGCATTAGCCAGCTGGTCCATGGTCAGTATTGTATGAACTTCGGCCAGAACTCCTTCAGGATCAGCGCCTTTACCTTCCAGATAAAATTCCATATTATCTATCAGGTCCAGAACCGTTTTTTTTCGAAAACTCATCTGCGAGATCACGTTGTTGGCCTGAACAATGGTATTGCGCAACAGTGCCGGATGAATCTCCGCGGGATCATTGATCATGGCTATAGCCAGCAACAGGTCGGTACGTGAATTCTCCAGGAATGTTCCGTAACTTGCCGCATCTGATAAAACGACTCCGGCGTATTCCTTATAGGTTTCCAATGGCTGTATCTGATCCAGGACATATTGAATCTTGTCTCCCTGGGATACCGCACTTACATAATAATAATTGAACCAGGCAGAAAGGGCATTGAGCATGACGGTATCAGCCACCAGATCATTTTTCAGCTCTATGTCTTCTTCCGTCACTTTCACATTCTTGTAATTCTGCACCCTGCCAATGGTCCCTGCAAGTTGTACGTTTTCGGTTTTTGGGAAATCAATTAAGGTCCCGGCCAGAAATCCGGCAGCCAATGAAATAATTATCAACAGGATAAATAATGAACTGTTTTTCTTTTTCATATTACTCTAATATATTATCATAATTAATTAAAATACTTTCGGAGGCCAGTTTGGGTTCAACCCGGTTACCATTCCCAGCTCAGAGGCATTGAAGATAATATCATTCAATTGGGTCATGTTGGCAAATCCCAGTTTGTCCATATCATTGACAGCCCCCAGCTTCTGGGCATCCAGAACACTTCCCAGCTTCTGGGCATCCCAGAAAGTACCCAGGTTGTCCTTATCAGTAATAATATAGCCGCCAAGATCGTTTGGTTTCATAAAGACGCCCAGTTCCCCGGCAGCATCCATTATAAACATTATACTCCCCAAAGACAGGTCCTGCATATTTTGCAGTGTCTGTGCATTTGTCATATAATAACCCAGTTCATTCATGTTCGATTGGAAAGACTGTAAGGCCGCATCTCCCAAAATAAACTGGCGACCAATCAGGGATGCATCCTGGAGAATCGGGAAATATTCAATACCTGCTATATCTGTAAAACCTGTGCCCAGGCTGTTCATGTCGCTTGTAATAATCCCCTTAAGGTCTGTTGAAAAAGAACCTTGAATCTCTTCAGTAAATAGTTTTTTCTTTTCAAAATACTTCAAAACCATTTTGTCGTTCAGCGCCATGGCATTGGCCACCTGATCCAGCGTAAGTATCATATGTATATCGGCCAGAACAGGTGAAGAACCTTCCTGCTTTTGTTCCAGGAATGCTTCTACGTTCTCCAGGAAATTCAGAACCGTCTGTTTCCTGTAATTCATCTGGGAAATTACGTTATTTGCCCGGGTAATGGTGTTGCGCATCATGACCGGGTTTACATCTTCAGGTTCCTTGCAGACTATTACGGCCAAAAGCAAGTCTTTGCGCGCATTTTCCAGAAAAGTACCGTAATTTTCAAATTCAATCAAAACCAGTCCGCTGAATTCACGGAATTCTTTTAAGGGATTCACATTGTCAAGCGTATAACGGATCTTTTCTCCTTGGGATACTGCACTAACATAATAATAATTGAAATAGTTGGATATGGCTTTAAGAATTAATGTATCCGATGTCAGCTGGTTCTTGAGCTCAATGTCTTCCTCCGTGATTTTCACGTTTTTGTAATTCTGAACCCTGCCAATGGTTCCGGAAAGCTCAGAATTATCGGTTTTTGGGAAATCCACCAGAACCCCGATCAAAAACCCTGCGGCCAGTGAAACAATCACCACCAATACTGTTAATACGCCTTTTTGTGTTTTCATAGTATTTATAACTTTACGTTTCACTAATAAATAAATAATGGTTTTGAACTGGTTCACCGCCTATTCGGATCAATGAGGAATAAAAAGCCCTCCCAGGGTGGACATCTGATCGTTTATGAAACCTAGTTGATTCACGTTACAGAAGCCCAGCTTCTGGACATCCAGTACACTTCCCAGCTTCTGGGCATCCAGTACACTTCCCAGCTTCTGGGCATCCAGAACACCCAACTCCCCTGCTGCGTCCCCTACGTACACATACCCTCCCAGAGAAAGATCCTGCATATTTGTCAGGGTATGTGAATCTGTGTAATAATAACCCAACTCGTTCATGTTGTAAAGGAAACTCTCCAAAGCAGCATCTCCCAGAATAAACTGACGACCAATGAGGGCTGCGTCAGCAATAATCGGGAAACCACCTATTTCCGCACTGCCCAGAACACTCTTATCTGTAATTATCATATCCAGGCTGCTTATATCGTTAACAATAATTGCCTTAAGATCCGTGGCAAAGGAGCTTTGTATCTCATCTGTGAACAGTTTTTTCTTTTCAAAATACTTTATTACCATTTTGTCGTTCAACGCCATCGCATTGGCTATCTGATCCATCGTAAGGACCATATGTACATCGGCCAGCGCCTGTGAAGAACCTTCCTTGTTTTGTGCCAGGAATGCTTCAACGTTCTCCAGGAAATTCAAAACTGCCTGTTTCCTGTAGCTCATCTGGGCAATCACGTTATTGGCCTGTGTAATGACGTTGCGCATCATGACCGGGTGGGCGTTTTCAGGTTCCTTGCAGATTATTGAGGCCACAAGCAGGTCTTTACGCGCGTTCTCCAGAAAAGTACCGTAATTTTCAAATTCTGTCAGAACAAGTCCGCTGAATTCACGGAATTCTTTTAAGGGATTCACATTATCAAGCGTGTAACGGATCTTTTCTCCCTGGGATACTGCACTTACATAATAATAATTGAAATAGTTGGATATGGCTTTAAGAATCAATGTGTCCGATGTCAGCTGGTTCTTGAGCTCAATGTCTTCTTCCGTGATTTTCACGTTTTTGTAATTCTGAACCCTGCCAATGGTTCCGGAAAGCTCTGTGTTATCGGTTTTTGGGAAATCCACCAGAACCCCGATCAAAAACCCTGCGGCCAGTGAAACAATCACCACCAATACTGTTAATACGCCTTTTTGTGTTTTCATGGTATTTATAACTTTACGTTTCACTAATAAATATGCATACCGGATAAAAAAGTTGGTTAAAATTTTATTTTATGAACCTGTTTACCGTTTTGTGTAAAAATGATTGTAGAAGCAACGGGAGGATTTGTTATTGTAAAAATAGCATTTTTCCCGTAAACAGCATACACAGAATGATTCTGTTCTAAGTGTGGTTCGAGTTCGTTTCCGGGAGTGTTATTTTCCAGAACAAACTCCACCATAAGACTATCCCGGCTGCTTACAAAAAGCGTATTCACAAACGATCCTGCTTTCCTGTATTCTTCCATATGTATTTCAATGCCGTTTTTATCATCTTTGAAGTTGGCTGCGCGTTTTCCGGTCATGGTACCGGCAATATCTTCCTGTTGCCATGTGCCCAGTGGCGGGATCACGTAATTGGCGGCCAAAACACCCAGGGTAAAGACCAGGACAAACAAGGCGGCATAAGCGTAATACCTTTTCCATCCGTAAAGAAACACGTTGCGAACTTTTGTCTTATGTTCAACCGCAGCCATCACATCCACGGTAACATCCACGGCGGGAATCCCGGCTGCATCATCACGCAATTTCTGTTGCACACATAGCAATCCCTTGTACAACTCTGCCGCCCGCGGATTGGATGCGGTCAATGCATGGAATACCGTTTCTTCTTGTTCGGTCAGCGTACCGTCAACCTTTCTTTGAATGATCAATATGTCATCATTAGTCAACATACTGTAAATTTTCATTTAATTTATCTTTCAATAACATCCGGGCATCAAACAACCTGGATTTCACTGTTTTTTCAGGTATTTCCAGGGTTTCGGCAATTTCCCCGTAGGATAATCCGGCATAATATTTCAGCAACACCACTGTTTTATATTTATCTTTTAATGAGCCTACCGCCTTACCCACCAACGCATCCCTTGTTTTCAGGTCATATTCTGTTTCCGGTCCGGGAGCCGTTTCTTTATGCAAGGCGATTTTTTCCAAAGGCACATAAGGTTTTTTGTTTCTCCCAAAGAGCAAAGCTCTGTTAATTGCTATACGGTATATCCAGCTGAAAAATTTATATTCCGGATTGTATTGGTGCAAAGACTCGTAAGCTTTCACAAAAACATCCTGCGTCAATTCCCTGGCCTCTTCATAATTATTCACCATGTTAAATATGACCCGGAATACCGGATTTTGGTACCGTTCCACCAGGACCCCGTAATGTGCGGTCTTCCCTGCAAGTATCGCCTGGATGATTGTTGATTCGTCTTTCATAAAGGTCCCGGGCGGTCATTGCTAAAATAAATAGTACCCAGCCCGTAAAATGTTGGTAAAAGTTTTTATTGCAACAAGTTCAGTTTCCACAAGTCCCTGTAACTCATCCGGATCAGGGGAGACAAAGCGATCTCTCCCACCGGTCCTATTCTTTTGTGCAAGGCCTTCAACTCGGCAAGTTTGTTTCCAATCCCGGCCTCGGGTTCCACAGGAAAACCGTTTTCCCGGAGCATTATGTTCCGTTTGGCTTTCAGCGACAGCTCCAGGTAAAGTTGCAGGTAGCAGTACATGTCAAAGATCACCTCCCCGGAAAAGCGGTCTTTCAGCGAACCCAGGAATTTCCCCGCACGGGAAGCTGAAAAATGTCCCTGGCGGATCATTTTCAGCAATGCCACTTCACTGCTCAATTCCAGCTCCATCCAGTCCCGGAGCAAAATTTCGTTACGTTTGAATACCAGTATAAACAACACGGGTAAAGATACCAGAATCACGAGCGTTTGGATAACGGGATGTACATAAAAATGATTGAACAGGGCGTGTATCACGTAAGCCAAAGCCAATCCGGCAAGAATACGGGGAACTACCATACGGTCCCTGGATTTGGCTCCTATGTAAATGATGGCAAATAAAGCCGTACATCCCCCGTGCATAACAGCCGTCCCAAATCCCCTGATGATCCACGTAAGCATAGAAGTGTCAGAAAGGGAATAGACATAAAACAGGTTTTCGCATAAAGCGAATCCGGTCCCGATGGCAAACCCGTAAATGGCGGCGTCCACCATAAACCCGATTCTTTTTTTGCAGATCAAAAAAAACAGGAATCCCGCTTTGAGCAATTCTTCTACGGCAGGAGCCAGGTAACGCGACAGGTACTCAAAGGCAGCTCCCGTTTTATCTTGTAAAAAAGTATTGACCAGGTAACTGATAAGGGTGCAGACGCACCCCCAAATAATGGCCAGGCCTACCTGCTTTTTCTGAACCAGTTTAAAACTGTCCATCAGAAACAAAAAAACCAGGAACAGCAATACCGGCAATATGCTTAAACTAATTTTCACTCTGTAAAATTAATCTTCTATTTCAGAAGCGCAATAAAAATCCATATCTTCGCAGTTATGAAATCACAAGAATACATTACGCTCGAAGAAGTTTACGGAGCGCATAATTACCACCCGCTACCGGTAGTTTTGAGCCGAGGAAAAGGCCCCTACGTATGGGACGTTGAAGGAAAAAAATATTATGACTTCCTGTCTGCCTACTCGGCAGTCAACCAGGGACATTGTCATCCAAAAATTGTAAAAGCCCTGACAGACCAGGCCAAACAGTTATGCCTGACATCCCGGGCTTTTTACAACGATTGCCTGGGCCCTTACGAAGAATATGTGACCCGGTTTTTCGGTTATGACAAAGTATTGCCCATGAATTCCGGGGCCGAGGCGGTTGAAACAGCACTGAAACTGGCCCGTCGTTGGGGGTACGAAAAAAAGAACATACCGGAAAACGAAGCATTGATTGTTTGTTGTGAAGGCAATTTCCACGGCCGGACCATAACCATCGTTTCGCTTTCATCGGACCCGGATGCATACGGCGGATACGGCCCGTTCACTCCCGGATTTGTCCGCATTCCCTATAACGATGTTCCGGCATTGGAAAAAGTTCTGAAAGAACACGGGCCGCGCATTGCCGGATTTCTGGTGGAACCCATCCAGGGCGAAGCCGGAGTTTTTGTTCCTGATGACGGGTACGTGAAGAAGTGTTACGATCTGTGTAAAGAACACAACGTCCTGTTTGTGGCCGATGAAGTCCAGACAGGAATTGCACGTACCGGAAAGCGCATTTGCTGCGACCACGAAGGCGTACATCCGGACATTCTCATTTTGGGCAAGGCCATTTCGGGCGGCGTATTACCCGTTTCGGCCGTTCTTTCCAACAACGAAATCATGCTAACCATCAAGCCCGGAGAGCATGGGTCTACATTCGGTGGATTCCCCCTGGCCTGCAAAGTCGCCCAGGCGGCACTCAAAGTCGTTGAAGATGAGAAACTTGCCGAGAAAGCCGCTTACCTGGGACATATCACTCGTGATTTTTTGAAAACCATTCCCTCCGAACGTATCCAGATGGTTCGTGGCAAAGGACTTTTGAATGCTATAATAATCACTCCCAAAGAAGGCAAAGAAGCTTGGGACGTCTGTGTGGCCCTGGCCAAAAACGGGGTGCTGGCCAAACCCACCCACCGTCATATCATTCGCCTGGCACCGCCGTTGGTTATCAAAGAATCCCAGTTGATGCACGCCCTCGAGATAATTAGTAAAACGATTCTGAGCCTGGATGAGTAAACTGCTTATGATCCGGCCCTGCTGTTTTGGCTTCAATCCACAGACGGCAGTTAATAATGCCTACCAGGTTGCTACCGGTGAAGATCCTTTATTGGTACAGGAAAAGGCACTTGCCGAGTTTGAACGTTACGTTGCCCTGTTGCGTAAACATCATATTGATGTAGTGGTAGCAGAAGACACGCCCGAACCGCATACCCCCGATTCCATTTTCCCCAACAACTGGATCTCTTTTCATCCCGGTCAAACGGCCGTATTGTATCCCATGTATGCTCCCAACCGCCGGTTGGAACGGAAAAAATCTGTTTTTAGGGTCATCCAGGAATACGCTCCTCGGATTCGCTGGATAGATATGAGTCCCCGGGAACGGGAAAACCGCTTTCTGGAAGGTACCGGGAGCATGGTCTTTGACAGGGAAAAACAGCGGGCTTATGCCTGCCGTTCACCCCGGACCGATGAAGCATTGTTCCGTGATCTCTGTGAAACGCTGGGCTTTGAACCTGTCTGTTTCAATGCCCTTGACAAGGGATCCACCATCTATCATACCAATGTAATGATGTGCATGGCAGACAAATATGTAGTCATATGCATGGAGGCTGTTCCTTCCAGGGAAGAACAGCAGATGCTACGGGATATTTTTGAAAAAGACAACAAAAAAGTAATTGAAATAAACCGGAATCAAATGAACGGTTTTGCCGGCAATATGTTCCAGGTTTTTTCGCGTGATAACGAACCTTTTTTGATCATGTCGCAGCGGGCCAGTAAGGCACTTAGTCCCGTACAGCGAAAAACCCTCCGTTCATTTAACGAATTTATAACCCCATCCCTGGATACCATTGAAATCCACGGAGGCGGATCTGCGCGGTGTATGATTGCCGAGATCGTTTAAACCCGTTTTTCTACGCGGTACAATTTATCGGAACGCCTCAACTTCTGCCCCACGGGTACCGAACAAACGGCACCTTGCGGGGCAGTTTGAACAGACACATCATCCAACCGGATCTCCCTTACGGTATCTTCCACAACTCCGGTAGTGGGCCCAATGATCATGATTTTGTCTCCCACATGCAGGGGGGCGGTTTCAATTTTTAACTCGGCAATCCCGGAACGGGAAAAGTAATTGGTGACACGGGCAATATAGGTTTTCTTTTCAACGGCCTGGTTCCCGTATGCATCACTCCACTCTCCCATCTTTTTGCCCAGGTAATAACCACCCCAGAATCCCCGGTTGAAAACGGTTCTTAAATGCATTTCCAGGTCTTTGGCCAGTTCCGGTGTATAGGTGCCCTCCATTACGGCATGCACTCCCTGTTTATAGGCCCTGACGGTGGTTTTTACGTATTCCGGAGAACGGGCCCTTCCTTCAATTTTCAGCACCTCAACGCCTGCTTCAAGGATCTTGTCCAGAAATGTGATGGTACATAAATCTTTGGGAGACATAATGTATTTATTGTCTACCTCCAGCGATGCTCCTGTTTCATTGTCCGTTACCGTATAGGAACGGCGGCATATCTGGTAACACGATCCACGGTTTGCCGATTTATTATATTCGTGCAGGCTCAGGTAACACTTTCCTGATACGGCCATACATAAAGCCCCGTGACAAAACAATTCCAGTTTGACGCGTTTCCCCGACGGACCGGTTATGTTGCGTTCCTTTACCTGGCGGGCAATTTCTCCTATTTGCGCCAGTGTCAGTTCCCTGGCAAGAACGACAACTTCTGCGTAACGGGCATAAAAAGCCAATGCTTCAATATTGGAAACATTCAGCTGGGTGGAAATATGTACTTCTATCTCCAGGGACCTGGCTTCCAGGATAGCTGCCATGTCTGAAGCGATCACAGCCGTTATACCGGCTTCTTTAGCGGCCCTGAGCAAATGCTTCAGATCCTTCAGGTCCTGATCGTAAAATATCGTGTTTACTGTCAGGTAAGAACGGATGTTGTGTTTCCGGCAAAAGGTCACAATTTCCGGAAGGTCCTCCACGGAAAAATTATGGGCGGCGTGTGCTCTCATGTTTAGCTTCCCCACCCCCAGGTATACAGAATCTGCCCCTGCCTGAACAGCAGCGGTAAGTGAAGCCCGGTTCCCGGCGGGAGCCATAATTTCCGGTTTAAAATCGTTCCAAAAAAGCGATAACATGTTCTTCCGTGATATTTTCCATACATTCATACGTTCCCTTCCAACAGGGTTTTGCCCCGAATATTGAACAAGGACGGCAATCCAGCGAACATTGTATGGCCCGTTGCGGATCCTGCCTCCATCCGTAAAAACCGGCTTTGGGGTGGGTCGCTCCCCAGATGGAAATAACCGGAATCCCCACTGCCGACGCAAAATGCATATTTGCCGAGTCCATACTTATCATCACATCCAACCCCCTGATCACATCCAGTTCCCCGCTAAATCCTTCTTTGTTTTCTCCGGCGACGATAATGCGGGGATCGCTTTTTGCCCATTCTTTAAGAATCAGGTTCTCTTGACTGCCTCCTCCAAATAAAAATACTATAGTTTCCTGTCCGGCCAGGTGTTCCACAATGCGTTGCATGCGTTCCAAGGACCATTGTTTTCCCCGATGGCGTGCAAACGGAGCCACTCCGACCTTTTTCCAGGGACCTTTTTCCAGTGGTATTGTATTGCTTTCTTTCAGCGATGGAGTGGAAAATCCCAGCTTGTTCAGGGTCAGTACATACCTCCGATATACGGGAATTAAAGGAGGTTCATTTACCGGATCTTTTAACAAACGCCTGCGGGCCTTTCTTCCCTTATGCAAATAAACAACCGTATATCCTGAAAAAAAAAGGAAAGCACGCAAAACAAACGTACGGATGACACTGTGCAGATCCGCTATGTGTGTAGGGCGCATACGTATGAACTGCCTGAGCATCCCAAACAGGGGTTGTTTTTTGTCTACGGGAAACAGTTTCAAATTGGGAACCCCTTCGAATAACGGGGCAATCAATCCGGGACCCGCCAGGGTAAACTGAACGTCAGGGTTATCCCGTGCGCAGGCTTTCAACACGACAGAGGCAATGGCAACATCGCCCAGTGCCGAAAAACGAAAACACAATACATGAGGCATTTTATTTCCCTTTTGCATACAATACGGGGTTAAGCAAAGGATCGTTGTACATTTTCATCTGTTTGTACAATTTCATGTATTTCCTTCCTGCTTTCAGGTCTGAAAGCAACTGATCAATGGCCAGCGAGAGATCTTTGCGCTGCATGGTGAGGATTTCCCATTTTTCTCTGCAGGAACGGGCTTTGGGAGAATCCTTTCTCTCTGCTTCAATCTGCATATGGTAGATCTTCAAGGCAAGAATGGACAACCGGTCTACGGCCCAGGCAGGTGTTTCGGTATTCAGAAAGGCTCCCTGCATTTGTGGCACTCCTGAAAATTCGCGGTAAAAAAGATCGTCCAGTTGCTCTACCAGATCTGTTCGTTGCTGGTTGGAAGCATCTATCCGACGTTTCAACTCTAAGGCATGGACCGGATCAATGCCCGGATCACGGATCAGATCTTCCAGGTGCCACTGTACTGTATCTATCCAGTTTTTTTTGTATAGCAATCCGTCTTGTGAATGATCGGGATAAGGATTTTTACACAAGGCATCTACGTTGTCTTCTTTGTGATAATCCCTAATTACATTGTCAAAGATCCGGTTGCAACAATCGCTGAATGAAGAAGTATCCATGATTACCTATTTCTGTTCATCAGGCTTTGAATGTACTCGGTTAATAATTCCAATCTGCCTTTATGCGGGTTGATGGTGTTCAGGATGTTCAGAGAGTCTTCCATAAAACGGTTCACCCGCTCTTCTGCCGCCTGTTTCACGCCCAGTTTATTGTATATTTCCAATATTCCGTGTATTCTTTCCGGGTTCTCCCTGTTATCAAGTAATCGGTTCAATTCTGAAAGATCTTTTCCAGAGGCATGATGCAGCGCAAAAGTCAGCAGCCATGTTTTTTTATTGTTGGCAATATCGGTTCCGGTGGACTTTCCGAATACATTGGGATCTCCATATACATCCAGGTAATCATCCTGTATCTGGAAAGCGATCCCAAGTAAAATACCGGCTTTATAAAGGTTTTCCCCGGTTTTTTCAGGAACCTTTGCACACAATCCGCCTAACTGGAAAGAACAGGCCAGCAGAGCCCCTGTCTTTTTGGAAATCATGTCAATGTATTCCTCTTCCGTGATATAGGTTTGTGATTCATACTCCATATCCAGCTGCTGTCCTTCACAGACATCTTCTGCCGCTTTATGGAATGCTTTCAGTACCGACGGCAAAACATCCTTATTGGACCGGCTGATGTATTTATAGGCCAACATACACAAGGCATCCCCGGACAATATGGCTGTATTGAGATCCCATTTTTTGTGAACTGTCATGCGATTCCGCCTCATGTCCGAATTGTCCATGACATCGTCGTGCACCAAGGTAAAATTATGATATACTTCAAGACCCAGGGCCGGATACAGGACCTCAGAAGGCAAATTGTCCGAAAAAACATTATATGTCATAAGACACAGAACCGGACGGAGTCTTTTTCCACCGGAAGAAAGTGCATATTCAACGGGCAGATGCAGCCTGCTGTGCTCATAAGATTCTATCAGACTTTGAATTCCTTGGTTTACAAAGCCTTGTATTTCGTTTACAGTAAACATTTTACAAAGGTAGTCTTTTTTCAACATTTTCGTACCTTTGAGCCCTTAAACCCGGGCCTGATGGAGCAACAATTCTTTCAAAACGCGACTGTCACTAAACAGACCGGATCCTTGTACCGGCTTACCTTTCTGCCTGTGTGGGATCCCTTTACGGCCGTTTTAAGCGGGAAGCTCAGGCTTAAGGGCGATAAACTGACCAATCCGGTAGCAGTAGGTGACAAGGTTGACGGATATTGGCAGTCTGCTGACAACCGTAAAGAAAACCACGCAGTCATCACAGAGATCCACCGCAGGAAAAATTACCTGATCAGAAAATCCGTAAACTTGTCCCGGCAGGCACATATTATTGCCGCCAATATTGATTGGGCCTGCATCCTTTTGAGTGCCACCGAACCGGAAACGCCGTTTCCGTTTATTGACCGTTTTTTGGTCACCTGCCAGGCTTATCGCGTCCCGGTCACCCTTGTTATCAATAAAACAGACGAATTGCAATGGGCCTATGATTATGCCCCGCAAGCTGCACATATCAGGGACATCTATCAAAAAGCCGGGTATCCGGTCATGGAAGTGTCGGCCAAAACGGGAGAAGGAACCAATAAGCTGGCTCACCAACTGAAAGATAAAATATCACTTTTTTCGGGAATATCCGGCGTCGGAAAATCTTCTCTGGCCAACAAGCTGGATCCTTCTCTGCATCTTAAAACGGCCCCAATATCACAGGCTCATCTTACCGGAAAACATACTACCACATTCTACGAAATGCACCCATTGCAAAGTGGCGGATATATTATTGACAGTCCGGGAATAAGAGGATTTGGTCTTTTGGAAATAACCAAAGAGGAACTGTCTCATTATTTTCCGGAGATTTTTGCCGTTTCGGGTGATTGCCGTTTTAACGGATGTTTGCATGCAGAAGAACCGGATTGTGCGGTACGGGATGCGGTTGAAAAGGGACTGATTCCGGAAGAGCGCTACGAAAGTTACCTGAAAATGTTGGAAGATCCCGATGGAGGAAAATACCGCACCTGACACCCCCTATGAGAATAAGAAGCATTAACCGGCAAATACTGGACCTGGCCCTGCCCAGCATTTTGGCAGGGATCACAATTCCGCTGGTTGGGATGGCAGATACGGCCATCGCCGGACGTTTAGGTTCTGCCACTGCCATTGGCGGTATAGCCATCGGATCTACCTTATTTGACTTGTTGTATTGGAATTTCGGCTTTTTGCGGATCGGCACGGCCGGCATTACAGCCCAGGCTTACGGGAAAGGAGATCGTCATGAAATGGTTCGCACAGGGCTACAGGGACTTGCCGTTGCCTTAGGTTTTTCTTTGCTTTTGATCCTGATACAGTGGCCTTTTGCACAGATGATCCTGTGGCTGTCACCCTCTTCTGCACAAGTGGAAATGCTTGCCCGTGAATATTTTTTCATACGGATATGGGCTGCTCCGGCCGTGCTTATGCTGTTTGTTATAAGAGGCTGGTTCATTGGTGTGCAAAATACGTTTGCATCCATGATCATGGATGTGGTCATCAACGGGTCCAATATAGGATTGAGTATTTACCTTGCCCTTAGTTGCAACATGGGCCTGAGGGGGATTGCCCTTGGGACCCTCGCTTCCCAATATATCGGGATCATCTGTGCTATGGTCCTTCTTGTCGTGTATTACAGGAAACTGGCCCCATTTGTAAAATGGAAAGCTATATGGAGAAAAAATGGCTGGAAACGGTATTTTGCCCTCAGTGGCAATCTTTTCGTTAGATCAATCTGTATGTTGCTGGTATATACCGGTTTTACTTTTTTGGCGGCCAAATACGGAGATACGCTTCTGGCAGTGGCCACCATTATGATGAAACTCTTGCTTTTATTTGCCTATTTTGTGGACGGATTTGCCTATGCAGGTGAAGCATTGACCGGCAAGTTTATAGGTGCAAGGGATAAATTATCCCTGGTACGTTCGGTAAAAATACTTTTTATTTGGACAGCTGCTGTCGGCGTCGTTTCTACAATTTTTTATATTGTTGGAGATCAGTGGCTTCTGCGGCTTATGACATCCGCCCCTGAAGTTATTAATGCTGCGCAACCTTTTCTGCCATGGCTGTATAGCATGCCTCTTATATCAAGTTTAACGTTCATGTGGGACGGGATTTTCATAGGAGCTACGGCCGGTAAGGCATTGCGCAATACCATGATCATTTCTGTATTGGCCTTTTATATAAGTTACCTTATACTGGAGCCTGGTATGGGGATACAGGCATTATGGATAGGATATGCAGCACACTTGGTCGCAAGATCTCTGGTGCAAACCGTATTGGCCCGGAAACATGTTTTCAGAATAATCTGATTCCCCTTATTTTTTCTCGGGTGTTTTTATATCAGGAGTTCCCCCCGATGCGGGTGAAGGAGGAGGTATGGGAACGTCCTTTTTTTCCTCTTTTTTGGACAATTCGGGAGAAATGATCTGCCCGCTAATCCGTACGGTAGGTTCAATGGATAGCTGATCCGAATGAAGTTCTCCGATGAAAATGCATTTGGCCCGTAATGAAGCCAGTTCTGTAACTTTTAGGATGCCGTCAAAAGAACCACTGATATCCACAGATTTGCATTCGGCCTCCCCGGTACATTTCCCGGTCTCGCCTATAACCAGCTTTCCATCGGTTTGGATTTTCCCGTCTAAAAAGCCGTCAATACGGATGTCATGTTGGGTGGTAATGTTTCCTACAATTTTAGTATTGCCGCAAATGCGGGTGACATTGTTCAATTGAGCTGAACCGTTTTCTTTATCTATCGCCATAATCGTTTTTTTTTCAACATCAAATATAACATATTATTTATTGGTTACCACTACTGACAATGCTTTTTGCAATTGAACATCATCCCGGATCATGCTTCTGAACCTTCCTTCCTGCAGGTAGTACCTGCAGGCAATTTCTTCTTCCAGTAAAGGTTGGATCTCCCGGCGGTAATGGTGCAAGTCACGGGCCTTATCCGCGGACAATGCACTTTTTAAAACATTTATCTCTTTTTCTATCAATTCGTTATATCCCTCGGCCTTTGCTGTTTTGGTAAATGTTTCCAGAAGAATCTCCGTGGCACTGCGATCATCAAATTCCTTTGCGGCCGTCACTTCTACAAAATCATTGTAATCTTCGTCCGACAAATAAAAAGCTTCTGCCGGGGGAATAGAATCATTCCTTGTGTAATAAAGCAATGAATATTCATGCAAATAGTCCCTGGCAACCAGCTCCATGGCTATCCTGCTATAGAGGGGTAAAGATACCGTATGATCGGGAACAATACCTCCGTCTTCATTCACACCCGGTGTTCCATCCCCGTTCCTGTGTTCATAATCCAGCGCTTGTACACACCGGCCGCTGGGAATGTAATATTTGGCTGTGGTGATTTTCAGGTTGGCGTTGTAACTCAAAGGTCTGATGGTCTGTACCAGTCCTTTTCCAAAGGTTTTTTCTCCTACTATCACACCTCTTTTCAGGTCCTGGACGGCTCCTGCCACAATTTCGGAAGAAGAAGCCGAATGGTTGTTGACCAAAACAGCCAGGGGAGTTTCCGTATCCAACGGTTCTTCTTTCGTAAAATGTTCTACATCAAACCGTTCTATCCTACCTTTGGCAGATACCACCATAGTGTTTCTGGGCAGAAAAACGGAGAGTAGTTTAACGGCTTCATCCATCAACCCCCCGCCGTTTCCTCTCAAATCCAGCACAATGCCCTTGACGGGATGATCCTCTTTCATTTTTTTGAGGGCTTTTCTCACATCTACAGCCCCGCCCTGGGTAAATCCGGTCATCCGGATATAAGCGATACTGTCTTGGATCATACAAGCCAGACCCACATCGGAAATATGGACTTTTTCGCGTGTTACCTTAACAAACAAAGTATCTCCGCTTTTGAGTTTTTGCACTAAAAATGCTACGTCGGTTCCGGGAGTCCCTTTCATAAGAGAGCTGCATGTATCGGCACTCAGGTCTGCAACCGGCATGTTATTTATGGCAAGAATGATGTCACCGGCAATCAGACCTGCCTTTACTGCCGGGGATCCGGCATATGGCTCGGATACCAGTACGCCTTCACCGGGACGTTTTTTGATCAACGCACCTACACCACCATAACTTCCTGTGGTCATGATCTCTATGGATTCATTTTCTTCTTCCGGAATAAATTCCGTATAAGGATCCATCGTGGAGAGCATGGCCCGTATCCCTGTGTAAACCAAATCATCCAGCGCCACTGAGTCCACATAATAGAGCGATATTTCCCGCAACAGGGAGTGAAAAATGTCCAGACTTTTGGAAGTGTTGAAATCGGCACTCTGGGCATTGGCCAGAAGAGGCAAGAGGAGTGCAAGAAATAACGCTTTGAGCTTCATTGTTATAAATTCTTAATTTGACAAAATTACTACAATTCTTTTATCTTTGGGTATGGATTTGATATTCGCTACAGGTAATGCACATAAATGTGAAGAAGCACGCACCATACTTGGACCAATGGTTTCAATAATTATGCCGTCAACACTCGGTTTTTCCGGAGAGATCCCGGAGACAGGCGCAACTTTAAAGGAAAATGCCCTGCAAAAAGCGGGCTTTATCTGGGAAAAATTCCGCACTCCATGCTTTGCCGATGACACCGGGTTGGAAGTGGACGCTCTCAATGGGGCTCCGGGGGTATACTCGGCTCGTTATGCCGGAGAAGCCTGTTCCCCTTCGGAGAACGTCAAAAAATTGTTGCACCAATTGCAAAACAACTCATTAAGGACAGCCCGTTTCCGTTGTGTTATTGCACTTATCCTGAATGGACAGCCTGAATTCTTTGAAGGAGTGGTTGAGGGAGAGATCATTCGGGAGCTAAAAGGTACGGGAGGGTTCGGATACGATCCCGTCTTTGTTCCCAAGGGGTATAACAAAACGTTTGCCCAATTAACGGCCACAGAAAAAAACCTGATTTCGCACAGAAAACGCGCATTGGAAAAAATGGCGCTGCTATTCAAATGATCACACCACTGACACTTATTGTGCTAAACACCAGACCGTACAGGGAAACCAGTCTGTTGATCAATGCCTACACAGATATCTGGGGCCGAGCCGATTTTGTAGTCAAAGGCATACGAACCCCGCGTCACAGGGCGGCAGCTTCTCTTTTTCATCCCTTGAGCATTATGGAAGCACAAGCATATTACAGGCCGGGCAGGGAATTGCATCAACTGAAAGAGTTTCAGAAAAAACACCTTCTGGAAGGACTTTGCAGTGATGTCCGTAAAAGCAGTATAAGCCTGTTCATAGGAGAATTCTTGTATAAAACGGTCAGGGAATCGGAGAAAAATCCGGCCTTATACCAGTTTATGGAAGAAACCGTTCTGACCCTGGACAACGCCTGCGAGGATCTGGCAGATATACACCTGTATTTCGCAACACTTTTAGGCAGATACCTGGGCTACGAACCCGCCTTGGAAACCTATTCCCGGGAAAGACCTTTTTTTCACATGAAGGACGCCTGTTTCAGGGAAACTCCCGACACTTCGTTTGCGGCTTTTGACATAGAGGATTCAGGCTTGATGCAGAAGATCCTGTCCCATGCGTTCCGGGAAAAAGTTCCGTTATTTTGCTCCGGTACGCGCCGGAATCATTTCCTGAACAGCCTTATAGCCTATTACGGTTACCACATGGGTAAAAGCCCCGAGATTAAGTCCCTGGAGGTATTGCATCAGGTTTTTCTTTAGTATATTTGCGGGCACATGTCACTGATCAACTCCTTCTATAGGCTCTATAACAAAAGACTCCTGACAGAACTGGACTATTCTTCCCGGGATCCGTTTCCGTTCCAGGAAGCAACGTTTCGTTACCTTACTGATCATGCAACGAATACCGTTTTCGGGAAAGATCACAAAATGGCTGAGATCAAAAGCATTGACACATTTCAGGAGAGAATTCCTCTGTATTCGTACAACCAGGTTGAGCCTTATATTCAGCGAAGTCTGAAGGGAGAGGAAAATGTGCTATGGGACAGGCCTGTACAATGGTTTGCCTTATCCAGCGGAACATCTTCCTCTAAATCCAAGTTCATTCCCATGAACCGGGAAAACCTGCAGTTTTGCCATTACAAAGGCATGTTAACTATTCTTTCTTCGTATGTAAGGACTTTCCCAAAATCACGCCTGTTCCTGGGCAAATCACTCACCCTGGGGGGAAACCGGCATATAGACAAAAGTGTAGACACCTCCTGTTGCTACGGAGACCTTTCGGCCTTTCTGCTTATAAACACACCCTTATTGGCACGTATATTTACCACTCCTACCAAGAAGATCGGATTGATCCCGGATTTTGAATACAAAATTGAACAAGTAAGTAAGCTTATTGCACGTCAAAATCTTGTCAGTTTTTCCGGTGTGCCTTCATGGAACCTCATTTTAATGCGCAAAGTGCTGGAGATAACGGGAAAAAACAACTTAAGTGAACTATGGCCAAATATGGAGCTCTTCATGCACGGCGGGGTAAGTTTTGAACCATACCGCGTCCATTATAAATCACTGTTTCCTTCTCCCGACATGCATTACCTGGAAACGTACAATGCCTCGGAAGGCTTTTTTGCTTTCCAGACAGATTTGAACGATCCGGGATTGCAATTGCTTCCCAATGTGAGTGTATTTTATGAATTCATTCCTCTGAACAAACTGGAGGCAGCACAAAACGGTTCGTATACCCGGTTCCTTACCCTGGACAATGTGGAAAAAGACAAGCCTTACGCCATGGTAATTTCTACAAACTCAGGTTTGTGGAGGTATTTGATTGGAGACACAGTCCGTTTCACCGGCTTATACCCACACAAGATTCGGATTACCGGTCGTACAAAGCTGTTTGTCAATACTTTTGGTGAGGAGTTAATGATAGAGAACGCTGAGCGTGCACTGGCACATACCTGTGATATCACAGGAGCAAGCGTCCACGAATATACGGTGGCTCCGGTATTTATGGATACCCAAAAGAAAGGGGCCCACCAGTGGTTGATAGAATTTGAATCCATGCCGGCAGATCTGGAAGCATTTACCCGCATCCTGGACAGGTCGCTCATGGATCAGAATTCCGACTATGAAGCCAAACGGCTGGATACCGGAACCATGGACATGCCCCAGGTAAACAGCATGAAACAGGGCTGCTTCTACCGGTGGATGGCACTAAATAACAAACTGGGCGGACAAAACAAAGTACCCCGGCTATGGAGTACCCGCCAATACGCGGAAGATCTGTTGAAAATCAATGAAGGATTGTGATATCATTGAAACGTTTCGTTACCAGGCAAAGCACACCGGTGTATATGCCCGATACCTGGACCTGCTTGGTGTAGATCCCCGTCAGGTACATTCCCCGTCAGCCATTCCTTTTCTTCCCATCCGGTTTTTCAAAACCCACGATGTATACAACGGCCTGCAGCCTGCCCGGGAAGTTTTCACCAGTTCGGCCACCACCGGTATGGTTCCCTCCTGCCACCCGGTTGACAGCCTGGAACGTTATGCAAAAAATGTACTGGAGATATTCCGTTATTTTTACGGGGATCCCTCACAATATACCATCCTGGCCCTGCTCCCTTCTTACCTGGAAAGAAAAGGCTCTTCCCTGATATATATGATGCAGGTTCTCATGGAACAGTCCAATACATCAAAAGACGGTTTTTACCTCTACAACAGGCAGGCCCTGTATGAACGCCTTCTTATGCTGGCCAACGAAAATAAGCCTGTCTGGCTTTTGGGCGTCAGTTTTGCCTTGCTTGATTTTGTGCAAGAATTCACCGTCAACCACCCCGGTCTTACCGTCGTGGAAACGGGAGGTATGAAAGGAAGAGGTGCCGAGTTGACTCGCGAAACCCTGCACCGGCGCTTAAAGGAAGGTTTTCCCCAGAGTCCTGTTCACAGTGAATACGGGATGGCCGAGTTGTTTTCCCAGGCATATTCGTGCCGGGAAGATTACTTTTTCCATTGTCCGCCCGTAATGCAGGTAAAGATCCGGAACCTGCAGGACCCTTTCATGGAAGAACCCGACGGTCACCGGGGCGGCATAAATATCATTGACCTGGCAAACCGGCATTCCTGCTCTTTCATAGAAACGGAAGACCTGGGATTCCGGCTTGCCGACGGGCGTTTCCAGGTCTTGGGAAGAATCCCCGACGCCGAACGCCGGGGATGCAATATGCTTATTGATACTTACTGAACAATTCTTCTATCATGGCAGTGTATTTATCTGCCAGTTCCTGGTCTTTGTTTGCTTTCAGAATATCATTCACATGCACAAAGGTGCTGATTGCAGATTCGGCATCTGTGGCAGAAAGGAAACCATCCCTGAAAGGACTCAGGAAATATTCAATAGCTGTATAGGTCTCATCCAGGAAAGGAACCGCCAAATCCCTGGCCTTATCCGGTTTTTCCAGGTAATAATACAACTCTATTGCCTCCATAACCCCGACCTCGTTAAGAGACGGCTGCACAAAATAATTCAAGGGATACTGTTTCATGACCTCAAACCCTTTATCAATCAGAGCTTCTGCCTTTTCCGTCTTCCCTTCCAGGATCAAAGCTTTGGCCACCTGTGTATACATCTGCCTGATGGCCTGTTGTACCAGGTAAAGGTACGTAACGTGATAATCCAGTAATACATCCGGCTGGTCCATCCTGCCCCACCGGTACACATCCATAAGCAATGTATAGAGTTTGTCGGTATCCATATACGGGACATCCCCGCCCAAAGAATCCACTTTAAAAGGCATGAGTTTGTAGGCCATTCCGTCAAAACGTAAATAATCCCGAATCCCTATGTTCAGGTCCCCGCCCTTGGAAACCATATATATAGGCCTGTCCCACTGGTAATTTGCCAGCAAATCCAGGAACATCATTTCCACTTTCATAAGTGTATGTTTATTTTCGGGAATATCCAGATCCATATATTCCGGGATCAGGTGAGCCTCTTCGGGAGAGACAATCCCGGTGGCCAAAACGTTTTCTTTATTTACAGGTATACGTAATTTACGCGCCGGCAGGTAATTGATCATTGTGCCGTCTGCCAATTGGATTTTGGCCTTGGGATTACCCATAACGTTCACCGCTTGTATGGCAGAGACACGGTCGGTAACCCTTTCATACACCGGCAAGATCTCGTTGGTCCCATACAGATACGATTCGCGAGGAATGGAAAACACAAGCGGTGCCGATTGGTAGGTTCTCCATTGCATCTGATCAATATACCAATCCGTTCCCAGCAAAGAAGTATTCAAAACCCGCACATCTGTGCGAATTCCCTCTACCTCCTGTGCATACCATAACGGGAACGTATCGTTGTCACCGTGGGTCACGATGATGGCATTCTGATCTTCGTCACATGTACTCAGAAAATTGTAGGCAAAATCCCGGGCCGTATAACGCCCGCTGCGGTCGTGATCGTCCCAGTTTTGAGCAAGCATCTGGAATGGCACGAACAGGCACAGGGCAGAAGTCAGTGTTCCGGCAATTGTTTGGGGCAGTTTTTTGCGTAATAAATGAAACAACGCCATCACACCCAGACCTACCCATATTGAAAATGCATAAAAAGATCCCGCGTAAGCATAATCCCGTTCACGCGGCTGGTATGGTGGCTGGTTCAGGTATACGACAACGGCCAGTCCGGTCAGGATAAACAACAAAAAAGTGATCCAGGCATTGCGTTTATCTTTGGATACCTGGTATACCAAACCCATTATGCCCAGTAACAGGGGCAATAAATAGTAATGGTTTTTACCTTTGTTGTTTTTAAGCATTTCCGGAGCTTTCTCCTGATCTCCCAGACGCGCCTTATCCAGGAAGCCGATGCCGCTCTCCCAGTTGCCGCGTATGGGGTCTCCCGGGATGGTTCCCTGTATATCGTTCTGGCGACCGGCAAAATTCCACATGAAATAGCGCCAATACATGTAATTTACCTGGTAATCGAAGAAAAATAGCAGGTTATCTCCAAAAGAGGGCATGTTTTTCCCGTCCGAAGTCAGTTTTCCTTTGCCCGAGTTATAGGAATCGTAAAAAGATGCATGTGTTTCCCGTTTGCTCCACATGCGGGGAAAGAACATTTTATCCGAGTCTTTATATACAGGTACTTCCGGACCTTTAACCCTGGCATAGCGGCCGTCCAGTTTCACCGTTTGTTTGGTGGATTTCCATGTATCGTAAGGAGAATTGTAAATTCCGTCGTGTATCAGGGGTGCGGAACCGTATTGCTCACGTGCCAGGTAGCGTCCCAGTGCAAACGGGTTGTCCGGCTGGTTTTCGTTGGTAGGTGTGTTGGCACTTGAGCGAATCACCACCATGGCAAAAGACGAATATCCTATAACGATCACTGCCAGACATAGCCATATGGTATTCCAAAGAACTTTTCCCTTTTTTTGTGTTACAAGAACTCCCCAGAACAGGGCTGCTATCAACAGTAAAACAAAAAACAACATCCCGGTATTGAAGGGCAATCCAAACACATTGACAAACAACAGATCAAACCATCCTGATATCTTTGGAAGCCAGGGGATGACCCCGTAAAGTATAAACACGATGAGCACCACTGAAATCAAAAGCGTTTTTATGGCTCCTTTCCAGGTAAAGGGATACTTTTTGTAAAAATAGATAAACACCAACGCCGGTATGGTAAGTAGGTTCAGTAAATGAACCCCAATAGAAAGTCCCATCAAATAGGCAATCAGTACGATCCACCGGTTTGCATGGGGCCGGTCAGCGTTTTCTTCCCATTTAAGCATGGCCCAAAAAACAGCAGCTGTAAAAAGGGAAGACATCCCGTATACCTCGGCTTCAACAGCAGAAAACCACGCAGTATCCGAAAAGGAATAGACCAGCGATCCTACTGCGGCAGCTCCCCATATGGCTATGGCATTTCCCGGTTTAAGGGGTATTTGTTGTGCTTCCAGCAGCCGCCTTCCAAGATGAGAGATAGTCCAAAACAGAAACAGCACGCAAAAAGCAGAAGCCAGTGCACTCATGGCGTTAATTAACATAGCTGCTTGCTGGTTGCTCCCGAACATGGAAAACAACCGGCCAAAAAGCTGGTATGTCGGATTCCCGGGAGGGTGACCTACTTCCAGTTTATAGGAAGAAGCTATAAATTCACCGCAATCCCAGAAACTGGCTGTCGGTTCTATGGTCGCCAGATAAACGGCGGCTGATAGGGCAAAGACCACCCATCCAATCAGGAGGTCAATTCGTTTAAATGTCCTTGTTTCCATACCACAAATGTATGCTATTTTTTTTACCTTTACCGTTGATTTTGCTTGAAAATTATGGATTACATTGTATTGGGACTCGTTGTTAGTTTTTGTTTTATCCTCATTTATACACGAGCACCCCTTGCCTTGTTGTTGACTGGGTGTTTCCGATACAATATTTCTGCAGAAAACGAAGAACAGGAAAATATCCGTTTTTCCCGTAATATTCTTTGTTTTTTTATTATGGCGGTTTTCTCTTTTTTTATTTCCTTCCATGACCAATTGCTCATCCCGTTGCCCTTCCCTTTACAAGGCCTGTCAGGGCCCCTTTTGTTTGGAATCGTTATGGGTATTTTTTGCATTTGGTTTTTATTTAAAGTGCTTATTATAAGAATCATAGGATGGACCATCGATGCTCCGGCTTTTATGAATTTTTTAGGTCGCACGGGACAGGATTTTTGTATTCTTACAGGATTTGTCTTTATTCCGTTTCTGGTACTATTTAGTTCTTATAACGGTCTGTCGGGTAAGGCGGTAATTATTACAGCAGCCGTGATTATCGCTGCGGGTTATCTTATCTATGCATTACGTTGTATAAGGATTTTTCTTGCAGCCGGTTATTCGCTATTTTTCTGGATTTTGTATCTTTGCACCCTTGAACTGGTACCCTTCGGAGTATTAATTCATTATGTTGCGGGGATATGAAAATGAAAATCAAGAACATACTAATTTCACAACCAACGCCAAACGGATGTTCCCCCTATGTAGAAGTCATCGATAAATTTGGTCTGTCCATAGATTTTATTCCTTTTATACGTGTTGAAGGATTGTCTGCAAAAGATTTCCGTACACAAAAGGTTTCAATTCCTGACCATACCGCCGTAGTTTTTACATCCCGTTCTGCCATTGATTCCTTCTTTCATTTATGTGAAGAATTGCGCATTACCATTCCGGAAACCATGAAATATTTCTGTATGACGGAAGCGGTAGCGTTTTACCTCCAGAAGTATATTGTATACCGGAAAAGGAAAATTTTCTTTGGAAAGGGAAATATCACCTCCCTTATGGACTCAATCGGACCAAAACATAAAAATGAAAAATTTTTGTTGACCCTGGCGGACTGTTATAAACCTGAATTACCACAGGCATTTGAAAAAGCCGGTCTTAAATTTACCAAAGCCGTACTGACCCGGACCATAATGGAAGATCTGTCGGGCCTTGACCTGAAAAAATTCCAGATGCTGGTATTTTATTCACCGGCCGATGTGCGTTCTTTGATGGAAAATTTTCCGGAGTTCAAACAAAACAGTATTTTGTTCGGAACTTTCGGAAATGCAACAGCCCTGGCTCTTAAAGAAGCCAGCCTGCAATCCTGTTTTGAAGCTCCCACAAAGGAAGCACCGTCCATTGCCCAGGCATTGATGCTCTATCTGGATAAGAACAAATGATCATGAAGCGGGCACTTTGTCTGTTTACTGTTATTCTTTTGGCCATTGGGCTCCTGTCCTGCCAAAAAAATTACAACCATTACCGGGAGCTGGTATACGGTAAATGGGACCTTATTGGTGTTGATGGGGAAATACCCTCCCTGAGCGAGCAATTGTATTTCAAGTCCAGCACGAAGGTAACTCTTACTGTTGACGGACAGTCTTATGACGGCGAGTATCAGTTTTACTGCAACCTTCTTACTACTTACTTTGAAACCAATCAAAATTTGTATCAGGAATGGCGCGTGGAAACCATGAAAGATTCCCTGATGCGTGCTGTTATTGAACTCCGTGAAGTGAACGGAGACACCCTGGAAGTGACTGGAACCCTTCTGGAATACAAAAAACTTCCGTGATGAACAGCGGAATTTCTTATGCATTTGCTAAAAAAATGCGTCTTAATTCAAAGAAAGAAATAGACTCCCTGTTTACAGGAGGCCATTCTTTTACTAACGGTCCGTTCCGTGTCTTTTACAGGGTTGTTAAGCGTCAAGAGAACGGATCGTCTCCCTGCAGCCTGGTAATTAGTGTTCCCAAAAAGCATATCAAATCAGCCGTTAAGAGAAATCTGGCAAAACGACGTATCCGGGAAGCCTTTCGGCTCAATTATCCGAAATTGCTTGGTCCTGCATTGGAAAACAAAGGAATAAGACTCCTGTTTTTATGTTTATATTTGCCTTATGAAGTCTATCCCTACCGCAAACTGGAGGCAAAAATGCAGACACTCCTGGAACGTTTTGCTCAAATACCTGAAGAAAGGATTGATCTTTCCGCTGATTCTGTTGGTTAAGTGTTATCAGATCTGCATATCTCCTTTTACCCCTCCTTCCTGCCGGTTTACTCCAACCTGTTCTCAATATGCTCTTGAAGCATTACGCAAGCACGGTCCATTGAAAGGATTGTATCTGGCGGTCTGGCGTTTTCTCAGGTGTAATCCGTGGGGGGGCAGCGGTTACGACCCGGTTCCCTGAGCTTCCAGGTATTCCCTCAGCTTTTCAGCCGTTTTTGCCGGGATAACCCCGGAAAGTTCCTGCTGAGTCGCGCCGACTATACGTTTCAGACTTCCAAAATGGTCTAATAGTTTTTCCATTGTACGGGGTCCTATCCCGGGAACATCTAAAAGAACTGAACGGGCAAATCGGGCACTTCGTTTCTTCCTGTGAAACGTTATACCAAAACGATGGGCCTCATTACGCAAATGCATAATGAGCCTTAGAGACGATGAATTTTTATCCAGAAACAAAGGGGTTTTGTCTATAGGCACGTAAATTTCTTCCAATCTTTTTGCCAGCCCTATAACCGTGACAGCGGGTATCAGATGAAGTGCTTGAAGAGCTGAGAAGGCTGCTGACAATTGTCCTTTTCCTCCGTCTATGACCACCAATTGGGGCAATGACCCGTTTTCCCTCAACAAACGGCTGTATCGCCTGGTAACAACTTCAGTCATGGATGCAAAATCATTGGGTCCCTCAACGGTTTTTATAGTAAAATGACGGTAATCTTGTTTACTGGGAAGACCGTTCTTAAAAACAACACAAGCCGCTACGGGGTAAGTACCCTGCAAGTTGGAATTATCAAAACATTCAATATGGACCGGTAAAGAAGGTATATTCAAATCCTGCTGCAATTTTTCCAGCACTTTCCGCGATTTTACATCGCGGTTCCTCCCTTTTTCCCGGGCTTCCAGGAGACGAACCTGCTCTGTTTTATAATTTTCAGCATTACGAAGACTCAGCGTGACAAGCTTTTTCTTATCTCCTTTAAGGGGAACATGTACCTCGTAATTGCCCGGGACCGCCTCGGGAAGAAAAGGCACCAGAATCTCCCGTGAAAGCAGTCCTGTCTGCTCTTTCAACTCGGCAAGAAAAAGACTCAGAAGTGTTTCCCGGTTTTCTTCTATTTGCAATTTGTATTTTACGTTTCGGGACTGAATGACGGCGCCTTCGGAAACCCGCATAAAATTGCCGAATGCCATGGAAGATTCATAATCCGTCAAGAGGCTGAATACATCTACATTGGATATACGGGGACTGACAATTACCGATTTGTTCTGATAACGTGTCAAGGCTTCCCATTGCTCTTTGCATTTTTGGGCCTGTTCAAAATTCAGGGTCGCTACGGCATCTTTCATTTGTTCTTCAAGTAAACTCCTGACAGAAGTAACGTCTCCCTTCAGAATTTTTATAGCATCCCGGATGTAGTGTCCGTAGATATCCTCTGTTTCTCCTCCCACACAGGGAGCTTTACAGCGGCCTATGTGGAATTGCAGGCATCTGCGGTAGCGTCCCGCAGCGATTGCTTTGGGTGTTAGTACCAGTGAACAGGTACGCAAAGGATACAAATTGTGGATAAGCTGCAGGAGCTGTCTGCAATAATAAGTGCTTGTATAAGGGCCAAAATAAAGGGACTTGTCCCTGACCACCTTCCGGGTTTGCATGATCCTGGGAAAAGGTTCGTTTTTGACACATATCCAGGGAAATGTCTTATCATCCTTAAGCAGGATATTGTATCTGGGTTGCAAGGTCTTGATCAGGTTGTTTTCCAACAACAGCGCATCACTTTCCGTTTCTACTACAGTATATTCAAGGGAACAGGCACGGCTGACCATACGTTGGGTTTTAACGGACAATTGTTTCCCCTGTGAAAAATATTGTGAAACCCTTTTTTTTAGGTCTTTGGCTTTGCCTACATAAATAACCGTTCCGTCTTTGTTCAGAAAACGGTACACTCCGCTTTGATGGGGCAACAGAATCAATTGGTCTTTTATTTGAGCCATAACATTGTAAAAATACATATATTTGCCAAACCATTTATGAAAAAACTAATAGAAACCAAAGATCTGCGACAGGTCTTCGGGGAAAAATCGGTGGTAGGGTTCTTTCTGGCACCGGCCCTGATGAAATTAATGAAGCTTGACAAGATCAACAAGCTTTATGACAAGGTGGCAGATTTTCAGGGACGAGAATGCCTGGAGGCTTTTCTGGCCGAAATGCGTATCACATACGATATCCCCGTTACAGATCTGGCCAACCTTCCCAAAGAGGGTCCTTTTATTACGGTATCCAATCATGCCTACGGGGGACTGGACGGGATCATCCTGATGCATCTTGTCTCTGAAGAAAGGCCCGATCTGAAGGTTATTGTCAATTTTCTGCTGTCCCGTATAAAACCACTGGAGAATTTCTTTTTACCTGTCAACGCTTTTGATAAAAACGTATCATCCCGCTCCAGTATCAAAGGGATCCGCCTTGCCAAGGAATGTCTGCAAAACGGGAATCCGTTAGGTCTTTTCCCTGCCGGCGAAGTTTCTCATCTGGGTCCGTCGGGACTGGTGGAAGATCTTCCCTGGCATACACCTATAGTAAAATTTATACAAAATGCCGGCGTACAGGTTGTCCCCATTTATTTTGAAGGCCATAACTCGTCGCGGTTTATGCGCCGGGCAAAAATCCACCCCATGCTGCAAACTGCCAGTTTGCCGGCAGAAGTACTGAACAAAAAGGGCCAACGTATTTCAATACGCATTGGAGCTCCCGTAAGCGTAGCTGAACAGAAACGGTATGAAGATTACAAAGAACTGGGAGATTACCTGCGTGCCAGGACATATGCCTTGGCGGCAAACATAGAAAAAGAAGATAAGTACAAAGATCTGGAGCAGGCTGCTCCCATCGCTATTGCCAAACAAAATGATTTGGCTATAAGAGAAATCGAGCAACTTCCCTCACGTAATTGTTTGTTCAGGATCAATAATTTCGCGGCTTATTTCGCTCCGTATTCTTTCATCCCCAACCTGATGTATGAAATCGGACGCAAACGGGAAGAAGCGTTCCGGTCCGTGGGGGAAGGCACGTATCAGCCCCTGGATCTGGATCCTTATGATCGCAATTACCATCATTTGATCTTGTGGGATAGTGACAAAAAAACGATCGTAGGAGCATACCGAATAGGAATGGGGGCCGAGTTAATGAAACGTTTCGGGTCTGCGGGTTTTTATAATAGTACACTTTTCCAGTTTGACGAAAAATTTGAACCGGTGCTACGGCAGAGTCTTGAACTGGGCAGAGCTTTCATAAGTCATGAATACCGCTATGAGACCATCCCCATGATGTTGCTGTTCAAGGGACTTTTCCACATCATGTTACGTAACGAAGAATACCGTTATTTTATTGGACCGGTCAGTATCTCTTCCTGGTATCCCAAATTGTATCAATCCCTGATACAAAAATATATTATGGAACATCACACCACGCCGGATTACCATGACTGCGTACATCCCAAGAGCCCGTTTACCCCGGAATTCGGATTGGTCAATCCCACTGTGTTACTCCGTGACGTGCAGACGCCCGAACAACTGGACCGTCTGTTGATGCGCATGAGCAACCGGCAATACCGCCTTCCTTCGCTTGTCAAACGGTATCTGAAACTAAATGCAAAAGTAGTTGTGTTCAATATTGACAGGGAATTTAACGATTCCCTGGACGGATTTATAGTCTGTGATGTAGATGAGGTTTCTAAAGAAGAGTTGCTTATGGTAACCAAGGACATTACAGATCCTTTGGTAATCGAAAAACGCTTTGGAAAATCTCTCACAAGATAAAATTTTCATGGAAAAGGCCTTGGAAGAGGCCCGTACGGCTTTCGCAAAAGACGAGATCCCCGTAGGTGCCGTCATTGTTTGCCGGGGAAAGATCATTGCCAGGGCACACAATCTGACGGAAACGTTAAACGATCCGACGGCACATGCGGAAATGCAGGCTATAACGGCAGCTTGCAGTTTTGTGGGTGGCAAATACCTGGATGAATGCACCCTGTATGTAACCCTGGAGCCATGTGTAATGTGTGCAGGTGCCTGTGCATGGGCTCAACTGGGCCGTTTGGTTTATGCGGCAACCGATCCCAAAAAGGGTTACACTCTTTTTGCAAACAATATTCTTCACCCAAAAACAGAAGTATCAGCGGGTTTGCTCTCTGACCCGGCGGGACAGTTAATAAAAGATTTTTTTGCTGGGAAACGCTAATGTTATATCTTTGCACCCTCCTACTGAGCTATGGTGTAACGGTAGCACTACAGATTTTGGTTCTGTCTGTCCAGGTTCGAATCCTGGTAGCTCAACAAAGGATGAGCTATGGTGTAATGGTAGCACTACAGATTCTGGCTCTGTCGGTCCGGGTTCGAGTCCTGGTAGCTCAACTTCTTCAAATGAAAAAACTGATTGCATGCATTGTAACAGGCTGTTTCCTGATAGGAACGCACTTGCCGGCAAACGCCCAGTATTACAAAACAGGTGAAGATCCTGCCCGGTTAAAATGGAATCAGTTACAAACCGGTCCTTTTAAAATCATATACCCCAGAGGGACGGATTCCCTGGCATTCCGCTATGCGTGGCTGCTGGAACAAGTCACGCCACATGTTATGAGTTCACTGGAGGCTTCCACTCCTTCCATACCCGTTGTTCTGCACCCTTACAACCTGAACAGCAACGGAATGGTTGTATGGGCACCCAAAAGGATGGAACTGATTACTACGCCACCTCCTTCAGGGTCCTTACACAACTGGGAAAAGCAACTGGTTATTCACGAGACCAGGCATGTAGCACAAATGCAACGGGCCGGTGAACATTTTTTCCGTGGCTTCAGGTGGTTATTCGGACAGCAATCAGAAGGAGTGTCCGTTGGATTATATTTCCCCAGGTGGCTTCTGGAAGGAGATGCTGTGATAGCCGAAACAGTTTTATCTGCAGCCGGACGCGGCAGGGAAGCCTCTTTTCTGATGCCTTACAAAGCCTATTTTGCAGAAAACACGTTCTTTTCTTATGATAAATGGCGGTACGGATCCTTGCGTCATTTTACTCCCGATCATTACGCCCTGGGATTCATGAAATTATCCGTCGCCACGCTGAATTCGGCAGAGGAAGCGCTCAGTCGCATTTTTACGGATATTACAACATATCCTTATTGGCCGTTTATATACGGGACTACCTTCAAAAAAAATTACGGGACCTATGCCGTTAAATTATGGGACCCCGCGGTGGAGCATTACAACAATATCTGGCAACAGGAGGCCGGAATCAAAGATCCGGGGAATCCGGGAACACAGCTGAACCGCAGCGTGAAGGATTACGTACGTTATGCTTCGCCTGCACTGGTAGTGCATGAGGACGGGAGCGAACACCTTTATGCCGTAAAATCTTCGTTGGCGTTAATATCAAGACTTGTTCGCCTGGACAGGCATAACCCCCAAAAAGAAAAGACCATTTGTCTGACAGGGAACATCAATGGATCGCTGAATGCTTGCGGTCCCTACCTGTATTGGAGTGAAACAGTCAGCGGATACCGTTGGGCTCATGAAAATTATTCCGTGATCATGAAGTACAACGCGGTTACGGGACGCCGGCAACAGCTTACGTACAAAACGCGTTATTTCAATCCGGCACCGGGACCGGAGAACAAACTCCTTGCAGTTGCCTGTTATAAGCCGCAGGGAGGCTCACAATTGCACCTGTTGAATGCAATGACCGGGGAATTTCTGGAAGGATTTGATATACCAGAAGGTGAGCAAATTACCGAAATAGCATGGTGCAACAAGGACACCCTTATTGTAATGATAACAGGAGAAAACGGAACAGGGATATACAAAATGGACCGGAAGTCCGGCCGTCAGACCATGATTCTTCCTCCTGCTTTTCATTCTTTGGGAGGTTTGCAATATGCTGCGGGGAAAATATACTTTAAAAGCGACCGGTTCTACAATACGGACAACATTTACAGTATGAATGAAGACGGGTCCGGCATGCTGCAGTTAACCCGGGCGCGCTTTGGTGCTTTTGATCCATTGCCGGCCGGCACACCCTCAGGGACATTCCTGTATTATACCAATTATACTTCCCGCGGGTACCAATTGACATGTTTGCATCCGGACAGCCTTGTAAACGCACCTGTGATTTTTTCCCGGGAACGACCGGATCCTTTTATCCTGTCGCAACAGACCACTTTTAACGTGGATACATTAAAGGTCCCCGAGAACATTTCTTTCCCCGTTAAAAAGTACAGCAAACTGTTGAATGCTTTCCGGATCCACTCCTGGATGCCTTTTTATTTCAATTATGATGAACTTGAAAATTTCACTTTTAAAGAATACTACCGGTCTGTGGCGCCGGGGGCAACCCTTATGTCACAGAACACCCTTGGAACGCTTGTAACGACCCTGGGATATTCTTATTATAAAGGATTTCATGCCGGACATTTTAAGGTTGATTATTCGGGGTGGCTGCCTGTGTTTACTTTTCAGGCAGATATAAATGACAGGTACCATACCCACACGTTTACTGTTCCGGAAAACGAACAGTACAAATGGGTCAGCGATACACTGGCCACTCCCAGTCTTGAGTTTTCCCTGCGTTCTTATATTCCTTTTACTTTCAACAGCCATGGATGGCAACGGGGGCTTGTGCCCCAGATCAGGTACGGTATATCCAACGATACATACACGCATCCCCGGGAAGAGAAAACAATTGTGAACCAAAGGTTCCAGGCAGGTATACAGTATTACCAAATGATGAACCGTGCCCCCAGGGATATTTTTCCCCACCTGGGATTCGGCTTGAACATCCAAACTTCGTTTGCTCCGGGATCTGCGGCACTCTTTACCCATATCCTGTATATGCAGGCTTACGGCTACCTTCCCGGCATCCTTAGGAACCAGGCACTTAAATGGAGCCTGGGTTGGCAGGAGCAACAAGACAAAGACCGTTTCTTCTACCTGGGTACGTTCATGGCTGCCCCACGAGGTATGGATGATCGTATCCTGGCTCCAAAAACACTTTCTGCCTCTGTGGATTATGCTGTTCCTGTCTGGATAGGAGATCCCTCCATTCCAGATATCATATACATCAAACGGTTCCAGGTCATTCCTTTTGCAGATTACCTGCAAACCCGCCAACGGGATGGGGTCAAAAATGTTTACTGGTCTGTCGGGACCGATCTGCTTATGGATTTTCATTTGTTTCGGATAGGAGTCATGTTTTCTGCAGGGGTTCGCTATGCCTTTACCTGTGAGCACAGGCACCGTTTTGAATTTTTATTTTCATTCCCCGCTTTTTATTGATCTCATATGAAATTTCTACGCTTTTTTTCTCCCTATGAATGGTTCCTTCTTTTAACTATTATTGTACTCAATATCGTAGTTTTTTTTATAACAGGCCAATGGGATATATTATCTGCCGTTGCTACCATTTCGGGTGTTCTGTGTGTGGTCTTGGTAGCTAAGGGACACATTTCCAACTACTTTTTTGGTTTAGTCCAGGTAAGCTTATACACATACCTTTCCTGGGGAGTGGGATACTGGGGAGAAGTAGCCCTTAACGGCCTGTATTACGTTCCCATGCAGTTCATCGGGTTTTTCATGTGGAGAAACCGGACCCGGGAAGGAAGCCGGACCTGCGTAAAAGCCAAAAATCTGACCAGGCAGCAACGCGTCCTGTTGTTTGTACTATGTGCTGTATTGATTACGGGAGGCGGGCTGGTGCTCAAATATTACAACGACCCCGCTCCTTTTCTGGATTCCACTACCACTTTTTTGTCCATCGTAGCCATGTATCTCATGGTTAAAACGTATTCCGAACAATGGTATTTATGGATTACAGTCAACGTTTCTACTATCATCATGTGGGGAATGGCTTTCATAAGGGAAGGCGATGCCAGTCATCTGATCATTGCATCTATGTGGTGCGTTTACTTGCTCAATTCCGTTCACGGACTTATTATATGGAAAAGGGCTGCCAAATCGTCTTCGCTGACAAATTGACAGACTTTGTGCCGTGGCATTGATTTTGCGTTAAGACGATTCGTTGAGTGAAAACGTTAAAAATCAATAATAACAATCATTTTAAATTTTAACAGAGATGAAAATCAAACCTTTAGCAGATCGAGTAGTCGTTCAGCCGCAAGAAGCGGAAACCAAGACAGCTTCGGGCCTCTACATTCCCGACACCGCAAAAGAAAAACCCCAACGTGGAAAAATCGTAGCAGTAGGCAGCGGTAAAAAAGATGAGCCTATGGAATTGAAAGAAGGTGACATGGTTCTCTACGGCAAATATGCCGGTACCGAGATCAATGTTGACAACGAAGAATACCTTATTATGCGTCAGTCGGACGTTTTAGCCATTATCTAAAAAATTAACCCTGTAAAAAACAAATTATTATGGCAAAAGAAATCAAATACAATATTGAAGCCCGCTCCCTCATGAAAGAAGGGGTTGATGCTTTAGCCGATGCGGTAAAAGTAACTTTAGGTCCTAAAGGACGTAACGTGGTTATTGACAAAAAATACGGAGCTCCCCAGATTACCAAGGACGGGGTAACAGTTGCAAAAGAAATTGAGCTGGATGAACCGTTTGCCAATATGGGCGCACAGATTGTCAAGGAAGTTGCCTCTAAAACCAACGACCAGGCCGGCGACGGAACAACAACAGCTACCGTTCTGGCACAGTCCATTATCAACGTTGGTCTGAAGAACGTTACGGCCGGAGCCAATCCCATGAACCTGAAACATGGTATAGACAAAGCTATTCAAAGCGTTGTGGCCAGCCTTAAGAAACAAAGCCAGCAGGTGGGCGATGATCTCTCAAAGATCGAACAGGTTGCCTCCGTCTCGGCAAATAACGACCATACCATTGGCAAACTGATTGCCGAGGCAATGGGAAAAGTTAAGAAAGAAGGCGTGGTAACGGTGGAAGAAGCCAAAGGCACTGAAACGGAAGTGAAGGTTGTCGAAGGGATGCAGTTTGACCGCGGATACATCTCGGCATATTTTATCACCAATTCAGAGAAAATGGAAGCCGTCCTTGAAAATCCGCAGGTGCTGATCACAGACAAAAAGATCTCGACCATGAAAGATCTGATGCCCCTTCTGGAGCCTGTGGCACAGAACGGCCGTTCCCTGCTCATTATTGCCGAGGATGTGGACGGCGAAGCTTTGGCCACTTTAGTGGTTAACCGTCTGCGCGGAACCCTGAAGATTGCGGCCGTAAAAGCTCCCGGATTCGGAGACCGCAGGAAAGAAATGCTGGAAGATATTGCCATTCTGACCGGAGGTACCGTGATCACGGAAGATAAAGGCATCCGCCTTGAATCCGCAACCCTGGAAATGCTGGGATCCGCAGAAAAAGTAGTTATTGACAAAGAAAATACGACCATCGTAAACGGCGGCGGTGAAAAGAAAGCCATTGACCAACGTGTGGCACAGATCCGCAAACAAATGGATATCACTACAAGCGATTACGATAAGGAAAAACTCCAGGAACGTCTGGCCAAACTTTCCGGTGGTGTGGCCGTACTTTACGTAGGTGCCGCTTCCGAGGTTGAAATGAAATCAAAGAAAGACCTTGTGGAAGATGCCCTGAATGCTACCCGTGCAGCCATAGAGGAAGGTTTTGTACCTGGCGGTGGTGTGGCTTATATCCGTGCCATAGATGACCTTAAAAAAATCAAAACACAGAACGAAGACGAGGCTACCGGAGTGTCCATCGTAGCCCGTGCCATTGAAGAACCCCTTCGCATGATTGTTGAAAATGCGGGACAGGAAGGCAGCATCGTGGTACAAAAAGTACGTGAAGGAAAAGACGATTTCGGGTACAATGCCTGGACCGATACTTATGAAAGCCTGTTTGCATCGGGTGTTATTGATCCTACCAAGGTAGCCCGCGTGGCCCTGGAAAATGCAGGATCGGTTGCGGGCATGTTCCTGACTACCGAATGCGTTCTGGCAGAAAAGAAAGAAGAGAATCCCCCTATGCCGGCACCCAATCCCGGAATGGGCGGAATGATGTAATATACAACACATTACGGCTTTTTAGAACACGGGGAGCCTTGCTTCCCGTGTTCTTTTTTTTTGTATCTTCGTTTTATGAAGAATATACGCCTGTTGCCATGGCTTACTCTTCTTCTGGCGGGTTGTCAGACTCAAATAGCGGAAACGCCCCGGGTTATGGCTTTGGTCTTTGACAAGCCCGCCGGCTTATGGGAAGAAAGACTTCCGTTGGGTAACGGAAGACTGGGAGCTATGCCGGACGGGGGTATAGCGGCAGAAAGCATTATTCTCAACGAAATCTCCCTGTGGTCGGGATCCCCGGCAAACGATCTGCGACAGGGTACGTATCGTGTGGTGCCGGTGATCCGGGAATTGCTGTACAAAGAACAGGTTCCCCGTGCCCAGGAGATTATGTATCGTTTTTTCACTTCACGGACAAGGGGTTCTGAAGGAAGTAACGGAGCTCGTAATACTTTTGGGAGTTACCAGGTCCTGGGATCACTGTCACTTGATTTTACCTATGACGCGCCGGTCTCTTCCGTTTCCGATTACACCAGAATGCTGGACATCTCTACGGCCACTTCTTTTACCTCATTCAACCTGGAAGGTATTACCTATACCCGTGAATGTTTTACATCCCTGGCAGACGATGTAATCATTCTGCGTCTGGCGGCTTCGCAACCCGGAAGCCTTCATTTCAAAGCCACGCTTAAGCGACCTGAACGAGCAAGTATACGGGTGGAGGACAGCTGCCTGATCATGGAAGGATCGCTGTTTTCCGGACAGGCGAAAGTACCGGGCATGAGGTATTATACACGTATGGACATTATTCCTGAAGGCCCCGGCATTTTGAATTTTACCCAAGATTCCATAATCCTGCAAAATGCCACGCAGGCCAGCATTGTCATTTCCGTTTCAACGGATTTCCGGGTAGATTCCATGTGCCTTAGTCGGGATTCATCGTATATTTTTCTTGCCGATTCCCTAGCAAGACTAGCTGCTGTAAAAGAGTATCCCGCGCTAAAGAAAGATCATGTTGATGCTTACCAGCATTTTTATCATCGGGTGAACCTGCAACTTCCGGATTCATCCGATCTGTATTTTCAACTGGGAAGGTACCTGCTCATTGCTTCCACACGCCCCGGATCGCTTCCCCCGAATCTGCAAGGTTTATGGACCCCAGACATTCAGACACCCTGGAACGGGGCCTACGATTTGAACATGCATCTGCAAATGAATTTCTGGCCGGCATTAAGTACCAATTTAGCCGAGTTTCACCAACCGCTTGCAGATTTTACTGCCTGGCTGTCTGAAAAAGGAAAACACACGGCCGCCGAATACTACAACGCTCCGGGCTGGACAGTTCATGCCCGGACCAATCCCTGGGGTTATACCGCTCCGGGGCATAATGCCGCATGGAGCGCCTACAATACTGGAGGTGGCTGGTTATGCGGTCCTTTATGGAATTATTACCTCTATACCCTGGATATTGATCATTTGAAATCCATATATCCAGTGCTGAAAGAAGCTGCCCGTTTCTACCTCGCTTCCCTTATGGAAGATCCTGTATATGGGTGGATGGTTCCGGTTCCATCAATGTCTTACGGCAACACATATTTCATCAGGGATGATGAGGCTGCAGACCGGTTGTCCGTTCCCCTGTTTCTTTGCATAGGATCTACTGCAGATGTTCAAATGATCAGGGAATTGTTTACCAATGTCATTACAGCCAGCCGAATTTTAATGAACACGGAAGATTTTCCGTTTATTTACAAACTGGAAGAAGCCCTGGACCGGCTTCCTCCCTATACTGTCAGTGAAACAGGCTGCCTGCAACGCTGGCTATACGATTATACAGAGGAAGACCTGCGAATGCGCAATGTCACGCACCTTTATGCGCTGTACCCGGGTTGCCAGATTACTGAAAAAGATCCCGATCTTCTGAAAGCCTGTGCCAATACCCTGGAGAGAAGAGGGTACGGGGGCTCGGGATGGCAAATGGCATGGAATCTGAACCTGCGTGCCCGGCTGGAAGATGGAGAAGGCGCCCGCAAGGTCCTGGGTGAAATGATGTCTCCGGCACTGGAAGAAAGTGTTTCTCCCTACCTTACAGGGGATCTTTCTGCCATCACTCTTTTGGGATCGGGGATCTATCCTAACGGCTTTTCATCCAATCCTCCTTTCCAGATAGACGGGAACCTGGGAGGATGTGCCGGAATTGCCGAGATGTTGTTGCAAAGCCACAGGGGATATATCCACGTCTTGCCTGCTTTGCCCAAGGCATGGGCACAAAAAGGTTCATTTAGCGGTCTTTGCGCCCGGGGAGGTGCAGAAGTTTCCTGTAAATGGGAAAACGGGGAAATTTGTGAAATTCAGATCCGGGCAAAAACGGATAATACATTTATCCTGAAGGTTCCGGAAAGCTTTCACCGGATCAAAAAGAAAACCATTAAAATTCCCCTGAAAAAGGGAGAAGAAGTTACTTATCACACAAAGAGCAAAATTAACCGTAAATTTGTATTATGAGATCAGACAAACAAGTACAGGACTTTCGCATAGGGTGTCATCTTTCAGCTTCCGCAGGCTACCTGGCCATGGCAAAAAATGCCGTTGAAATAGGAGCCAATACGTTTCAGTTTTTTACACGCAATCCTCGCGGCGGAGCTGCCAAGCCCATTGATCCTAAAGATATTGAAGCTTTTTTAAAATTTTCAAAAGAAAACGACATCGGCCCCATCCTTGCTCATGCTTCCTATACCATGAACTTAAGCGCTGCAGACAGCAGGATCCGGGAATTTGCGCTCAATACCATGATGGACGATCTGTTCAGAATGGAATATACCCCGGGAAACCTTTACAACCTCCATCCCGGTAGCCATGTACAACAAGGCGTCGAAAAAGGCATTACATGGATTGCCAAAGCATTGAATACTGCGATCACAAAAGAACAGACTACCTGGGTGCTTCTGGAAACGATGGCGGGAAAAGGCACAGAAATCGGCCGGAGTTTTGAAGAGATCCGGGAAATTATGGATCGCATTGAAATCCGGGACCGCTTGGGGGTATGCATGGACACTTGTCATATTTTTGATGCCGGATACGACATAAAAAACAATTTAGAAGGCGTTCTGGAAACCTTTGACAAAGTGATTGGTCTGGATCGGCTGAAAGCCATTCATATTAATGATACCAAGAATCCTTTTGAAAGTCATAAAGACAGGCATGAAACCATTGGAAACGGCTATCTGGGCCTGGAAACATTTCGGAAAGTCATAAATTATCCGGCCTTACGTCACCTCCCGTTTTACCTGGAGACACCCAATGAACTGCCTGGATATGCCAGCGAGATTGCTTTGCTGAAAACAGAGCGAACCGGAGCATAAGCGGCCAAAAATCCTATCCCCAGCACAACGACGGAAACCAGGACCATGTCCGACCATTGAACATCTACCGGGTAAGCCGTGACCATAAAACTTCCCGGCAGGGCTATCAGGCCAAAGTGTGATTGTACAAAACACAGGAGCAAACCGGCAATCATACCGGCAGCCCACCCAAATATAGATATCAGCCAGCCTTCAGTTATAAAGATTTGCCGGATCAAACGCGGTCGTGCACCCATACTCCCCAGTACCGCTACATCTTCTTTTTTCTCCAGTATAAGCATACTGAGCGAACTCAGCACGTTGCAGGATATGATCAACAAAATGAACCCGAGGAGCACAAAAATGATAATCTTTTCGGTAGTCATCATTTTGTACAGTGTTTCATTCTGCTGATAACGGGTGAGCACCGTATAGCTATTTCCCAGTTTTTCTTTCAGGTATTTGCTTAAAGATTTTACTTTTCTTGGTTCTTTCACCCGGATCTCAATGTGAGATAACCGGTCCCCGTAATCCAGAAGTTTCCGGGCGGTTTCCAGAGAAACCAAAAAATGGTCTGAGTCGTAATGTTGTTCTACGGCAAAGATCCCGGCCGGGAACAACTTTTCCTGTTTAAGGGAAGCCATCGGATTAAGCGGAGAAAAAACAGCGTCCTTCTTTGGATAATATATCCATAACGGATCAATGAACGCTACGTTTAATCCCAGATTCCCGGCCAGTCCCCTTCCCACCACGGCTTCTTCCAGCTCCCCAAAACGAACACTGAAACGCCCGTGTGTCAGGTAATCCTGCAGGGGTGACTGTTTCATAAAGACACTGTCCACTCCCTTCATCAGGGCTACAGCTTGTTGGTTCCTGTACTGAAGAAATACCGTTTCTTCAATGACCGGGCAAAATGCTTCAATACGGGGATCAGGGAAAATGTCCCCAAAATCCTTTATCCCGGGCATTGTTTTTCCTTCCACACTTTTGACTATCAGATCGGGATCAAAGGCATTGTACATACCCTTGACCAGGTTGTCAAACCCGTTGTATACAGACAAAACAACTACCAGCGCCATGGTTCCCAAGGCAATGCCTATGGCACTGATGGCCGAAATGACATTGATGATCTGTCTGGATTTTTTGGCAACCAGGTACCGACGCGCTATGAAAAAAGCCGTTTTCAACGCTTTTCCTTTTTGTTACTTCAACAATTCCTCAATATGTTGCACATAATCCAGAGAATCGTCCAGAAAAAAGACCAGCTCCGGTACTATGCGTAATTGTCTGGCTACCCTTCGCCCCAACTCGCCGCGAATGGCTTTGTTTTGTTCTTTTACCTGCTCCAGAACTGTATTGGATTTTTCAGAAGGAAAAACACTGATCCAGGTATGAGCCACAGAGAGATCGGAACTAATGCGGACCCGGACTACGGATATCATGGCTCCCTGGTAGGATGCCATGCCTTTTTCCCGAAAAATTTCCGACAGATCCTTTTGGATCTGACGTGCGACTTTCAGTTGTCTTGTACTGTTTTCTGCTCCGGGGACTTTCATGATCAAACAATCTTTATTATGAAATAATTTTTCTTTCCTTTTTGTACCAACAGGTATTTACTCTGTATAAGCATGTTAGCGTCCACCACCAGGTCGGGAGAACTGATCTTTTCTTTGTTCAGGCTCAATCCGCCTCCCAGAATCAATTTTCGGCATTCGCCTTTAGAAGGCAGCACGGATGTTTCCACCGCCAGCAAATCCGCGATCACAGCAGGCAGTTTGTCAATGGGAAGATCAAATTGCGGTACGCCCTGAAAAACAGACAAAAATGTATTTTCTTCCATGGCCATCAATTGTTCTTTTACACCGTTTCCAAATAGAACCTGGGATGCAGCAACAGCTTTGTTATATTCATCGGCCCCATGTACCATTGTTGTTACAAATTCCGCTATCACACTTTGTAGTTGTCTTTTATGTGGCTCTTCTCTGTGTTTAACTACTATCTTTTCAATTTCTTCACGAGGTAAAAGGGTAAAAATCCTGATGTATTTCTCGGCATCCTGATCGCTGACATTCATCCAGAACTGGTAAAAAGCATACGGGGTGGTTCGCTCCGGGTCCAGCCATACATTCCCCGATTCCGTTTTTCCGAATTTTCCTCCGTCGGATTTGGTGATCAACGGACAGGTCAATGCGTAGCTTTCTCCGCCTTCCTTTCTGCGGATCAATTCAGATCCGGTAGTAATGTTGCCCCACTGGTCTGATCCACCCATCTGTAATTTGCAGCCGTAATGCTTGTACAAATACAAATAATCGTAACCCTGCAGCAACTGGTAAGTGAATTCTGTAAAAGACATGCCTTCCGATTCTTCCCCGGTAAGTCTTTTACGTACGGAATCCTTACTCATCATATAATTGACAGTAATGTGCTTTCCAATATCACGCGCAAAATTCAGGAAAGTATAATCTTTGGTCCAGTCGTAATTGTTCAATAAAAGAGCACCGTTTGATCTGTTTTGGTCAAAATCAAGAAAACGCATAAGTTGTTTTTTTATGCATTCCTGGTTGTGCCGCAATGTTTCCTCGTTTAAAAGATTTCGTTCAGACGATTTTCCGGAAGGGTCTCCTATCATGCCCGTAGCACCACCTATCAGGGCAATGGGCCTGTGTCCGCATTCCTGGAAATGCCTGAGCATCATAACCCCTACCAGGTGCCCTATATGCAGGGAATCCGCAGTGGGATCTATACCTACATATGCTGTCGTCATTTCTTTGTTCAATAATTCTTCTGTCCCGGGCATTATATCGTGGATCATGCCCCTCCATGTAAGTTCTGCCACAAAATTATTCTGCTTCATCCTCTGTGTTGGTATGTTTTGTGCAAAGGTAAAGAATAAAAATTTGTACTTTAGCGAGATAATTCATTTTTGTGATGAAGCGATTTTTAATCCTGTTTTCTCTTTTATTCCTTTTTACATCCTGCGAATGGTTCAGACACCCGGAAGAAGCACCTCTGATCACTCAAAAAGTGAACACCTATATGCTGGATCTGATGAAAGAAGTCTATCTGTGGGAACATCATATCCAGGACACCTTTGATATCCGGTACGAATTTGATGCATTTGAATTTTATGAGAAGTTGTGTTACCGGGCTGAAGACCGTTGGTCATTCATGACCGATGACGTTCAGGCGCTTTTAGAAGGAGGAGAAGGCGTTGAAACTACGTTCGGGTACTCCCTGGCGTTCGGCACGTTTACGAACACCGTTAATTATTTTGCCGTAATACAATACGTATATCCCCAGACTTCTGCTTCCGAAGCCGGTCTGCAAAGAGGCTCCATAATCATAGAAATGAACGGGAATGCAATCACACAGGACAATTATACGGATCTTTATTACTCAGCTTCATTGGATCTTAAATTGGGAGAACTCAGGGATGGCGTGATATACGATACCGGAACGGTCACCCTTACCTCCCGAAAACAAAACCTGAACCCGGTCATCTCTTCAACAATCATTGAAGACGGGTCCCAAAAAGTAGGCTACATTTGTTATACCGATTTTTTCGGCAATTCACAGAATCTTTTTTACCCGGTTTTCCAGGAATTCAAATCTGCCGGTATCACAGACCTGGTGGTGGATCTGCGTTACAACCTGGGAGGGTATCTGAGTGTGGCATCAGCTCTTGTTGGAGTAATTTGTCCGTCGGAATGCCTGACCGGGAACACGGTTCTTATCTCCAAAACCTGGAACGATCTCTACCAGGATTACTGGGCAGACAACAACCGGGATGATATGTTGTATGAGTATTTCCCAAAGTTTTCCGACGTTCCCGTCAACCTGAATTTATCCCGCATTTATATTCTTACCGGACACAACACGGCAAGTGCTTCTGAACTTACCATTTGCGGACTGGATCCCTATATGGAAGTCATCAAAGTGGGCGATGTTACACGGGGAAAATATACTGCAGCTATGATATTTAACCCGGAAGATGATCCGGAAATTGAAAATTGGGGAACCCAGGCCATTGTATACAAATATGCCAATGCACAAGGCGTAACGGATTTCAAAGACGGATTTACGCCCGATTACCCGGCAGAAGATGTGCTGATGGGAGAAGTATTTCCATTGGGAGATCCGCGTGAAAATCTTTTAAAAACAACACTCTCGCTTATTGGAACCGGCGTTCCTGCCACTGCTTCATTGCCTTCAACCCGGAATATTCCAGGGGTGATCTTTGATCGTACGTTTGTTTCCGGAAAGCAGGAGTTGAGCCATCATCTGATTGATACAAACAAACCGTAACAAATTTATGAAACCTTACAGATCTTTCCTTTTCCTGGCTGTCGTTTTAGCTTTTACAGCCTATCCTCGTCCTTCTTTTTCTCAAACGCTGCAACCTGCACGCACCTCTATGGAAACACAGCTGGCTTCACTCCCGCAGGTTACCGAAGTGTTCAGCATGGAAAGCACTGCCTTTAATGAAAAATACAGGATAAAGGTCAGGCAACTGGTCAATCACGACGATATTATATACGGCTTTTTTGAGCAACGCGTTTTTGTTATGCATGCTGGCACGGACCGTCCTACTGTCCTTGTTACAGAGGGATACGGGGCTGATTACGCGGCCAATCCCCGTTACCGGGAAGAGCTGTCACGTTTGCTGGATGCCAATCTTATAGTAGTTGAACACCGTTATTTTTCCGAATCCGTTCCCTCTCCACGGTATTGGGAATTCTTAAACGGCCAGCAAGCCATGAATGATCTGCATAAGATCCGTGAAATGTTTGCCACAATTTATCCCGGAAAATGGATTGCCACCGGCATCAGCAAAGGCGGGCAAACCGCTTTGATGTACAGAACATTATATCCTGAGGATGTAGATATTACTGTCTCCTACGTTGCCCCGCTTTGCCAGGGAGTAGAAGACGGCAGACACGAACCTTTCATTGCCCGTAAAGCGGGAACTCCTGAGGCCAGAGAAAAAATCCTGAACTTTCAGAAACAAATCCTGATACGCCGGGACAGTCTTATGCCATTGTTCGTAAGTTATTGCGATTCTGCTGAATTAAACTTTACAAGGCCAGTAAATGAGATCTTTGATTTCTGTGTTTTAGAATATTCTTTCGCCTTTTGGCAATGGGGTACAAATCCGGAAAAAATTCCGGCTTTAGATGCTCCCGACAAGCTTCTTTTTGCCCATTTAATGCAGGTGGCTTCTCCCGATTATTTTGTAAGGGATTCACCTACCATGCCCTTTTTTATACAGGCCGCCAAAGAACTTGGCTATTATGGTTACGACACCAAGCCGTTCCGCTTCAAAGTAAAACGTACCCGGTTTGTTCCGGGCAAGCAAAAGAACCGAAAAGCCGATTCCGCTTCTGTAAACACACCTCCACCAGGAGAGTGGGTAACCCGGAAATACCCGGCCATGGAACTGAAAAATGCACGGGGATACCTGAAAGAACTCTTTTTGCCGGATATGTACAAACCCCGTTTCAAAAAAGCATTGTATCGTGAACAACACGACTTTGTAAAAGAGACGGATGCCCGTATGGTTTTCATATATGGTGAATGGGATCCCTGGACAGCAGCTGCCGTTCCCAATCCCAACAAAACCAATATTTTGTATTACGTGGAACCCGGAGGAAGCCACCGCACCCGTATTGCTACATTGCCCGAATCTATGAGAAATGAATTGTTGCAAAATTTGCAGATCTGGCTGAACGAATAATAATGATATGGATCCATTTGTCCCTCTCACCATAAATGATAAAGAAATTATTGACCCGTATTTGAAAAGCTCCGATAAAACGGGATCTGAATACAGTTTTTCCACGTTGTATATGTGGTCGGAAATATTCCACACATTTCACAACATAATACAGACAGAGAACGATTCACTGTTAGTGATCCGTAGCCGTAAAGACGAAAACACACCGTATCATTACCTTTATCCGTTAAGCAAAAAGGGATCTGTTCCTCCCCTTACTGCACTGACTGTTATGGAAAGATTGTCAGAAAACCAGCCTTTTTTACTCGGAGGACTTTCCGGCAGGGAAGCAGAAATGCTGGAATCTGAATTCCCTGAAAGATTGAATATTGAACCTGTAAGAGATTCTTTTGATTATATCTACGACATCAATGACCTGGCTCACCTGAAAGGTAAGAAATTACAGTCCAAAAGAAACCACTTGAACGCATTTCTCAGGACTTACCCGCATTTTGAATTCCTTCCCGTAACTGATGCTGATATTGCTGACTGTCTTGTAATGAACGACGAATGGTGCAGGATCATGGGCTGTATTTACGACCTGGGCATGGAAGAAGAGATCTGTGCAGTACACAGGGCTTTCAGGGCTTACAAGTTTTTAGAACTGGAAGGTTTTATGATCAAACTTGACGGGAAGATCATAGCCTATACACTGGGAGAACCATACAAAAAGGACACATACCTGGTTCACGTGGAAAAGGCATTCCCCGAATACCGCGGAGCCTACCAGGTCATAAATCAATTAATGGTCAAATACGTTATGGAGAATTATCCCGGCGTGAAATATATTAACCGTGAAGATGACGCCGGTGACAATGGGCTTAGACACGCAAAAATGAGCTACCGGCCGGTAAAGCTTCTGGAAAAATTCATGACAAAAATCACCCCACAAGCCATACCATGACGTGGTCTTCCAAAATGAGGTATTCCAAGGTAAAGGTTTCTTCAATTCCGTCCCGGTGATAGAAAACGGCTTCTAATTCGCCTTCTTCTTTAGGTGAAAATTTGCTGAGCTTCATTTGCTCTATGAAATCCACATCGGGCTGAGACATATATTTGTATAGCGCCTCTTTGGCACTCCAGATCAACGCCAGTTGTAATTCCCGTGTTTCCTGCCTCTCGGAAAGAAATTCTTTTTCTTCTTCTCCGAGCGCCTTTTTTTCCACTGCGGAAAAATTTCTTTTAAGCGATTCTATATCAATTCCCACACTGTTTTCCGGGTGTGTCAGCACGGTGGCAAAACGACGCGTATGGGCAATACTGATCTCTATTATGGAATTCTGCAAAAACGGTCGTCCATTTTCATGATATCCCAGGTATACCTTTTCTTTGAAAATCGTGTCCAGGATGGCCCGTACGGCTAATCGTTCCAACCGGCGCTGAGGATTGGTTATATATGAAAGCTCTTCCTGTTCATCGTTTGGAAGAACACACAATGTTTTTAATTGCTCTTCGGGTTCAGTAATCTCCCATACAGCAATTTCTGCTCCATTCTTAAATTTTTCCCTAAAAAACAGTCCCATAAACGAGCGGTAAATATAGCAACAAAAATTAAATCCGGAACAATCCGAAAACAGCCGAACCACTTCCTGTCATGGATGCGTATACGGCCCCTTCCCTGTATAGAGCCGTTTTGTACTGCTCTATCTGGGGATGTTTCTCAAACACCGTTTCTTCAAAATCATTCTCTATAATGTATTTCCATGAATCAACCGGCTGCATCAACAGATCTTTCAGCGATGTATTGTGTTTCTTCAGGCTGAGATTTTCATATGCCATAGCCGTAGATACCGATACGGGCGGAAAACGCACCTCTATCCTGTATTGAGTCAAATCCGGAGCAAAAGGTGTCAGAACATCTCCCCTGCCCATAGCCAGGTAAGATTTAAACGGGGCATTTTGAAGAAAAAACGGAACATCGCTTCCCAATTGCAGGGCATAGTGATGCATTTGCCCGGGACTCAGTCCCAATGAAAAATGCTTGTCCAGCAATTGAATACAAAAAGCCGCATCTGAAGACCCTCCTCCCATACCGGTCCCGGGAGGAATTTGTTTGTAAAGATGAATATCAACCGGAGAAAGATTAAAATCGCGTACTATCAGCCTGTAGGTCTTTACGCAAAGGTTTTCGGATTCAGCTCCCGGTAAAGGCAATCCGTATAGAAACAGGCGAACGTCTTTATCAGATCTTTGGGAATCAATAATTTCAAGTATATCACACAACTTATGCGGCACAAACAGCGTTTCAATGTCGTGATAGCCGTCTGCCCGTTTTCCCAGCACGTGCAATCCCACATTGATCTTGGAATAAGGATAAACTACTGTAGTCGCCATAGGAAAACGTTTAACCGCACTTTGAGAACCCACAGCTCATACAGAGCAGGCAACCTTCCTGGTATACCAGATTCTGAGATCCGCATTTTTCACATTGAGTTCCTGAAGTGTCCTTTGTCCCGTTGGGAATATATCTTTTTAAAGCCCGTTCCACACCGGTTCTCCAGTTATTAATGGTTTGACTGTCCAGCTCCAGCGAAGAAACCAGGTGGACCACCTCTTCCACCGGAAGTCCGTTCCTCAAAACCCCGGAAATCAGTTTTGCATAATTCCAGTAAGCTTGGTTGAACATATGGGATATGCCTCCTACCGTATTGGGATACCCGTATTTGTCAATAAAACGGAAATCGTAACGGGAGCCGTTTTCATCTACCACTTTAATAACCTTTCCCATCGTTACCGATTTGGGAATCACACGTGTGTCTTCGTCCAGTTTCCCGGTAAAGATCTCATAAGGCCGCCCTTGGTATAATCCCACAAAAGCGATCCACTGTTCATTGGCGTTTTTGAAACGGATGATTTCTGCTTCCAGGGCTTCAGGTCTTTCTTTCGGCAGCGATTGTATTTTCTTTTTATCCTGTGAATCTGAAGAGATCAGCACCCCTGAACGGCTCCCGTCGCGGTAAACGGTAACGCCTTTACAACCCCACTCCCAGGCGGTTTTGTATACCTTAGCCACCATATCCTCAGTAATATCGGCCGGCAGGTTAACAGTCACACTTATGGAGTGATCCACCCATTTTTGCAACTGCCCTTGCATCTTAACCTTAGCTACCCAATCCACGTCGTTGGCCGTGGCTTTGTAATAAGGAGACTCCTGAACCAGCTTCTGCAAAGCTTCGTTATCCAGGCCAATCACCGTATCCCGGTCATGACCGTTAATTTCGGCCCAATCCAGGAATTTATGATGAAAAACATTGTATTCTTCAAACGCATCGCCCATTTTGTCCGTATAAGCCACTGTAACGTTCTTATCGTTTGGATTAACTTTCTTTCGGCGCTGATAGACAGGCATAAACACTTGTTCAATTCCACTGGTGGTTTGTGTCATCAGGCTGGTTGTGCCGGTTGGCGCAATGGTCAGCATAGAAATGTTGCGACGTCCCGATTTTTCCATCATTTGATACAAATCTTCGTCTTCCTGGCGTATCCTTTCTATCATGGGATTCCTGAGTTCTCTGTTAGGATCATATATTGGAAACGCGCCCCGTTCTTCGGCCATAATAACTGAAGAACGATAAGCGGTAAGGGCCTGTGTTTTCTGAACTAAAACTCCTACCTGTATGGCTTCCTCGGACCCGTAGCACAGTCCCAGCGCTGCCAGCATATCTCCTTCCGCGGTGATACCCAGCCCCGTACGCCTTCCGCCCATGCTTTTCTCTTTGATCTTCATCCATAATTCCCTTTCATTCCTTTTAATGACTTCGTCTTCCGGGTCCCTGTCAATTTTAGCAATGATTGCATCGATCTTTTCCATTTCCAGATCTACCAGATCGTCATTCAGGCGCATCGCCTTGATAACATGGTCTTTAAATAAAGCCATATTAAATTTGGCCTTGGAGGTAAAGGGATTTTCCACGTAAGAATACAGATTAATAGCTATCAGGCGACAGGAATCATAAGGACAAAGCGGTATCTCACCGCAAGGGTTCGTACTGACTGTTCTGTATCCCATATCAGCATAACAATCGGCAACGGATTCACGGGTGATCGTATCCCAGAAAAGCACTCCGGGTTCTGCTGATTTCCATGCGTTGTGAATGATCTTTTTCCAAAGCGCAGCCGCATCTGTTTCCTTTTTATATTTTGGATTTGTTGCATCTACCGGATATTGCTGAACATATGTTTTTCCGGCAAGGACCGCCTTCATAAAATCATCGTCTATTTTAACAGACACATTGGCTCCTGTAACTTTGTTCTGCTCCAGCTTGGCATCAATGAACTGTTCGGCATCGGGATGTTTGACGGAAATGGTGAGCATAAGAGCACCCCTTCTGCCGTCCTGGGCAACTTCGCGGGTAGAATTGGAGTAGCGTTCCATAAAGGGAACCACCCCTGTAGAGGTAAGGGCCGAGTTTAACACCGGAGACCCGCCCGGACGGATGTGGGATAAATCGTGACCAACACCGCCCCGGCGTTTCATCAGTTGTACCTGTTCCTCATCTATCTTTAGTATTCCTCCGTAAGAATCCGCGGGGTCTTGGTGACCTATTACAAAACAATTGGACAATGAAGCCACCTGGTGATCGTTCCCGATCCCCGACATGGGCCCTCCCTGAGGAACTACGTACCTGAAACGATCCAGCAATTGAAAAATTTCCTCCTCACTCATGGGATTGGGATATTTTTTTTCTATCCGGAAAAATTCCCGCGCCAGCCTCCTGTGCATATCCTCGGGAGTGCATTCGTAAAGGTTGCCAAAAGAATCTTTCATGGCGTATTTATTGATCCAAACCGATGCGGCAAGCTCGTCACCGTTGAAATACTCCTTTGTTTTTTTCAAGGCTTCCTCATAGGGAAAAATTGCCTTTGCATTCTTGACATCAGAATCCATCGCGCTGTAAATAAGAAGGTTACTAAATAAATTTTGTTTTCCTGCGGAAAAGGGAATTGCAAGTTAGCTCAATCGTTGCTGGATTAATAGGGGAACAATAAAAAGATATGCACAAAATTTTTAACAACAATGCATGGTGCAATTGGAACATTTTTTAAACTCCCCGCGGAGCCTGCTTTCCACCATTTTTTCCAACCTTTCCCGGATGGCCAGTGTACGGATACCGGCCAGTACATCTTCTACGAAAGCCATTTGCTGAAGCATTTTTGCCTGAGCCAGAGGAATGCCTCTTGAACGCAGGTAAAAAAGTCCCATTTCGTCCAGACGTCCTATACTGGCACCGTGTGAACATTTCACATCGTCCGCATAAATTTCCAGTTGCGGTTTTGTCGTAACTTTTGCCTCATTGGTTAGCAATAAATTGTGATTTGCCTGGTAAGCCTCCGTTTTCTGAGCTCCGGGTGCTACTTTAATGGCTCCGTTGAAAGACCCCCTGGAATGATTATCCAGGATCCCCTTGAACAATTGCCGGGAAAAACAATCCGGTGCGTTGTGAACGACAGCAATGTCATACTGAATATGTTGTTCCCCGTCGGCCAGGTAAAGCCCGTCCATGCGGCATACCGCTCCCGGGTGGTTCATCACGGCATGAATCTTATTATTGATGATTCCCCCATAAAGACTTAAAACATGACAGTCCAGTTGAGATCCTTTATCCAGGTTGGCAATCATATCCAACCTGTATCGGGAATGGATGTGTTCATTTTGCATGAACAGGATATCAAGACGGGCATTTTCGCCCAGTGTGATTTTTGAAAACCGGGATGTTTGGTACAAATGATCGTTTAGGGTGTGATCACATACGATGATCTGAATGCCTGCTCCGGGTTCCAGTTCCCACTCATTGGTGAATTCCAGGGGACAGGAAAGGTCTTCGCTTCTTACACTTATGATTTGTATGGTTTCCCCAAAATGATCCCCCTGAACTCGCATATACAATCCTTTCTCTTCCGCTCCTCTTTTAAGGGTAATCCCGTCCTTTTCGTTGTCTTCTTCCTGCAATATGCCATCCACCAAAAATACCTGCCGGATATTTTCGTCCGGCACGGTACATCGAAAAACGCGCCTAACTTCAGGCAAATAGGTGTATTCTTTCATTTCTCGTTAATAAGGTGGTCGTAACCTTTGGTTTCTACTTCCAGCGCCAGCTCTTTTCCGGCTGATTTAATGATCTGTCCCTTATATAGCACATGTACTATGTCGGGTACTATGTAATCCAGCAATCGTTGGTAATGGGTTATGACCACAAAAGCATTGTCTTTAGTTTTCAATTTGTTAACTCCATGTGCAACAACCCTCAATGCATCCACGTCCAGACCGCTGTCCGTTTCATCCAGAATAGCCAGGGTGGGTTCCAGCATAGCCATTTGAAAAATTTCATTCCGTTTCTTTTCTCCACCGGAGAATCCCACATTAACGCCACGCCCTACAAAAGACGGATCCATTTCAACCACGGCCATCTTTTCCCGCATCATTTTTAAAAACTCTCCCGATGAGAGCCCGGGCAGGTTGTTGAACTTACGTTGCTCGTTAATGGCTGCTTTCATAAAATTCACAATAGTCAGGCCCGGTATTTCAACCGGATATTGGAATCCCAGGAACAAGCCGAGTCTGGCTCTTTCTTCAGGTGTCATGGCAAATAGGTCTTTACCCATGAATGTTGCTGATCCCCCTGTCACCGTAAAGGTTTCCCTTCCTGCCAACACAGATGCCAATGTAGATTTTCCGGATCCGTTGGGTCCCATTATAGCATGGATTTCTCCCGGTTTGATCTCCAGGTTGATTCCCCTGAGGATTTCTTTCTCCCCTATACTAACACATAGATCTTTAATACTTAACATAACTGTTTCTGTTTTTCCCATTCCTTTTTCCAATGAATGATACCAATAATATTGAATGCCAGGAAGAATGCCGCAACAATGGGCATAAAGACCAATCCGGCAGATATATACAAAATGACATTCCCAATGTTTAATGCCACCCAGAAGACCCAGCATTCCCATTTTTTCTGTGCCGCCAGCACTTGTGCCGTAAGCATCAGTCCTGCGACAGAAGCGTCAAGATAAGGAGACCGTGCCGGCGGAAAGACATCCGATATCAAATGAAGCCGGGTAAGAATGAATCCCCATACCAAAACAACAGTAACCAGGAACAACAGGTACATAATGCGTTGTTTGTTGTTTAAAAAAGTGATCAGCAATTGGTTCTTTTTATTTTTTTCACCTTTTCGTGGCCGGGTCCATCTGTATAGTCCGTATATGTTTATTCCCAGGGAAATGGGCTGCAACAACATGTTGGTATAAAGGTTTTTTTGAAGGAACATCATAAAGAGGAGGGCTGTGTAGACAAATCCGATCCAGTAATTTACGGCACGGGCCAGGCTGGCCATAAAAACAGATGTAAGCCCGAAAATTACGGCACAAAACTCCAGGTAGGAAATTCCCTGACCTCCAATAACAAAAAATATATTATGCAGATTAAAAAATTCTCTCATAGTTATCCAACGGTTCCTTCCAGGGAAAGACTCAATAATTTCTGTGCCTCGACGGCAAATTCCATAGGCAGTTTATTCAGGACCTCCCTGGCATAGCCGTTTACAATGAGTCCTACGGCGTCTTCCGGTCCTATACCGCGTTGTAAACAATAAAAAAGCTGGTCTTCCCCTATTTTGGAAGTGGTGGCCTCGTGTTCCACAACCGCCGTGTCACTGGCATTTTCAATGACCGGAAAAGTATGAGCCCCGCACTGATCCCCCAACAGGAGTGAATCACATTGCGAGTGATTACGAGCATTGTCGGCACCGGGCATGACTTTTACAAGTCCCCGGTAAGCGTTCTGACTTTTACCGGCTGAAATGCCTTTGCTGACTATACGGCTTTTGGTGTTTTTTCCTATATGAATCATTTTTGTCCCCGTATCTGCCTGCTGGTAATTGTTTGTTACGGCAACCGAATAAAATTCACTAACCGAATTATCGCCTTTCAAAATGGTGGAGGGATATTTCCAGGTAATGGCAGATCCTGTTTCTACCTGCGTCCAGTATAAACGGGAATTATCGCCTTTGCAAATACCCCGCTTGGTCACAAAATTATATATACCTCCTTTACCCCTGGCATCTCCCGGGTACCAGTTCTGAACCGTAGAATATTTGACTTCCGCATCCTGCATTACCACAATTTCCACGACTGCAGCATGCAGCTGGTTTTCATCCCTTTGAGGTGCAGTACATCCTTCAAGGTAACTCAGGTAGGATCCTTCTTCAGCCACAATGAGCGTTCTCTCAAATTGTCCGGTTCCTCTTGCATTTATGCGGAAATAGCTGGAAAGTTCCATAGGACAGCGAACATTTTTGGGTATGTAGCAGAACGATCCGTCGGAAAAAACGGCCGAGTTGAGCGCGGAAAAGAAATTATCGCCAGAGGGCACTACGCTCCCCAGATAATGCTGCACAAGCGCAGGGTAATCCCTTACCGCCTCGGAAAATGAACAAAAAATGATCCCTTTCTCGGCAAGGGTTTCCTTATAAGTGGTTTTTACCGAGACCGAGTCAAAAATGGCATCCACGGCCATTCCTGCCAAAACATTTCTTTCGTGCAGCGGGATGCCCAGTTTGTCAAAAGTCTCGGCCAGCTTAGGGTCCATTTCCTTATTGTCCGGTCCGGGCAATATCTTTTTTGGGGCTGCATAATATATTATGTCCTGGTAGTCAATGGGCGGTATGGTTAAATGGGCCCATTGGGGCATTTTCATGGTTTGCCATTTGCGGAAAGCATTTATACGGAATTCAAGCAGCCAGGCCGGTTCTTCTTTTTTCTGAGAAATCAGGCGAACAACACCTTCATCCAGGCCTTTAGGAAACAATTCCTGCTCCAGGTCCGTCTCAAAACCGTGCTCATATTCGCTTTCGGCAATCTTTTTTATTATGGCGTCCTGATTTTCGTTCATAGCCCGCAAATATACCATCTTTTCTTTATTTTTGCGGTATGAACACTAAAAAAGAGCCCCTGAGAACACCCATCTCTGAACTGGGTAAGTATAAGCTGATTGACAGAATTTCAGCAAGGTTTATCTCAAGTAATGAATCAACAATACAAGGTGTCGGTGATGATGCCGCAGTGGCCTGTTTCAAAGAGTCTTTAACCGTTTCGGCCCAAAAACTTTCTCTTGAGGGAACGGACTTTGATCTATGTTATTTTCCGCTGAAATTTGTGGGATACAAAACTGCCATTCATGCCATGGGGCAGGTTATGGCCATGAATGCCGTTCCGTTGCAGCTTATTGTCTGTGCGGGCGTTTCACAAAGGTTTTACGTAGAGGATCTGGAGACTTTGTTCCTGGGAATAGAGGCTGCAGCAAGGCTTTACGGTGCCGATGTAGCTTCTGTTGATATTCAATCTTCTTTTACGGGGTTAACCTTATCCGTTACTGCCGTGGGAGAAGCGGACGCCGGTTTTCTTACACGCAGGAGTGGTGCCCGCGACACAGACCTGATCTGTCTGAGCGGAAATGTTGGAGCTGCCTATATGGGTTTGAAACTCCTGGAACGTGAAAAACGAGTTTTTACCGGTGAAACAGAAAAAGATGAAATGCCCAAACTAAAAGGACATGAATACATACTGGAAAGATATCTGAAGCCGGAACTGCCCAAAACATTATTGGAAAATCTTCGTAAAGACGAATTTACGCCGACATCTATGTGCTTGTTAAGCAATGGATTATCAAACGGAATTTTAAGTATTACTCAATCTTCCGGCATGGGAGCTAAATTGTTTCTTGATAAAATTCCCATTGCCCGGGAAACGTTTGACTTTGCCGAAACCGAAAAAGACCTGTCTCCTATTGTTGCAGCTCTTAACGGCGGAGAAGATTACGAAATGCTCTTTACCCTGCCGCTGACTTCATACGAAGAACTGAGCAAAGAGTACAATATTGACATCATAGGACACATCTGTGATGTTTCCCTGGGATGCCGGCTGGTAACACCGGAAGGCCGGGAACTTCCGTTGGAAAGTCCCGGCATGTGATGATTAAAAGTTGACCTCGGGAGGTGTTTCAGCACCTTCGGTTGCCTTGAAGTATGCCTTAGGCTGGAAATTTCTCATTCCGGCCACTATGGCATTCGGGAATTTTCTGATCAGTACATTGTAGGCCTGAACCACCTGGTTGAAACTACGTCTTTCCACCGTTATGCGGTTTTCGGTTCCTTCCAGCTGAGCCTGCAATTCCAAAAAATTCTGATTGGCTTTCAACTCGGGATACCTTTCCACTACAACCATCAACCGGCCCAGTGACTGACTCAGGTTGTCCTGTGCGCTTTGAAAGGCCGCCATGCTTTCCTCGGTAAGGTTTGTGGGATCTATGGTCACGGACGTTGCTTTTGAACGGGCTTCAATGACCGCTTCCAGGGTGCTTTTCTCAAAATCCACGGCCCCTTTTACGGTATTTACCAGGTTGGGGATCAGGTCTGCACGACGCTGGTATACATTTTCCACCTGGGCCCAAGCCTGAACCGCTTGTTCCTGGGCTTCCACCATTTTGTTGTTGAGCCTTACGAACCACAGAACCAAAATGCCTATAATGGCAATAACAATGATCCAGATTGTACCTTTTTTCATTTTTTTATTGTATTAATTGATAATCCAGTTGTTTCTGCTCCAGATTTGCCCTGTCTACACGGATTCTTACCTTTTGGCCCAAACTATATAGTTTTCCGGTATGGGAGCCCGTCAGGGTTAGGGTTTCTTTATCGTAAACGTAATAATCATCCTTCAATTCGCGCACGGCTACCATACCCTCTACCTGTGTCTCTTCCAGTTCCACATACATACCCCATTCTGTCAGGCCGGTTATGACACCGTCAAATTCCTTCCCAACTTTATCCTGCATATATTCCACCATCTTGTATTTGATACTGGCTCTTTCGGCTTCCGTGGCCAGCTGTTCACGTTGCGAAATATGGGTACACATGGCTTCCATATGGTCCGGAGATGTATTCTTTTCTCCGTTCAAATAACCCCAGAGCAAACGGTGGACCATAAGGTCTGAATACCGGCGTATAGGAGATGTAAAATGGGTGTAATGATCAAAAGCCAGCCCGTAATGTCCCACGTTTTGTGTGGTGTAGTGTGCACGGGCCATGGAACGCAGTGCCATGATGACAATGCCTCCGGCTTCCGGCTTCTCCCGTGCCATTTCCAGGAGTTTGTTCAGCTCCCTGGCATAATCCCGAACGCTTTTTGTTTTTTTCATATCGTACCCAAAATGATGTACGAAATTCTGAAAAGCGATCATTTTGTCTTCTGCGGGCGGTTCGTGAACACGGTAAACAAAGGGTAACGAGTTGCCGTTTTTCTTTCTTTTTCTTTCTATAAATTCAGCCACTTCGCGATTGGCCAGCAACATGAATTCTTCAATAAGCCAGTTTGAATCAAGCTGTTCTTTAACGCGGATATTAACAGGGGCTCCTTTTTCATCTACCTGTACCTTGACTTCCGGTCTTTCAAAGGCAATAGCCCCACTGCGGAAACGTTCTTTACGGAGCCGGTGTGCCAGGGCGTGCAGGAAAAACAATCCGTCCCGTATAGGTTCGGTAACCGGACCTGAATCTGTCATCACTCCGGAGACCTTATCCAGCACTGCCTGGGCTTCTTCGTAGGCCATCCGGCTAGAAGAGCGGATAACAGTTCTTCCGAACCATCGGGTAACTATTTTATAATTATCGTCAAAAGTGAATACGGCAGAAAAGCACAATTTGTCTTCATGTGGCCGTAAGGAACATAGCTTGTTGGATAATTTTTCCGGAAGCATGGGAACGGTTCTGTCCACCAGGTAAACGGAATTCCCTCTTTCGTAAGCCGCCTGGTCCATTAATGTTCCCGGTATTACATAATGGCTTACATCTGCAATGTGCACACCCACCTCCATAAGCTCGTTCTTTTCTCCCGTTCTGCGAAAAGACAATGCATCGTCGTAATCCTTGGCATCGGACGGATCAATGGTGAAAGTCGGGACATTTCTGAAGTCGCGACGTTTTTCAATTTCCTGTTTTGACATGTCATCCGCAACAGAGTCGGCTTCTTCCTCCACTTCCCGGTCAAAACGGTACGGCAATCCGAATTCTGCCAGGATGGCATGCATTTCCGTATTGTTTTCCCCGGGGACCCCCAATACATCCGTAATTTTTCCTAAAGGCAGGTTGTTTCTTTCGTCCCATCCGGTAACCAATATGGCCACTTTTTGACCGTTTTTGGCTCCGTTTAGCCCGTTGCGGACCACCTGTATGTCAAAAGGCATATTTCTGGAATCAGTGATCACATAAGCTTCATTATTTACGATTTGGACTATGCCAATATAAGGTTTTGAAGAACGCTCCAGGATGTGGATTACTTCTCCTTCGTTTTTCCTTCCGTTTTTTGTATTCCTTGGGATGGCCGCCACTTGCACTGTATCGCCATGCAGGGCTCCGTTCAGTTTCCGTGCGGGGAGAAAGATATCCTCAACCGGAGATTCTCCCTGTGCCGTAGTAACCAACAGGAAGGCAAAGCCTTCCCGTGTCATGCTCAAGGTCCCGGTATATTCTTTAGCACGGGAAGTTTTTTTGTTTTGATTGTTTCTGCGGTCTTTATGTGATCCGCCTTTTTTATAGTTTCGTCTGTTCATAATATGGGGCAAATGTACTTAATTCTTTTCGTACCTTTGTATGATAAATTATTGATCTATGAAAAATGTACTTTTAATGATCCTGGATGGATGGGGAGAAGGAAAAAAAGACCACACAAATGCCATATATACTGCAGGTCAGCCACATATTGACAAACTTCGTGCCGCTAATCCGCACAGTACACTGAGCGCATGTGGAGAAGACGTAGGGCTGCCACACGGACAAATGGGCAACTCGGAAGTCGGGCACCTGAACATTGGCGCCGGAAGGATCGTATACCAGGATCTGGTGAAAATTAACCGCGCCTGCCGGGACGGTTCAATTCGTGAAAATAAAGAAGTCAAAGACGTATACCAATATGTGAAAATTACCGGTAAATCCCTTCACCTGATAGGTCTTGTATCCGAAGGCGGGGTACATTCCTCCATGGAACATCTTTTTGCTTTTCTGGACATTGCCGCAGAATACGGATTGACCAAAGTGTTTGTGCATTGCCTTATGGACGGACGCGATACGGATCCTTTCAGTGGCAAAGGATACGTGGAAAAACTCCAAAAACACCTTGAAGCCACCACCGGAAAGATCGCCAGTGTTATTGGACGATATTATACCATGGATCGCGATAAAAGGTGGGACCGCGTAAAATCCGGTTACGATCTGATAGTCCATGGGAAAGGAATGCCTTTCGCCGATGCTGCCGAAGGGATCGAACAAAGTTATAAACAGGGTGTTACAGACGAATTCATCAAACCGGTGGTTTGTGTGGATGAATCCGGAATCCCTGTGGCAACCCTTGAAAAAGAAGATGCCTTGATCTTTTTTAACTTCCGGAACGATCGTGCCCGGGAAATCACACGTGTACTGACTCAGGAAAATATGCCGGAGTATGAAATGTATACCATACCCCTGTATTTTTGTTGCCTTACCCCCTATGACGATACCTTCAATGGGCTTCATATTCTTTTTGATAAGGAAAAAGTAAAAGAAACCATCGGAGAAGTCGTAAGCAGGCAGGGACTGCCGCAGTTGCGTATAGCGGAAACGGAGAAATATGCGCACGTGACTTTCTTTTTCTCCGGAGGCAGGGAAGAATTGTACCCGTTGGAAGACAGGATCCTTGTTCCGTCACCCAAAGTTGCTACTTACGACCTGAAACCGGAAATGAGCGCTTTTCAGGTAGCCGAAAAGATCATTGAAGCCTTGAACACCAAAAAGTATTCTTTTATTGTACTCAATTTCGCCAACGGTGACATGGTAGGACATACGGGTGTTTTTGATGCTATATGTCAGGCTGTTAAAGCAATTGATCAAATAGCATTCCAGGTAGCGCAAAAAGCCCGTGAAAACGGATACTCGGTAATCATAACCGCAGACCACGGAAACGCAGACAACGCCATGAATGATGACGGAACCCCCAACACGGCTCATTCATTGAACCGGGTTCCTTTTATTGTTATGGATCCCGGCGTGGAAAGCGTGGAAGACGGGATTCTGGCAGACATCGCTCCCACTATTCTGGATCTGATGGATATTGAAACTCCTGCAGCTATGACAGGAAGATCCCTCATCCGAAAAAAGTAATTCCTCATGCCTTCTTTCGTTCACCTGCACGTTCACACACAATATTCCATCCTTGACGGAGCGGCTTTCATACCGCAGCTTTTCGTAAAAGCCGCGGCCGACAAACAACCGGCATTGGCTATTACTGATCACGGAAACATGTTTGGTGTTAAGGAATTTTTAAACACCGCAAAAAACTATCCTGAAGTAAAACCTATAGTGGGCTGTGAGGTTTATGTTGCCCCGGAAGGACGTCTGTTAAGAAAAAACAAAGAAGAAGCCACAACATGCCATTTGGTCTTATTGGCTAAAGATCAAAAAGGATATCAAAATTTGATCAAACTGGTATCGCAAGCCTGGATAGACGGTTTTTATTACAAACCGCGTATTGATCATTCACTCCTGGAAAAATACCATGAAGGCCTGATTGCCACAAGCGCCTGCCTGGCGGGAGAACTGCCCCGTTTGATCCTGGCAAACAAACTTAAAGAAGCTTCGCAACTGATCGGTTGGTACAAGAGTTTATTCGGTCAGGACTATTACATTGAACTTCAACGCCACAAAACAAAGTTAAATATTGAAAATGCAAAAACGTGTCATGTGCTTCAAAAAAAGATTGAACCGCACCTGGTAGCCCTGGCACACGAAAACAACGTAAAACTGGTGGCTACCAACGACGTTCACTTTGTTAATGCGGAAGATGCCCCGGCTCACGACCGGTTGATCTGTGTGGCTACCAATGACGATGTGGCCGATGATAACCGGAAGATCCGCTATACCGGCGAAGAATACCTGAAATCCTCGGAAGAAATGGCTGAATTATTTGCCGATATTCCGGAAGCCCTGACCACCAGCCTTGAAATTGCCAATAAAGTCACTCCGTATGAACTTGACCGGAAACCCCTTCTTCCGCATTTTTCCATCCCCCCGGAATTTGGTGATTCCAACGCATACCTGCGTCATTTGACTTACCTGGGAGCAGAACGTCTTTACAGGGAAATCACCCCCGAGTTGCGGGAACGCATTGAATTTGAGCTGAAGACGATCTCAGAAATGGGATTCCCCGATTACTTCCTTATTGTAAGTGATTTTATAAGGGCGGCCCGTGAAATGGATGTGTGGGTGGGCCCCGGAAGGGGTTCTGCGGCAGGATCCGTAGTAGCTTACAGCCTGGGCATAACCTTGGCAGATCCTATCCGTTACGGGTTGTTGTTCGAGCGTTTTTTAAACAAGGAAAGGAAATCCCTGCCCGATATTGACATAGACTTTGCCGATGACGGACGCTGGAAAGTTTTGCAATACGTAGAAAATAAATACGGCAAAGACCATGTCTCTCATGTTATCACATTTGGGACCATGGCAGCACGCAGTGCCATTAAGGACGTAGCCCGGGTACAAAGATTGCCTCTTGCCGAAGCGGAAAGGCTGGCCAAGCTTATCCCCGACCGGCTGCCCGAAAAAGACGGACGTCCCCAGAAAATCAATATTGACAATGCCCTAAAATACGTGCCCGGACTGCAGGAAGCCTTGAATTCCGAAGATTCCCTGCTCAGCTCCACCCTGGAATATGCCCGTAAACTGGAAGGATCTGTCAGAAATACCGGGGTGCACGCCTGTGCCATTATCATTGGTCCCGAAAAGCTTACCAACCACATCCCTTTATCCACAGCCAAAGACAAAGACACGGGAGAGGACATCCTGGTGTCCCAATACGAAGGTTCACTGATTGAAAAGGTGGGCATGTTGAAAATGGATTTCCTGGGACTCAAAACGCTCAGCATCCTCAAGACAGCTGTGGAAAACATCAAAGCCAACCACAATATTTTAATTGATGTTAACGATATTCCGCTTACCGATGGACCCACGTATGAATTATTCAGCCGCGGCGATACTGTAGGCGTATTCCAGTTTGAAAGCGACGGTATGCGTAAATGGCTTCGCGAACTCAAACCCACCTGCCTGGAAGACCTTATTGCCATGACGGCGCTCTACCGTCCGGGTCCCATGGAATATATCCCTGATTTTATTGACCGCAAACACGGCCGTAAAACGATCACCTACGACCTGCCTCAGATGGAAAAATACCTGAAAGAAACCTACGGGGTCACGGTATACCAGGAACAGGTGATGCTTCTTTCACAGGAATTGGCAGGTTTTTCAGGTTTTGACGCCGATCAGCTGCGTTATGCAATGGGAAAGAAAAAAAGGGACCAGATGGAAAAGCTTCGTATCCAGTTCCTGGATGGTGGAAAAGACCGGGGTATTGATGAAGCCATCCTGAAAAAGATATGGGTGGACTGGACTGCTTTTGCCCAATATGCCTTTAACAAATCACACGCAACCTGTTATTCCATACTTAGTTACCAGACCGGATACCTGAAAGCCAATTACCCGGCTGAATTCATGGCTGCCGTACTTTCCAGGAACCGGGACAATATTGACGAAGTATCAAAATTCATGGACGAATGCAAGCGTATGGATCTGAATGTTCTTGGCCCGGACATCAATGAGTCCATGCATGACTTTACCGTGAACAAAAAAGGAGATATCCGTTTTGGCATGGCCGGGATCAAAGGGGTAGGATATGGAGCTGTTGAAAACATCATTAAAGCGCGCGAACAGGACGGTCCTTTTCAAGATATTTACAATTTTGCAGAACGGATCAACTTCAACACATGTAACAGGAAAGCTTTGGAAAGCCTGATCTATGCCGGAGCTTTTGATTCCCTGAAAGAAGTGAAAAGACACCAGTATTTCCTGCCATGTAACAAAGACGGGGTGTTTCTGGACAGTCTGATGCGTTACGGCAATATGATCCAGGAAGAAAAGAACCGGGATGTATCCAGTCTTTTTGGAGAAGGATCCGAGTCTTTGGTTCCCCCGGAAAGACCCGCCCCGCCACATATGACACTTGAAGTGCCCGAAGACTTCCTTAAAAAGGAAAAAGAGATGGTAGGCATATACCTGTCTTCCCATCCGCTGGATAAGTTTTCGTTTGAAATGAAGCATTTTACCTCACATTCCCTTCTGGATATATCTGAAATTCTGGAAAAGGCTCAAGGTGAAGAAAATTTTCCATCCCGCGAAGTACGCTTGGGAGGATTGGTAACCAACGTAACTTCTGCACTTTCCAAAAATTCAGGGCGTCCCTGGGGCACTTTTACCCTTGAGGACTACACATCTACCTACAAATTCACTCTTTTTGGAAAAGAATACGAACAATTCCTGCCTTATATGCGTCAGAGCGAAGCATTGCTTATGAAGTGTTCCCTGCAGGAACGTTTTTCATACAAAAAGAAAAACGGGGCTGTTCAGGATAAAGGACCAAAAGAAAAAGAAATCCGGATACTAGGTATCTCTTTACTGGCAAATGCCAAAGACACACTCAATGCGATGACCGTTTACCTGGATGTAGAACAGATCAATGACTCCTTTCGAAAAGAACTGGTAAATATGCTTGCAGGTAACCCCGGAAAAATTACTGTACATTTTGTGCTAAAAGATAAGGATAACAAAATGGCTGTTAAGATGTTTTCCCGTTCTCACCGGGTTGATCTGACACCGACATTTCTGGGCTGGATTCAAAAGAAAAACATTGAATTTAAGGTGGAATAACCGTTTATTCCAACCAGTGGCTCATCATTTCAAGATCACCGGGATAGGTAATTTTGCTGTTTTTTTCGTCTCCATGGACTATTTGAATCTTTTCCCGGTGCATATAACGCCTTACCACCCCGCAATCGTCTGTGGCCGAAAAGCCAGGACCGGCCAAAGCGAATTCATACGCCTTTTTCAATACAGCAATACGAAATGCCTGGGGAGTCTGGGCCCTCATAAACAAATCCCTTTCCGGGACCCTGATTACATGTTCGTTTGCCGGCCCTGTAAAAAACAAGGTGTCTGTCACGGGAACCGCTACTCCTACGGCCCTATGTTGCTCTAAACAGGCTACCACATCCGATATGATCCGTTGGCTAACCAAAGGCCGTGCGGCATCGTGTAAAATAATATTGTCTTCCGGTCTGTTGGAAAAAGCTTTTACTGCCGCCAGGGAGGACTGGTACCTTTCTTTCCCTCCTTTAAGAATGTTCGTTACTTTCTTCCATCCGTTATCAGAGACTATTTTTTCGACCCGCTCTGTCTCTTCCGGGTCTACCACCAGAGCAATCTGATCAATGTCCGGATGGTTTTCAAAGGCATCCACGACTCTCTCCAACACCAGTTTTCCCTTTAGTTCCATATACTGTTTTGGTACGGTTGTTCCGTGTCGGGCACCGCGCCCGGCTGCCATGATAACGGCTATGTTGGCTCTTTTTTTCATTTATAATCCCTTACAAACGGCCCCAGATCATCCCCAAAGTCAATCGTGAAACAATCTGCCTGACCGGTATTTTCATTTATCACAAATGTCATGTCAAACGATTCATCCCTTGCATGGAAATGGAACGTGTTGCCGGTGATGTGTTCCAGCAAAGCATCTATATCATTTATCTGCAAACGGAGATTTCCATTTTCTTGATACACTGATACCCGTCCAAACAATTCCTTAAAATAGCACCCTGTATAAACTTTGTTTTCAAGCTTTTGAACCACATCTTTCTCAACCTTTGGTTTGCTCTCTCCCGGTGGTTGCATGTATTCTTCGTATATTTTTGTTATCCAGTCCGAGTCCACGCCCCGGTACATGTCAATGATTTGGCGGACAATGGCTGTCTGGGGAGAGGTTGTTGAACCCTGATTCATCAGAACACTCACTCCCAGATTTATTTCCGGGACCAAAACCACCCATGCTGTGTATCCTCCGGCCAGTCCGGTATGATTAATAAGTTTGCCCTGGACTCCCTGTTCCACACGCCATCCCTGCGCATAAAGAACAATCCTTTGCTCATCCCAGCTGCAGATAGTCTGGGGACTGAACAAATAATCTACGGTTTCCTCGGCAATGATTTGCTGTTCCCCGTATTTCCCTTTGTTCAGCCACATTTTCATCCATTGCCCCATGTCGTTTGCATTGCACATGATGAACGCAGCCGGGGAAACTGCCTGCATCCAGTCGTAAGAATCCTCTCTGTCATCCCTGGGACTTAGCTTTAACCCTTTTTCCGTTTTACTCAGACGATATCCGTAAGCAAAATTGTCTGCCGAAAAATAATGATCTTTTCCAGTGGTGGAATGAGCCATCTCAAGGGGTTTAAATATATATTCTTCTACAGCTTCTTCCCAGGTCAGCCCGGTGTATTTTTCAACAATACGGGCTGCGATGGTATAAAGTGCATTGCAATAAGCGTAAGTGGTCCTGAAGCTGTAAGTGGGCTTAACCAGGCGGAACATCCTGTACAGATCGTCCCTGCCATAACCCAGGGCCGGGATGACGTCCATTGCCTGCGGCTGAAAGCCCGTCTTATGATTCATAATATCCCGGACCAGGTAATTTTCCGTAACCCAGGGATCGTATAACCTGAAATCCGGAAGGTGATCCACCACCCGGTCTGTCCATTTAACGTAACCCCTGTCTACCATCATACCCAGCAGAGCGGCGGTAAAAGCTTTGCTGGTGGATGCATTGACAAACAAAGTGTATTTATTGGCTACGGCAGATCCTTTTTCAGCCCTCAGGGTCCCCAGTCCATCGGCAAAAACAGTTTCCCCGTCTTTTACCACGGTCAAAGCCATGGCGGGAATGTTCCATTTTTTCTGTACTTGGACGGCTATCTTTTTAATCTCTTTTACATAAGGGGCCTCCGGTGCCTGTTGTGCTTGTAATGAAAAGCTACTGACAGCCAGAATAGTAACGAGAGCTGTTAAACGAATGATTTTCATGATTTTGGGTTTTTTGATATGTAAAAGTACAAAGAAATCCTTAATTTTACCCCGTATGAAAATTTCTTTCACCCATATCCGGACCCCGAAACAGATCAACGGTTTGTGTAACATGGCCCGTATAATTTGGAATGAGGCTTATGCCCGGATGCTTTCAAGAGAACAGCTGGATTATATGCTGGAGTTGTTCTTTACCCCCGGTGTTATTGAAAAACAAATCACACAGGAAGGTTATGATTACCGGTTCATAGTGGAAAATGGCATCCATGCCGGGTTTTTTGGAGTTTGCCCCCGGCATGAAGGTGATTCGCTTTTTTTAAGCAAGATTTATCTTTTAAAAGAATACCGGGGGAAAGGATTGTTTGAAGCCGCTATGGACCGGATCGTTTTTTTGGCCCGCCAAGACAGCCTCCCAACCATCCGTCTTCACGTAAATAAAAACAATCACAGGGCCATAAAAGCATACATCCGGTTCGGTTTTCATATTACCGAATCGGATGTATTCGACATTGGGCGCGGTTACGTGATGGATGACCATATTCTGGAATACGTCATCCCCGGCTGAACCGTCCTTTATTTACTGATTTTCTTCTTGTGTTCTTTTTTGCTTTCCGGATTTCTTCCCCGTCTCCATAAATCATATACTATGGGAGTAGAAATGGCAACCGAAGTAAAGGGGCATATTGCCACACCTATGGCCAGTCCGACGGCAAATCCGCGAATCACTTCCCCCCCGAATATGGCAATGGCCAACAATACTACAATGGTGGTAGCCGATGTATTGACCGTACGGGACAGGGTAGAGTTCAGCGCTTCGTTGATGTTTTCCCTCAGGTCCCGTTTGGGGTAGAGTGTCCTGTATTCACGAATCCTGTCAAAGATGACAACGGTATCGTTCAACGAATAACCTATAATGGTCAGTATGGCTGCTATGAATTGTTGATCCACATCCAGCGTGAAGGGCAATACTCCGGTAAAAATGGAGAAGAATGACAGCACAAAAACGGTGTTGAATATCAGCGACACCAGACCACCTGTACCCCATACCCAATTGCGGAACCTTGCAGCAATGTAAAGGAATATAGCCAGACAGGAAAGCAGGATTGCTATAACGGCATCCCGTTGGATATCGCTGGCCACCGTGGGTCCGACTTTTTCCGAGCTTATGATCCCGTTGGGGTTGTCCATTGTGGAAAGAAAATCTTCCAATGTTACCGGATTCACATAAAAGTCTTTGACAGCATTAAACAGCATTTCATCTACCAAAGCATCGGCTTCTGTACTTTCATCCTCTATCATGTATTTTGTGGTAATACGCATCTGGCTGTTTCCGCCGAATTCTTTTACTTCTACACCACCTTCAAAAGCGTCTGTCACATTGGCGCGAACGGCTTCGGCAGATACTTCCTGGTCGAAACGCACCACATAGGTTCTACCCCCGGTGAAATCTACCCCGTAAGTAAACCCTTTGGTGAATATAAAGGCCATTCCCACAACAATCACAGAGAGACCAATGATGTAAAAAGTTTTACGTTTTTCTATGAATTTGATCTTTGTATGTTGCAGGAATTCACGGGTATATTTATTGTCAAGGGTTATGGGTTTGTTTCTTGCAAGACGCGCTTCAAACAAAAGCCTGGTAATGAAGATGGATGTCAGCAGGGAAGTAATGATACCTATCACTAAAGTTGTAGCAAAACCCTGTACGGGGCCCGATCCGAACAGCATCAGGATAATCCCTGTTATCAGAGTCGTAATGTTTCCGTCCAGGATGGCTGAATAAGCATTCTTGTAACCGTCGGCCACAGCCAGGCGCAGGGCTTTCCCGGATCGTACTTCTTCTTTGATTCGTTCATAAATGATCACGTTCGCATCCACGGCCATACCCAGGGTCAGCACAATACCCGCTATACCGGGCAATGTCAACACAGCCCCGAAAGACACAAGTGCCCCAAACAGGAACAATACGTTACAAATTAAGGCTGCTGCAGATATCCAACCGGCACGGTTGTAGAAGAATATCATATATGCCAGCACCAGCATGAAAGCAATGGCAAAAGAAAATAACCCGGCGGTTATGGAACGGGATCCCAATGAAGGACCAACCACGCTTTCCTGTACAATGCTTGTAGGTGCGGGAAGCTTTCCTGATTTCAAAACATTCACCAGGTCATCGGCTTCATCGGAAGTAAACTCACCGCTGATCTGTGAACGTCCCCCGGTAATTTCCACACTAACCCTGGGATACGAATACACCATACCATCCAGCACAACAGCTATGCATTTTCCAATATTGTCGGCCGTCATGCGCGCCCAGACACGTGCGCCCTCTGCATTCATGCCCATACTAACTGTAGGAGCTCCTCCGGTGGCCTGGTCGTATTGTTTATTGGCATCTGTTACAACGCCGCCGTCCAGGGGAGCCTGTCCGTCACGTGTATTGACTTTGATGGCTACCAAATCAAAATAAACCTCATTTACCTTGTCCGGCTTTACGGTCCACAACGGACGCATATCTGCCGGGAGCACAGCCTGTACCTGGGGCATATTCAGCCAGGTGTTGATCAATGCTGTGTCACGGTAATGGGCACGTCCCATGCTGGGCCCGGGGGCCAGCTGTCCGTTATATACGTTGGGGTTGAGAACGTTGAACAAAGGATTTTGTTTGGCCCATTGCGTCATATCCTCAGACAGTGAATCCTGTTGGGCCAGCCGGGCCAGCAGGTCTTCTGCTTCTTCCGTTTCTTCACCAACTGCGGCTTCTTCCGTTGCTGCAGATGTGATATCGGCCAGGTAATCGCGAATGACACGGTTAGCTTCTTCCAGTGCGGGGTATACCTCTGAATTTTCATAGGTTTCCCAAAATTCCAGTGAAGCCGTTCCCTGCAACAGTTTACGTACACGTTCCGGTTCTTTGACTCCCGGCAATTCAACAAGGATCCTCCCTGTTGTTCCCAGGCGCTGGATATTTGGCTGGGTTACGCCAAAACGGTCAATACGGTTACGCAATACGTTGAAGGAGTTGGCCATGGCAGATTCGGCCTCGGTACGGATGATGCGGATCACTTCTTCATTGGACGTCTCGGGTTTGATGCGCTCGCGCATATCGTAAGTCCCGAAAACTCTGGAAAGTCTTTCACCCGGGGCTATCTGCTCCCATGACTCGGCGAATAATGTGACATAATCGGTCCTGGAACCTTCCCTGACCTGCTGATTGGTTACGTCAATGGCCTGGTTGAACATCGGATCTTCGCTGTAATCCGCCAGGGCGCGAATCAGGCTTTCCAGCTTAACCTCCATCATTACGTTCATACCGCCCTTCAGGTCAAGACCAAGGCTTATTTCTTTTTCCTTAACTTGTTTGAAGGTAAATCCCAGGTATACTTTTTCCGGGGTTATAGAGTCAATGTAATAACTTTCTTTGGCGTTTCTCAGCGAGTCCAGGTAGAAAGCCTGGTCCAGTTCGCTGATACCGGCATATTCCGGTGTTTTCTGAATCGCAATAATTGCCTTTTCGGCATATTTAGCCGCTTTGTTTTCCTGAATCTTTGTTACCGCAGTAAAAGATAACTGGTAAAGACAAGCAGCTGCGATGAGTAACGCCACCAGACGGATGGCACCTTTACTTTGCATAATCTAATTATTAATTATTTGTATAAGTCAGGTAAAATAGGGTGCAAATGTAATATTTTTTCCCTAATTAATTAACTTTGTCGTTCGCATTTGCCTTTTTATGCCGGATAAACTTTTCATAAAAATCTTTTTGTTTGTGGGTCTTGTGTTTCCCACGACTTTTATATATGCTCAATTGTCTCCTGCAGATACTTTATTCCGGGAAGGTGAACGGCTGCGAATGGCTTATGAATTTGAAAGTGCCCGGGAGGCTTATACCCGGGCTATGAGTTTATCGGGGGATTCTCTTTTTATAGCGCGTGCCCGGCAACGTCGTGTTTTATGCGACAACGGGCTCATTTTGAGCAATTACGTGGTCAGACCAAGTGTTCTGGGACGAGCTGTTGTTTTCGCCTTTGATTTGCCGCTTTATTATGATCTGGCACCTTCGGGATCCTGGGCTTTGACTCCTGATTCCCTTCTTGCCCTGGTAAATGACACGGGATCGGACCCACAACCGTTGTTTTACCGGCCAAAGCTGGAACGGATTGTATTTGCAGCGCGGGATACAACCCTGGACTCGGCATTTGATATTTATATGATCCGGCGAAAAGACACGCTGGCAGGCAACAGTGTGTTCTGGGAACCTCCCGTCCGTTTGGGATCGCAGGTAAATTCTCCGGGAAATGAGAAGTTCCCGGTTTTAAGTGCCGATGGAAAAACGCTGTATTTCAGCTCGGACGGACTTCCGGGCATGGGAGGCATGAATCTCTATGTAAGTCAGTGGAATGAAGATTCGCAAAATTGGGATATTGCCCAGAACATGGGCATTCCCTTTTCATCTACTTCCAATGATTTGCTTTACATGCTTTCCGATGATTCCCGTTTTTTTTATTTTGCATCTGACCGTGCTGCCACGGGAGATTCACTGGTTTTGTATAAAGTGGCTTACGAAAGCTCTCCTGTTAAAGTGCGCCCGGTTTCAGTTGCCGAGTTGTCGGAAATTGCATCCCTCCCTTTGTCTGTTATAGAAAAAGACCCTGCACAGAAGAACGGACAGGCCGCTGATCCCGAACACCCCGGTGAAAATGTACGCGCTATTCCCGACTCGGTCCTTCAAAAAACTCAGCAGGCAACCCAACATTACTCGGAATTGGTCAAAACGGTCCGTGATTTGACAGCCAGGGTAAGGGAACATGAAAGAAAACTGGACAGCATGCGTGTTTTGTACGGTTCACTCTCCCGCGATCAGGATCGGCAAGCCATGGCAAATACCATACGGGAAGAAGAATTTAGCATGATGGATCTGCAGGAAACGTTGCGTTACACACAACGTTCAGCCCGGGATATTGAAGATATGTTCCTGTCTTACGGTGTGCTTCCCCCATTGGCAAAACCTGCTGCCGATACAGTTGTCTCTGTGGCTGTTATTTCTCAAACGGAACCTTTTCTACCTGAAAAACAACGTTATTTTTCTCTTAACAATCATGTCTTTTTAGCCCCCGTTCCTGATATTCCCGCTATAGATTTGACATTCCGCATTGAAGAAGAATCAGAGATCTTGCCCTGGGAAAATGAGCCCATAGGTCTTTATTACCGAATCCAGCTGTTTACAGTAGTTCGAAAAGTTACTTTGGATCAATTGAAGGGCATCAGTCCCGTTTTTGAAGTTCCTGCAGGAAACCGTTACGTTTATTATGCCGGCCAATTCTATTCTTACGACGATGCATTGCGGGCATTAGCCACAATTCGCCGGCAAGGCATAAGGGGAGCAATCCCGGTAGCTTATTTCCAGGGAAAATCCATTTCCGTGCAGGAGGGACGCAGGCGGGAAGCCGAAAACCGGACCATTCCTGAAAGCACTGGTGTATACCGGGTATTCCTGGGCAGCGGAGAAATTCCTGCCGGATTGGTTTCACTGGCCAGCGAGCTTTCAGACAAAGATATCATGAAAGTTGTTACAGAAACCCGCACCGAATATTTCATAGGACCTTTCAGCACCCTTTCCCAGGCCGAAAAGCTTGCCTCGGCATTAAAAGAGAAAGGTTTTTCCCGAGTTGAAGTACAATCCGCAACTAATTAAAAACAAAAATATGGGACTAATTATCACACTCATTGTCATTGGCCTTCTGTTATTGATTGCCGAGATGGTGGTCATTCCCGGATTCGGTATTGCCGGCATCCTGGGCCTCGCCAGTTTTATAGGCGCTATAGTTCTGGCATTCATGCAATTCGGTACCACTACCGGGTTTATTGTTTTGTTTGCAGCCCTAATCGTTTGCGGCATATTGATTTATTTTGTTCTGCGCTCCAAAACCTGGCGCAAGATTACCCTGAAACAGAACATAGAAGATAAAGCGCTCCAGTCTCCGGCCGAAAAAGGAATAACCGTAGGCATGGAAGGCGTTAGTCTTACCCGTCTGAATCCATCTGGAAACGGCCGTTTTGGTGACGTCACGGTGGAAGTACGCTCTGCCCAGGAACTCATTCCTCCTAAAACGCCCATAAAAGTGGTTTATATTGAGGGATTGAGTATATTTGTAACTCGCATAGAAATCAACTAAAAAGTAAATATTATGTCAACTATTGGTGCAACGTTAATGTGGATAGCCATCGGAATCGTTGGTTTTTTCATACTGTTATGGTTCTTCCCGATCACCCTTTGGTTCCAGGCGTTGATCTCTGGAGTCCGGATCAATTTGCTGCAACTGGTGCTCATGAGGTGGAGAAAAGTCCCCCCCAGCACCATTGTAATGGCCATGGTAACCGGGACAAAAGCCGGTTTGTCACTCGATGCAAACGCCCTGGAAGCCCACTACCTGGCCAAAGGAAATGTAGGTAAAGTAGTCAATGCCTTGATCTCGGCCGATAAGGCCAATATTCCACTGGATTTCAAAATGGCGGCCGCCATAGACCTTGCCGGACGCGATGTCTTTGAAGCCGTTCAAATGTCTGTAAATCCCAAAGTCATCAATACCCCGCCTGTTTCAGCCGTGGCAAAAGACGGGATACAGTTGATAGCCAAGGCCCGTGTTACTGTCCGTGCCAGCATCAAACAGCTGGTAGGCGGAGCCGGAGAAGAAACCGTCCTGGCCCGTGTAGGCGAAGGGATCGTCTCCAGCATTGGTTCTGCTGCAAGCCACAAAGCTGTATTGGAAAACCCCGATTTCATCTCTAAGGTCGTACTGGAAAAAGGCCTTGACTCGGGAACAGCCTTTGAAATCCTTTCCATTGACATTGCCGACATTGACGTTGGCAAGAATATTGGGGCCGTCCTGCAAATGGATCAGGCCAATGCAGATAAAAACATTGCCCAGGCCCGAGCCGAAGAACGCCGTGCCATGGCCGTTGCCCTGGAACAGGAAATGAAAGCCAAAGCCCAGGAAGCCCGCGCCAAAGTCATTCTTGCCGAGGCCGAGATACCCCTTGCCATGGCCGAAGCTTTCCGCAAAGGCAACCTCGGCATCATGGATTACTACCGCATGAAGAACATCCAGGCCGATACCGGCATGCGCGAGGAAATTGCAAAATAAAATAAATTCTCTACCTTTGCACTCCTTAAAAAAGCAAAGGTTTGGTGAGGTGGGTGAGTGGCTGAAACCACCAGTTTGCTAAACTGACGTACTCGCAAGGGTACCGGGGGTTCGAATCCCCCCCTCACCGCAAAAGAAAACAAGCCAACCCCAACGGGGTAAATCAAAAAATAAAAAAACCGCTCAAGCTCGCTTGAAAGCGGTTTTTTGTTTTTTTATTTTATGCTGCCGCAGGCAGCTTGGCCTGTTTTCTTTTGGCGACCCCCCCCAAAGGGGATCACGTAGTGAAACGGAGTAATCCCAATTTGGGGAAGGCCGAACTAAGTGAAGGCAATCCCCCAAAAATCGGAACGCCAAAGGATTCAAATGGAATTTGACTTTGCCAACTTAAATTACAAAAACACAAGCTTTTGATATACAGCGCATTATTTTTGTGTGCTATACTTTTGGCGCATCAAACTCCATTTACCTTCCTTTTCAGCCTTTCTTTTAGCAAGACTTTTACACGACTTTTCTGGTCCAGGTAGACCTCCCTGACACCGGCAGGGATAGCAGAAGGATCCACTTCAATGGCCAGATAATATTTTTTTGGTGTAATATCTTTACATTTTGGTATATATATTTCAGTCAGAAAATCATAATCCAACACTTCGGAAATAGTCAACAAGAGATCTATGTCTATACTTTTCCTGTGGAATATGTCGTAGATGGTGGTACGCGAGCGACTGATAAGTGTTGCAAATTGTGAAACAGACAAATGGCTTTCTTTTACTTTCTGTTCAATGATCTTTCCAATAAAAATATCGGACCTGAGGTTTTGTTTCATGGCTTTATATGATTCATAATCAGAGCTTTTAAATTAACCATTTTATTCGTTATACTTCACTGTAAGTTTGATTTCGGTAGATATCTCTTTGAATTCGGTCAGTTTTTCATCATATCAGGATTCCGTTTTGCCTTAAAAAAAACATAAAATCTTCTTTTCTTGCACGAGCTACCGGTATCAATGTTTTTTCGGAATCATCCATTATCAGGTTCAATCCGTTATCATAGATCATTTGCCGGATGTAATTGATATTGATTAAATGCTGGTTATGGACCCTGTAAAAAAAAGCTTTGCCTTGAAAGAGATCATCAAAATATGAAATCCCTTTTGAAGTAAGTGTTTTTACAATCCTTTTATCCTCTTTATAAAACACTTCCGTATAGGCATTATCCGAATGTAATCTGATTATATCTTTCAATTTTACAAACAGGAAGCTGCCCTTATCATAAAGCGCCACTTTCTGTTCTTCGCTGTTGTTTTTAAAATTTTCCAGAAGTGTTTGTATTTTTCTCGCGCCTGTTTTCAACTTGTAACGCGCCAGCGCCTCTGTCAATTTATCCACACTTATAGGTTTTTCAATGTAATCAAGAGCTGCCGTCTTGATGGCCCGGATTGCATATTGCTCGTATGCTGTCGTAAAGATCACCTCGAAATCTTTTCTTTTGACCATTTCCAGGACATCAAACCCGGTAAACGGCCCCATCTCTACATCCAGGAAAACCAAATGTGGTTTATGTGTATCTATTTTTTTAACAGCATCCGGCACATTGGTGCAAATAGCTTCAATCTGAACGTTCTTAAAATTTTCGTGAAGGATGTTCACCAGTGATTCAACGTGCATCAAATCATCTTCTACAATTATAGTTTTTATCATGCCGCTAATATGTATGGTAATTGTAAAGAGACCACTGTCCCTGTTGTATTGTTTTCATCTTTTACATCCCTGATGGACCAGGAAGCCTCTGAACGCGTCATCTGGTTGATCAACCGGAGCCTGTCTTCGGTCAGTTTCAGGCCGAGTGATTCTTTTTTAAAGCCCGAGACGGATATTTGGTCTTTTTTTGTGGAAAAACCTACTCCGTTGTCGGTAATCTGGCAATGGAGCTTTCCCCCATCGGCCTGCAGCCTGATCCATATATGGTAGGCTTTCCCCTCCTGAACAAAGCCGTGTTTTATGGAATTTTCCACAAACGGCTGCAGGATCAGGGGAGGTACCATGGTTATCACAGGATCTATTTGGATGTCCGTTTCAATGGTATATGAGAAGTCATGAGAGTGCCGCATTTTTTCAAGGTCCATATACAAACGCAGTATGTCCAGCTCTCTTTCCAGCGGGATCTCTTTTTTGCTCATGCTCTCCAGCATCATACGGATCAGATCCGAAAACTCCCTTAAACAGGCCATTGATTCTTTAACTTTGGACTGTCCCAGCAGGTATTCCACCGTATGTACGCAATTGAATATAAAATGCGGATTTAACTGGAAATTGATGGCTTTCATATTCGTTTCCACCAATTTGTGGCTTAATTCAGCCGCTTCCTGCTTCAGCCGGGCTTCTTCTTTTTGTTTCTTGTTCCTGTAACTGATCAATATGTAATAAATAATGACCCCTACGGCCAGAAAGAGCACAACAAAACCAACTATTAAAAAGGTTTTTTCTTTTTTCTCCTGCTGCAGTTTCTGTTCCCGAACCTCCTCATTCAATTTCAAAATATTTATCTGGTTTTTCTGGTTTTCCCGTTCCGCATTGGCCAGCTGCAGATCCTGATGGGATTTTTCATTCTCTATGGCGGCCTGCATCAACTCCAGATTCGCGATCCGGTTTTCCTGCTCCAGACGGTTCAGGGAAAATTGCTTCTTTTCGTTTTCCAGGTTCAACAAAGCGATCTCTTTTTCTCTTTTCTCTGCCTGGTATTTTTCCTGTACCTCTGCAACGGTTTTTATGGTTTTTTCATTAAATAATGTATCATTTAATGCAACATACAATTGAAAGTACCTTTCCACACTGTCGCGCTGTTTGAGATTGGAGTGTAAAAAAACAATAAGTTTGTAAACCTCAAGCAATTGGGGTTTGTTGCCAATTGTATGGTAAACTTCAATGGTTCGTTTACTGTAGTCCAGTGCAGATAAATAATCCTTTTTTAAATCATAAATAAAAGCCAAAGTTCCCAGTGAACTCCCTACTAGAAGCATGTCGTTGGCTGTTTTTGCTATATCAAGACAATTATTTATATAATCCAATGCTTTATCATAATCACCTTTATTCAAATAATAGCTCCCCAGATAACCAGTTGTTAAATTTAAATAATTCATGTTTCCTGTTTGTAAAAAAAGGTTTCGCGCTTCTTCTACTTTTTTAACAGCCTCTTCAGGATTACCCGTTATGTCATAAACAAGTGCTAATCTATACATTGAGATTCCCACCAAATTTTGATCACCTGTTTTGGTAAATAAATCGATGGCTCTCAACGCATATTCGATAGCCAAATCATATTGTTTAATCTCTCTGTAAATACTGCTTATGTTTATTAAGGCTATTCCCAAAGAATAAGAATTATTTAGTCTTTCAAATAGTCTTTTTGCTTTAAAAAAATAACTCAACGATTCACCAAAAGCTCCTTTTTCTTTGTAAATATTGCCAATCCAAACATACCCGTTTGCCAGTCTTAGTGTATCTTTTGCTCTGAAATAAATCTCATTTGCTTTCTTACGTAATTCCAATGCCTTATCATGTTCCCCCGTGTGCACCATAACCGCTCCGATATTGTCCATTGAAAAGGCCATGCCCATACTATCATTCTTGGCTACAGCCCTATCCAGTCTTGTTTGATAATTAACCAGTGCAGAATCAAAATTGCCCTTCTGGTAATAACAAATTCCAATTTGAATGAGAAATAAATCAATGCCCTTATCATACTTTAACTCTCTGGATAACAATAATCCTTGTCTGGCATATTTTAATGACTCGTTATTATCAATTTTTTCGTATATGTCTGCTAAAGAATACAGTACTTGTACTCTATTTGTGTCGCGCGAGGTTGTAGCCAGCACCTCCACCAACGAATCTATCTTCTGCTGCTGAGCGTGCAGTTCCCCCGAAACCGGACAGATAAAAAGCAGAAGCCCAAATATTAGAAGTACAATTTTATTCACGAAAATTTCATTTTTTTAAACAGATCTAAATTTAACATTTGTTAAGTTTTCAGAACAAAAAAATACTCGTATTATATTGCAACTAATTTTTACTAATAAAAAGTCGTTAAAATTGGACAATTTTCAAGGAGTATACAACAGTTCTTATGTCGGAATAACAAACGCTACTGTCTGATTTAGTGAACAGTTACGCATTTTTACCTGCAATTTCGCTGCAAACAGCCCTGCCTTGGTGTCACTTCTGACTCTGCAAATATTTTGTATCTTTATTGATTGTAACTGATACTTTAAAAATTTGGAATATGAAAACACAACACATTACCCTTACCCTTCTGTTGGCAGGATTGATGGGAATGCCATACATTCTTAACGCACAAATCACATCCCAGAGTTTTGTCTTTCAGGACCTCCCTTATCAATACGATGCATTGGAACCGTACATAGACGCTACTACCATGGAAATCCATTATTCGCGTCATCACAGGGCTTATTACAACAATTTTTTGAAAGCAGTAAAAGACACCGAAATGGAAAAAATGGACATAGAAGACATTTTTGCCAATATAAGCACTTACTCCCCTGCAGTAAGAAATAATGGAGGCGGTTATTACAATCACACCCTGTTCTGGGCAAACATGACTCCTGATACAGGCGGCAAACCTTCCGGAAAACTGGAAAAAGCCCTGGAAAAAACATTCGGGTCCATAGATGCCTTTAAAGAACTTTTTTCTGAAGCCGGAGCTACCCGTTTTGGAAGCGGTTGGGCCTGGCTGAGCCTGGACAGTAAGGGCAATCTCTTTGTCAGCTCCACTCCCAACCAGGACAATCCAATGATGGATGTGACCGAACAACGGGGTATTCCGCTGTTGGCCATGGATGTTTGGGAGCATGCATACTATCTGAAATACCAGAATAAACGGGCCGACTACATTGAGGCTTTTTGGAATGTGATTAACTGGAAAGAAGTAGAAACAAGGTACGAAAAAGCTCTCAAGCAATTAAAATAAAAGCATAAACAAGCCGTATGGGATATCTGGACTATGGGGCCGTTGGAAATTGCCGTTCAGCGGCGCTTATTTCAAAAGAAGGCAGTATAGACTGGTTTTGTTTCCCGGATTTTGATTCTCCTTCCATCTTCTCCAGGATACTGGATCAAAAAAAGGGTGGGCATTTTGCATTTGTCGTAGACCAACCTTGTGAAATTTCCCAGGAATACCTCCGGCACACCAATATCCTGTCAACCACTTATACCACAAAAGAAGGAGTTTTTCAGGTAGTGGACTTTATGCCCCGGTTCAAGATCGGGGAAATGAACAGTTACTACCTCCCTCCTGAGCTTTACCGGATGGTCCGCCTGATAAGCGGAAAACCGCGTTTTCGTGTACAGTACAGACCTGTTTTCAATTATGCCAGGGACAAAGTGGAACACCGCTGCGGCAAAACCTATGTTAAGACCGTTGACCGGAAAAACAGCCGGAATGCCATCTATCTGTATTCCAACCTGGATTACGATCTTATTTTGAATGAAAAAATCATAGAACTTCAGGAAGATGCCTTTCTCTTGGTATCTTACAATCAAAAACTTATTAAGATTTCACAGGAACGCGTAGAATTGGAATACAACCGCACCCTGGTATATTGGCTTGACTGGACCAACCGTTCCAGAAAATTCACCACATTCAATGACGTGATAGAGCGGAGTATGCTAATCCTTAAGCTTCTGTCCTACCAAAGATCAGGAGCTGTACTGGCAGCTTTAACTACCAGTATCCCGGAAGTCATTGGCAGGGATCGCAATTGGGATTACCGCTTCTGTTGGTTGCGAGATGCCTCCATGTCTATTAAAACCCTGGTTACTCTGGGCCATAAAGGCGCCGCCAAACGCTTCATGGAATTCATCAAGAGCATTTTGAAATCTAAGGACGAGAGTTTCCAGATCATGTACGGTATCCGGGGGGAAAGGAACCTGAAAGAAAAGACACTGCCTTACCTGAACGGTTTTGCCGGATCCAAGCCTGTCCGGATAGGAAATGCCGCTTTTTCGCAAAAACAAAATGATTCCCAGGGATACCTGATGGACATGATCTATCATTATTACCTCTATTTCCCGGGCACACTGGATGAAATTGAAGAAATGTGGGAGGTGGTCAAAGGAATCGTCAAGACCGTAACTTCCCAGTGGCACCAACCCGACAACGGTATCTGGGAAATCCGTGGGGAACCGAAGCACTTCGTGATCTCAAAAGTTATGTGCTGGGTGGCCATGGACCGGGCAGTAAGCATTGCCCAATTGCTTGATGAATCCGGATACGTGGAAAAATGGAGCCATATAGCCGGACAGATCAGGGAAGAGGTCATGGAATATGGGTGGAAAGAATCCATCAGCAGTTTTTCACAGGCTTATGAAAACTCGGATTTGGATGCCTCGTTGCTACTTATGGAAGATTACGGCTTTATTAGTGCTGATGATCCCCGTTTTGTGAAAACGGTTAATGCCATTGAACAGGGATTGATGTACAACGGTCTTCTTTTCCGCTATCGCAACCACGACGGGCTGGGCATCCCCTCCTCGGCTTTCACAATATGTAATTTCTGGCTGGTCAAGGCGCTGTTCAGGATCGGCAGGCGGGAAGAAGCACTCTCTATGTTCGAGCGACTGTTGACTTATTCCAATCACCTGATGCTCTTTAGCGAAGACCTTGATTTTTATACGGGAGAACAATTGGGGAATTACCCCCAGGCATATTCCCACCTGGCCCTTATAGAGACGGCCAGGCTTTTTGCCGAGGAAAAGACGCTCTCACGCTTTCTGCGGCCATGATCACCGGCTGAGCTTTTTCAGGAAAGGGATCACTTCGATCTGGGACAGCATATAATATTTTGCCCTTTCAGATACCGAACCGATCTTTATGGTGTGAGCGCGTTTGGGCAGCGCCCTGAAAGTGTCTTCATCGGTCACATCATCTCCCAAAGCCAGGATAAAATCGTATCTGTCTTTTTTTAACAACCTTTTTGCCTCGGACCCTTTGGAAAAGATCGGGGGTTTAATTTCCACTATCTTGTTTCCCTGCATGATCTGCAGGTTCAAACGCGTACAGGGACCAATAAGTGCATCAACCAATTGCTTTGCCCTGAGTGAAGCCATCCAGGCATCCACATTGCGGTAATGCCAGACCAGGGCGGTTTCCTTGACTTCCAGCATGGAATTAGGCGTTTTATCCAGGAAAGACTGAATGATCTCCATGATTTCCCGGTTCCAGGTAAAGGGTTCTTCAATGCGGTGCCAGATGCCTTTTTCCTTGTAAAAAGCTCCGTGTTCAGCAGCCATATCCAACGGCAGGGCGCCCATCCATTCTTCCAGGGTAGTATGATCCCTTCCGCTGCTTATGACTACTTTGTTCTTTGTGTCCAAGGCCAGTTGTTCCAGGATTTCCAGAATTTCCGTTGTCGGGTAAGCATCTTCCGGTTTCTTTTTGAATGGAGACAATGTTCCGTCGTAATCCAGTATGATGAGTCGTTTGGAAGCCCGTTTATAGGAGCGGCGTATCCGCGCAATATTGGCCCCGGTGATTTGTTTCATGTCATTTTCCATATTCTTCTTCCGTATAGCAAGTAATTGCGTCAGGAAAAGGTCTGCCCATTTGTCTACCGTATTGACAGACACCACATTCTGCATTTGTTTTAAAGCCTGTATCTGTTCTTTTTCAGGCATTTTCAGGGCTGTAAGCAAAGCGTTGCTTATTTGGTTTACATCATTTGGGTTAATAATCAGTGAATCTGATAATTCCGTTGAGGCACCTGCCATTTCACTTAAGATAAGTACCCCGGGATTGTTTCTTTTAGTGGCCACGTATTCCTTAGCTACCAGATTCATGCCGTCCCGCAGGGGAGAAACCAGGGCAATATCGGCTATGTAATACAGGGCGACCAGCTCTTCAAAAACCAATCCGTGATAAAAGTAATGGATGGGAGTCCAGTTAAGCGAGGAATACCTTCCGTTAATAGCCCCTATGGCCTCGTCAATGTTTTTCTTTAGCTTGGCGTAACGGACTACATTGCTTCTGGAGGGCACCACAACCATTGCCAGGGAAACCTTTTCGTGAAACTCGGGATTATTGTCCAAAAAACGCTCAAATCCTTTGAGCCGGTGCATGATCCCTTTGCTGTAATCCAACCGGTCAACAGACAGTATCAATTTGTAGTTTCCGTATTCCTTGCGGAGCCTGTCTGCATTTTTTTTAACCTCCGGGTTTTCTATGGCATTATGGTACATCTGGTAATTGATCCCCATAGGTAAAGAATCCACCTGTATCAGGCGGTTCCCCTGCAATACCTTATCCAGCTCAAACTGAAGCCCCATGACGCGTTCCACCGTGCTTACAAAGTGCCTCATATACCCGTGAGTATGAAACGCGATCATATCAGCCCCAAGCAATCCGTTCAGGATCTCGGCACGTTCCGGTAAAATCCTGAACAACTCATAGGACGGGAAGGGGATGTGATGAAAATACCCGATATTCAACCCTTCCTTAGCATCCCGTAACATTTTGGGCAATAACATCAGTTGGTAATCGTGTACCCATATTATATCACCGGATTGAGCCAGTTCGCAGGATTTTTCACTGAAAAGCCGGTTTACCTCCCGGTACGCATCCCAATAACGGGCCTCATACTCTATGTATGTATAAAAATAATGACACAGAGGCCATATGGTGCTGTTGCTGTATCCTTCATAATAATTCTGGATCTGATCATCCGTAAGAAACACCGGATGAAAATGCATTTCTTCCAACTGGCGGGTAATCTCTGCTATTTCCTGAGGATCGTCCGTAAAGATCCCCGGCCACCCCACCCAGTGGGTTTCCACATCCGTTTCCAAAGAAGACAGCCCGGTGGCCAACCCTCCTTCACTTCTTATCATAGTTATGTTCCCGTCATCTCCTTTCTGCACCCGTACCGGGAGACGGTTGGCTATTATAATTAATTTCATAGCAATACGTGTATTACAAAAATACAAAAAAAATTCCTATCTTCGCAGCCCTAAAGTCTCGGGGTGTAGCGCAGTTGGTTAGCGTTCCTGCTTTGGGAGCAGGGGGTCGCCCGTTCGAGTCGGGCCACCCCGACAAAAAGAGGGTGACTAAAAAATTAGTCACCCTCTTTTGTGAGGTGGAACCTCCCTACCTCTTCACTTCCAGTGTAATGATGTTTTTGCCGTCGCGGTGCGTGTATTCCACTTTTTCACAGAGTGCGTTAAGCATGGAAACACGTATTTCATGTTCTTTCATTTCCATGGGATTATAAGGAGCTCCTTCTCCGGAACATTCCAGTAGTAATATTTCTTCTTTTTCCGAATAGGATAATTCCAGCAGGACGTTGGTGTGATCGGGTTGCATTTGCAGTACCTCTTCTGCCATGATCTGCAGCCGGTTACAGATCTTTGAGGGAATGACGTGCTTTTCGCAAAACCGAATCATTTCTCCCTGCAGCCGATACAGGTCAAAGAGCGGACTGTTGATTAAAAACTGCAGGCTGCGTACCCGGTGAATGAAGGCTTTTGTCTTAGGCTTGCCGGGGTTGTCAAATATCTGCGAAGGGGAGCCTTCTTCATAAATGACACCTTCATCCATATAGAAAACCCGCGAAGAGATGTTGCGGGCAAATTCCATCTCGTGCGTAACGATTATCATGGTCATACCTTCGCGCGCCAGACGGCGGATCACGGCCAGCACCTCGCTGACCATCGTAGGATCAAGAGCCGAGGTTGGCTCGTCAAAGAGCAATATCTCGGGTTCCATGGCCAGGCACCGGGCAATGGCAATTCGCTGCTGCTGCCCTCCGGATAACTCGTCAGGGAAATTGTAGGCCTTCTCTGCCAAACCTACCATTTTGAGCAGTTCCATGGCTTTGCGGTCTGCCTCTGCACGTTTCTTTTTTAAAAGTATCACGGGACCCAGCGTCAGGTTTTCCAGGACGGTCAGGTGCGCATACAGGTTGAAGGATTGGAAGACCATGCCCATTTTACGGCGTATGCGGGGCACGTCGGTTCCTTTTTGCAGGATGGGTTCGCCTTCAATGAAAATCTCACCGCCGGTAGGCGTTTCCAGCAAATTCAGACACCTCAGAAAGGTACTCTTCCCGGTTCCAGAAGGACCTATGACGGATATGACCTCTCCTTTCTTAACCTGTGCATTAATATCTTTGAGGACTTCCAGGTCCCCGAATTTCATGGATAAATGTTTAACCTCTATCATACAGTCTCCTCCTTCATTTTACGAATGCGTTTTCTTTTTGGATCTACAGAGATCTCCACTTTATCCAGTAACCACGTCAGCAGCCAGGCCAGGGCCAGGTATATGACCGTGGCCACCAGTAACGGGAAGAACGCATCGAATGTACGGCTGCGGATAATGTCGCTCACTCGCGTAACATCCTGAACCGCAATGTATCCAACCACCGAGGTTGCCTTGACCATGGAAATGAACTCTCCCTTGTACACCGGCAATGCGTGACGCATTGCCTGGGGCAGAATGATGTGCATAAAGGTTTGGGCAAGTGTAAAGCCCCCGGCAATCCCCGCCTCTTTTTGTCCCTTTCCGATGCTATTGATAGATGTACGGAAGATCTCGGCAACATAGGCGGCAAAATTCAACCCAAACGCTATGACCGCCACCAGCACCGGACTGATATGGACCGAGGCGAACACCACATAGAAGATGATCATCAGCAAGACCAGCACCGGCGTGCCCCGGAAGAAGGCAATGTAGCCTTTTGCCAAAGAGGTGACAAAGCGCGAGGCTGACATACGCATGGAGCAGACCGCACCGCCCAGCAGGGTCCCCAGGAGGGCTGCCAGAATAGAGATGATTACCGTAACCGACAACCCGTCCAGCACCAGTTTGTAACGGTCTTCAAGGACCAGGTTGTTGTGAAAACTTTTTTTGATCCCTTCAAGAAACCCGGCTTTTGGGGGACTATCCTCGGCCCGTACAAAAGCAGCGGCATTGTCCCGGTTGATGTAACTCTTCAGGGCTATGATGCAGACGCCGGATTGATAATACGGATCCGAAAACGCTACCTGCCGGGCACGTTCTTCCGTAATCATGATGCTGGCAGCTCCGGCTACTACCCTGCCTGAAGAAACGGCCATCAACAAACTGTTAAACGGCATATCCACGGGAACAAACCGCTTGCCAAGGTGTGAAGCAAAACGCATCATCAATTCAATGTCAAATCCCGCCAGTTTCCCGTCAATTAATGATGTAAACGGCAGCCCTATGTTCCCGACGATGGCCACCGGCAAATCCCCGTTTTCTCCGTGTTGCGGGATTTCAGGCATGGTAGTTCCGGATTTTTCTATCCAATGTTCTACCATCAGGTCGTATGTCCCGTTTTGTCTGATCTCCTTTAAAAAAACGTTGAATTGCACCCGTAGGGAATCGTTCCCCTGGTGAAAAACAACCCCCAACGGTTCAAAAAACACATCTTCTGCCAAAATCCCTATTTCAGGATTTTCACTAAAAACATGCCCCAGCATTTCGGTGGCAAAAAACGCCGCGTCTGTTTTGCCCTGTTTAAGAGCCAACAATAAATCCGGAACGGTCTGGTATTGTAACAACCGGTCTTCCGTGTAATGTTTCAGGGCATAGTTTTCATGTGACGAGCCCAGAAGAACGGCCAGGGTTTTGGAACGTTCTTTCGCGGGTTGTTTACTTTCACGCACCATCACCGCCAAACCGCCTTCGTAATAAGGCTCTGAAAAAAGTACGCTTTTTGCCCGTTCTTCAGTTATGGACAATCCCGCCCCTATCATATCCACTTTCCCGGATATCAAAGCCGGAAGCAACGCCCCGAACTCCATGTTCACAATATTCAACTCCATGCCCAGTTCCTGTGCAATGTAGGCAGCATATTCTATATCAAAACCTATGACTCCCTCATCTGCATATACATAAGCCATCGGCTCGGTGACGGCAGCTGTTCCAAAATTCAAAATCCCGTTCTCCCCGCTCGACGGAATATCAGGCATCGGTCCCGGGTCACCCCCTTTGGGAAACCAACGATCTTCCATTTCCCGGTAGGTCCCGTCTTCCCGTATCCTTGCCAGCACGCGGTCCATAGCCTCTTTCAGCCTCTGATCACCCTGTCTTACGGCAAACCCGTACTGATCGTCCATAATGTACTCATCCAGTACAGTCAGTCCTTCCAATTTGGCTTCAATATTGGCCAGTACCGGCAAATCGTAGGCTGTAGCATGGGCTTTACCTTCTCTTACAGCCAACGCACAATCCAACACACTGTTAAAATAGATAATCTGTGCATTGGGCAAGCGGTCCAAAACCATCTGGTCGGCCACTGTTCCGGAAGGAACTGCAAACACCTTGTCTTCCAGCATGGAAAGGCTGGTAATAAAATGACTTTCCCTGCTGCACGCCATCATTGAAAGGACAACCAAAGCATACAGCAGGGAGGCTTTAAACGTACTTTTCATGGAACAAAGATAATTAAATGGAATTTGACTGCGCCAAAATTATGTATCTTTGTTTGATGCCAAACCGCAAAAGACACCGTCATATGTCGGCCCTGCCTCCCATGGAGGGATACAGGCCTTACGGGATCCCCGGAAGGGACCGTGGATCAGTGGAGTTGCTGTTTGAAGAATATGAGGCCATTCGCCTGGCCGATTATGAGAACCTGACGCAAGAGGAAGCGGCGCACAGAATGAATATCTCGCGGCCTACTTTTACGCGTTTATACGACAAGGCACGCAAAAATATTGCCCGTGCCTTTATTGAAAGCAAAAGCATTGTGATTCGCGGCGGGGATTACGAAATTGACAATCACTGGTACCGATGCCGTCATTGCCACCAGGTAAATTCTTCCCCGGACCCTATCGATAATTGCCAGAATTGTCATTCAGACGATATTTTGTCTTTGAATAAACAATTTCCTAAACCTTCAAAGTGACGGAATCTTTCAGACAACAGATACTCAACTGTACGCGTTGTGATCTCTCAAAAACACGTAAACATGTGATCTTTGGGGAAGGCAATCCCAATGCAGACATTCTGATTATAGGAGAAGCTCCCGGGCAGGACGAAGACCTTATAGGCCGTCCTTTTGTTGGTTTGTCGGGGCAATTATTGGATAAAATCCTGGCTGCCTGCGGTTTCACCAGGCAAAAACACGTCTTTATCAGTAATATTGTGAAGTGCCGGCCACCCGGAAATCGTGTACCTACGACAGCAGAAGCTGCCTGCTGCATTCCTTGGCTGTATGAACAGATTGAACGCATTGATCCAAAAATCATGGTTCTGCTGGGTGCTACTGCCTTGCGCTATATTGCCGGACCGGGATATAAGATCACGCGGGATCACGGACACTGGTTTACCTGTATGGACCGTCAGACAATGGCCGTCTACCATCCGGCCGCCCTGTTGCGCAATCCCGAACTAAAACGGGATACATGGACCGACTTCAAAAATATAGTTTTAAAATACAGGGAACTCTCCGATCCCCAACACCCCTGCCGCTATATCTAAACTTTTGTGTGTTCCCATATCTTCAGGTCTATGCAATCAATACGCGTAGTTTCGTCTTCCAAAGACACGATCACCCCTGAATGAATTTTTCCCATCATGCAATGAGCCGGAAGGAATTTCACGGTCTGTCCTACAAAAGGACGCATCCCTTCAATTACTCCCCTGAAAGAAAGCACCATACATATTCCCGCCTCAATAACCGCCTCTTCCCGGCCCAATAGTTTCCCCGGCCCGATCACCCACACATCCAACAACCCGTTATCTATCTCCATAACCCGCGCAAAATGCGTAATGGGACAACCTAACGGGCGGTAGCGGATCACATCGTCTTTTAATATCTTATTGGCCGAAAAACAGGCCAGCGTCTCGCGACAAGAAGGCTCTCCGGGCAACGGGTGCAGCAGAAAATCCCCCTTTGCCTTGTCTATCAGCCCCACATAAGTCTCTTTTTCCTGAATATTTGCCGAGTTCAGGATCTCCGTCAACTTTCGGAACTGCATCTTAAACCGTTCCTGCCTGAAAACCGGGCATTGTTCCGGCATCGTTTTTTTTTCTTTTAATGCCGAGGCAAAGGCCGCACAATTTACATAACCGCAAGCCCCGCAATTAAATCCCGGAAGCAGGGCAACGAGAGTTTCTTCCTTGATCATGACTTATTCTCCCTTATATTCCTGCACCCCGTTAATGTGCCGCAACACACCCCGGTGGAATTTCTTTTCAATGTGCATTTCTCCTACGCACAGAGTACAAATAGAAAACGGTGCATTATGGCGCAAACGGTCTTCGCTGTAATCAAACACAGGAGCTTCGGAAAAACATGCCGCTAATTCAGCCGCCCCTTTACCTGTTAGTCCGTTGGTTTCAATAATACGGCACCCGGAATTCATCTCCATGACCCGTTCTCTGAATATTTCCCTTTCTGCCTGAGATATCATATCCCCTTTTGTTATGGCTACGACATTGGCAGTACTTAAGAAAGGGCCAACTTTCAAAGGAGTGTTCGGCCCTGTTGTGGCATCAATAACACAAACCCCCAGGCCATTGGTGGTATATGGAGCACACCTGTGGCACAATCCGGCTGTTTCTACAATAAGCATATCTGCGGTATGCTCAGAGGCAAAAGACACCATTTCTCCCATGTTGTAAATGGTGTAATGATCCGGGCACATATCCCTGGACAAACCTACCATGGTGGGTACCCCGGTCTTTTTAAAGCGGACCTGGTCTTCCGTATACAGGCAATCAATCTTGGCAATCGCGATTTTTACCTGCTGTTCTTTCAAAAATTTAATGGTATTGAGCAATACAGACGTTTTCCCTGCTCCCGGCGTACCGGCTACTACTATTACTTTCATGGTTTTCTTTTCAGGCAACAATTTCCTCACCCAGTCTCACCCGTTCGCGGATCCTGAATAATTCCCGGTCCATCCGGTTCAATTCCACACAAAGATCTGTTTCGTGATCGGTTGTATTAAATATCTTTTCCACACCTCCGTTTTTCATTACTATGCGCCTGCCGGTCAGTAATGCCAGTAGTGGATCGTGTGTTACCACCAGAATAATTTTTCCCTTTCCCGACAACAATTCCATAGCCTGATGCTTTTTTATGCCGGCATTTTCAATTTCATCTATCAGTACTATGGGTGAATCACTTATAAAAGCAACATCGGCTACCATCAAGGACCGGCTTTGTCCCCCGCTAAGGACTGTCAAATTCATATCTTCCGTTATGGGTTCACCTGTCAATGTGTTGGCATGAAAGATAACTTGTTCCACCATATTCAGGTCTTTTCCCCTGCATTTTGCGTGAAGTAACAGGAACTCCCGAACAGTCATATCTGCCAGAAAATTCATGTTTTGAGACAACTGTGCGATCAGTTTCTTTTTGGGATCAAACCGCATTGAAATATCGGGCACACAGCCGTTGATCAACACACTGCGGTGCGTAGAAGTGTCCTTCTGCGCCAGTTGTTCAATGTCCTCAATAAAAGCGCTTTTCCCGCTTCCGGTAGGACCAACGACCCCCACAATTTCTCCGGGATAGATATCGATCCGTGAAAATGCCTCGGCAATTCCGAATTTGTTTTTTCCGGGCAAAATGGTAATGCTTTCAATCATTGTCGTATCTTTTCCGACAAAGGTAAAAGCATTTACTATTTTAATAAACCCATGAAAAACGTATCTTTTGTTACGTTTAAATACGTAGACAGTTGGCCTTATATGTCAAAATAATGATGTTTGATAGCATACGTGACCAGGTTTGCCGTATTCCTGGATTGTGTTTTCTGCAGCAGGTTTTCGCGGTGTTTGTCTACCGTACGTTTGCTGATACCCAGTTTTTGAGCTATTTCAGCATTTGAAAATCCTTTACAGATATAATACAGAATATCCTTTTCGCGTTGTGTAATATCGTCGCGGTCTTTTCCTGAATTGTTAATCTTATGGGTCATGATCTCCAGAATGGACTGTATGATGGCCGGAGAATAATAATTCTTTCCTTCCATAACATCTAGCAAGGCATTTCTCACTTCTTTAAAAGAAGAGTTTTTGAGCAAAAACCCCGAAGCGCCTGCCTCTATCATACTGGACAGGTAGCTTTCTTCCGAATACATGGATAAAGCAAGGATCTTAATATCCGGATACAGCTCCATTGCTTTTCTTGTAGCTTCTATTCCGTTCATAATGGGCATCTCTATATCCATCAGAACTATACAATCTTTTACCTCAACTATCTTTTTTAAAAATTCAAGTCCATTTTCTGCTTCATGTATCTGATCCAGGAAATCCATTTTTTGAAGCAAAAAACGGAGTCCTTCCCGAAACAAGGTATGATCATCCACTAAAAAAACATTGACTTTTTTCATTTCACAGGTATTTCAATATGTGCATAGAAACCGTTTCCGGGTGACGATTCTACGGAGATCAACCCGTCCAGAGACTTCACACGGGAATAAATATTGTCCAGACCCATCCCCGTTAACTTTGTCTCTTTTTGGGGTATACGACCCGGATCCATTCCTTTCCCGTCATCACGGTAATCAACCTTCAACCACCGGTTCTGCTCTTTTAAGGTCAGGTTAATGACTGCCGGTCCGGCATGTTTCACGCTGTTGTTAAACATCTCGGTTACAATACGGTATACATTGATCTCCAGATCGTAATCGTACCTTTTGTCGGAAATATCAGCCTTAAAAACCACTTTTATGGGAGAATTGGCAAAAAGTTGCCTGGTAAGTGTTTCTATTGCTTTTGACAATCCGTAATTTTTCAGCAGGTGAGGACTCAGGTGATTGGAAATTTCTCTGAGTGTAACTATTGCTTCGTCGATCACAGAAGACGATTGTTCAACGATCTTTCTGTTTTCCTTATCCATTTTCTCCGTATCTGCCGCACTGATGATCATTTTAACCGAAGAAAGTAACGGGCCCAATCCGTCGTGCAAGTCGCCCGCTATGGTGCGCCGGGCACGTTCTTCTCCCTGGATGATCCCCATAAGCATGCGTTTTTCACTTGTCTTGCGAACGACATCCAATTGGTCCTGTAAATTAAATATTTGCCGGATATAGTACACACTGATAAGCATCAATATGGAAATTATGATGCCCAGCCAGCTGTTCACTTCGTCTTTTGCAAACAATTTGGTTTGCCAGAAAAAAGAGGAAAATTCAAAAAGCCTTTCCAGAGCCATCAAAACAAAGGCTATCGAAATCAATATCCAGGAAATGTTGTACCGTGTCCTGCGGACCATAGAAACCGCAACAATAGCCGTGACCAATTGAATGATCATGGACAGGAACAGGGCAATTTTAAAAATCATTTTTTCAGTAAAGTTATTGATTTAAAAACAAAAAGGCCGCCCGGCAAAGAGCGACCTCAACACTATTAGGTTTTGAGTGTTAATCAAGCAGCTTATTGCGAGCGGCTTCAATATCTGTGGTCAGTGTATTTAACTGTTCTTCAAGCTGTTTTACGTTTATTGCGTTGATCACCTTCAACGGTTCCAGGATCCCCTTAATGGATTCCAGTTCCGGGTGGTAGGGAATAAGCAATTCTATTCCGTCAACGACCAGCAAGAACCGGTAAGAGACATCGGCAGCCGTCTGGTCGTTGAAATATGTAATGTAACGCGGGACATCAAGGCTTGTAAAATAAAGGGCTTCCAGGATCCCGGCCGCCATGGTTTCAAAGAACATGTGTACTTGTTCTCTTTCCATTTGTTCATCTCCCATGGTTATTACCCAGGTATCAATATCCAGCGCATTGATCTCTACGTTTACTTCTGCACCTTCCATCAGGGCCACATTGTCAGTATCTACCAGAAGCTGTGCAATTACTTTATCGTATTCCTCAACAGGCAGACCGTAAAGTTGTGCGATGGCCTGGTCTACCGAATAAACGGCTAAAGCCCTGTTTTTCTGTGAAAGTGTCACCAGGTCGTTTACTTTGTTTAGCGGCATCAGGAATGTGGGTTTAACTCTTTTTTCACGTTCGGTAAGAACCAGCGTCCCTTCCTGAATGGCTTTCATGTGAGGCATTACGCCCAACTGTTGAAATCCCGATACCAGGGAATCGATCTTGATGATCAAATCTTCTGTCAGGTATTGTTCCTGAAGACTTGTTTCAGATTTTGTCTGAGCGTCTTTTTTCTTGGAGGAGCTGTTACCGCATGCGCTTACGATAAGCGCCGAGATCAACAATAGTGCAATGGCAATTCTTTTCATATTGGGTTGTTTTGTATAGTAAATAAGCTTGGAATATTGTACAAATGTAAAAAAAACACGTTATTATTCACCTTTCTTCGCCATAAACCTTGCCGGAATCCTGAAAAATAATGCCAGGGCAGTCAATATGGCCATAATTCCCATCACCCCCAAATTATACCACAAGGTGGGAATTTTTAGTTTGCCCAGGATTTTTTCATGACTGTAAAATGGGGCTCTCCCGTTAGCTGTAGCCGGTTCCAGGTAAATTTGTCCAACTTTTGGTACAATTGTATTATCAACAATACGGAACATTTTTAAAGAAGAAGTGTTCAGGACCAGATCCTGCAAAAACAGATTGTGGTGATCTTTTTTCAGGGATAACAATCCGTCTTTTCCCATTTCTTTGATCAACCGGGTGTTGGTCCTGTCAATTTCATGGGTGTAATGCAACGATTTCTTTGAGAGCATTTTACTTGCGTTGGAAAAACAACTGTCCAGTTCCCGGTATAGATCTTCGGACCAGGCAGATCCCTCTATCAACAAAGGATCTTGTTCCGTTAGCTGAGCCAGTCGTGGAAGGCCGGTTTTAATAATTTCCAGTCGCTCTTTTTCCGGAGCCCCTTCTTTCAGATACTCTGCCTGTGCCGTTTCCATCTGGCTTTGCAACTCTTCCAGGAACCCTATCCGGTAATACTGTGCACGGAATTTTTCCTTTTCATCATCAAAGAAATGCCTCATGTAACGGTTGTATTCAAAAGAACTGACAGCCAGAGCCTCAAATGCCCACCTGGAGGGGATCACTTCTCCTATGACAGGAACATTTCCAGTCTTGCTTTTCGGGTTCAGATCGTCAAATTTCACTACCAGGCCGCACAGCAGGATCTGGGGTATCAGCAATAACGGAATGGTTATGTATATGGCCACAATAGAACTCAGGGACTGGGAAAGCACCAGTCCGGTAAGGTTTGCCACCAATGCCGAGGCAAAGAGAATGACCCACCAAATACCCAGCATACCGTGAATGCCCATAATCGCGTTCCCCGCCAGGATGAAAAGCAGGGTCTGCACAAGCGACAACCCCGTAAGATAGATTATCTTTGACCATATATATCCGCTGTGGCTCAATTTCAGGAACCGCTCCCGTTTGAGCAGCGAACGGTCCTTGAAAATCTCCTCGGCACTTACACTCATTCCCATGAATATGGCCACAATGACCGCCATAAAAAAATACGATACCAGGTTTTTGTTGTCCAGCAATGTATATCCCGTCTCGGAGGCATACCTTGTCAGCATGGCCACCACCACTGCCAGCAAGGGGGCTTCCAGCAGGGAGATGAGCAAATACTGCGTATTGGCCATTTTTGTATGGATGTTTCTCTGAAGAAATATTCCGAACTGTTTCCAGGCAGCCGGTTTCTTCTGTCTTGTTTCGGGTACTTCGCGTATTTTTGGATCTTCCCCCTCGGATCTTGTTTCTAAGTATTTATTATGCCATTCTTCCGGGCTCATTCGACGTGTTTCCGTTATTTTTCCCGTATCGTCCAGGGCCTTTGCGTCTAAAATATTGAGAACAATTTCGGGATTTACGTTGCCGCAGGTGGAACACATACTGGTATCTGCATCTGCATAATGCGCGGTGTTTTTAAAATATGTTATGGCTTCTATGGGGTTCCCGTCGTATACGGGATACCCGCCCTTGTCCAAAAGCCAAAGCCGGTCAAATAATTTGTAGATGTCCGAAGAGGGCTGGTGGATATTCACCACGACCAATCGTCCTTTGAACGTTTGTTCCTTGAGCAGGTTGATTACCTTTTCAGAGTCGGAGGAACTTAGTCCCGAGGTAGGTTCGTCCAGGAACAGCACCACCGGTTCCCGGATCAGTTCCAGTGCAATATTCAGTCTTTTCCGTTGTCCTCCGCTAATGGTCTTGTTCAGCGGGGATCCCACCTTGAGGTCTTTTGCCGCCGCCAGTCCCAAATCTGTCAACACATCCATCACCCGTTTATCGAGTTCTTCCGCAGACATCCCGTCAAAACACAATTTAGCGGTATACCAAAGGTTTTTGTAAACAGTCAGCTCTTCTATCAACAAATCGTCCTGGGGTACAAATCCAATCAGTTTTTGTACTTCGGAGTCATCTATGGAATGTCCGTTCAGCAGAATTTGTCCTTCCTGGGGTTTCATATTGCCGTTAAGCAATCCCAGCAACGTGGATTTTCCTACTCCGCTGCCTCCCATAATGGCCACCAACTGTCCGGAGTACAGGGTAAAGCTGAAATTATGCATGCCGTTATCACTTCCGGGAAAACGAAAATTAATATTCCGCCCGGCAAGCTCTATGGGAATGTGTTTATCTCCCTTGTTCTGGAACAGGGCTTTGATATTGCTGTAATACAAGGGAACGCCCTGTCGTCCCTTCATCACTCCGCTTTGCTGCCACAATTGAAAAGTGCCGGAGAGTACGGGAACATCATTCATCAATACAGGATCGTTTCCCCGGTACGTAAAAGCCATGATATTGCTATCCGGGAGGTCTATTACCTGTAACGTACCGTCCCACCCATGCGGAGCGAATGAAAGCACCCTTTCCGTTTCCTGTTTCAGGACAAAGGCTTTGTAATGTCCGAAAACATTTTCGTTCACATTGAATTGAACGGCAACTTTCCTAAACAGATCTTCATGCGCCAGGAATCCCGCTGAATTAATGCAGGCAAATTCCATAAAACGTAATAACAGCAACGATTGTTCTTTTGCTTCTATGTTTTTGCGCAATCCTTCACAAACAGATTCAATGATCTTATCCTTATCCAATCCGGATGACATCATGTACAATTCCCCAAGGTCCCTGTACAATCCCAGGTAAGTTTCCTGGCGGCGTATGCCAAAATGCTGATTGAGATATGCTTTAATGAGTTTTTCGGATCTTTCTTTATCTATCCCTGCCACAGCTCCAAAAAGCGCAAACAGGTTCAGCAACCCGGACAAAACTAAGTCGTTCATAATGAATTAGATTTTTGTTCTTTCCAATAATAAAAGATCAATAGAGGGATTCCCAGTACGCTGCCCACTATATCTGCTGCCACATCCCCGATGTCTCCGGTACGGTAGGGCAGGTAAAACTGAATAATTTCGGTAATCGCGCCAAAGATGAATCCGGACCACAAAATAAAGATTTTAATTACGATCCATCCGGGTCTTACGGCAGCCCAGGCAAGAGGAACTATTGGAATAAAGAGCAGGGCATGCATTATTTTGTCGGGTAGTACTCCCAGGAACGAAGCAAGCCAGACAAACAGCCCGTTTTTCTTAAATTGGGGCAGGGCATCTCCCGTTGAAAACAAGAAATAAGTACACACTCCCAGGTATACAACAAAGAAGCAAATCCAGAATATTTTCCGGCCCTTTTTATTTACAGGAGTTTTTCCAGCCAATACTTACTGTTTAATTTTTTATCCAATATCCCGGAAAGACTATCAATGGGGATCCTCTCCTGGAGCATGGTATCCCGGTCTCGCAATGTGACCGTTCTGTCCTCAAGTGTTTGATGGTCAACTGTTATACAATAAGGAGTTCCAATCGCGTCCATTCTGCGGTAACGTTTTCCTATACTATCTTTTTCATCGTACAAACAATGGTGTTCCAGGCGCAGGGTTTTTAAGATTTCGTGCGCCACTTCGGGCAATCCGTCTTTTTTGATCAGGGGGAACACGGCCAGTTTGACCGGTGCCAAAACGTGCGGAATTCTTAAAACCACACGGGTTTCCCCGTCTTCCAGTGTTTCTTCCCGGTAAGAAGCTGACAAGACTGACAGGAATGTTCGGTCCAGTCCTATGGAGGTTTCCACTACGTAAGGTATGTAACTTTCATTGGTTTCGGGATCAAAATAACGCATTTTTCGGCCCGAATATTCTTCATGACGCGACAAATCAAAATCGGTCCTGGAATGGATTCCCTCCAGTTCCTTGAATCCAAAGGGAAACTTAAATTCAATGTCACAAGCAGCATTGGCATAGTGGGCCAGTTTGTCGTGATCATGATAACGGTAGGATTCCTCTCCCAATCCCAAGGATAAATGCCAGCGCAGACGAGCCTCTTTCCAGTACCGGTACCAATTCATTTCTTCCCCCGGCTTAACAAAGAACTGCATTTCCATCTGCTCGAATTCCCGCATCCTGAAAATAAATTGCCTGGCTACGATCTCGTTCCTGAAAGCCTTACCTATTTGTGCTATCCCAAACGGTATCTTCATCCGCCCGCTTTTCTGTACATTTAAAAAATTAACGAAAATTCCCTGTGCGGTTTCCGGACGAAGGTATATCTGCGAAGCGCCGTCTTCGGTACTTCCCAGTTTTGTACTGAACATAAGATTGAACTTTCTGACTTCGGTCCAGTTTTTTGAACCGGAAACAGGACATGCGATTCCGCAATCCACTATCAATTGACGCAGGCCTTCCAGATCATTGTCATTGAGGGCTTTGACCATTTTTTCCCGAACCGCGTCAATCTTAGCCTGTTCTCTCAACACATTAGGATTAGTTGCCAGAAACTGTTGTTGATCAAAAGCCTCTCCAAAACGTTTTCTTCCTTTTACAACTTCTTTGTTGATCTTTTCCTCCAGTTTGGACAGGTAATCCTCCAAAAGCACATCTGCCCTGTATCGTTTTTTGGAATCTTTATTGTCAATAAGCGGGTCATTGAAAGCCGAGACATGGCCGCTCGCCTCCCATACCTTTGGGTGCATAAAAACGGCTGAATCGAGCCCTGTAATGTTATCATACATCCTTACCAGCGAATCCCACCAATATTTTTTTATGTTGTTTTTCAATTCCACGCCGTTTTGTCCGTAATCGTATACAGCTCCCAGTCCGTCATAAATATCACTGGAGGGGAAAATGAATCCGTATTCTTTGGCGTGTGCAATAATGTTCTTGAACAAGTCTTCCTGTGTCATAAATCTTTTAGTAAAAATCTTCCAAAGATAGGTTTTTTGGGAGAATCTCTTTCAGCAATTCTATGGCAAAAGGCCTTTCTTTTAAACGGGGATGCGGCAGAATAAGATTATTGGTATTTCTTTTTATCTTGTCATATAGCAAAATATCAATGTCTATAAGCCTTGATTCGTATGATTTCGGCATATCCGGGGAAGATGACGATTTTATACGTACCCTGCCTAGTTTTTTTTCAATATCCAGGCATTTTTCCAATAACATTTCCGGACTGAGTTCCGTTTCCAGGCAAACAGCCTGGTTCAGAAAGCCGTTTACCGGCCGGGTGAATCCCCAGGGTTCCGTTTCTTTTCGTTTGGAAACAGATCTGATCTGCCCCAGTTCACGCAAGAAATCCAGGGCCTGCTGCAACATCCTGTCCCTGTTTTCCAGATTGCCCCCCAGAAGAAGATACGCTATATGCATAGATACCTGCTTTAAAACATGCCGTAAAGACCGGTGTCCAAAAGCGCCTCTTCACTCATTCGTGAAGGATCCCACGGGGGATCAAAAGTAAGTGTTATGGTTGCCTGCGAGACACCCGGGACCTGGCTGACGGCAATTCGGGCATCTTCTACGACTTCATCTGCCATAGGACAATTTGGCGCGGTCAAGGTCATAGTTACCGTTACAGGAAATCCTTCCGCTGTTTTTTCCCCTATGGCAATATCATAGATCAGGCCAAGATCTACGATATTGGCGGGTATTTCGGGGTCATAAACCTGCTTTAAAGCCTGTTTTATATCGTTTTCCGGTTCCATTCAAGAAGGTTTTTCGGTATTTGCGACAAAGGCATACATCCGGATCTGTTGTATCATTGACAATAAACCGTTTGCCCTTGTGGGAGAGAGGTGGTCCTTTAGGCCTATCTTTTCAATAAAATCCATATTGGAATCCAGGATTTCTCCCGGCGTATGACCGGAAAAAACGTGAACTAGCAGGGATATGATCCCTTTTGTTATCAGGGCATCGCTGTCGGCTTTGAAATACAGTTTTTCGTCTTTCCTGGCTACATCAAGCCAAACTCTTGATTGACATCCTTTTATGAGATTTTTTTCTTGTTTGGAGCTCTCTTCCAGTGGAGGCAGGTTTTTGCCCAGTTCTATCAGGTATTCGTATTTATCCATCCAATCTTCCAAAAAGGAAAATTCTTCCACAATCTTTTGTTGTTTTTCCGGTATGGTCATAAAAAATTTTTTAACGAAGTATCTTCAGCACTTTTTTCAAAGAATCCACAAAAAATTCCAGCTCTTCCAGGGTGTTGTACAAGGCAAAGGAAGCACGCAGCACAGAAGTCAGGTTTAACCGGGCCAGCAACGGCTCGGCACATAACATTCCGGAACGGGCGGCGATGCCCATTTTATCCAACATCATGGCAATGTCGGAAGGATGCGCTCCTTCAATGGACATGGAAAAAACGGGAATTTTATCATAGACCTGGCCATAGTAAGTCCCGGGGATACCGTATAGGGTGCATCCGTCAATTTCCTGTAATAATTTTATGGCTTTTTCCGTGATGGTTTTTTCATAGTCTTCTACTGTGCCGTTATCTAATCCTTGTATAAACTCCACGGCAGCTCCCAGGCCGGCCACACCTGTGAAGTTGGCTGTGCCGGCTTCAAATTTCAGGGGAAGCTGAGCATAGGTGGTCCCTTTTTCCAGCGACACACTCTCTATCATGTCTCCCCCGCCCTGCCAGGGAACCATTTCTTCCAGGAATTTTTCTTTCCCGTACAGAATACCTGTACCGGTAGGTCCGTAAAGTTTGTGCCCGGAAAAAACGTAAAAATCGGCATCAATTTCCCTGACATCCACTTTTTGATGCACAATCCCCTGGGCACCGTCCACAACTACGGGGACCTGGTAATAATGGGCAATTCGAATGATCTCGGCAAGGGGATTTACAATGCCAAGAACGTTAGAAATGTGTGTTACTGCCAACAATTTGGGCGGATCCCCGGGTTTGTCCAGGATCTGTTCCAGTTTTTTGGGATCCAGGGCTCCGGTCTGGTCCATTTCCCAGATTTCCAGCAATGCACCGGTGCGTTGACACATCATTTGCCAGGGGACGATGTTGGAATGATGCTCTGCCCGGGTGATGATGATGCGGTCTCCGGGACGCACATACGTTTGTCCGAAAGAAAACGCCAGTAAATTCAGCGAAGCAGTAGTCCCGGAAGTAAATATGATCTCGTTTTCAGAAGCAGAATTTATAAAATCCCGGATGGTTTTTCGTGCCTTATCGTAACGCTCTGTACATTCCACGCTCAGGTAATGAACGGCCCGGTGAATGTTGCCGTTTATACCACCGTTCATTTCCTGAAGTATATCAAGAACTGGTCTTGGTTTCTGGGTTGTAGCACTGTTATCCAGATATACCAGAGGTTTTCCGTACACTTTCTGTTGCAGGGCCGGAAATTGATCCCTGATTTGTGAGATATTCATGGTTCAAAGATAATAAATGTATATTTGCATGCGTATAAAACACTGCAAAAATGTATGAATACATAAAGGGGACACTGACGTATGCAGATCCTGCTCAGGCAGTTATAGAGACCTCTGGTACCGGTTACCACATAATGATCTCGCTGCAAACTTATTCTGCCATACACAACCAAAAAGAGATCATGCTATGGCTGCATTTGCTGATCAAGGAAGATGCCCACTTGTTATACGGTTTTGCCACCCGGGATGAACGGGAGATTTTCCGTTTGTTAATAAGTGTTTCCGGTGTGGGACCAAATACAGCCCGAATGATCCTTTCTGCCATGAGTAATGAAGAGATCCGCGATGCCCTGATCACTGCAGATGTGGTCAAAATAAAAAGCATTAAGGGTATAGGAACCAAAACAGCAGAAAGAATGATCATAGACCTGAAAGACAAAATGATGAAAGTGGGCCTGGAGTCTTCTCCATCCGGCAGTAAGTTACAACCGGTTTCAGAAACCGGGGCAGAAGCAGCAGCAGCCCTCCAGCAATTAGGATTTCAACGTGCTGCCGTAGAAAAAGTGCTTTCCAGGCTGCAAAAAGAAAATCCTGCATACACCCTGGAAGAATTGATCAAGCTTTCTCTGAAGATTTTATAATGTTTAAATAACTATATTTGCATCATTAACTATTAATCATTTTATCATAATGAACATTCCGGAAAATCTCAAGTACACTAAAGAACACGAGTGGGTAAAAATTGAAGGAGATCTGGCAATTGTAGGCATTACCGAACATGCTCAGGCTCAATTAGGTGACATCGTTTTTGTTGATATCCAGACTTTGGACGAAACGCTGGACAAAGATGAGGTCTTTGGTGTCATTGAAGCGGTTAAAACGGTAGCCGATGCTTTTATGCCTTTATCCGGAACTATTGAGGAAGTAAACGAAATACTGGAAGGAGATCCCCAGTTAGTCAATCAAGATCCTTACGGTGAAGGCTGGATGATTAAAATTAAAATGACAAACCCGGATGAAGTGGAAGAACTGCTAGATGCCGCTGCTTACGGGAAGCTGATCGCATAAATGAAAACCAGCTTCGGAAGCGATAATCATTCCGGAGTGCATCCTCTTGTACTCAAGGCAATAGCGGAAGCAAACGATGATTATCAACTCTCTTACGGAGAAGACGAATATTCGGATAAGGCCCGTACCCTTTTCCAACATTTTTTTGGCAAGGACGCCCGTGTATTCTTTGTTTTTAACGGGACCGGGGCAAATGTTCTTTGTCTCCAGGCACTTACTCAACCTTATCATTCTGTAATCTGTGCACGTACGGCGCATATTAACCAGGATGAATGCGGCGCACCCGAACGTTTTACGGGATGCAAACTACTGACAGTAGAAACCAAAGACGGGAAGCTGACCCCGGAACTTGTGAAGCCTCATCTGCAGGGCTTTGGATTTCAACACCATTCGCAACCTAAAGTCATTTCCATATCACAAACCACAGAACTGGGAACTGTTTATACCCCGGAAGAGATTAAGGCCCTTGCTGATCTGGCACACCATTACCAAATGTACCTGCATATGGACGGATCAAGACTGGCAAATGCAGCCGCATTTCTTGATCTTCCACTGGATAGCATAACCGGGAAAGCCGGTGTGGATGCACTTTCGTTCGGAGGCACAAAAAATGGGATGTTAATGGGAGAAGCTGTTGTGTTTTTTCATCCTGAGCCATCCCGGAACTTCATTTACATAAGAAAACAATCCATGCAATTGTTTTCAAAAGGCCGGTACGTGGCGGCACAATACCTGGCATATTTGGAAAATGACCTGTGGCTTAATAATGCGCGTTATGCCAATGCCATGGCACAATACCTGGCCGTTGAAACAAAAAACATTCCCGGTGTGACCATTACTCAAAAGGTGCAGAGCAACGCGGTTTTTGCTTTAATACCCGAAAAGGCTCGTAAAAAATTGGCAGAAAAGCATTTTTTTTACACCTGGGACGAGGCAACCGGAGAAGTTCGATGGATGTGTTCATTCAACACCCAAAAGTCTCACATAGATGCTTTTATTAACGACTTAAAAAATACGTTATTATGAACGAAGAAATACAAATTACCAGACTGTTTGACCTGCTGGAACGCTTGCAAAAAACTTATCCAAAAGAAGACATTCTGGCTGGAAAAGTGAATGCTTCCTGGAAAAAATACAGTTCAAAGGAATATTCCGAACTATCTCACTTGTACGCCTATGGATTTTTGGAACTGGGTCTGAACGCAGGGGATAAGGTAATAACGGTCATGAACAACCGTCCCGAATGGAATTTCACGGATATGGGGACCGCACTTTCCGGCCTTGTCCATGTTCCTGTATATACTACTTTGAGTGAAGACGATTATCTGTATATCATCCCCCATTCAGATGCAAAAGTAATGATCATAGGGACAGCCACTTTGTATAAGCATCTGGCACCGGTCATTGCCAAACTGGAAAATCCTCCCATGGTTTTTACCATAGATGAAGTAGAAAATGTTCACAACCTGGACGAGATCCGTTTATCTGGGGAGAAAAACAAGGCAAAATGGGAACCTGTAATTGAAGAAAACAAAAAGACCATAACGCCTGATACTTTGCTTACCATAATATATACCTCGGGAACTACCGGAACGCCCAAGGGAGTAATGCATGCACACAGTAGTATTGTTTTTAATTTCCTGGGACATGCCGCACAACAGGTAATGAATGCTTCACACCATTACCTGAGTTTTCTGCCGTTATGCCATATCTACGAAAGAACCATGAACTATGAGTTCCAATCTTTGGGGATCAGCATTTACTATGCCGAAAACATGGGAACCATCGCTCGTGATCTGAAAGACATCCAGGCAGACGGATTTTGTGCCGTTCCCCGTGTTATTGAAATGATGTACAAAAAGCTTGAAGATGCCGGAAAAAGCCTTTCCGGTATTAAACGGATCATCTACAGATGGGCCTGGAATTTCGGAAATACTTTCGATTACGAAAACCTTACTTTTTGGCGTGTAACCTTAAACAAATTGTTTGACAAACTGGTATACAGCAAATGGAGGGCGAATCTGGGTGGTCACGAAATGCTGATCGTTACAGGCGGATCTTCTATAAGAGCGTGTATTATTCGTCTTTTCTCCGCTGCAAAAATGTATATTTACGAAGGATATGGCATGACAGAAACTGCACCGGTGATTGCCGTAAACAATCCCAAAGGCAAAATACGGAAAATCGGAACGGTGGGAAAGGTCATGGAAGGTACCGAAGTTAAATTTGCCCCTGACGGTGAAATCCTTACCCGCGGACCTCATATAATGATGGGGTATTATAAAAACCCACAAGCAACAAAAGAAGCCATAGACCGTGAAGGTTGGTTCCATACCGGTGATGTAGGAGAAATGGTTGATGGCCTTTTTCTCCGGATCACTGACCGTAAAAAAGAAATTTTCAAGCTTTCAAACGGGAAATACGTTGCCCCACAACTTGTTGAAAACAAACTAAATGAATCTCCTTATATTGAAAGCTCACTGGTCATTGGAAGCAACCAAAAAGTAGCTTCTGCCATTATTATTCCCAACGCTGTATTGATACAGGACTGGGCGGCACACCACCAAATGGTATTCCAGGATCTGGACAATCTATACAAAACAAAGGAGGTAAACGAATTGATACGCAAAGAGATTGAACGCATCAACAAAACCCTTGCCCCTCACGAACAGATCAAATTTTTACGCCTGGTGGATGATGAATGGAATACGGCCAACGGGCTTCTTTCACAAACCCTCAAATTACGCAGGATACAGCTGAATAAATACTACGAAAAAACCATAGCCGACATATACAGTGATACGAAAGGCAAATGAGAAGGACAAAACAGCACTCCGGGAAATCTGGAGTGCTGCTTTTGAAGATCCGCTTTCTTACGCGGACTTTGTCGTAGACCATTGCCTAAAATTGGGGACCGTACTCTATGATGACCGGGGCAGGTCTTTTCTTACCTGCTTTCCCTTATCACTTCAAAAGAAAGGACAGATCCTTTTACAGGGTTTTTATATCTATGGATTTGCCACTCATCCCAGCCGGCAGGGAAAAGGATTCGGGTCTCGTTTGCTGGCCAGGGCTGTCAGAGACACCTCCTTCTGTCTTCTTTATCCCGCCACGTTAGAATTACAACGTTTTTATCACAAAAGAGGGTTCATAACACCTGTGCGTATACCTGCTGCCTTATCCCGTCAACTGCCTGTACCGGATTTTCAGGAAATTCAATCGGAACTTATTTACCGCCAATACGTTGAAGACGCCAATCATCTGGACTTTGTCTTTCTTTGGTCATCGTCAATGTTTAAGTTTGCTCTTGATGAATGTTTATTCAGAAAAGGTTTTGTCAATATTCCCTGGTTCTGTTACCCTGAAGATGGGCAGACACACTGTAAACTTTTTTTAAGCCCGGACGACCCCGGGGCTTTTTCCTATATAAAAGCATGGGGAATGTTTAAGGACCCGGTTCCGGGATTTGAACCGGAAAAAAGTATTTTCTACCTCCCTTTAGACTGATTGTCAGAAAGTTATTCTATAATAGCCCAACGGCAGCAACCCCGTCTGGTACGTTGTTTTCATATCTTCCAGCTTGACATTGTATTCGTAAGAATACACATTTTTGCGATTGGTGAAATTTCTGATTTCGACGCCTATTTCATGAGTAATATTCCTTTGCTGAATTTTTGCCCAAACCTTTAAATCTCCACGCATATAAAAAGGATGCTGAGGAACATAGGCCTCTTCATAAATATAAACCGTTGTTTCACTCGCCCTGGAAGCTTCCAGGTCTACGGGTATATATCGTTGTCCTCCTGCCAGTGCAAATTTTATATCGCCCCCAAAAGACCATATATTTTTTGCAGAGGGGTTTTTTGTAATTTCAAACTCTTTGCCTATCAGCAAATTAGAAACAAAATTGCCATTATACCTGGTATTTCTCAGAATGTTGTCAATACTTCTGAACTTACTTTCAAAGACAGATGCGGTAACCATATAATACCAACCTTGTGATAGAAAGCGCTCCATCGTAAGTTCAAGCCCGTAATTATATCCGGTCCCGTCACTCACGTAAACCCGTCCGTATTTGTCAAACTGCATACCCCCCAGGTTGATCACGGCATAATAAGGCTCGTAAAGATCTACCGGTATGTTATAGAGGTATTGATAATAGACTTCTGCTTTCAAACGAGTGGCCGGTGCCAGGCGCCATTGATAACCTAAAACCAGGTGATGCGCACGGGTCATATCCAAATATTTATTGGGATATATCTTGCTGTCAACTGCCTGCGAAAACAGTTTGGTCATATAAATTTCCAGGCCCTGGTATTGACTATGCAATCCGTATCCTAAAGTCAGTTCGTGTTTGTCTTTGAATTTCCAGGAAACACCCACCCTCGGATCAATATTCCATGTTTGGTTGAGTGTCAGGAACTGAGCATTCACTCCTGCGTCCAGGGTTATTTTTGCAGTAGCCCTGTAGGAAATCTCAGAAAACCCCTGTATTTGAAATGTAGATCCTATCTCGTTGACATCTTTTGGGTAAGTTGTCTTTGAATAATCATTGGAAATAAATTCGTAAGCCAGACGTTTCCCGGTTATACCCGATCTCAGGGAAAGGCGGCTACCCAGTTTTGCGTTGTGAACAGCCTGTATACTTTGAAATTCCCGCATCAGTAATGCATCCTGACTCCGTTCCTTCTGCAGGGAAGCGGGATTCAGTGAATCAATCTGCGCAGAGAAAGAAGAAAGGGAACTGGACAGTGAAATTTTCAATGACTGGTTATGTCCCAGTGTTTTCTGGTATTGAAGTCCAACTACACCCATTCCGGATTGCGTGGCAATATCATCTGCATAATTGTAGAAATCAGATTCCCCGTTCACAATACTCACCTTGCCCAGACCTCCTATGGCAAATAGGGAAAAGGTCCCGCTTTTGGGAGTGGGAATATTTACTTTAGCCGTGAAGTCCTGGTACCTGGGAACTGCTGAACCTGTCCCGAATTCAAAACCCAGGTAAGCCAAGGCATCCAGGAAAGAATACCTGTACGATGCCAGGTATGAAGCTTTGAGCTTTTTTGAAATGGGTCCTTCTACGCCAAATTCCAGGCCGTTGATTCCCAGTTGTCCGGTAAATTCATGGACGTCGTAATTTCCCTCACGTAAATGAATGTCAAAAACACCCGAATAGGCATTGGTGTATTCCGCCGGAAATGCACTCGTATAAAAATCCGAGTTGGATAAAGTGTTTACATTCAGCATACTTATGGCGCCTCCCGTTGCTCCGCCGTCTGCAAAATGGTTTGGGTTGTAAATATCTACTCCTTCCATGCGCCATAACAAACCAAAGGGAGAATTCCCCCTTACTACTATATCATTACTGGAATCGTTTGGCGTGCCCACTCCTGCAAAATTCTGAGCCATCCTGGAAATATCGCTCATGGCTCCTGCATACCTTTCCGCATCGGCAACAGAAAAAGTCCTTCCTGTTACAGAAGCCATTTCATTTACAGGACGGAGCTTGTCCCTTTCTGCCGTAATCACTAATTCCTCCACTGTCAGCACGTCTTCTCTCATTTTCACATTCAGGACTAATTCTTTTCCTGAATTTATAGCGATATTCTCCATATAAATTGTTTCCATGCCTATGCTGGAAAAAAGAACGGTTATCCTTCCCACAGGAACATTCCGGATGTTGTAATACCCGTCAATATCACTATATGTGGTTAGATAACCACTATTGTTTACAACTATTGCGACTCCAACCAAAGGCTGACCTGAAACATCGTCCACAACACGGCCTTTTACGGTCTGTACCATCTGCTGTTGAGCAGGAGCCTGTACAAACATCATTAAAAGTGTCAACCACAACAGGAATCGTTTCACAATATATGTAAGTTATTAGGTATATAAATTTACAAAAGTAGTACTTTTTTTTGGTCGATCGTTAACGATTTGCTGAAGAATTGCGCACTGTTAATTTAAATAAAATGAATTATTTTATTCATTAAATGCATTTTATATATTATCAGCGTCCCAGATACAGCAACAATACAGAAATATCAGCCGGAGACACCCCGGGGATTCTTGACGCTTGCCCTATTGTCTTAGGTTTTATTAGTTGTAGCTTTTGCCTGGACTCCATAGACAAAGAATTCATGGTGCCATAATCAAACTTTTCAGGAATTAACACCGCGTCCAACCGAAGTATCTTTTTCGCAAACGCAGTTTCTCTTTCTATATATCCTTTATATTTAATTGCTATTTCAACAGATTCATAAATTTCTTCTGAAGAAGGATCCGAACCATAAAGTGTTCCACGTGGAACAAATTCCTTAATCTTATTCCATGTTACTTGCGGCCTGCTTAATAATTCAGAGAATTTTTTCTTTGTTGAAACCGTTGTAGTGTTTGCGTTTTCCAAAATTTTGTTAGCGTTTTCAGGGTTTAGGGAGTTTTCCTCCAGCCAAAATAAGAGTGCGTCACGTCTTTCTTTTTTTTGTATAAAGTAATCAAACCTTTTTTTGTCTGCCAGACCCAGCTCGTATCCCAGTGTCGTCAATCTTTCATCTGCATTATCCTGTCTTAATAAAATTCGGTGTTCTGCCCTTGAAGTAAACATTCTGTATGGCTCATCCACTCCTTTTGTTATTAGATCATCAATAAGGACTCCAATATAGGCCTGATCTCGTTTAAGTATAAACGGGTCCATCCCGTTTAGCTTCCTGTGGGCATTTATACCGGCCATGATTCCCTGGGCTGCGGCTTCTTCATAGCCGGTTGTTCCATTAATCTGTCCGGCAAAATACAAATAGGGTATATTTTTTACTTCCAGAGAATGCAATAATTGTGTTGGAGGAAAGTAATCGTATTCTATAGCGTAAGCAGGCCGGTAAAATACGGCGTTTTCAAATCCCTTTATTCGTCTAAATGCCTGATATTGAATCTCTATCGGCAATGAAGAAGAAAATCCCTGTAAATAGTATTCGTTTGTGTTCCAGCCTTCCGGCTCCAGAAATAAAGGATGTTGCTCCTTGTCTGCAAACGTTTTTAATTTATCTTCTATACTAGGGCAATACCGGGGACCTTTTCCTCCAATTCTGCCTGCAAAGAGAGGGGAATCGTTGAATCCTTCTTTCAATTTTTCATGAACAGCAGAATTTGTATAAATTATGTAACAATTCTTTTGCTTTCCTGATTTTTGAATAGCGGAGGGTTCTTCCAGAAATGTGAATTTTTTTGGATTCTGGTCTCCCGGTTGTAAATCAAGTTTTGAAAAATCTACTGTTCTGCCATCGATTCTTGGCGGAGTTCCTGTTTTCATTCGTTCAACTTCAACACCCTTCTCCATTAGCTGCTTACTTAAACCGATTGCAGGTGGTTCTCCCATACGTCCCGCAGGCGAAGATTTCCATCCAATAAATATTTCACCGTTCAAAAATGTTCCGTTTGTAAGTATTACAGCACCCGCATAAAATTCCTGTCCGAATTCAGTTTTTATGCCTTTGACCCTTTCTCTATCAAAAAGCAATTCCACTACCTGGTCCTGCCATATGTATAATCCCGTCGTATTTTCCAGTACATTCCTCCATTCAGCTGAAAATTGCATTCTGTCACACTGTGCCCTGGGACTCCACATGGCCGGTCCTTTTGAGCGGTTAAGCATTCTGAATTGTATGGTACTTTTGTCTGTAACCAACCCGATAGCACCCCCCAAGGCGTCTATCTCTCTGATTATCTGGCCTTTTGCAATTCCACCCATTGCCGGATTGCAGGACATGTGCGCCATTTTTGTCATATCCATGGTAACCAGCAGTGTTTTTGACCCTAGTTTAGCCGCTGCGTAAGCCGCCTCACATCCGGCATGTCCGGCTCCTACAACTATTATATCGTACTGAAACTTCATTTCTTTGAATCTGCACTAAAAAGTTGTAATGCCCTGTCTTCCGCTTTTCGCATATTGATCTGTTGCATTTTTGTTTTATCGTCTTCTCCTGAAAGGTGTAATATTCCATGAATTATCACTCGAAGTATTTCGTCATCAAATGATTGTTTGTATTTGACAGCGTTTTGTTTTACTGTTTCTAAATCAATGAATAAATCTCCATTGATCTTTTTGTCTTCCGGATCCGAATAATCAAATGTAATCACATCAGTATAGTAATCATGGTTCAGGTACATTTTGTTCACTTGAAGCAAATATTCGGAATCACAGAATATTATATTAATTTCTCCGGGGATTCTGTCATAATCACGTAAAACTGTGGATATCCATCTTTTTATGGCACGTCTGTTGCTTACCTTAAAAACTGTATTGTGAATGTGAAAAAGTATCATAATTTTGTTTCGTACAGCGGCAAAAGTACGAAATTGTTTTTTAAAATATTTTGTTTACATTTGCAAGCCCTGACGGGCCATTAGCTCAGTTGGCTAGAGCGCTTGCATGGCATGCACGAGGTCGTCGGTTCGATTCCGACATGGTCCACAAAATTAACGATTAATTACAATGGAAACTAAGAAAAGTTCAAAGGCGAATCTTGAAAACAAGAAAGTTCTTTTTATTGAAATCGGATTGATTTTTGCTCTTCTTGTAGTCCTTGCTGCTTTCGAGTATAAAACCTACGATAAAGACGTAAGTATGCTTACAGCCGATGTTCAGCAGATCATTGAAGAAGAACAGATCCCTATCACCATGGAGACTCCTCCCCCGCCTCCGGAAATGCCCAAGGCTCCCGTACTATCAGATGCCATCGAAATTGTTGATGATGACATAACCATTGAAGAGGATATTTTTATTGAAACGGAAGATGATTCCGATTTTGCCGTTGAAATTCGTGATTACATAGAATATTCAGAGGAAGAGGCTGTTGAAGAAGAAGAAATTCCTTTAGCTATTGTAGAAGAAAAACCTTCTTTTATGGGTGGTGATGAAAACACCTTTACAAAATGGGTTTTTGAACGCATAGTATATCCTGAAGTAGCAAAAGAAAATGGTGTTCAGGGTCGTGTGGTACTGAGCTTTATTGTAGATGCAGACGGTTACGTTAAAAACGTTACTGTATTGCGCGGTGTAGACCCTTCTATTGACAAAGAAGCCGTTCGTGTTGTTTCTTCTTCACCCAGGTGGAAACCGGGAAGACAGCGTGATAAAGCAGTAAGGGTGCGTTACAACTTCCCTCTGAACTTCCAGCTCAGGTAATTTTAAATCATTCAGTTGAAAGATAAAGCGCTCTTTTTTACGGGCGCTTTTTTTACACTCTTAAACATTGACTACAATCAGAGACAAGGCCGTTTTTGTTGGTGTTCAGACACCATCCACAGATTCTTCCATATTTAATGAATACCTGGATGAACTGGAATTTTTGGCAGATACCGCAGGTGTTGAGGCCGGCGGGAGGTTCATCCAGCGTTTGGAAAAACCTCATCCTAATACATTCCTGGGAAGTGGAAAATTAGATGAACTTGCTGCTTATATCAAAGCGGAAGAGATTTCCATTGCCATATTTGATGATGAGCTCTCCCCGTCCCAGCTTCGTAATCTGGAGCGTATTCTTTCTTGTAAGATCCTGGACAGGACCAACTTGATATTGGATATTTTTGCCCAACGGGCAAAAACTGCCTATGCAAAGACACAGGTGGAATTAGCGCAATATCAATACCTTTTGCCCCGCCTTACCCGCATGTGGACACACCTGGAACGTCAGAGAGGCGGTATTGGAATGCGAGGCCCCGGAGAATCCCAGCTTGAAACGGACCGCCGTATTATACTGGACAAAATCTCCTCTCTTAAAGAAAAGCTTAAAAAAATTGATCGCCAGATGATCTCGCAGCGCGGAAACCGCGGATCTCTTGTACGTATGGCTCTGGTCGGCTATACCAATGTAGGTAAAAGCACCCTTTTAAACTTGCTGGCTAAAACCGAGGTTTTTGCCGAGAATAAGCTATTTGCTACACTGGACACTACTGTCAGAAAAGTAGTTGTAGACAATATCCCGTTTCTTTTGAGTGATACCGTAGGCTTTATACGTAAACTCCCTACCCAGCTTGTCGAGTCTTTTAAAAGTACTTTGGACGAAGTACGCGAAAGTGATGTTTTGATACATGTAGTTGACATTTCTCATCCCAATTTTGAAGAGATGATGCACGTTGTCAATCAGACATTACAGGACATCGGCTGCGCAAAGAAGCCGGTATACCTTGTTTTCAATAAAATTGACGCATACCGTGAAAGAGAAACGGAAGAGGGTCCAGTGAGTCTTAACGACTTAAAAAATACATGGATATCAAAGATTCACAAACCCTGTATTTTTATTTCCGCAAAAGAAAAAACCAATATTGAGAAACTTCGCAAAGACTTATACGGGATGGCTGCGGAAGTCCAGTCGGGACGCTATCCATTCGGTACATTCCTTTGGTAAAAGACTTTTTGCCACCTCTCTACAACGTTGATTTTAAGTTTGTTAGAAAGCTGTTTGGCATGTTTTTTGCACTTTTTTAGTTAGTGACAATATTGTCATGATTAAAGCTCAAAAACCATGAAAACAAAGAAAAGCCTGAAAGCAGATCTTGAAAACAAAAAGATTCTTTTTGTTGAGGTCGGCTTGATCGTTGCTCTCGCTGTTGTTCTTGGTGCTTTTGAATACAAAACATACGAGAGAAATGTAAGCATGATTACTGCAGAAATTCAGCAGATCGTTGAAGAAGAACAAATTCCCATTACTATGGCACCACCACCACCACTGCCGGAAGTGCCCACAACACCTGTTCTTTCAGACGCCATCGAGATCGTGAATGACGACATAATCATTGAAGAAGACGTTTTCATAGAAACCGAAGACGATGCTTCGTTTGCTGTAGAGATTCGTGATTACATTGATTACAAAGAAGAAGAGGCGGTAGAAGAAGAAGAGATCCCGCTGGCTATTGTGGAAGAAAAACCCTCCTTTAAGGGTGGCGATGAGAACACTTTTACCAAATGGGTTCTTGAAAGGATCATCTATCCGCAAGCAGCTATGGAAAACGGCGTGGAGGGAAGGGTTGTTCTTTCATTTATTGTAGACGCGGACGGGTATGTAAAAAATGTTACTGTCCTGCGTGGCGTTGATCCCTCCATAGACAAAGAAGCCATTCGTGTAGTTTCTTCCTCTCCCAGGTGGAAACCGGGAAGACAACGTGACCGTAATGTAAGGGTCCCTTATAATTTTCCCCTGAATTTCCAGATTAGATAAAAGAACGGACTTCAACGGGTTCCTCCAGGAATCCGTTGTGTCCGGAGGATTTAAGAAACCGGACTTTTGCATTTCCAAGGATCTTGGCTGCTTCCCTAGCCTTTTCCAATGCAATGTAGTGATCCTGCATACCAAAAATGCAACGTAGTGGAATCTGTATCGTTTTCAGAAACTCTACGTAAGAAGGTCTGTTTTTCATTCCTTTCAAAACGGCTTCTATTCCGGCCGGTTCGTGTATTTGTGCCGTTACAATGGTATTTTCTATAACTGAAGCCAGTTTTATCCTGTTTTCCGGGGCATACATCAGGGGAATATCCCTTTCCGCAACTTCATTCAGTTTTCCTTTTCTAATACGTTCTATATCCCTGTCTCTTGCGACTTTCTTCTCTTCACTATCCGGGTAGGGTAAAGAATGCATAAGAATCAGTTTTTTTGCCACTCCGGGATATTTCATGCAAAAAGCCTGGGCAACGTATCCTCCCATGGAATGACCGGCCATTATTACTTCTTTTATATGTTCTTTTTGCAGGTAATTATAAACAACATCTGCCTGTTTTTCCATGTCATTAACAATAAAAGTACCGCTCATCCCATGTCCAGGGAGGTCCGGGACTATGGTCCTGTAATCAGCATCCAGTAAATCTCTGAATGAATCCCATATTTCGTGTGTTTCTAAATAACCGTGAAGCAGCACCAGGGGCATTTTCTCCGTCTTTGTATCAGAAACAAGAACGGGTATTTTTTCAAGCATGTAAAACGCGTTCATATTGAATTTTTTATAATTTTGCAATCATATATGCCGGTCCTTAACCATAAGCGTATTTCCGGGATCTTTGCGGCCGCAACCGTTGTGATCCTTGCTTTGTACGGATGTAGCGGCTATCCTGCCAAATTCGTAGAGAATTCGTTTGTGGGCACATGGCAAATTGATACTTCCCGGGTTAGTGTTTCCGTATCTGTAGATGCCGGAGAAGCGGCCGATCTCCAGGTTTTTTTGCCTTTCATAACCGAAAACTATCAAAATATCCGCCTGCTGCTTAAAGAACCGGGGTCTATCAGTGTGGCACAATCTTCCCTTGATGACCCTTATACGGGTATTTACTCACTAGTCTTTTCTTCCGGAGATGTATACACAAGTTCTTACAAATTGGTCCGCAATATTTTATTTCTTAATCTTTCGGATAAATCCGGCCATTATTTCACCATACCCTGCCAGGCCGACGGAAATACCTTGCAGATCTTTTATTCCACTCCCTATATGAAAGCCCTCATCCGGGATTATATTGAAGAATTTTATCCTGCACAGGCCGAGATTTTTCTTTCCATACTTTCCTCCATCACGGTTACTCTTGAAGGTCAGAGCGTTTACAATACAAGAACTCGCGATTCAGGCGGGCAATATGTGCAACCGTGATCTTTTTGGGACATTCCATCTGACACGTTCCAATATTGGTACAGGAACCAAAACCCTGTTCATCCATTTTTAATACCATGGCCCTTGCTCTGCGACATGCCTCGGGGTTTCCTTGCGGCAACAGAGACAGTGCGCTTACCCTGGACGCTACAAAAAGCATAGCCGACCCGTTTTTGCATGAAGCTACACACGCCCCGCATCCGATGCAGGAAGAGGCATCCATGCTTTCCTCGGCTTTCTCCCTGGAAACAAGCATCGTATGTGCTTCCGGGGCACTTCCGGTATTAACGCTTACAAATCCACCGGCTTGCAGTATTTTATCAAAAGCATTGCGGTTGACCACCAGATCTTTGATTACCGGGAACGCACCGCTTCTGAAAGGTTCCACCGTAATTTCACTTCCATCCTTAAAACGCCTCATGTACAACTGACACGTTGTAATACCCTCGTCCGGTCCGTGTGCCCTGCCGTTAATATATAATCCGCAGGCTCCGCATATCCCTTCCCGGCAATCATGGTCAAAGGCAATTGTTTCACGACTCTCCTTAACCAATTGATTGTTAAGCATATCTAACATTTCCAGGAACGAAGTGTCACTATCTACGTGATCAAGTGTAAAACGTTCAAAGTACCCTTTTGCCCGGGGTCCGGCCTGACGCCATATCTTAAGTGTAAATTGCATTTTACTTATACTTACGTTCTGTTACATCTATATAATTGAAAACCAGTGATTCTTTATGTAAGACTGGTTCCGCATCCGACCCTTTGTATTCCCAGGCTGCCACGTATTGAAACATTTTGTCGTTTCTAAGCGTTTCCCCGTCCTTTGTCTGGCTCTCAATGCGGAAATGTCCGCCGCAGGATTCTTCCCGGTGCAAAGCATCCTTTACAATCAAACCGGCCAGCAACAGGTAATCCTCCAGATGCAAAGCCTTTTCCAGCTCCTGATTGATTGTGTTTTCACTTCCTGGAATCCCGGTTTCCCTGAAAAACCGGCCGCGTATGTCTTCCAGAGCGGCAAACGTTTGGGCCAGACCTTCTGCGGATCTTACAATCCCTGCATGTTCCCACATCAATTTGCCGAGTTTCCGATGCAGATCGTCAACAGGCCTACGTCCCCTTATTTCCATCACGTTACGTATCCTTTGTTTTACATTTTCCGTGGCTTTTGCGAACTCCGGATGAGTCGGATCAGGGAGTGGCTCTTTAAGCCCTGAAGCAAGGAAATCCGGTAGGGTATATGGTAAAATGAAGAACCCGTCAGCCAGCCCCTGCATAAGGGCAGAGGCCCCCAGCCTGTTGGCACCATGATCACTGAAATTGGCTTCCCCTATGGCAAACAAACCCCTGATAGTTGTCATTAAGTTGTAATCCACCCACAAACCGCCCATAGTGTAATGCATAGCCGGAAAAATCTTCATGGGTTTTCTGTATGGGTTTTCATCCGTTATTTTTTCATACATCTGGAAAAGATTTCCGTATTTTCGGTCAATGGACTCTTTCCCTTGTGTTTCAAAAGCCCTTTCAAAATCCAGGAATACGGCTTTTCCGGTTTTGTTGACTCCCAGGCCTGCATCGCAACGCTCTTTGGCAGCTCTTGATGCCACATCACGCGGGACAAGGTTCCCGTAAGCAGGGTACCTGCGTTCCAGGTAATAATCCCTTTCATCTTCAGCTACTTCGGATGGCTTTAACGTTCCGTTCTGCAATTTTATAGCTATTGTTTTATCTTTGGGGACCCATATTCTCCCGTCGTTTCTAAGGGATTCGCTCATCAATGTCAGTTTGGACTGATGTGTCCCGTGAACCGGGATACATGTGGGATGAATCTGTACAAATCCCGGGTTGGCAAAATAAGCGCCCTTTTTCCAACATTGCACTAAGGCCGAGGCATTTGAGTTCATGCCGTTGGTGGAAAGAAAATAGACGTTCGCATATCCCCCGGTTGCCAGTACTACGGCATGAGCAGGGTATTTTTCTATCCTGCCCGTAACCATATCCCGTGTGATGATCCCTTTGGCCTGTCCGTCAATGACTACAAGGTCCATCATCTGGTGGCGGCAGTGCACCGTTACATTTCCCAGGGCAACCTGCCGGTTCAAGGCTCCGTAGGCGGCAAGCAACAATTGCTGCCCGGTCTGTCCCCTGGCATAAAAGGTCCGGCTTACCTGTGATCCCCCGAAAGAACGGTTGTCCAGGTACCCCGCATAATCACGGGCAAAAGGCACGCCCAGCGCCACACAATGATCAATGATGGCGTTACTTACCTCGGCAAGTCGGAAAACATTAGCTTCGCGCGAGCGGAAATCGCCTCCTTTCAAGGTGTCCAGGAACAGCCGTTGTGCCGAATCGTTGTCGTTCCTGTAATTCTTGGCAGCATTAATACCGCCCTGCGCCGAGACGGAATGGGCTCTTCTGGGGGAATCTCCCATGCAAAAAACATTGACCCGGTACCCTTGTTCCCCGAGTGCGGCCGCAGCCGAGGCTCCTGCCAATCCGGTCCCTACCACAATGATATGCATCCGGCTCCTGTTGGCGGGGGAAACTGTTTTCAGACTTTCCTTGTGGAGCGTCCATTTTTGATCCAGCGGACCTTCAGGGATTTTTGCATTCAGAATTCCGGCCATCGTTTTTTCAGGTTTATTTGACAAAAATACAAAACAATGATGAGATGCAATTTTTTCATAACTTAGACGCATGAAACGTATATTTTACTTCGGAATTGCGGTGCTGGCCGTGATCTGTGTTTCCTGCAGCAATACACAGGAAATGACACTTCTGAGAACAGGGGCTGAAAATACCGGGGCATACCTGTCCTTGTTACAGGGAAAACGTGTAGGCTTACTGACCAATCATACTGCCCTTATAGATTCTACACATCTTGTAGACAGTCTTACAAGTCTTGGGGTGGATCTGAAAATGATTTTTGCTCCGGAACACGGTTTCCGGGGAAATGAAGACGCCGGCTCGCATATAGCTCATCAGACAGATCCGAAGACGGGTATACCCATTATATCTGTATACGGAGCGGGATTTATTCCGGCAGACAGCCTCATGCAGCAACTGGACGTTGCCCTGTTTGACATCCAGGATGTTGGCTTGCGGTTTTATACCTACCTTTCTTCCATGTATTATTTTATGGAAGCTTGTGCCCGGAACAACGTTCCCCTCATAGTGCTGGACAGGCCCAATCCCAACGGAAATATAGTGTCCGGTCCTGTTTTAGACATGCAATACCGTTCTTTTGTGGGCGTGATCCCCATTCCGGTGGTTCACGGCATGACCCTGGGAGAACTTGCCGTTATGATTAATGGAGAATTTTGGCTTGAAGACAGCCTGCAGGCGCAGCTTACGGTTATTCCCTGCCTGAATTACACACATCAAACCCTTTATGAACTGCCGGTGAAGCCGTCACCAAATTTACCCAATAACCGGTCTGTTTACCTTTATCCTTCCATATGTCCTTTTGAGGGCACCCGTGTAAGCCTGGGGCGGGGAACCGTGTTTCCATTCCAGGTATACGGACATCCCCTAATGACCGGATATGATTTTTCTTTTACCCCACAACCGGTTCCCGGAGCTCAAAACCCTCCGCAAAAAGGGAATCTTTGCTATGGGGTGGACCTGCGCGTTTCTCCTTCAGATGATATTATCAGGGCCAACGGATTCAACCTTGAATATGTTATTGATGCGTACCGTAACCTGGACGAAAATTCGGACATGGGTGATGCATTTTTCACTAACTATTTTGATACACTTGTTGGGGTGGATTACATACGGGAAATGATCATCCAGGGTAAGGAGGCCGCTCAGATAGCCGAACGTTGGCAGGAAGATCTGGAAGCATTTAAAACAAAACGTAAGAATTATTTAATATATCCCCAATAATATGAAACGTCTGGTTTTTTTATCATTGATTATGTTCTTCCTTATTCCGGGAAGTATGACAGCCCAGACACGCAAGGAAGAAAAAGCAGCGCGCAAAGCGGCTCAGGAACAACAGGTTTGTGACCTTGTAGAGAGTGGCTCGTATGCTATCTCTTTTGATCGGGCCAATCCGGCCCGGGGAATGTCCCGGACTTTATCCCCGGATTATGAAATGAAGTTTGAAAACAACCGGGTAACCACTTACCTGCCGTATTTTGGAAGAGCCCATACAGCCCCCATGGATCCCACAAAACTGGCCATTGAGCTTACTGATCAGGAAATTGAAGTTACAACAGAAAAAGACCCAAAAAAAGGATATTCACTTACCTTCTCTGCAAAAACCCAAACGAATGAGAACATCACTTTTTACCTGAAGATCACCTACAGCGGCATGGCGACCCTATCTATTAACAGCAGTACCCGGGAACCGATTTCTTACCTGGGAAATCTAAAAATGTAATTATATATATGACCACATTATTTGCTTTTATCATGACATCCCTGGTTCATCTGATTCCTGCACCTGTAAGCATGGAGTCCGGGGATGGGGTTTTTACTCTGAATGACCAAACACAATTGTTCCTGTCCAAAGAGGCTGCCATGGCTTATGGAGCCGCTTTATATTTTACGGAAACCGTGAAGCCGTCCATGGGCATTGATCCTGCTTTTTCAAAAAGCCGGCCGGATGGAAATGCCATACTTTTTTTACCGGACAAATCCCTTCCCGCTGAAGGTTATACACTTTCCGTTACCAACCTGTTTATTGAAATAAAGGCCGCAGATGATGCCGGTTTTTTCTACGGTATACAGACATTATTGCAACTCTTGCCCCCATATGTTTATCAACCGGTATACAAACCCGATCAGTATACACCATCCCTGACAGCAGCTGTTCCTTGTGTCTTAATTAATGATTATCCCGCTTATCAGCACAGGGGAATGATGCTGGATGTAAGCCGCCAGTTTTACACCGTTGAATACATTAAGCGTTTTATAGACCGGATGGCCTTTCACAAACTCAACCGATTTCACTGGCACCTTGCAGACGATACCGGATGGCGCATTGAGATCAAAAAATACCCTTTTCTTACCAGTAAAGGGGCCTGGAGGGGACCTGAAGAGGTACTTCCCACTACTTACGGACATGCCGGCGAACGTTACGGCGGTTATTACACCCGGGAAGATATACGCGAAATAGTGGCCTATGCGGCGGCACGTCATGTTGAGATCATTCCGGAAATTGACCTTCCCGGACATTCCAAGGCCGCTATCGCCAGCTATCCGGATATCCTTTGCGATCTGACAGGGGAAGTGGAACTGAGCATACAGGGAGTCAGCAATAACGTATGGTGTGCTTCGTATGAAAAGAATTATCAAATGCTTGAAGACATTGTCCGGGAAATGGTACAACTGTTTCCTTCCCAATATTTTCATATTGGCGGAGACGAAGTAGTTACCAGTCAGTGGGCCAGTTGTACCCGTTGCAAAGCCTTCATGCGTGAACACAATATGGAAGATCCCATAGAAATGCAATCGTATTTTGTACAACGCATGCAGCAAATCCTCAATAAATTCGGGAAAACGCTGGTAGGGTGGAACGAAATTATGGAAGGAGGAGAACTGGATCGTGAAAAGACAGTTGTTCATGCCTGGCAAGGTGCGAATAAGATCAAAGAAGCAGCGGCTGCCGGATACCGCGTTATAGCCCAACCGGCCCAGTATTGCTACCTGGACATGAAACATACGCCACAGGAACGGGGTATGACATGGGCGGCAATATTTGATGTTGACAAAGTCTATTCCTTTGATCCCATTGAAACTGCAGGCCTGGACCAGGCAGAAGCTTCCAGGGTCCTGGGTGTTCAGGGAGGATTGTGGTCGGAATTAATGAATATGCCTCCCAATATAGCCGAATACCAGGTATATCCTCGCTTATGCGCTATTGCCGAGGTAGCATGGAGTCCCCGTGAAAATAAAAACTGGGAAAATTTCAACACCCGGCTCAGTCAGACGCATTTTGACAGGCTTTATTTTATGGGTATTCGTTTTAGAATTGCACCCCCAAAAGCTGATTATGTCAACGGATACCTTTGTGTAACTCACCAGTACTCCTGGATGGTTATACGCTATACATGCGACGGATCCCTGCCCGGTCCCAGGTCCCAGCTATACAACGGTCCAATAAAAACCGATCATCCTGAACCTTACCGTTTTGCAGCATTTTTCAGGGATGATATCCGCAGTGAGGTCACCCTGGCAAACCTACCTTACGACCGCTACCAGAAACCGGTAACTGAGGTTACCGGGAACGTGGAAACACATCCGCGTACCCCTTTGTCCGTTTTGGGAGACAATAATCCGTCTTCTTATGTCAGCTGTTTCGGGCCTTTGAAAGAAGGTCAGTATTTGCTGTTTACATTTGAAAAGCCAGTAACAACCCCGGGAATCATGGTCCAAACCGGCTTGCCCGGCGTAGATATTGACATCGTTGATTTTGCCCGTGTGGAATATTCCCCGGACGGAACACATTTTTCAAAAGCAGCCTGCCTTTGGGAAAACGGAGGATGCCGTTTTGTTCCGGGACAACCGGTTAAGGTGGTAAAAGTCTTGTTTGACAACAGGAACCAACCCCTGACCTACTATTTGCAAGATCTTCTCATAGAAAAATAAACCTATGGATATTCTGCGTTTTTACCTGAACGGCAATCTTCGGGAAATTGATTTTTCCGCCAAAGGCAGTCCGTCTCTTTCCTGTTCGGTTTTACACTACTTGCGCACGTATGAAAAACTTACCGGAACCAAGGAAGTATGCGGCAGGGGAGACTGCGGGGCCTGCACCGTTATTCTGGCCTGTAAAGACGCTGTTACCGGCCGGGAAAAAAGGATTTCCTTGGATTCCTGTCTTATGCGCCTTCCCCGGTTACACGGGAAGCATCTGCTGACCATAGAAGCCCTGGATAAATACATGGATACACGCGCGGTAAAAGAAGCCTTTTTGAGGGAAAGGGCCAGCCAGTGCGGTTTTTGTTCTCCCGGCATGGTTCTTTCCACCTATATTCACGTTAAAAATCAACTTCCTTTTAACAGGGAAGATATTCAGCGTTCTTTGTCCGGAAATTTATGCCGGTGCACGGGTTACCAGGCAATTATGGATGCGGCGTTATCTCTGGAAAAATTTCCGGAACCTCCCGGAAAACATGAACTTCCTCTGTCTTTCCCGGAACCTGAAAGCAAAATGCTGCTCTTTAAACAGGATAACCTGGTTTATATTATACCCTCTTCCCTACAGGAATTGTACCGGGCACGCAAAACGTGGCCCGAGGCCCGTATAGCAGCCGGATTTACCGGTTCCTGCATGGACTATGAGGGGTCGGTCATAGATATCTCAAGTATCCCCGAATTGACACAGGTTAATGTTACGGATTCACATATCACCCTGGGGGCCGCATGTACCTTTGAAACCATGAAAAAGGAAATGGGCACTTTTTTTCCTTACATGATGCCTTACCTGGACGAGTTTGCTTCACTGCAGGTTCGGAATCAGGCCTCCCTGGGTGGAAATATTGCCGACGGATCTCCGGTGGGAGATACCATGCCTTTGTGTTTGGCACATGATGCTGTCTGCCTTGTAATTGGTCCCCGGGGAACCCACCGTATTGAAGCTCGTCGTTTTACAACAGGATACCGGCAGGTTGCCCTTAAACCCGGTGAATTGCTCCTGGCCGTGGAATTTCCCCGTCCTGAAGAAGACGCTTTTTACTTTGCCCACAAACAGGCACGGCGCAGAAACATGGATATCAGTTCGGTTTCTTTTGCAGCCCGCGTAAATTTTAAAGGAAAAACCTGCCGGGATATCCGGCTGGCGTACGGAGGTATGGCAGCCGTACCGGCACGGGCCCTGAATGCCGAACGGTTTTTAAAAGGAAAAGGTTTTTCCCTGAATAACTGCCGTAAAGCCGCCGCCCTGCTTGAAAAAGATTTTACTCCCTTGTCAGATGTCAGGGGAAGCGCATCATACCGCATGAATGTCGCTAAAAATATGCTATTGTTGCTTTATGAATCATACCAAGGTAACCATGACTGAACCGGATTTTATTCAATACAGGGAAGCAGCGCACCTTTCGGGTGAAACCCGGTATCTTCCGGATATGGAACTTTACAGGGGATCACTTACCGGGTATGCTGTATCTTCTCCTCATGCCAAAGCCCGCCTGGAATACCTGGATGTTTCACTTGCCCGGTCTTCTGTAGGTGTGGCTGCTGTTCTTACGGCCCGGGATATACCGGGCCCCAATACCATGGCTCCTGTAATTGATGATGAACCCTGTCTTTTGCCGGAAGGAGGAACTTGCGGTTATATGGGACAGGTTGTCTGCATTATAGCAGCAGATACATTGGAAAATGCAAAAAAAGCCGCTTCACTTATTGAGTGGGCATGGGAAGTCCTGGATCCTGTGGTGACGGTAGAGGAGGCTATGAAAAATGAAGATTTTCTTTTCAATCCCTTGCGGCTTAAACGGGGAGATCCGGCACGTGAAATGGAAAATGCCCCTTTTAGAAAAAAGGGATCTCTGGAGGCCGGTGGACAAGAACATTATTACTTTGAAACCCAGGCTGCTTATGCTGTTCCTTTGCACCAGGGTGGTTTGCTTATACGCTCATCAACACAAAATCCCACTGACAACCAGCGGTTTGTAGCCTCAATACTTGGGTTGAAGGCTTCTGATGTTGAAGTTCAGGTGGGATGTTTGGGAGGCGGATTCGGAGGAAAGCAGGCACAAGCTACCTGGCCGGTTGCCTGGTCGGCACTTTTGGCCTGGAAAACAAAAAGACCCGTTCTTTTTATCCTGGAAAGGGATCAGGATTTCCGTCTAACAGGAAAGCGTCATCCTTTTAAAGCCGGCTGGGAAGTGGGTTTTGACCATCAGGGAGGTATTCGGGCCCTGGAAATATCCATGGCTTACGATTGCGGCTGGTGCAATGATGTATCCATAGCGGTATTGCATCATTGTCTTTTCCATATGGACGGGGCTTATTACATCCCTCATATGGAAAGCGTACTTTACGGGTGCAGGACAAATAAACCCAGCAATACGGCTTTTAGAGGCTTTGGGGTTCCCCAGGCTATTTCCGTGATCGAATCTGTTATTACCCAGATTGCACAAACACTGGGTAAAGATCCGGCAAATGTACGTTGGAAAAATTACTACGGAATTCGGAAAAATAACCGCACTCCCTGCAATATGCTGGTAGAGCATAACATTTTACGGTCGGCGCACCGTCAGATTGTAAACAAAAGTGATTATTTTGGACTGCGAAAAAAGATCAACGCTTTCAACAAAAAACACAATTTCGCTAAACAGGGACTGGCCATGGTTCCCGGTAAATTTGGCATTTCATTTAATGAATCATTTTTCAACCAGGCCGGTGCGCTAATTAATATTTATCGCGACGGTTCGGTCCTGATCCATCATCCCGGAACGGAAATGGGGCAGGGATTGCATGATAAAATGAGAACCGTTGTTCATCGTGAACTGGGCGTTTCTACAGAATCAATAAAGGTTGCCGATACTTCAACTTCCGTCATCCCTAATACAACTTCTACGGCAGCTTCCACAGGTACCGATTTTTCCGGAGCCGCATTAAAAGATGCCTGTGATAAATTAAAAAAACGACTCAATCCAATAGCTTTAAAAATGATGGGCGTGGAAAAAGGGAATGTGGTATGGGAAAACAATACGGTATCCTGCAAAGAAGCCAAAACCAGTGTTCCTTTTAAAGAACTGGTATTCCATTCCTACATGATACTGGAATCTTTAAGCGAAAAAGGGTTCTATAAAAGAGAAAACATAGGATTTAACCTGGAAACCATGACCGGTCGTCCTTACTGGTATTATGTAATGGGAACTTCCGTGGCACATGTGGAACTGAATTTGCTTACCGGTCAGTTTCGCATCCTGGATATGTGGATATTGCATGATTGCGGGGAGCCTGTGGATAAAGGAATAGACATGGGTCAGATACACGGAGCATTTATGCAAGGTCTTGGCTGGTGTACCCTGGAAAAATTGGTAACCGGAAAAAACGGCAGGCTTGAAACGGATTCTCTGGATAATTACAAAATTCCCGGAATATATGAATTGCCGGATAATTTCCATATTGAATTATTTCAGGGAAATCCGGAACCCCTCAATATACATAATACAAGGGCAATAGGGGAGCCCCCTTTAATATATGCACTATCCGTATGGTTGGCCCTTCAGGATGCCAGAGGAACAACACTTCCTATTCCGGCTACCAGAGAAGAATTAATAAAACCTTTATACCATGAAGAATAATATTCGGATCATTATTTTTTGGGCTGTATGCTGGGGCTTCTCAGAAGCGACCATAGGCTATGTACTTCATTTTGTTGAAAATTCAGCCGGTATATTGTTGTATCCTATTGGTGCTTTCTGCCTGATCAAAGCTTTTTCAAAAAGCGAAAACAAAATTCTTGTTCCTGTTTTGGTAACCATACTGGCGTCTGTTCTTAAACTGAGTAACCTTGCTTTTACCCCGGTAATATTTCATTACCGGGTATATTTTCCCGTTCTGGCCATTTTATCTGAAGGATTGGTTACTTCGGCTTTATTGTTCATAACTGCAGGTTATCCTGTGGAAAACGTGTTTAATAAACTGAGGATAAAAAAAGATATTTTTTGAAAAGTTTTGCTGTTGTGAATAACCTTGATTTTATCCATTTTTACCAACAAAATTATGAACATCCTTTTTAACTAATAATTTTCTAAATCGCTTTATATACAAGTATTTTAAATATTTATTAACATATCAACAGACTATTAAAAGAAACATAACCTTTTAAGTAAAAAATATATTTATAATTGTTTCATGACTGATTTTGATCCACATAAAAACAAAGATACCTCGGACAGGGATTTTGAAGAACAAATAAGACCGAAAGCATTTGCGCAATTCTCGGGACAGGAAAAAATTACCGATAATCTTAAGGTATTTGTAAAAGCCGCCCTTTTGAGGGGAGAATCCCTGGATCACGTTCTTTTGCACGGACCTCCCGGATTGGGTAAAACCACTCTGGCACATATTGTTGCAAAGGAACTTGGAGTGGGACTCAGAATTACATCCGGCCCCGTTTTGGATAAACCGGGTGACCTGGCAGGTTTGCTTACGGGCCTTGAAGCAGGGGATGTTTTGTTTATAGATGAGATACACCGGCTCTCTCCCGTGGTTGAGGAATATTTGTATTCGGCCATGGAAGATTTTACCATAGACATAATGCTGGATAAAGGCCCGGGTGCCCGTTCCGTACAGATATCCCTGCAACCTTTCACACTGGTTGGAGCCACTACAAGAAGCGGACTGCTTACCGCCCCTTTAAGGGCCCGGTTTGGTATACAGTGTCACCTTGAATATTACGATGCTCCTGTTTTATTACAGATAGTATTGCGATCGGCTTCCATATTAAATGTTGATATTGATCAGAAAGCGGCTCATGAAATTGCTTCCAGGAGCAGGGGAACCCCGCGTATTGCCAACGCATTGCTCAGAAGGGTACGTGATTTTGCACAGGTAAAAGGATCAGGGGTCATAGATAACGAAATAACACAATATGCTCTGGATGCCCTGAACATTGACAAAAGGGGACTGGATCAGATGGACAATAAAATATTATCTACAATAATCCACAAATTCAGGGGAGGTCCGGTTGGAATAGGAACGATTGCCACAGCTGTCAGTGAAGAAATAGGTACATTGGAAGAAGTTTATGAACCATTCCTTATAAAAGAGGGGTTGTTGCAAAGAACTCCCCGTGGCAGGGAAGCCACCCGGCTGGCTTATGAACATCTGGGTATTTTCAGGGAAGAACCGGAAAAACTGTTTTGAAAAAAGATTGTTATGAGAAAATATTGGATCCTTACACTTATTACTTTAATTTTTAATCTTTTAACACAAAATTCTCAGGCTTGTACTTCAGCTATAATTACGGGAAAAGTTACTGCCAGCGGAAGACCGCTTTTATGGAAACACCGTGATACCGGTCAGGAACAAAACCGGATTGAATTTTTCAATACCGGAAAATATTCTTTTTTAGCCCTGGTGGATGCTACCGATACCGGAGGTACAGCCTGGACCGGCACCAACAGTGCAGGATTATCCATTATGAATACGGCTTCATACAATTTAAAAGATGATCAGGTAAAGGAAATGGACAGGGAAGGGAAGGTTATGTACAGGGCGCTGGAAATCTGTAAAGATGTTAAAGATTTTGAAAAGTTACTGGATACACTATCAAGACCCATGCGCGTAGAAGCCAATTTTGGCGTTATTGATGCTTCCGGAGGTGCCGCCTATTATGAAGTAAACAATCACTCATGGGTTAAAATTGATGCTAATGATCCTTCTGTAGCACCCCACGGTTATCTTGTATATACCAATTTTTCCTATACCGGAAGAATTAACGAGGGAATGGGCTATATGAGGTATAAAACGGCTTCTGCCCTTTTTCTAAAAAAATCAGCTACAGCCGATTTTACGCCTCAATGGATCTTTAAAAACGTTTCACGTTCATTTTACCACGCATTCCTGGGAATCGACCTGTGCGATCCTGCGTTTTCTCCGGAAAACGCTTCCGGATGGTTTTTGGATCAGGATTTTATTCCGCGCCGATCCAGTACATGTTCCATCGTCGTTGAAGGGGTAAAACAGGGAGAAGATCCCCTGGAAACCGTAATGTGGACCGTTATGGGCTACCCTCCTGCCGGTGTATGCATACCCCTATGGGTAAAAATGGGAAAAGATCAACCTTATTTGTTACTGGGACAAGGAGAAAACAACAGATCCCCTTTATGTGAAGAAGCCGTGAGGCTAAAACACGAAACCTTTCCCGTAAAAAGAGGAAACGGCAGTAAATACATGTATTTTTCCAGGATTTTCAACAGCAACGGAACCGGTTACATGCAACAGCTGGCAGTGCTGGAAGAAAGGCTTTTTGAGATTTACCGGAACTGTATTGAAAATATGGAAAAAGAAGGATTGACGGGAGAAAAACCGGACATAAAAAGGATAAAAGACATGTACGGGCAGATTGCTCCCCAGATAGAACACGTATATGACGGGCTTTGATGTTAGGGATATACGTAAATTTATAGAAGCTTCAGGTTTTCAAAATATTCCGGAAGTGCTTTCTTTACAGGGACTTTCCGGATCTTCCGTATATTTTCCCATAGCCGGGATATACAAAGAGTCACCAGGCAGGATTCATATAGTGATCAGGGAAAATTCCTCGGAGGCTTCTTATGCCGCCGGTGATCTATCCGTACTGACAGAAGACGACAATGTATTTTTGTTTCCCGCATCGTACAGGGGCACCGGGAAAACAGCAAGACCGGATGAATCATTCAGGGTCCAGCGGACAACGGCATTAAGGGCCTTGTCACGCTTTTTCTACGATCAAAAAGACATCATTCTTGTTACCTATCCGAAAGCATTATTGGAAGGTGTTCCGGAAAAAGACGCCCTGGAAAAAAACGTTTTGACAGTTTCTAAAGGACTTAAGCTGTCTCATGAAGCCATAAAAGAATATCTTTTACGGGCCGGTTTTGAAAAAACGGATTTTGTTATTGAACCCGGACAATTTGCCGTACGTGGGAGTATTATTGATGTGTTTTCTTATTCAGAAAACCGTCCTTACAGGATCAATTTTTTTGGTGATGAGATTGAAAACATACGGATTTTCGACCAAAACACCCAGTTGTCCATAGAAGAACGTGCATTTGTGTCGGTAACACAACGTTTGCAGGGTGAACAACTGTTGCTTGAAACGATTGCAGAACACGCTGTAGTCTGGTCTTTCCAGGAAGATTTCAAACACATTCCGTCCACTATTCCGGTGATGGCTTTTTACAACCTGGTAAAGGAAAAAGCCGTGGTTCAGTATGAAACATCCCCCCAGCCGGTATTTAACAAAAACTTCGGGCTTCTTGTGAGTGATATTCGTAAAAGAAAGTCGGACGGGTACCGGGTTTGCATATTGAGTGAGAACAAAGCACAAATAAGAAGGCTGGAAGATATTTTTGAAAGCCTGGGTTGTCCGCAGCCATTTGTAGAATATAAAAAAGTTTCTTTACACGAAGGGTTTACCGACCATCGTAATAAAATCTGCTATTACACTGATCATCAACTTTTTCAGCGAATACACAGAGTTCACCTGAAGGGTTCGGTTCAGAAAAGCGAACAGATCACACTCAACGATCTTACCGGATTTAAAGTAGGCGACTATGTCGTACACATTGACCACGGGGTAGGGGTGTTCGGAGGCCTTGTAAGAACAAATTTGAACGGGAAAGTGCAGGAGGCTGTGAAGATCATTTACAGAGACAACGATGTTCTTTACGTGAATATACACGGGCTGCACAGAATTGCCAGGTATAAAAGCAAAGAAAGCGAAGCTCCCCGGATCCATAAACTGGGATCCGGTGCCTGGAACAGGATCAAACAACAAACCAAGAAAAAAGTACAGGACATAGCCCGGGACCTTATCAAACTGTACTCGGAAAGAATCTCGGCCAAAGGGTTTGCGTTTTCCCCGGACACTTACCTGCAGCAACAATTGGAAGCTTCATTTCTTTTTGAAGATACTCCTGATCAACTGTTGGCTACACAACAGGTAAAAAGCGATATGGAAAAACCGTATCCCATGGACCGTCTCATATGTGGTGACGTAGGTTTTGGCAAAACCGAAATTGCCATCAGGGCTGCCTTTAAAGCCGTAACCGACGGAAAGCAGGTGGCTTTTCTAGTTCCCACAACCATACTGGCTTTGCAGCATTACCATACAATAACAGAAAGACTTGAAGACTTTCCTGTAAAAACGGAATTTGTTTCCCGCCTGAAAACCCCTTCCCAGATAAAAGAGATTTTAAGGCAATTGCAAGAAGGGATCATAGATATTATTATTGGGACACACCGGCTTTTGAATAAGGATGTTTTGTTCAAAGACCTGGGCCTTCTGGTGGTAGATGAAGAACAGAAATTCGGGGTGGCTGCCAAAGAAAAATTAAAACTGATCAAAATTAATGTTGACACCCTTACCATGACAGCAACACCCATACCCAGAACGTTGCAATTTTCCCTTATGGGTGCACGCGATCTCTCCATTATTCAAACACCTCCTTCCAACCGGCTTCCCATTCACACCGAAGTCCAGACTTTTGATCACGAGATTATCAAAGAGGCTATTGACAGGGAACTGGACCGGGGCGGACAACTCTTTTTTGTACACAACCGGATCATGGATATAGAAACGGTTGCCGAGATATTAAAAAAAATTCGTCCCGGAATCCGTATTGCCATCGGACACGGGCAGATGCCTCCAAAAACCATGGAGAAAGTACTGCTGGATTTTATTTGCGGTGATTATGACCTGTTATTATCCACATCCATTATAGAAAACGGGATAGATATTCCCAACGCCAACACCATCATCATCAACCGGGCACACCTGTTCGGACTGAGCGATCTGCACCAGATGAGAGGCAGGGTGGGCCGCTCCAACCGGAAAGCCTATTGTTATCTTCTTATACCGCAACACGCCGGTCTGACAGAAGATGCCAACAGGCGGCTCAAAGCTCTGGAATCCTTTACCGAACTGGGAAGCGGCTTCAATATAGCCATGCAGGATTTGGACATCCGCGGTGCGGGCAACATGTTGGGTGGCGAACAAAGCGGATTTATTGCCGAGATGGGATTTGAAACGTATCAGAGAATCCTGGAAGAAGCCTTTGCCGAGTTGAATCTGTCCTACGACCAACCTGAAAAAGTGGCCATAAGGCCTTCTTTTGTATCTTCTTTTGCAGCCGATTGTACCATAGAGACCGATCTGGATGTGATGATCCCAGATGAGTATATAAATCAGGTTTCCGAGAAAATACGCCTATACAAGGAATTGGACAACATAAAGGAAGAAGAACGTCTGCAACGTTTTTTTGCATCCCTGGAAGACCGGTTTGGCCCCATTCCGGAACCTTTCCTGCAATTGGGCTACGTGGTGCGGTTAAGGCAACTGGCCGTACAGGCGGGGTTTGAACGTGTAGTGCTGAAAAACGGCATAATGCTTGCATATTTCATTTCAGATCCGCATTCAGACTATTACAAAACGGAACTTTTTGCAAACATCCTGAATTACATATCGGCGCACCCGAGAGATTTCCAGGTAAAAGAGCAAAAAAACAAACTGTTTGTGAAAGTCCCTCACGTTAAGAGTGTTGAAGCAGCGTATAATTTATTAAAAATTTTTGCAAAACCCTGAAAAAGTGCGACATTTGCAAGCTATGCATAGAACAGGATTCCGTTTATTGATCCTCGGTTTGTTTTTAATGCTCACAGGAAACATAAAATCCGCAGCGCAAACGATGGACGCTTTAGGCACATTTACCCCTTATTCCATGTTTGGGGTAGGAGAATTGACCCGCCCGGGAACCTCTTTGAACAGAGGGATGGGAGGGATCGGAGCCGGATTGCGTGACAACCGTTATATCAATTATCTGAATCCCGCATCGGCCTCGGCTAGGGATTCTTTGTCTTTTATGCTCGATTTCGGATTGCTGCAAAACAATTTCATCAACACTGACGGATCCCGGACTTCTGCATACAACGCATTCAACATGCACCACATCATCATATCTTTTCCCATTTGGAAAAGCTCGGCCATGCAGCTGGGCATTATTCCTTACAGCAACGTAGGATACCGTTTTGTGGAAGATGAAAGCCGCGAAAATATATTGGCTACCGTCGGGGCATTTCGTTACTATCATTACGGTCAGGGGAGCATCAACCAGGCTTTCGCCGCTTATTCCGCTACTTTTTTTCGTCATCTTTCCATTGGGGTGCAGGGAATGTTTTATTTTGGCAACATTGAAAAAAACGCACAGGCCGTTTCCCTGACAGCTCCGGAATCCTATGGAACGCTTAAAACAGGGTACGACATAGTAGTGGGATCGTTTGGGGCCCAGTTTGGTCTCCAGGCTTTCGGGAATTTCAACCCGAACACGTCTTTTACCATTGGGGCAACGTTTCAGCCGGCTGCCACCATTAAAGGAGATGTAACCCGGTTTGCCAAAATTGAAAAAAGTTCCGTTATTGATACGGTGTATTCTGTTATCAACGAGGAATCAAGAATGTCCGTACCCATGGAATGGACTGTAGGTTTTTCCGTAAGGAAACGCGACAAATGGATGTTCGGGGTTGATTATTCGCAATCAGACTGGAGCAAGTCCAATTTTTCTCCCACCCCGGGAGTGAATTTTGAACCGGCCATGAGCCGCACTCTGAAAGCCGGTCTTGAATTTACACCGGACCGCTACAGTATCCGCTATTTCATGCGCAGATGGACGTACCGTCTTGGGGCTTATTACGATAAATCATATATGAGACTGAACGGACAACAGGTAGAAGCCATAGGCGTTACTTTTGGGTTCTCACTACCCATTTACCGTTGGTATAACTCTGTGGGCGTATCCATTGATGCCGGGCAAAGAGGCAGTATAGAAAACAACCTTATCCGTGAAAGATACATCATGCTGATTTTGAATTTCAATTTACATGATATTTGGTTCTTAAAACACAGATACAATTAATACTCACAAAAATGAAAAAGCTTGGAATCCTAATTACATTGATCATGTTTGCATTCGTAACACAAAGTTACGCACAGGGCGGCAAATTTGGAGCGACACCGGAAGACAGCGTACAATGCGTTAGATACTTGTCTTTCTATAAGGATTATTACAAGAACGGGAACATCAGGGAAGCCCTTCCTTCGTGGCGGGGTGCAGTAAGGGTTTGTCCCGTGGGCGTAGTACAATCCCTGTACCAGGACGGTCAAAACATTATCAAGTTTTTGATCCACCAAACTCAGGATCCAGACCGGAGAAAGGAATTGATAGATTCACTTATATTGATGTACGACATCAGGATAGACAAATTTCCCACAAGCAAAGCCCGTTTAAGTGCTTTTACATACAAAGCCTATGATATGGTAACGTTCTACAAGGAAGATGATATGAAAATTTTCCAGGCTTTGCAGGATGTGGTGGAATTTGGAAAACACAGGACAGATCCCGGTATTCTTGTGCTAAACATGCAATACGCCACAGGTTTATTTAAAGAAGAAAAAATGGATGCCGAGAAAGTGATTCATGTATATCAGCAGCTGAGCGAGATATTCGATAAAAAAATGCAGACCGGATCGGATGAAGCACTTGATGAAGCACGCAATAATTTTGAAACACTCTTTGCCATAAGCGGAGTTGCAGATTGTGAGAACCTGCTGGCCTTGTTCGGCCCCCGTTTTGACAGCAATGCTTCCGATATTGTGTATGTTAAACGTGTTGTGCAGCTACTCTCCAATGCGGGCTGCGAAACCTCGGATCTGTTTCTCAAGGCGGTGGAACGTCTCTACAACATGGAACCTTCCTATAACTCGGCCTATTACCTCTATCGTTTGTATTCGGCACGTGAAAACAATGAGAACGCTGCAAAATTCCTGGAATGCGCCATTGAATCCGATTCCATTGACAGCGTCACTAAAGGGGATTACATGATGGAACTGGGTACATTCTATTTCAAGAAAATGAGTAATGCTTCAGCCGCAGCCAATTCCGCCCTGAATGCCTCCAATTTCAATAAAGATGTGGAAGGACGTGCTTTCCTGTTAATGGGACACATCTGGGCAAACGCCAAGGTAACCTACGGAGAAATGCCTGAAATTGACAAACGTGCCAATTTCTGGGTGGCCGTGGATTATTTTGCCCGGGCCAAAGCGGCAGATTCTTCATTGGAAGAAGAATGCAACAATCTTATTGCCACTTACAGGCAGTATTTCCCCACTCCGGAAGAAGCTTTTATGCACGACCTGGATGAAGGCACAAGATATTCTGTAAGGGCTAACGGCTTATCGGCTACAACAACGGTAAGAACAAACAAATAATGGGATCTTTTTCCCGGACAACAAAAAACATTATGGTAGCAACAGGCCTGTCTCTTGCTACCATATTTGTCTCCTGTAAAAACCGGGTGACCACAATAGAATCACTCAATAACCTGGACAGTATTCCCACACAGACCATTAAAAATATGGAAGGCTGGCAGGTGGAAGGAGGTATTGTCCGGGGGCGGTTGACGGCTCCTTATATGGAAAAATATTCCCGGGGATCGGATCCGTACGAGATCTTTCCGCAATCATTCAGGGTAGAAGGGTACACACCGGAAGGAGAACTGGAAACGGTAATTACGGCCGACAAAGCGTTGCACCGGACCGGGGAAGAGCAAGTGTGGATAGCTACGGGAAAAGTGATCGTACAAAATCTGCTGAAAGAAGAAACCATGGAAACAGATACGTTATACTGGGACCAACAGAATAAGAAGATCTATACAGATTGCTACGTAAGGCTAACCTCTCCCGACTTTTTTGCACAGGGTTACGGAATGGAATCCGATGAAAGAGCTACAAACGCCAAAATTCTGAAACCATTTGATTCTTACGGGTACATTAAGCAGGATACTTTGTCCAATGAAGAAAAAGAATTATCTTCGCACCCTCAAATACAACAAAAACCACAACCAATAAACTTACAAGATGGCAGTTCTGGAGAAGATTAGAGTACAAATGGGTATATTTATTACCGTACTCATAGCTATTGCCTTAATTTCCTTTATTATAGATCCTGGCACATTACAATCGGCCATGTCTATGTTCTCTTCCAAAAACGACGTGGGAGAAATGAACGGGCAAAGCATAACATATATGGAATACAGTAAAAAACTGGAGAACCTTAAAAACCTGCAACAGGCCATAACCGGTGGTGCTGCCCTGGACGAACAAAGCCAGGAAGCCGTGGAACAGGGAACCTGGCAGGCTTTCCTGAAAGACCTGGTATATATGCCGGCTATTGAAGATGCCGGCATAAGGCTGGGAGAAGAGGAGCTTTTTGACATGGTACAGGGCCGTGATATTTCTCCGGTTATCATGAACGATGCCCTTTTCAAGGGAGAAGACGGGTCTTTTGACCGCTCGCGTCTTACTTCGTTCGTACAAAATGCTACGGCAGATCCCGATGGTATAGCCGCCATGTACTGGATTTTCATCCAGGATAATATGGAAACGGACAGAATGTTTTCAAAATACAGTTCACTGCTGTCTAAAAGCAACATCGTCACCCCGTTGGAATTGAGACGAAACATGGAAGAAAACAACAGCACTTCCAATGTCAGCTTTGTTCTTGAACCCGTATCTTTTGCCAGGGATACAACCATAAACATTACAGAGTCCGAAATACAGAAGTATTATCAGGAGCATAAGCATAACTACGAACAGATAGCCACACGGGATATCGAATATGTTGTTTTTCCCATTCAGCCATCCGAAAATGACATCATGGAGGCCCGCGCAGATATTGACCAGGTATACGAAGAATTCGTTAAAACAGAAAACCTCCGTCAATTCCTTGCGCGCAATTCGGATAAACCTCTGGATACGTATTACTACAAAGAAGGAGAACTGGGTTCCATATCCCCAGTGCTGGACAGTTTTGCAATCAACGCTTCAAGGCGCGATGTGTTGCCTGTTTACAAGGAAGATAACTTTTTCCGTGCCGCCCGAATAGCAGATATTAAACAATTGCCCGATTCGGTTTTTGTGAATCACATATTGTTGCAGAACGATACCAAAGAAGCCCGGAAAATTGCTGACAGCCTGATCACCGTTCTGACTCGTGATCCCGGCAGTTTTGCCCGCCTGGCCGGGGAATTTTCAGCAGACCGCAATCCCAACGTTAATCCGGGGGAGATCGGCTGGTTTGTACAATCGGCCTATATACCCGGCATGGAATCTGTCTTTGAAGCGTCGCTGAACAAACCTTACATTGCTGAAACCCAATACGGTATCCATGTTGTTAAAGTCAGTGAACGTACACGTCCTCACAAAAAGGTACAATTGGCCGTCCTGGAAAAAGAAGCCGTTGCCGGAAGAGAAACTTACCAGGCAATTTATTCCCTGGCAAATACTTTGTCAACAGGAAGTAAGGATATTGCCACATTCAACCAGACAGCCTCTCAGCACAACTGGTTCTCTATCCCTGCTTTGGGTATCAGGGAAGACGCCAAAACGATTTCCGGATATGAGCACATGAGGGAACTGGTGCGTTGGGCTTTTGACGCCGAACAAGGAGAAGTTTCCCCGGTTATCACGGTGGATAACGAGTATTTCTTTGTTGCAGCCGTAGAGAGTATACATGAAGAAGGGATCGCTTCTTTGGAAGAAAAACGGGCTGAAATTGAATCCATCCTCACATTGGAAAAGAAAAAAGACCGTATTTACGATCAGATACATAATGAACTGGCATCACACACTACCCTGGAGGGATGGGCAGAAGCTACCGGAAGAAATATATCCAGACAAACCGGGATCGCTTTTGGATCGGTACAGCAGACAGATCCGATATTTGCAGGAGCCGTATCGGCAGCCCCTGAACAAACGATATGCGGACCGGTAAAAGGGGAAGTAGGTGTGTATGTCTTCCGTGTGGATGAGCGTTCAGACGGTGCCTTTTATACAGAAAACGACGCCAGGCAATATGCATCCTATATGGCCAATATACAGATCCAGATGGTACCCATGGTATTGCAGGAAATGGCAGATGTACAGGACAACCGGCCCCGGTTCTTTTAACGGCTGAATAAAAAGTGCATGATGTCCCCGTCCTGCACCACATAATTCTTGCCTTCCACAGCCAGTTTCCCGGCTTCCCGGCAGGCGGCCTCTGAACCATAACGGATATAATCCTCAAATTTAATTACCTCGGCACGAATAAAACCGTGTTCAAAGTCAGAATGAATAAGCCCTGCAGCCTGCGGGGCTTTTGTTCCTTTTATATAGGTCCACGCCTTAACCTCCATTGGTCCTGCCGTAAAATACGTTTCCAGATCAAGCAGCCTGAAAGCGGCTTTTATAAGACGGGAAACCCCCGATTCGTTAAGACCCAGATCCTCCAGGAACATTTGTCTTTCCTGGTAGGTGTCCAGTTGTGCAATCTCCGATTCAATGCGGCCTGCCACTATCAGGTACGGTTCGTTGTCATGCAGTAAAGTTTCTGCCACTTGCCGCGTATAATCATTTCCGTTTTGAGCCGAGTTTTCGTCTACATTGCAAACATAAAGGACCGGCTTGTTTGTTAGCAGGAATAACTCCCGGGCCATCTGCTCTTCTTCCTGGTTGGTCAACGCTACCGTTCGGATATTTTGTCCCTGCCGGAGTGCGTCCCGGTACCTAAGCAACAACCCGGCCAGTTTTGCTGCCTGTTTATCGCCACCAGTGACGGCTTGTTTTTGCACTTTGGCAATGCGGTTTTCTACGGTTTCCAAGTCCTTGAGCTGTAACTCGGCATCTATGATCTCTTTGTCCCTGACGGGATCAACCGAACCGTCTACATGGACTACATCCGGATCGTCAAAACAACGAAGAATATGAAGAATGGCATCGGTTTCCCGGATGTTAGCCAAAAACTGGTTTCCCAGTCCTTCTCCTTTGCTGGCTCCTTTTACCAGGCCTGCAATGTCCACAAAATCAACCGTCGCCGGGACTATACGTCCGGGATGAACCAGGGCGGCCAGCTCTTCCAGGCGTGTGTCAGGGACCTGTGTTGAACCCAGGTTGGGTTCTATGGTGCAGAAAGGGAAATTGGCCGCCTGGGCTTTTCCTGAAGAAACACAATTGAACAATGTGGATTTACCCACATTGGGCAGTCCCACTATACCGCATCTTAAAGCCATCAGATTTTTCTTTAACTATAAAGGCACAAAACTAACAACTTTTTACGAATTGTCCTTTTGGTTTTAAAGAAGGATGTTATCTTGAAATCATGATAAAATGGATATTGTGTCTGGTCGTATTCTGGAACGTGGAAAATTATTTTGACCCGTTTACAGACCCGCTGACCGGTTATGATGAATTTACCTCCGGGGGTTCTTATTCTTGGACATGGGACCGTTTTCTGAAAAAAAAGAATAATCTGGCCAAAATACTTATTTCATGCGGAGTTCAGGAAGAAGAGACATGGGAAGCTCCCGCTATAATCGGGTTGTGTGAAATTGAAAACAGGTATGTTTTATCCCTGTTGGTAAACGATTCTCCCCTGGCACCGTTGCAATACGGGATCATTCACCGGGATTCCCCGGATCCGCGCGGAATAGATGTAGCCCTGCTATACCTGAAAGCACGTTTTCTTCCCTTAGAGCGTGCGTATTACTCATTAAAGGAAGAAGACAATCATGTGGTAAAGACACGTGAGATCCTGTACGTAAAAGGTGTTCTGGATGACCGGGACACACTTCATTTGTTTGTGAATCACTGGCCGTCCAAAAGAGGCGGCGTTCTGGCGGAAGGGTACAGGATGTTTGCTTCCAACCTGTTATTGCATGCCGTTGACAGTATTTGCCGGGTGTCTCCACAAGCAAACATAATCGTGATGGGAGATTTCAATGACCCTCCCGATTCCGGACCGTTAAGACATCTTTCCGGGAAGGGGCTTATCAATGTTTCCCGGGAGGCTACTTACAAATACAGGGGTGTTTGGGAATGCCTGGACCAATTCCTGGTCAGTTCCTCGGTTCATAAAAAAATAGAATACGTTAAGGTTCTTAAAAACAACTATTTACTGGAACGTGACAAGACGCATCTGGGGTACAAACCAAAAAGAACATACAGGGGTCCGGTTTATCACGGAGGAGTAAGCGATCACCTGCCTGTAACCTTAAAATTTATTACCTTTGCTCCTTATGGCTTCGCAACCCGTTAAGACTCCATTGATGGACCAGTATTTTGCCATTAAGGCAGAATATCCGGATGCCCTGCTGCTTTTCAGGGTTGGTGATTTTTATGAGACGTTCGGAGAAGATGCCATCAAATCTTCCAAAGCACTTGGAATAGTTCTTACCCGTCGCGCAAACGGATCCGCATCCTCGGTGGAATTGGCGGGCTTTCCCCACCATGCCCTGGACACATATCTGCCAAAACTGGTTCGGGCCGGTTACAAAGTTGCCGTCTGCGATCAGCTGGAAGATCCCAAACTCGCCAAAAAAATCGTGAAAAGAGGGATCACGGAAGTGGTGACCCCAGGCCTTTCCTATAATCCGCAATTGCTGGAAGCCTCGGAACATAATTTTCTGGCGGGCATTTTTTCCGGCCGCACCAGGGAAGGGGAATTAACAGGCATTGCTTTTACGGACATATCCACGGGAACCATACAGGTTGCCCAGGGAGACCGGTCTTACATAGAAAGCCTTTTGTCCCAATACAACCCAAGGGAAATATTAGTGTCCAGGGACCAGGAGAAAAAATGGAAGACAGCAGTCGGTTCCGCTGCTTTTGTTTCTACCATAGATGATTGGGCATTCGTGTACGATGCAGCTCAGGAGAAAGTAAAAACCCAATTTGGCGTTGACAGTTTGAAAGGATTTGGTGTTGAAAACCTTCCATTTGCTATATCTGCTGTGGGAGCCGTTCTTTTTTACCTGGAGATCAATAAATACGCCCGTTACGATCATTTATGCACCTTGCAGCGAATAGATTCCGGCCGCCTGATGTGGCTGGACAAATACAGCATCCGGAACATGGAACTTTTTCCGCGTCACGACAACCCGGAAAATGGGGCGAGCCTTATTGAAGTCATTGATAAGACGCACACACCCATGGGAGCCAGGTTGCTGCGGCAATGGATGGTGATGCCCCTGCGCCATATTGGTGATATTCACGAAAGACACAATGTCATAGAAGTTTTCCTGGAACAGTGGGATCTTACAGGAAAATTGCGAAAAATGCTCTCCCAGACCGGTGACATGGAACGGCTTGTATCACGCGCGGCTGCAGGACGAATTACGCCACGGGAAGCGGGACAGATAAAAACGGCTTTAATCCAGACATCAAAGATCAGGCAATTACTGGCTAAAACCGAAGAAGCCCATGCCGTTCAAAAAGATACAGATAATCTGGACGACTGTACTGAATTGGTGGAAATCCTGAACCGGACACTGGTGGCTTCACCTCCCGCACAACTGGGCAAAAGCCAGGTGGTAGCTCCCGGATACGATCCACAGCTTGATGAATTGCGCCATATTGTGTCGCACAATAAGGAATACCTGCAGGAAATGCAGCAAAAAGCCGCCGATGCAACAGGGATATCTTCCCTGAAGATCAGTTTCAATAATGTATTCGGGTATTATATTGAAGTCCGGAACACCCACAAAGACAAAGTGCCTTCTTCCTGGATCCGGAAACAAACGCTGGTTAGTGCCGAGCGTTACATTACGGAAGAACTCAAGTCTTACGAAGAAAAGATCCTGGGAGCAGAAGAAAGGATCGCTTTGCTGGAACAGGAAATCTTTGCGCAACTGATGGAAACGATCCGGCGTTACATCCGTCCCATACAGGAAAATTCCCGCATACTGGCCAGGCTGGACGTATTGCTTGGATTTGCCATTTTGGCACGGGAGCAAAAATATTGCCGGCCCCGCGTGGAAGAATCCGATGTCATTGATATCCACCAGGGACGCCACCCTGTTCTGGAAACGCTAATGCCTCCGGGAGAAGCCTACATCCCAAACGACGTTTACCTGGACAACGAAAATCAACAGATCATCATCCTGACCGGACCCAATATGGCCGGGAAATCCGCTTTATTACGCCAGACGGGACTGATAATCCTTCTGGCGCAGATAGGTTCTTACGTGCCTGCGCGGGAAGCCACACTGGGCATAGTGGACAAATTGTTTACCCGTGTTGGGGCTTCGGACAATATGGCCCGCCGGGAATCCACGTTTATGGTAGAAATGCTGGAATCGGCCGCTATTCTGAACAATATAACAGGCAAATCCCTGGTGCTTTTTGATGAAATTGGGCGCGGGACAAGCACTTATGATGGCATATCAATTGCTTGGGCAATTGTGGAATACCTGCATGAAAAAGCAGGGGCACAGGCCAAAACGCTTTTTGCCACTCATTACCACGAACTGAACCAAATGGCAGAACAGTATATCAGGGTTAAAAATTTCCACATAGCGGTGAAAGAACGAGGGCAAAAGGTGTTATTTTTGCGTAAAATGATATCCGGAGGAGTGGAACACAGCTTTGGGATCCACGTAGCCGGGATGGCGGGTATGCCCCGTCGGGTTTTGCTCACCGCAGAAGAGATTCTCAAAAGAATGGAAGCAGGCCGGGAACAGCCGCCTTCAGTAGAAAGACCTAAACAACTCTCGTTTTTTCAATTGGAAGATCCCTTGCTGCAGGCCTTGAAAAGAGATATTGAATCACTGGATTTGAATAGAATGACACCCCTGGAAGCATTTGATGCCTTACGGGAATTGAAACGAAAAATCGGACAAAAAGAATGAAAAAAATCGTAAAGAGCATCAACATCTTCTTTAAACTTATGGGGGAAAGCTTCTCGTTTGCTTTTGACTCGGTAAAAGGAGACAAGTTCAGGGCTTTTCTTTCCCTTTTGGGCGTTACTATAGGGATATTTTCCATAGTAGCTGTGTTTACGGCTATAGAAGGCCTTGAAAAAAATGTACGCAACCTGTTTTCTTCCCTGGGCACCGACGTCGTCTACATTGACAAGATGTCCTGGGAGTCCTTAACAGAAGGAGAAGGTATAAAATGGTGGGAATTCAGACAACGCCCAAACAATACGTACGAAGAATTTATTTTCCTTCAAAAAACCCTGGAAAATGCAGATATGATGGCGCTTTCAGCCATTACTTCAGCACACGTAAGGTACGGCAGAACCACCTTACGCAATACCTCCGTTCACGGAGTGACGTACGACTGGAACCGGATCTCGGTTTTTGAAATTGACCAGGGACGGTATTTTATACCTTCAGAGGCAGCAGCAAACGTTCCATTGGCTGTCATAGGGAGTAATGTTGCGGAAGAGCTGTTCCCGGCCGGCATCTCTCCTGTGAACAATTCCATAAAGATTGGAGGGTTCTCGGTCCGTGTCATAGGGGTTATCAAGAAAAAGGGAGAATCTATGTTCGATCCGGTAACCTATGATGATGCGGTCATCATCCCGTTGCCCTTTATCCGCAATTACATTGACCTTCGCCGCACGTCCCCCAGCATTGTCGTTCACAAAGATCCTGGGGCAGATGAAGAAGAATTTATGGCCGAGTTGAGGAATGCCATGCGAGCCGTACGTCGTCTGAAACCGGTTCAGAAAGACAACTTCGCACTCAATAAGATGTCTTTCCTGGACGATGCCCTTTCACAGCTTTTCAGCGTGATTTCCATAGCGGGATGGGTTATAGGGGGCTTTTCCATCCTTATTGGAGCTTTTGGAGTTGCCAACATCATGTTTGTATCGGTTAAGGAAAGAACACATATTATTGGCATAGAAAAAGCCATGGGCGCAAAAAGCGCATTCGTACTGGCGCAATTTCTTTTTGAAGCGGCACTCCTGGCCATGGTAGGTGGTTTTGTGGGGATCTTGATAGTCTGGGGATTGACGGTATTTGTTACCAGTCAGTATGATTTTGTTCTGACCATGTCTTTTTCAAACATATTGCGAGGAGTGCTGATTTCCGGGGCAGTAGGTATTGTGGCCGGATTTATTCCTTCCCTGCAGGCAGCCCGTATGAATCCTGTTGATGCTATGAATCAGCATTGAGAATTCCGGCGACTTCTTTTGTCAATTGAACAAAATCGCTTACATCAAGTTGTTCCGGCCTTAGGTCCGGAAGGGAAGATCCCGTGATTTTACGGTTTCCCAGGATCGGTTTAAGGCTGTTACGGATGGTTTTACGCCGCTGGTTAAACGTTGTTTTAACTACTTTCAAAAAAAGATCTTCCGGACAATCCAAGGCTGTCCGGTTATTTCTTGTCAGGCGGATGACCCCGGATTGCACTTTTGGAGGCGGGACAAAGGCTCCGGGGTGAACCGTAAAAAGGTATTCAGTATGGTACCAGGCATGAAGCAAAACACTTAGTATGCCGTAAGTGCGGGATCCCGGAGGAGCGCAGTAACGCTCAGCAACTTCTTTTTGGACCATACCCACCACTTCGGGGATCCTGTCCCTGAATTCCAAGACCCGGAAAAAGATCTGGGATGAAATGTTGTAAGGGAAATTGCCTATTAATAGAAATTCACGAGGGAACACTTCTGCGGGCAATTGCAAAAAATCTCCCTGTATCAGTCTTTTGCCTAATCCGGGATACTTCTGTTGCAGAAAAACCACCGATTCACGGTCAAGTTCAACGGCGTGATAATCTATACGGGGATGACCCCACAGATACGTAGTAAGCACACCCGTCCCTGGGCCCACTTCAACAACAGGGACCCGCTCCCCGGCTTGTATCACCGAAAGGCTGTTAACAATCCTTTGTGCAGCACTCTGATCTTTCAGAAAATGTTGTCCCAATGCTTTTTTTGGCCTTACCTCCATGGTACAAAGATAGTTTTTATACCTTTAGGCAACTCTAAAGGCGAACGTTATGAAAAAAACTATCTTACTTTTCTTTATTTCCCTGGTCCTTCTTTCTTGTTCCGGCAGACAGGCACGGCAAGCAGACCTGTGCCTGGAACAGATTGCACAGCAAGTTAATGCAGTCGGCATCTCGGTAGCCGTGATCAGTAACAATGAAATTATCTACACAGGGGCCTGTGGCCTGAAAAATATCCGGACAGAAGAAAAACTCAGGCCTTCTGATCTGATGCGCATTGCCTCCATATCCAAAAGTTTTACAGCCACAGCCATTATGCAATTGTACGAAGCGGGTTGCTTTGACCTGGACGATGACATAAGTGATGCCCTGGGGTTCACTGTCAGAAACCCCCACTACCCGGATATTCCCATCACTTACAGGATGTTGCTTTCACATACTTCCTCTTTAAGCGACAAAGGCGGGTATTTTTCATTGGATGTGATCCGGCCCGAAATTACTCCTGATGTTTCCGCATCTTTCAATGAATACGCTCCCGGTACCGATTACCAGTATTGCAACCTGGGATTCAATACGCTGGGAGTCCTGGTGGAAATTCATTCGGGAGAACGTTTTGACCAATACGTCCGCAACAATATCCTGGATCCCCTGGGTCTATACGCCTCGTTTAACGTTAATGATTTGGACACCAACAGGTTTGCAACAATTTATGCTTTTGAAGAAGGACGGTTTGTACCTTCATCACAGGCATACAATCCCAGGATAGAGGAAATAGAAAATTATGTGAAGGGTTTCTCGGCTCCGGTTTTTTCACCTACCGGAGGAATGAAGATCAGTGCACCCGGTTTGGCGCTTCATGCCCTTATCCAGATGAACGAGGGCTATTTTAACGAAATAGAAATTCTCACACCGCAAAGCGTTGCCCTTATGCAAACGCCTCAAAGTCCGGGAGAACGTTCTTCAGAAAATGAAACCTGCGGGTACGGTTTTGCCCTGGAAAGGACAGACAAGCTTATTGAAGGAGAAATCATGACAGGACATACCGGGAGCGCGTACGGACTCTACTCGGCCATGTTCTTCCAGAAAGACAAAAAATTCGGGTTTGTTGTATTGTGCAACGGATGTGACTCGTCGCTTCCCCGCCGGGAAAACGGATTTATGCCGGTTCAGACAGACGTGATCAACGCGCTCTACAAAATATTTATTCGTTAAAGGGAACGGTTTTCAGGAAAGACCCAGTTCTTTCTTTTGCAGCGCATCAATTTCTGCAGGGGCATCCAGCATAACGTCCCTTCCGGCATTGTTTTTGGGAAAGGCAATGAAATCCCGGATACTTTCCGTTCCGCCGAAGAGCGAACACCAGCGGTCAAAGCCAAAGGCTATCCCTCCGTGGGGAGGTGCGCCGTATTGAAAGGCGTTTATAATAAAGGAAAATTTGGCTTTTACTTCTTCCGGAGACATTCCCAGAACCTTGAACATACGTTCCTGCATAGCGGAATCGTGAATCCTGACAGACCCTCCGCCCACTTCTGTTCCGTTCAAAACAAAATCGTAAGCATTGGCACTAACTTGTTCCAGGTCAAGGGGATCGTCGCTATAAAACTTATCCAGGTCTTCGGGTTTGGGTGCCGTGAAAGGATGGTGTTTGGCGTAGAAACGTTGCGTTTCATCATCCCATTCCAGTAACGGAAAATCATATACCCAAAGGGGAGCGTAACGGTCTTTATCTCTCAGGCCCAGACGATTCCCCATTTCCAGCCGCAATACGCCCAGTGCTTCCAGCGTTTTTATACGAGCTCCGCTCATTACCAGGATCAGGTCCCCGTCACCGGCTCCTGTAAGATGCGCCCAGGATTCCAGGGCTTCCCGGTCAAAGAATTTATCCACCGAAGATTTGTACGTCATGACGCCGTCGGGATCTTTTGCACAACGTACATAAACCAGCCCGGCAGCTCCTATCTGCGGCCTGCGAACCCACTGGGTCAGTTCATCCAGTTGTTTCCGGGTATAGGAAGCTGCTCCTTGAACACAAATGGCTCCTACGTAAGCAGCATTGCGGAACACACTGAATTCCGTATCACGTGTCAACGGGGTAAGATCGTGGAGTAACATTTCAAAACGGATATCCGGTTTATCGCTGCCGTATTTTTCCATAGCTGATTTCCAGGGAATGCGTGGCAGGGGAGCGGGAATATCTTTTCCAAGTACGGTCTTAAAAAGATGCAGTATCAAACCTTCAAATTGTGCCAGCACATCGTCCCTTTCAACAAATGACATTTCACAGTCTATTTGTGTGAATTCCGGCTGACGGTCTGCCCGAAGATCTTCATCCCTGAAACAGCGTACTATTTGGAAATATTTGTCGTATCCGGATATCATCAGCAATTGTTTAAAAGTCTGCGGACTTTGCGGCAGGGCATAGAACTGTCCCTGGTTCATGCGCGATGGTACCACAAAATCCCGGGCTCCTTCCGGGGTGGATTTTATGAGAAAGGGAGTTTCTATTTCCAGGAAACCGCATTGGCTCAGGTAACTTCTTGTTTCCTGCGCCATTTTATGGCGAAGCATCAGGGCTTTTTGCAGCGGAGGCCTTCTAAGGTCCAGGTAACGGTAGCGTGAACGCAATTCTTCTCCGCCGTCCGACTCTTCTTCTATGGTAAAAGGCGGTGTTTGGGACCGGCTTAAAATTTCTACATCCTTCAACAGTATTTCAATTTCCCCGGTGGGAATCTTTGAGTTCTTGCTGCTCCGTTCCACAACCGTTCCTTTAGCCGTAATGACATACTCGCGTCCCAGGTCTTCCACCCTGTCTGTGATCTGCCGGGGAGAGTCCCCGTTGACCACCAGCTGGGTTATGCCGTAACGGTCACGAAGATCAATAAAAGTCATACCGCCCAGTTTCCTGATACGCTGTATCCATCCGGCCAATTGTACCACTTGGCCTGCGTGAGAAAGATTGAGTGCCCCGCACGTGTGTGTCCTGTACATATTGATGATTTTTTAGGCAACAAAGGTAATTAGAAAATGGCTACCTTTGTGTGGCTATGCAAAACTATTTGAACCTCCTGCAACACATCCTGGATAACGGGAAGGACAAGAACGACAGAACGGGGACCGGAACGAGGAGCGTTTTCGGGTATCAGCTGCGTTGCCCTCTTTCGGAAGGATTTCCTTTGCTGACCACAAAAAAGGTACACATGAAATCCATTATTTACGAATTGCTCTGGTTTCTGAAAGGGGATACAAATATCAAATACCTGAACGACAACGGGGTAACCATATGGGATGAATGGGCGGATTCCACGGGTGAACTGGGGCCTGTTTACGGCAAACAATGGAGGTCCTGGAAAACAGGGGACGGGGAAACCATAGACCAGGTTTCCCGCCTGGTAGAAGGCCTGAAAAATGACCCCGACGGCCGCCGTCATATAGTAAGCGCTTGGAATGTAGGAGACATACCCCGAATGGCTTTGCCTCCCTGCCATGCCCTTTTCCAGTTTTATGTGGCTGACGGGAAACTTTCCTGCCAGCTTTACCAGCGCAGTGCGGACGTCTTTTTGGGCGTGCCTTTCAACATAGCCTCCTATGCCTTGCTTACCCTGATGGTGGCACAAGTTTGCGGTTACGAACCGGGAGACTACATACACACCTTCGGAGACGTACACATATACACCAACCACATGGAACAAGTCCGGCTGCAATTAAGCCGCACGCCGCGTCCTTTGCCCAAGATGGCGTTAAACCCGTTACGGCGGGATCTTTTTTCTTTTGAATACAAGGATTTCAGCCTTCAGGATTACGATCCCTGGCCGTCCATAAAAGCAACGGTAGCCGTATGAAAGACCAGGGCACGAACAGACCGTATACGCTATCCCTGGTGGCCGTTGTAGGGCCCGGCCTGGAACTCGGCGCAAACAATCAATTGTTGTGGCACATTTCCGAAGATCTCAGGCACTTCAAAGCGCTTACCATGGGACACACGGTGATCATGGGAAGGAAAACCTATGAATCATTGGGGAAACCCCTTCCCGGGCGTAAGAACGTGGTTCTCTCCAGATCCGGACAAAGCCTGGAAGAAGTGCTTTCACAGATAACCGATCAGGCCGAGGTATTTGTCGTAGGCGGAGCGCAGATCTACCGGCAAACCATCGGCCTGGCAGACAAGTTATACCTTACGCACGTTCGGGCACCCCTGCCCGGGGGAGGCGCCGATGTACTTTTTCCGCCCCTCGATTCCTTAGAGTGGAAAGAAGTCAAGCGGGAAGATTTCCTGCACGGGGCTAAATTTCCTTTTCCCTTTTCTTTCGTGACATACGAACGCATCCGGTCCCTATAGCAGCCAGCAGTGCCAGGAGCAAAGCCCCGGAACTGATGCGCGAGATCAGAATACCGGTGGTATAGGAAGACGGCAGGTAGGTAAAGCGGATCTGATGTTCTCCTTCAGGGATCCGTAATGTCCGGGTAATGTAGTTGGACCGGCAAATCTGAGCTTCCTGCCCGTCAATCCAGGCTTTCCATCCCTTGGGGTAATAAATTTCGGAAAACACAACAATTCCGTCTTTTTCCATTGAAGCCTTGTATTCCAGCGTGTTCGGAGAGTATGAGGTCAAAGTGACGGTTGAATTTGAAGGTCCGGCCGTTTCTATCCACGATTCCGGGGGATCCTGCATCACTGCGGTAGTCCTCAGATCTGTCTTTGTCAGGGTTTCAATCTCTTCCTGCGGGGATGAGACGGGGAGTATGGAAGTTACTACCCAGGCATTTCCCAGGGCATGGGGATTGGTTACGGGCAGGGCATCTGCCCCTAAAATCACATACCGGGTATTGAGCATATTGAGTACCGGTGTCCGGGAGTGATTGCCGTTGTATGTAAAGATATCGGAGGCTTCTTCCAATGTCTGGCACTGACTGAGTTTATCTGCAAAATATTGCATTTCCGGCAACAAATGGTGATCAATGACATCCTGGTAACGCTGCAATTTGGCCGCGTTGTACCCGCCTATGGATTTATGGTAGTAACTGGCCGTTGCGTCCATAAAAGGGCTTCCTGTCATGTCCAGTACCCGGTAATACAAGTCCGGATCTTGTTTAATGTGTTTGTCAACAGGTCTTTCAGAAAATTGATTTCGGTAATTGATGCGGGAAACAAAATGAGATTCGTTCAAGTACCTTTTTCCTACAGGCAGGTAATCTGCCAGGAACAATACCGCTAAAGCACCTATGATCCACGCATTCCTGACCTTGCGGTTTACACCCAGCCAGAGTAAAACGGAAGCAGACAGGATCAACAGTACCGACCGCCAGGCATCCCGGCTTAAAAGGTCTTTACGGTCTTCTATCAGGGCCGGGATCAATGAAGAAGGAAGGGAACTGTCAGAGGGTCCCGTGAAAGAACCTGCCAGAGAAGGTATCAATGCGGCCAACAAAGAAAAACCTGCGGTAATGCCCAATGCCCAGTATATGCCTTTGACGGCTTTTTTCTGTGGATAAACCCCTTCCAGGATTTGCCACAATACATATATTCCCAGGGCGGGCATGACCATTTGCCATATCACAAGGATCATGCTGACTGTCCGGAACTTGTCGTATAAAGGCACAAACCGGAAGAAAAAACTGTTGAATCCGGGAAGGTGGTAACCCCAGGACAACAGCAGCGCCAGCAGGGAAACACCTGCCAGAGCCCATTTGACCGGACTTTTTACAAGTATGAGTCCCAGGACAAAAAGAAAGATTACAATGGCCCCCATATACATTGGACCTGCCGTAAAAGGCTGTTCGCCCCAGTATAGCGGCATATTGGAAATAACCCCGTCTGCATTGTACCCCAACTGGTTCAATGTCTTGTAAGTGTGTGAATCTTTATCCAGCGGCCCCATGGAAGCACCCCCGTAAAAATCCGGGATCAGTGTATTGAATGATTCCATTTTGGAATAACTCCACTGCGTTGCGTAATCGAACTCCAGGCCTGATCTTGCCTTGCCGTCCTCTCCTGCGTTGAGTTCTGAACCTCCTCGCATGGATTGTGCCGTATATTCGTAAGTGGGTAGCAGGTGATTGGCCGAGGTGGCCAGCCCCAACAGGCCTGCAGCTATTATCAGAAGCGTTGTTTTCATGAATTGGGGGACCTTGTGCCGTATAACGGCTTCTGTAAGAAGTCCGGCCAATACAAAAAGAAGGATAAATCCCAGGTAATAGGTTATCTGCGGGTGATTGGCGGCTACCTGTAAGCCCACGGCAAGGGCAAAAAACAAAGCCCCCGTCAATGCTTGCTTGCGGTAAGCATATGCCATAGCCGCCAGAACCCAAGGTACATAAGCTATGGCTATCATTTTGGTTACGTGCCCGGCCTGGATAATTTGGAAGTTGTAGGAACAGAAAGTAATGGTTACAGCGCCTAATGCAGCTATCCATGGGTTGACACCCAAAGCAAGGAACAACAGGAATCCGCCCAATAGTGACAAAAACAGGTATGAAGCAGGTTCCGCACCTGCTTCCAGGATTTTACCAAGGGTCCTTATGTAATTGCCTGTTGTCACTTTATTAATGGTAACGGTAGGCATTCCCCCGAACATGGAGTTGGTCCAGCGGGCTTCGTCTTTGTGCGTTTCATTGTAATCTTTGGCCTCTTTGGACATGGCCTGCCAGGCAGTTATATCTCCCTGGTTAAGCGTTTTTCCCTGGAAAACCTGTGGCACAAAACCATAAGAAAGAATGAGAAAGAAAACCACGGCAACCGGATAAGCAATCCATTTTTTCACTGGAATCTTTTGCATAGCTTCTGTATTTTATAACAAAGGTAAAAAGAAAGGACTTATATTTGTGTAAAACCTATTGTTTATGAGTCGTGACGAATTTTCGGGATTTTTCGGTGTTCTGGTAGCCACTGTGGGATCAGCCGTAGGATTGGGCAATTTGTGGAGATTTCCTTACCTGGTAGGACAAAACGGGGGCGCTGCCTTTATATTGATCTACCTGGCATTTGTATTGATCATCTGCCTGCCCATTGCCATATCTGAATTTATTATCGGCCGCAAAACAAGGGCGAATACCGTAAAAGCATTCCAGGTGCTGGCACCCAAAACAGCCTGGCGGGGAATTGGGATCGTGGGGGTTTTGGCCGCCTTTGCCATACTGGCATTTTATACGGTTGTAGGGGGGTGGACGGTAGACTACCTGGTACGATCTGTTGTTCATATTTTTTCAAAGCCCGACATATCTACTCTGGAAAGTCAGTTTACGACCATGGTAACGTCCCCGGTAAGGCCCATTGTATGGACGGTTGTGTTTGTGGTAGTTTGTGCCTTGATTGTCATGTGCGGAATAAAAAAGGGTATAGAAAAGTATTCCAGGATCATGATGCCTTTCCTTTTCTTAATGGTAGTGATCCTGATGGTACGTTCCGTCACATTGCCCGGGGCCGGTGAAGGGATCTCGTTTTTGATAAAACCTGATTTTTCAAAGATCAACACGTCCGTTGTGCTTGCGGCGCTGGGGCAGGCCTTTTTTTCCCTGAGCCTGGGAATGGGCTGTCTGATAACCTACGGATCCTATATTCCCAAAAAAGAAAATCTAACCAAACTTTCATTTACCACGGCATTATCCGACACCCTTTTTGCCATGCTGGCAGGACTGGCCATTATGCCGGCGGTATTTGCTTTCGGGATATCCCCCCAGGAAGGACCGGGCCTGGTATTTATTGTTTTGCCCCGCATATTTGCTCAGATTCCCCTTGGGAATGTGTTTGCCGTAATGTTTTTCATTATACTGCTTATTGCCGCCATTACTTCGGTTATTTCCCTGCTGGAGGTGATAACAGCTTATGTGACGGAAAAATTGAAAATGAAACGAACCACTGCCGTAGCAGGAATTACGGTTTTAGTAACTTTTTTTGCAGCGTTGAGTTCTCTTTCCCAGGGAATCCTTAAAAATGTTACGATTTTTGGCAAATCCATTTTTGATTTCTTTGATTACCTCTCGGCAAATATTCTGCTTCCCCTTGGAGGGCTTTCCATCGTGATCTTTGTAGGATGGTATATGAAAAAAGCCATGGTTTACCAGGAATTTACAAATCAGGGCACCCTTAAGGGCACCCTGTTCCGTACGTATTATTTTATCATCCGTTATATCGCACCGGTGGCCATAGCCATCGTTTTCATAGACCTTATTTTACCGTAACCCCCAGGTGCCAGTTCCCGTTATAACCCATTTGGGAAATATTGGTTACCGTTTCGTCTGAAGATATCGTTACCAGGTTTCCGCCTGTCTGCACCGGGCCGTCTCCGTCGGTCATCAATACGGGATGCAAATCCTGCTGTTGTATGACCTGGTTGATGACCAACCCGTCTCCTGCCTGGATCTGTACGTTGTAGTATTCAGTTATACCCGCCGTCTGGAGCAAAGGCCAGTATTCTGTGTTTTTCAACTGATCTACAAATACTTTTTTAATGTTGGCCGTACCCTGGGGAATAAGGTTGGTTTGCCCGGCATGGGCTCCGTTGATCAGCACGATGCGCCGGGCCAGGTTTTCTATGAAATTGATTGACTGGGTGGGATCCATATCCTGGTTTGGATTTCCTTCCTCATCGGTAAGGGAAAGAAATGTTTCGTATATTTCAAGCAATTGGTCCATGTCTTTTGCAATGATAACAATAGAAGCTGTCGTGTCGGCCGGACAAATCAGTATATTTTCCAGGTTCTTTCCGGCAAACCCAGATACATATTCGTCATTCATTTCAACCAGGACCATAATGTTGTCATCTGTCGCCGGTGAGGCGAAAGGCCGTATTTCCACGTTCGGCTGGAACAGGGACATGGTCTTTGACGTGGAAGACAGCAAGGGGACATGTTCAACATTTTGAACGGAAACACCTTGGGGCACAGTCAGGAGTGTATGAAAATCCTTAACAATACCGTATCCTTCCACCTTCACTGCATACGTTCCCGGAACTATGTTTTCAATGGAAATACTGCCGTTGGCACTTGTGTACTTTTTGTAATCGTAATCCGTTCCGTTGGTTTTTTGAATGTATGGAGTGCTTCTGGTGGCCGGTGAATAAGACGTTCCTGCTTTAATAATTCCGCTATTTTCCTGTATAGCTTCTGCGAAAGGTTTTAACAATAGCAACATCCGGGAAGCAACTGAACCAATAACATTTTCTTTTGAAAGACCATCCGTTACCATGTTATTGTCAGAAATATATGTGGCTGACACAGATGCTTCTCCTGTTACCGGGATTGTCTGGTCTGAAATGCGTTTCAGGTAAACATTTGCTCCTGTAACGGGAGCCCCGCCTGTATCTGTAAATGTGACATTTAGCTGGTTGTAAAGCGGCGTGGTAACTGTTATTTCCGGACTGTATGCTGTTCCTGCAGCGTTGGTGGCAAATGCTTTCACCGTATAGGCGGTATTTTCTGTAATGTTCTGCGTGAAGTCTGCTGTAAAAGTTCCCGGTCCGGAACCCGTTTTGCGGGTGGTCGTGTTCAAAATGAAACCTCTTTCAGTCACCTGATCACTGCCTTGTTTTTCCACGGTTGCCTGAACACTGATTTTATTGTACAACAATTCGGTAACAGTTACCTCACTCAAAGTGGGTAAAACACCTACCAGGTCCAGGAAAACCCCGTTTTGCTGCGTCCTGATATAATGAATGGTTGTTCCGGGTTTATAGGCATTCCAGTTGTCCCAGGACGGATGTTCAATCAAAACGGTAGGAACCGCTTCTGTTAAACGGTTATTGTACAGGAAAAGCTGTGTGCATACTTCCGGAAGACCGGCCCAGGATTCAGGGATTCCGCCTTCAAAATTGCAATTGTACAAATGAATGTTCAGGTGATCTCCCGTGGTTGTGATACTTCCTATTTCCTGGGGCAATACGCCGGACAGTCCGGGATTGTCAAAAAGAAGCAGGTCTGTGATGCCGGTCCATTGGGCAAATAAGCCGTCAGGGAGCGGACTTTGAATACCCGTGCCGGAAACCTCAAAAATTACCAGGGCACTCATGCCGGACCATGTCTCCGGTATGGTTCCGCTTATCCGGTTGCCGGCCAACCTAAGTTCTGTCAATTTTTTCAGGTTGCCCATTGTCGCGGGTAGGAGGCCGGTGAAATCCGTCTCCGTTGCTAAAAACCTTCTCAATTCGCTTAGATTCCCCATATTTTCCGGCAATGATCCGGTCAGATCCGGATTGTTGCCCAAATCCAGTGTACGCAGAGATGTGAAATCCCCAATCTCTGAAGGCAGTTGGCCATTAAGTCCAAAGCCGTTCAGATTTAGCCCGGTAACCGCCTCGTTTTCAACAGTGACTCCTTCCCAGGTGGAAATATCTTCCTGCGAATTCCAGTTATCTCCTTTTGTCCAGTTTTCCCCGTCCAGCTGGTTATACAGGACCATCAGGCGTTCCCGTTGTGCATCGGGAACGGGCTCCAAACCCAGGAAAATTCCGTTTTGCTGGGTCCGTAAATAATGAATTTCGGTATCGGGCACGTAATCATCCCAATACTCCCAGGACGGATGGTTCTGAATAGCCAGGGGAATCTGTTCGGTCAATTGATTCCCGTACAGGTACAATTGTGTACAAACCCCGGGAACAGAAGCCCATTCTTCAGGGATCCCGCCGCTGAAGTTGCAATTGTGTAATTGTATATTCAGGGTACTGTTATCCGTAGTCATTTGACCCAATTGCGGAGGCAGCGATCCGGTCAGTCCGGGATTGCTGTGCATGACAAAGGATCCTAAATGCGTCCAGGCTGTAAAGATGGTTTTGGGCAGGGGACTCTGAATAGCTGTTCCAAAAAATGCAAAATCCTGCATGGCAGTCATGCCTTCCCATGATTCGGGGATCTTCCCCTCAATGTCGTTATTGCCAATATACAGCTTGGTAAGTTTTTCCAGATTTCCCATGGATGCCGGCAAACTGCCCTGCAAGCCTGTTGTCACGGCCCGGAACGTTTCCAGGTTAACCAGGTCCCCGGTTTCTCCGGGAAGGACTCCTGTCAGACCGGGATTGGACCCCAGATCCAGTGTCACCAGGTCTGTCAGTGTTCCTATGGCTGAAGGCAACGATCCGTTCAGACCAAATCCGTTCAGATCCAGTCCGGTGATCTTTCCGTCTTCCATTGTTACTCCACCCCAATTTTGAACGGGCTCTGAGCTGTTCCAATTGACTTTCTTTTCTTCATCCCAGTTATCCCCTTCCAGAGACTCGTATATTTCTACAAGAGCGGTTCTGCGGGGATCTTCGGCCTGGTTGAAAGTAATGGTTTGTGTCTGGGCTATGCCCGCGTTATCCTTTACAGTAACCTGTCCCGAACGGGCAGTGCCCGTATTGGGCGCCACCAGGAACTCCAGTGTCCCTGATGACAATGCTTTGGTCCCTACAAACTGAATCCAGGATTTAGCTGTAGCCAAAACTTCAACGGTATAAGCAGTATTGTATTGCAGGGTAACGGTGTACGTTCCACCGGCCGCCTCTACTGATGTAGTAGTGCCTCCTATGATCAGGGTGTTTCGTGCGCTTTGTGTTAGGGAGACCGTTGCCTGCATGGTGCCGCTCTTGATGGTCAGCGTTCCGCTCTGGTCCGAGGACGAGGTAGATGCTGCTGCCGTCAACTGGAGGGTGGTGTTTCCGGAACCTTTGGCCGGAGTAACTGCAAACCCTTTTCCCGAGACGGAGGCAGTCCAGGACATGCTGTTGGTGGATAAACTGATGTTTTGAGTTCCCCCTTCCTGGGTGAAGGAAACACTCGTGGGACTGGCTTCAATAAACGGCACCTCGGGTTTACAACTGTTCAGGATCAGAAAAGCGGTAGCCGTGGCCAGTAATGTCAGGATCTTTTTCATAGCACAAAGACGCATTTTAGGGATGATTGGCTGCTTTATACCAGCAGGGAAATCAATTTTCCTGCCAGATCTTTAAAAGCATCGCCTGCGGCATTTTTATCGTTGGCTGCCGGAATACCGGCATCTCCCCGTTCACAAACTCCCTGTATGAGAGGGATTTCCGCTAACACGGGCAGGTTGTATTTTTCGGCAAGTTTTGCAGCCCCGCCTTTCCCGAAAATATAATATTTATTTTCAGGCAATTCTTCCGGGGTAAACCAGGCCATATTCTCTACAATGCCAAACACTTTTTTATTCAGGTTCGGGTGGTAAAACATATTCAGGCATTTTTCCACATCGGCTACTGAAACCTGTTGGGGTGTGGTAACAATGATTCCGCCGGTCAGCGGGAGGTCCTGCATCAGGCTCAGATGAATGTCCCCGGTTCCGGGAGGAAGGTCTATAAGCAGGAAATCCAACTCGCCCCATTTTGTTTGTTGCAAAAGCTGTTTGAGGGCATTGCTGGCCATCGGGCCGCGCCAGATCAGGGCCTGTTCGGGTTTGGCAAAATAGCCTATGGAGATCCATTTCACCCCGTATTTTTCCAGAGGTTTAAAAACCTGAACGTTCTCATCAATAACATCCACACCGGGCTGTTGGTCGGTCGTTCCGGTAAGGGTGGGAACCGAAGGTCCGTAAATATCGGCATCGGCCAGCCCAACGCGGTATCCTTCCATGGCCAGCGCCACGGCCAGATTTACGGCAACAGTGGATTTTCCCACTCCACCTTTACCGCTGGCTATGGCAATGACATTTTTAACGGCTTTCATACCGTCTATAACAGGTGTTTCTTTTTCTTCTTTTTTCTTCGTTGCCTGTGGGGCAGTCGGCCTCATGGCCGCATAATCAATCTTAGTCATTTCTTCTATTTTCTAATATCCATTTCTTCAAGCAGGTAGCCTGCTTCTCCGTATTTGTCAATAATAAACAGCACGTACCTGATATCTACGGCAATACAACGCTGCAAATCAGGTTCAAAAATTACGTCGCCGCTCATGGATTCCCAATTGCCGTCAAAAGCCAGCCCGATAAGTTCCCCGTGGGCGTTGACAACGGGTGATCCTGAATTGCCTCCGGTGATATCGGTGTTGGCTATAAACCCGGTAACGACTTCTTTTCCGGGGTCGGCGTACTGACCGTAATCTTTGTTTTTATATAGTTGTTTCAGTTTTTCGGGTACCACGAATTCCCAGTTATCGGGATCTTCCTTTTCCATTACCCCTTTCAAAGTAGTGTAATAATCGTAGATCACACCGTCTTTAGGTCTGTAATTTAAAACGTTGCCATAAGTAAGGCGCATGGAAGAATTCGCATCCGGATACAGAGCCTCACCTTTATTCATTTCCATCATGCCGGCAATGAAGTTCCGGTGTCCGCGTTCATATTGTGTGTTGAAAGGAGCAATGGCCAACTGGCATTCAGCGGTTTTAGCCTCTACCGATTTTCCCAGGATTACAGCAGGGTCACCGGCTATCTCGTCCAGGGCGGCATCACGTGTGTTGTCTGCAGACAAACAATCTATCAGGCAATTGACCCTTTCGGCAGAAACAAAATGGCTTTTCTCAAAAAGATTTTCCACGTAAGCGTCAATGTTTCCGGAATATTCTTCATCAATAACCCGGTATACAGAAGGATAATGTGCTTTATCCACCCGTGAGGCAAACAGTTTAAGCATGGCTTTGGCTATTTTGACATCGGTAGGTGCGTTGTAATTGGCAAAAAACCGTTCTGCCTGGGTTTTCAGACCTTCCGTGTTTACGCTGCCATCTTCCCCGGTCCTGCTCAAAAAGCGGGCTGCCCGTGAAGCAAAGGAGGAAATTTCAATATTACGCAGGGACTCGCTCAAATAGCGGCTGACATATACCATATCCCATTGACCGCGTATGGCTTCTTCAATATCACTCAGAGCTGTTCCGTATTTTTCACGACGTTTTTTATTGGCATTCACCCAAACGGAAAACGCTTCTTCTTCCATGACTCGTCTGCTTTTTACGTTTAGTTTGTCAAACGTTTCGTTCATGCCGGTCCATTTTTTCCAGGCATTGGAACTGCCGGAATATTTGCTGGCATACTGAAGCTGAACTTTGGGATCGGCCAGCATATCTTCCAGTAATATGTCCTGACGCAGGGTCCTGACTTCAATCCCAATATTGTTGGTCAGCTGTTCCTGGCGATCCACTTCAACGGAAGTCATATAACGGGTGGTCGTTCCGGGGTATCCCAGTGTCATCACAAAATCTCCTTGTTGAATGCCTTTCAGGCTAACGGGAAGGAATTGTTTGGGACGGAACGGTTGGTTGTCTTCGGAATAATCGGCAGGTTCATTGTCAGCTCCGGCATAGATCCGGAACATTGAAAAATCACAAGTGTGACGGGGCCACATCCAGTTATCGGTATCGGCACCGAATTTTCCGATGGAAGAAGGAGGTGCTCCCACAAAACGGACGTCGTTATAGACTTTATATACCACAAGGTAATACTGGTTCCCGCCGTACATGCTGTACAGCCTGCCGGTAGTGTTCGGGTTCTCTTCTTTTATCTTTTCTCCCCATTCCCGGATGAGTTTATTCTCGGTTGCCATCCGGCTTTCTTCTGTGGTACACGTATCCAGTACAGACAAAACCTCTTTGGTAATATCTGTCATGCGTTCCATAAAAATCACCCTTAACCCGGGTGCCGGGATCTCTTCTTGCCTGTTTTTAGCCCAGAATCCGTCTTTCAGATAATTGTGCTCCACGCTGCTCAAAGCCTGGATAACGCCGTATCCGCAATGGTGGTTGGTCAGCAGCAATCCTTCCCCTGAAACCACTTCTCCGGTACAACCGCCGCCAAAGATCACAATGGCATCTTTCAGGCTTGAATGGTTGATGTCGTAGATGTCCCTTGCATCCAGGGCCAGCCCGGCATCTTTCATGTTTTTAATATTCATTTTTTCCAGGAGCGGCAGGAGCCACATTCCTTCATCGGCACGTGCTGTGCTGCCTAAAAGGAGCAACGCGCACAAGAGGTAGCTGATTCTTTTCATGTGATGTATTAGTGTTAAGTTATAGTTAGCGAAAATAATCCTGCAAAGGTAATCATAAAAGACAAGAAAAAGTTTTTCGGTGAAGGCTTGTCAGGCCGGATTCCCGGATGGCTTTCCTGTGTTTTTCGGTAGGGTAGCCTTTGTTGTCTTTCCATCCGTATTGGGGATACAGCAAATCTTGTTCCACCATGTATTGATCGCGAAATGTTTTGGCCAGGACCGAGGCTGCGGCAATGGCTGCGTATTTGCGATCGCCCCTGACAATGCAACTATGCGGAATCACCGGACTCAGCAAAGGTTCCCCGCCTTCCGGGTGATAAGGATAAAACCGGTTCCCGTCTACCAGGATAAAATCAGGTACAGGTTTCAGTTGATCCAGAGCCCGGTGCATGGCTGTTATGGAAGCTCTAAGAATGTTCCATTGGTCAATTTCAAGGGGAGAACAAAAGGCCACACCCCAACTGACGGCCTTTTTCAGGATGTGATCCCGTACTTCCAGACGTTGTTTTGCACTCATGAGCTTGGAATCCTGCAATAATGGATGATAGAACCCGGGTGGTAGAATTACAGCAGCGGCATAAACCGGGCCTGCCAGGCATCCCCTGCCGGCTTCGTCGCAGCCGGCCTCCCGTATGCCTTCCTGAAAATGGGGAAGCAAAGGAAAATACATATATACAAAGGTAAAGGAAAAATTATTACCTTTGTCGCCCTGTAATATCCCGCAAAACAACAAATAAACATATTTACTTAATGAAAACTTATACTACAGAACAACTTCGCAACGTGGTACTGATGGGTAATACCAAATCCGGGAAGACCACCCTTGCTGAAGCCATGATGATGGAAGGTAAAGTGATTGACCGCCGTGGGACCGTTGAAGCCAAAAACACCGTATGCGACAATACGGAAATTGAACAATTGTATCAAAGATCCATTTATCCTACGCTTTTTTATACTGAGTACGAGGATCATAAACTGAATTTCATAGATACTCCGGGCTCCGACGATTTCATTGGCGGTCTTATATCTGCTTTCAGGGTAGCCGATTCAGGCATTATGCTTGTTAACGGACAGCACGGTGTGGAAGTAGGAACGGAAATTTTCTCCCGTTATGCAGACCAGCACAACAAACCACTCTTCCTTGCCGTCAGCCAGCTGGATCATGAGAAAGCCAACTGGGATGCCTGTATGGATTCATTGCACGAAACATTTGGCAACAAAGTCTGTCCTGTCCAGTTCCCCATAGAAGCAGGAGCCGGCTTCAATTCCTTTGTTGATGTAGTAAAAATGAAAATGTACCGTTTCAACGATGCCAACGGAAATCGTGAAGAACTGGATATTCCTGCCGAGTACAAAGACAAGGCTGAATCCATGCATTCAGAACTGGCAGAACGCGCTGCCGAAGCCGACGAACCGTTGATGGAAAAATTCTTTGAGAACGGAGCCCTGACACCCGATGAAATCATACAAGGGCTGATCATAGGATTCCGCAAATGCGAGATCATGCCGCTTGTCATTGTCTCCGGTAAAAAGGATATTGGCGTGAAACGGTTGATGGAACTCATTACCCTGATCGCCCCCCATCCGGGACTGATAAACAGCAAAACAGTCTCCGGTGAAGAAGTTCCCTGTGATGTAAAAGGTTCCCCGTCCCTGTACATTTATAAGACCACCCAGGAACAGCACTTGGGAGACGTTGCCTTTTTCCGTGTTATGTCCGGCAAGATCACTGAATCTCAAGATCTGATCAACGCCAACAACGGCAGCAAAGAAAGAATATCAGGTCTTTTTGTGGCTGCCGGGAAAAAACGTGACAAAGTCACCGAGCTGGTAGCAGGAGACATGGGCTGCACCGTAAAATTAAAAAGCGCCCGGTCAAATCACACCCTTAACGGTAATGGAAAAGACTGGGAATTTAAATCCATTGCATTTCCTCCCGCCAAATTCCGCACGGCCATTAAAGCCAAATCGGAAAAGGATGACGAAAAGCTGGGTGAAATTCTGAACAAAGCCGCTGCCGAAGACCCCACCATTGTCGTGGAATACTCCAAAGAACTCAAACAGATTATTGTTAGCGGTCAGGGTGAACACCACATCAACACTCTGAAATGGCACATCAACAATACACACAAAATGGAAGTGGATTTGATCCCGCCCAAGATCCCTTACCGTGAAACCATTACTAAAATGGCGGCGTCCAGCTATCGCCATAAAAAACAATCCGGAGGTGCCGGCCAGTTTGGGGAAGTACACCTGCTTATAGAGCCTTATGTTGAGGGTGCTCCCGAAAACAACCGGTTTAAAGTAGAAAGCAAAGAACTGGTTCTCAATATCAAAGGCCGCGAAGACTACGACATGGACTGGGGCGGAAAGCTCATTTATTACAACTGTATTGTAGGCGGTTCCATTGACGGACGTTTTATGCCCGCCATCCTGAAAGGGATCATGGAAAAAATGGAAGAAGGCCCGCTAACCGGTTCCTATGCACGTGATATCAAATGTTTTGTGTACGACGGGAAAATGCACCCGGTAGACTCCAACGAAATCTCTTTCAAACTGGCCGGGAGAAATGCCTTTAAGGATGCTTTCAAAAAAGCCGGACCCAAGATCATGGAACCCATATATATGGTAGAAGTTCTTGTTCCTTCGGACTGCATGGGAGACGTTATGAGCGACTTACAGAACCGCCGCGCCCTGATTGAAGGGATGAGCAGTGATAAAGGCTTCCAGATTCTGAAAGCCAGGGTTCCCCTTGCCGAGTTGAACAAATACTCCACAACGCTCAGCTCCCTGACTTCCGGTCGTGCCAGCTTTACCATGAACTTCCTGGAATATGCCCAGGTGCCTTCTGATGTTCAGGACAAACTCCTGAAAGAATACGAAGAGGAAGAAAAAGACGAATAAACATTTTCCGCAACGAATGATAAGAGCGGAACATATCACCAAATCTTTCGGCAGTGTGCAGGTTCTCAAGGGTGTTTCCCTGGAAGTTGCACCTGCCGAAGTGGTTTGTATAACAGGTGCCAGCGGAGCGGGTAAAACCACCTTTCTGCAGGTCCTGGGAACTTTGACCCGTCCCGATTCCGGACAAGTATGGATAGGTGATACACCCGTTTGCGAGTTAAAGAAAGACGGCCTGGCCGATTTTCGCAACAAACATATAGGCTTCGTTTTTCAGTTCCATCACCTGTTGCCCGAGTTCACCGCACTGGAAAACGTTTGTATTCCCGGGTTCATAGCAGGGGATCCTGCCGGCCGGGTGCGCAAAAGAGCTGCTGAACTCCTGGAATTCCTGGGTTTGGAACATCGCAGGGAACACAAGCCGGCGGAATTGAGCGGGGGCGAGCAGCAACGGGTAGCCGTAGCCCGGGCCTTGATCAATCACCCCAAAGTAATCCTGGCCGACGAACCTTCCGGGAACCTTGATTCCCACAACAAGGAAGAACTTCATAAATTATTTTTCCGGTTGCGCGACACCTACGGTCAGACCATCATAATGGTAACTCACGATCAATCGCTTGCCCGCATGAGTGACCGCAGCATGACCATGCGTGACGGACTTTTTATCCCGTAGCGTGGAACCTTTCTGCTTTAAACAGTTTGCCGTTCATCACGAACGTTCTTCCATGCATATCAATACAGACAGTGTAGTATTGGGTGCGTGGGCAAAGAGTGATGTGCAGGAGCCTTCCCGGATACTGGATATAGGAACCGGATGCGGCATATTGGCACTGATGATGGCGCAACGTTTTCCGGGTGCTTTGATAGATGCTGTTGATATTGATGACGAATCGGCCGGGGAAGCCACAGAAAATGCGTTGCATTCGCCCTGGGCCGATCGGATAAACGTGTCCCGGGCGGATTTTCGATCTTTTGTGCCTGCTGCTCCATACGATCTGATAATCAGCAATCCCCCGTATTTTATCCAATCCATGTTGCCTGAAAACAAACGCCGCATCCTGGCCCGTCACAGCCACCCGGACAGCCTGTCATTGAAAATGCTGGCGGAAGGGGTCTCCCGTATACTTGCCCCACAGGGTGTCTTCGCTGTGATCCTGCCCGAAGAAGGAGCGACTGCATTTCTGGAGGTAGCCCGTTCTTTGGAAAAGCCAATGTTTCCGCACAGGATCACACGTGTTTTCACCCGGCCAGGAAAACCGGCCCTCAGGATGCTGATACAAACAGGCAACACGCAAAAGCTCCCTGTCAGGGAGGATCTAACAATCTACGAAAACCATGAAAATCAATACAGTGCACAATATGTGCGACTGGTGAAAGACTTTTATTTGTGGGCGTAAAGGACGTTTACTTGTTTTTTTGTTCCAGCTTCCTGTCTATATAATCGCGGAACAGCTTGTTGCTAAAACGTTCTTCAGCAATGTAAAGACGTGCTACCTGTTCGGCGGTCAAGACTTTAAGGAACTTTTGATGGTATTCGCTACGTAAACGGGTCTCTTTATCAAAAGTAAGGATGTACTCTTCCAGCAGTTTGTCGATGGAGGCAGGCATCCCTTTGGGGTGTTCTTCCAGCAAAAGAGGTGTGGCCGGGGCCCGGTGATCTCCGGCTTTTGTACGGCCCTGCGAAACGTTTGCGGGGTTGGTGCCTTTACCGGAATTATAGGATTGAGAAGGTTCCAGCAAACGGTACATTTCTGCTTTTGTCCGCCCGCGCACGTATCCCACCTCCCTTACTTTTTGCTCCAATTCGTTATACAGTGGCCAGAATTTTTCGGCATCTTGCGCCGTCAGGCCCACTTCCTGTGTGATAAAAGCGACTTTCTGGGCCTGAATGGCTTCCCTTTCGGCCCTGCGTTCTTCGTCGGTTTTATGAGGACGCGCATTCTGGGCCGTAGCCCACAATGGCATAAGGCTCAACAGAACAACTAGTAAACAACGGTTCATGGCAAATGTTTTATTCATTGTTTGTACTTAATGCTAAATTAACCGGGTCAAAACCCGGGTAATCCATATAATCGATCAGGTCTTCAACGTCCGGATCGACAACGGGAGTCATCTGGTCTTCTTCAAAAAGATTTTCCAGGATCAAATTGGACACATCCCTGTGATCCAATCCAAGTGAGGACCATTCACTCAAAACGGAAAGTTCTTCGGTTTGCATTTGCCGTGTTTCGTTTCTTCCTGTTATAAGGAGCAGTAAATAGCCGATACCAAAAAGCATTACAAAGGCGGCAGCAAGTTGCAGCTGGGGACGGAGCAGACGAATAAAACGCCGGCCCTTTCCGGGATCGGACCGGACCTGATCCGGAACCTCCCCGTTTGCCCACCGGGCTTCCACCTGTTGGAAATAACCGGAGGGAACCTTGAATGGGTTCTCTTTCAGATGCGGATTATGTAACGTTTTTTCGCTCATATTACATGTGTTAGATGCTTCCCTGTTAAAAAGGTTTAAAGGAGTATTTCTTTAAGCATTTCCTGTATTTTGGAGGCGGCGTGATGGTACGAAGCTTTCAAGGCACCCTGGGAGGTCCCCAGGATACGGGACATATCTTCGTATTTAATCTCGTCAAAATAACGCATGTTGAATACCAGGCGCTGTTTTGGAGGAAGGTTCAGGATGGCTTTCTGCAACGCTTTTTGCATATCGTCCCCGTTGAACAACTGCGGGTCTGTATCCAGCCGGTCTTCCATCGGGACCTGTTGCAGGGATTTGCTTTTTTTTAGAAAAGTCAGAACTTCGTTGGTCGCAATGCGGTACAGCCAGGTAAACAATTGAGATTGCCATCGGAAAGAAGGCAATCCGGTCCAGGCTTTTAATAAGGTGTTTTGCAGGATGTCATCCGCATCATCGTGCAGAAGTACCATTTTACGGATATGCCAATACAATCGCTGACTGTACAGATGTACAATTTCGCTGAAAGCGCGTTCGTATTGTCCGCTTTCACACCACGACCTTAATTCGTTATCTGAGTCTGAGTTCACTTGCTTTTGCTACAATACCGGCGGCATTGAGCCCGTAAAGGTCCATCAGCTCACGGGGTGTCCCGCTTTGTCCGAACCCATCTTCCATGGCAACCATGCGCATGGGGACAGGATAGTGACGGGCCAGTAGTCCGGCGACGGCTTCTCCAAGGCCTCCGGTAACCAGGTGTTCTTCTGCGGTAATCACAGCGCCTGTCTTACGGGCGGATTCAATGATGGCCTTTTCATCCAGGGGTTTGATGGTGTGTATGTTAATCAACTCGGCCCGGATTCCTTTTTGGGCCAGAACCTTCAGGGCTTCAAGGGCTTCCCAGACAAGATGGCCGGTGGCCAGGATGGTCAAATCTTCCCCGGGTTGGATCATCCAGGCTTTCCCAATTTCAAAAGGACCGTCCACAGGTGTAAAATTGGGCACGGATGGCCTTCCAAAACGCAAATATAGGGGGCCTTCCCAACGGGCTGCAGCCAGGGTTGCCAGTCGCGTCTGGTTGTAATCGCACGGATTTACTACGGTCATATGGGGGAGCGCCCGGGCCAGGGCCAGATCTTCCATGGTCTGGTGCGTGGCTCCGTCTTCACCCAGGGTGATGCCTGCGTGGGAAGCGGCGATCTTTACGTTGGCCTGTGAATAACAGACAGATTGCCGCAGCTGATCGTATACCCGGCCGGTGGCAAACTCCGCAAAAGTTCCGGCAAAGGGAATCTTTCCGGTGACAGCCATTCCGGCGGCTACGCCCATCATGTTGGCCTCGGCGATCCCACTTTGAAAAAAGCGGTCGGGGAAAGACTCGGCAAATTTTTCCATTTTCAGCGAACCGATCAGGTCGGCACACAAAGCAACCACGTTCGGGTTGATGGTTCCCAATTCATACAGCCCGGCGCCAAAGCCGGAACGGGTATCTTTATTTCCAGTATTAGTCATAGTCTTTCAGTGCATTAAAAATCTCCCAGTGTTTCCTTTAATTGTGCCAGCGCGAGGGCTTCCTGTTCGGCTGAGGGGGCTTTCCCGTGCCATTTGTGGGATCCTGTCATAAAATCCACTCCCTGCCCCATGTTGGTGTGCATCAGGATCATAACCGGTTTTTCGCCGGGTTCTGCAGCCTTCCGGTAAGCGTTGCGTATATCATCCGGGTTGTGGCCGTCACATTCCAAAACGCGCCATCCGAAGGCGGTCCATTTGGCATTCAGATCTCCAACACCGCCGATCTCGTCTACCGGGCCATCTATTTGTTGTCCGTTCCAGTCGGTGATGGCTGTCAGGTTGGTGATCTTGTGGTGGGCGGCGAATATGGCCGCTTCCCATACCTGACCTTCTTCGCTCTCGCCGTCTCCCATCAAAACATACACATGGTGTGGATCACCGGCAAGTCGTTTGCTTAAGGCAGCTCCGCACGCCATGGAAAGACCCTGTCCCAGGGATCCGCTGGCTACGTGAACTCCGGGCAATCCGTTTTCTATGCTGGGATGGCCCTGCAGTCTGGATCCGAGTTTACGGAAAGAGGCCAATTCTTTTACCGGGAAATAACCCATGCGTGCTAAAAGACTGTAATACAAAGGGGAAAGATGTCCTATGGAAAGGAAAAACATATCCGCGTTTTGGCCGTCACGACGCCATTGGGCCGGATCCTGGTCCAGAAACTCGGCAAACAAAACGGTAAGAAAATCGGTGCTGCCCAGGGAACCTCCCGGGTGCCCGCTTTTAGCGGCGGCGACCATGCGAATGATATCCCGGCGGATCTGAGATGTAAGGTCGGGGATGGAATGGGGTGTTTTTGGATTCATGCTGTCTCTGCTTTGATTTCCTGCAAAGATAAAAATAATAATTACCTTTGCGCCACTTATGAAGAACATCAGAAATTTCTGCATAATTGCCCATATAGATCACGGGAAAAGCACACTGGCAGACCGTCTTCTTGAATTGACCCATACCGTGGAACAACGGGATATGGAAGCTCAGGTGCTTGACAATATGGACCTGGAACGGGAAAAGGGTATAACCATTAAATCCCATGCCATTCAGCTGGACTATGTGTCGGGCGGAGAGAACTATGTGTTGAATCTGTTGGACACCCCGGGACATGTGGATTTTTCCTATGAAGTTTCCCGGGCGATCGCTTCCTGCGAAGGGGCATTGCTGGTGGTGGATGCCACGCAGGGCGTGCAGGCACAGACCATTTCCAATCTATACCTGGCTATTGCCCACAATCTGGAAATCGTTCCGGTTATCAATAAAATAGATATGGATGCTGCCATGGTGGAAACGGTGCGGGACCAGGTGGTGGAATTGCTGGGGTGTTTGCCGGAAGAGGTGTTGTGTACAAGTGCCCGCACCGGGGAAGGTGTTCCCGCCGTACTGGAAGCTATTGTTGATCGCATTCCGCCGCCTGTGGGGGATCCCGAGGCACCGCTTCAGGCGTTGATTTTTGATTCGGTCTTTAATTCTTTCCGGGGGATCATTGCTTATTTCCGGGTGATGAACGGGTCTGTAGCCCATGGCGATAAGGTAAAATTTTTTAATACGGGAAAAGTATATGAAGCCGATGAAGTCGGCATCCTGAAGATGAAAATGATCCCCCGTAAAGAAATTCACACCGGGGATGTGGGCTATATCATTTCGGGCATTAAGACTGTATCTGAAGTTAAGGTGGGGGATACCATCACGCAGGTGGCCCTGCCGTGCAAACAGGCCATAGCCGGGTTCGAGGAAGTAAAGCCTATGGTATTTGCCGGTTTGTACCCGGTTGATACAGACGGTTATGAGGATTTGCGTACTGCTTTGGAAAAATTACAGCTCAATGATGCCTCTTTGACGTTTGAACCGGAATCTTCGTTGGCCCTTGGATTTGGTTTCCGTTGCGGCTTCCTGGGATTATTACACATGGAGATTGTGCAGGAGAGACTGTTCCGTGAATTTGACTGCGATGTGGTTACTACCGTTCCCAACGTTTCTTATAAAGTATACACAACAAAAGGAGAAACCATTGATGTACACAACCCCTCGGGTCTTCCGTCTTCCACATTAATTGACTCCATTGAAGAACCTTATATCCGGGCGCAAGTCATTTCCAAAGCGGAATACTTCGGAGTTATTATGAAATTGTGCCTGGACAAAAGGGGCGTATTAAGCAATCAGCATTACCTGACCTCCGACCGGGTAGAACTAACCTTCAAAATGCCGCTTTCAGAGATCGTCTTTGATTTCTACGACAAACTAAAAAGCGTATCACGCGGGTATGCTTCTTTTGACTACCATATTACCGGGTACGAAAAAGCCGACCTGGTAAAACTGGACATCCTGTTGAACAGCGAACCTGTAGACGCCCTTTCCAGCCTGATCTATCGCGGACACTCTTACACCTTTGGCCGGAAAATGTGTGAAAAACTAAAAGAACTCATACCCCGCCAACAATTTGACATAGCCATCCAGGCTGCCATAGGCGCTAAGATCATCGCCCGTGAAACCGTTAAAGCCGTACGCAAGGATGTGACTGCCAAATGTTACGGCGGCGACATCACCCGCAAACGCAAACTGCTGGAAAAGCAGAAAAAAGGGAAACGCCGCATGCGCCAGATAGGCAACGTGGAAGTTCCCCAATCCGCCTTCATGGCGGTCCTAAAACTGGACTAAATTCAAATGAACTAATTTCAAATGAAGTTTGACTGCGCCACAGATCCACAGATGTGTGCCACGAACTCACGTTAGTGTGCCACGGACCAATTTCAAATGGAGTTTGACTGCGCCACAGATCCACAGATGTGCGCCACGAACTCCATATCAATTGCAAGTGTACAGATCTTTGATGGCCGCTTTCACTTTTCGGTTGATGCGGTTGAAATAGGGGGCGAACAAAAGCATCATAACTGAAGACGCCAGGCTGATCCCTACGCAGAATCCCTTAAAAAAGTCTATGACAGGCGTCGGTTGGGGATGTTCCAGAATAAATATACCTACTATGCATAGCGCAATGACTATCATGAAAATCAGGCGGATGGTATTGAAAAAGTCCTGGATTTTAAGCAAGTGTGTCAACTTATATAAAGGCCGGGTTCCCGGATCAAATTTGCAATCAGCGGTTTTGCAACGCAAGTAAACCCAATTGAGGCATTCTCCCACAATCTCTATACCGGTTTCTTGCAGAAAGTCAAGATAGGATTTGCTTTCCGGAGAATGCGTATCTTTCTCCAATAACTCCAGCCGGTAGGTATACGTTCCTGGAGTCCCTTTTTCGAATACGTATTTTCTGAATCCGGTATGGATTAGCATCCAGCCCTCTTTTGCCATTTGATTGATCCACGCTTCTTCTTTTTCATATTCCCACAAAAAGAAGATTTTTCGTACAGTTTTTTTCATTATGATATTCGTTAATTATTAATGATTTTATTACCGTTGTTTACAAGTTCCTGTAACCGGATTAGTTCGGTGCGTGCGATATTCCGTCCCTGTTCGGTAATGACATATTCCTTACGCCGACTTTCTTCTTCTTCCGGGAGCGCTTTGATCCATCCTTTTTCCAACATGGAAGAAATAGCTCCGTATAGCGTGCCGGCCGATAGCACAAGACGACCACCGGTCATCCTTTTTGTTTCCTGCATGATTCCATACCCGTGAAGGGGTGTATGTAAAGCCAGTAATGTGTAAAATACAGCTTCAGTCAAAACAATGTTGTCTTCAGTATTTGTCATATCATTATTCTTTACTCCGGGCTCCGTTATATCGGTAGCCGTTACAAAGGTAGACGATATATTTTAATAACCAAAAAAAGTTTCAAAAGGAACCTTCAATAACACAGGCGGGAGCTTGTGGCACAGGTTGAAATTTCAGCAGCAGAGGAGGGAGCTTCTGTGGCACAGGTTGAAATTTCAGCAGCAAAGGAGGGAGCTTGTGGCACAGGTTGAAATTTCAGCAGCAGAGGTATCGCTTTTCACAGGTGGAACCACCGGCGCAATTTTTCAGCATAATAAAAGGACTTTTATAGGACAACTGTTTGGTTAACAGCTTGTTGACCAGCCCAATACACGCAACGCGCTTTGTGTGTTCCAATATTGCAACAATAATCAGGGATAATATAAAAAATGAATGATATCAGTTATTAGATATATCCTGGTAAATTTTCAATAGGTATTAGGCCCAAGAAAGTCAACTCCTGACAGGGATAAGGCTTGGTAAGTAAGCAAATTTTAGGGAAAACTATCTATAGTCAACTTTAATCAGGGAAAAAGTCCTACAGGTAGTCAACCAAAATCAGGAAAACACAACTCATCCACAAAACCGCCTCATTTTGTGGATGAACTGGTGTTTTTTGGCAACTCATCCACAAAACCGCCTCATTTTGTGGATGAACAGGTGTTTTTTGGCAACTCATCCACAAAACCGCCTCTTTTTGTGGATGAACCTGGGATTTTCTGGCATTCATCCACAAAACTGCCTCTTTTTGTGGATGAACAGGTGTTTTTTGGCAACTCATCCACAAAACCGCCTCTTTTTGTGGATGAACAGGTGTTTTTTGGCAACTCATCCACAAAACTGCCTCTTTTTGTGGATGAACCTGGGATTTTCTGGCATTCATCCACAAAACTGCCTCTTTTTGTGGATGACCCGGTGCGTTTTTGCCAATTCGTACAGTAAGCTGCCGCAAAACTGTATGGTGCAGCGAAGCTGCGCCTTATTAATGCGCAAAATGCTTTTTGCGCACCTTTTTAAAGACGGAATGTCTGTTGTTTGAAGAAGGTGAGTGCGAAACAAGATCTGTCTCCGCAGCAGGTGGAGCGGGACCGAAGGAAAATCTTGGGTTAGCAGGATTGGTAAGGATTGTTGGAACAGTTGGGATGGTAGAGTTAGTGGGAATAATGGATTAGTTGGGATGGTAGAGTTAGTAGAGTTAGTAGGGATGTTAGGGAAATCATGGGCATCAGGGATAGTAGAGGTATTTGGAACAATAGGGGCATCAGGGATAGTAAAGACAGTTGGAACAGTTGGGATGGTAGAGCTAGCGGGAATAATGGATCAGTTGGGATGGTAGAGTTAGTTGGGCTGTTAGAGCTAGCGGGGATGTTACAGTTGAAGGGGAGGTTGATAGGAAAAAAAAAGGATGACCGCAATGGTCATCCTTCTCTCTGTAAGGTGAGAGGGTTAAAAAGTTTTAACGATATTTAGCAAATTCAATGTCTTTAGCAGCTTTTTCAGCAAAAGCGGGAATTTTGTTGATTTCTTCCATCAACTCGTTGACTTTGGAGGTTTGTCCGCGACGGGCAGCAATAACCGCTTTTACATATTTGGTTTTCATGCAGGTGCACTCGGATAAAGCTTCTTCGGCTTTATTCAGATTGCCATTGAGCAATTGGGCCAGGGCAGCATTCATGTGTTTTTTGCCATCCAGTTTTGCCAAAGCTTCTTTGTATTTTCCGTTCAGGATATCAATGGCTCCCTGGTTGCATTTTGCTTTTTCACAACCTGATTTTGCAAACAGATCATAAGCTTTGTCAAAGTTGCCTTTACGCATTTCAATAACACCCAGGTTGTTGGCTACGATGGGATTGGAAGCGTCGCATTGGGCAAGAGCGGTAGCGGCTTCATTCACTTTGTTTGCATTGAGGTAAGCAACGGCCAGGTTGTTACGGCCTCTGGCAGAATTGCATTTATCTACTGCTTTTTTATACAGAGCAATCTTGGTATCATTATCGTTGGTCAGGGTTGCTGCATACAACAATGCTTCTTCATTCATGGCATCCATGTTGTTGGCAGTCATCTCTTTTAATTCTTCATCGGAATAATTGACAAACTCAATGTTTGCAATCAGGCGGGCACGACGTAATTCGGGCAATACTTTGTCTTCCAGTGTTTTGTAAACAGCTGACATATTGCGGATCTCACGCTCCCGGATCACGGGGTCTGAATACATAGATAAAACACGCAGGATCAATTCTTTGTCACCCAGATCGGTCTTGCTTACCAGTTCCTGGAATCCTTCCCAGTCTTCTCCTTTGGTCTTCAGGTTCAGAGGACCTTCAGTGGGTAATTTGCTGGTGATTTTCCCGAATGCTTTTTCAGCACTTTTCATGCGGTTTTCAGAAAGTTCCTCATTGAAATCTACCGGGCCTTCGGGAGATGCATAAGCAATGATATCGGTTCCTTTAATGCTCCTTCTTTCATCGGCCGGAAGGTTTTTCAGAAATTCCTGGAATCCTTTAATGTCTTCTTTGGTAAGTTCACGGGCACGAACCTGGGCAGAGTTTTTGGCATACATAATGTTGGCTTCTTCTGCTTCTTCAATAATCTTCTGATAATTATCAGGCATGAAAACCGGTTCTCCGTGAAGTTCTACCCATTTATAAGTAATGTTGGCACCATCGGCAATTTTGTAGGCGACCGGCATTTCCCAGACATTATCTTTATAAAGTACGGCACCTCTGAGTTCCAGGTAGGATTTCTCCATACCTTTCACATAATCAAACTGGATCTTGTGCTGGATATCGTCTCCCGCAACGGGGATCACGTTGTAGTTGTCCAGTACTTTTTCTCCCTGGAGCCTGAGTGCGGGAGCAACAGCTTCTCCCCCTTCGTAAACCAATACGGGAGTAACTTCCAGCATTGCTTTGGGATGAAAATATCCTTCGGGGAATTTCAATGTATAACTAACATCGATTTTATCGGCAATCACCTCAAGGATCTCGGGCGTACATGATTTTTCAACGTCATCGGCGTATTTAACCATGTCCTTGGGGTTGTTACAAGCCATAAGCATTACACCAAAAGCGGCAATGCCCAGAAAGCGCAATAAAGATTTTTTCATAATTAGAATTTTATTATTGGTATTATACGTACAATATCTCTTTCCAGCATATGGATTAGCTTACAAATATAGTACAAAATTTATATCTTTGCAAAGATGGATGTTACAGCAATTAAACAGCGTTTTGAAATAATAGGGACAAGTCCTTTGCTCAATCGCGCCTTGGATATAGCCGCCCAGGTAGCCGCAACGGACCTGTCTGTTTTGGTTACCGGAGAGACCGGAGTGGGAAAGGAATTTATACCCAAGATCATACACGTAAACAGTGCCCGAAAGCACGGCAACTATTTTGCCGTAAACTGCGGTGCCATACCGGAAGGGACCATAGATTCCGAATTGTTCGGACACCGCAAAGGTTCCTTTACCGGAGCCCATGAAGACCGTATGGGGTACTTCGAGGTGGCTGACGGCGGCACGCTTTTTCTTGACGAGGTGGCCGAGTTACCCCTCTCCACCCAGGTGCGCCTGTTGCGTGCCCTGGAAACCGGGGAGTTCATACGGGTAGGATCGTCTAAGGTTCAGAAAACCGACGTACGTGTGATCGCCGCTACAAACATCAACCTGCCCCACGCGATAAAATCCGGCAAATTCAGGGAAGACCTGTATTACCGCCTGAATACCGTACCCATCATGGTGCCCGCCCTGAGGGAACGTCCCGGGGACATCCACCTGCTGTTCCGCAAATTCGCCGCGGATTTTGCCGAGAAATACAAAATGCCTGTCATCCGCCTGACCGACCAGGCCCGGAACCTGCTGGAACATTACCGTTGGCCCGGCAACGTCCGCCAGTTAAAAAACGTGGCCGAGCAATTGAGCGTACTGGAACAAAAACGCATGGTAAGCGCAGAATCATTGCAACATTACCTCCCCCCGGACAGCCCTCTTCATTTGCCTGTAGTATACAACGCGGAAAAAACCGGTTCCGACGACTTCCTTTCGGAAAGGGATATTTTGTACAAGATATTATTCCAGTTAAGGGCCGAGATGGACGAAATGAAACAAAAGCTGGCTGCACTGGAAGAACAAGGGCCGCTACCCGTTTCGGGAAAAGGAAAAATGCTGCCGCATCCCGTGAATAAACCTCTGGACGAAGACGAGGAAGAAGTTACAGAAGGAGAAATCCTCCCCCTGGAAGTAGTTGAGGAAAGCCCTGATTTGTCCCTGGATTCTCTGGAAAAGGAGCTGATTGTCAAGGTGTTAACAAAAAACAAGGGTCACCGCAAATCCACAGCCAAAGAGCTGGGGATCGCAGAACGTACTTTATACCGTAAAATTAAAGAATACGGAATAGAATAAATGAAAAAAATCCTCACTGTTGGAAGACATATAGCCTTAATGGCCCTCCCGTTGTTGCTGACACAATGCTGGTGGTATTCCTTTTCCGGAACCTCTATCCACCCCGATGCCCAAACCATAAGCGTTTCATATATAGAAAACAGGGCGGAACGCATAAACCCCGCATTAAGCAATCTGCTGACCGAGGCCTTGATGGATAAGTACAACAAACTCACTCCGTTATCGGTTATTACCAGTGACGGGGACTACGCCGTTTCCGGGGAGATTACCGGCTATACCATTGCCCCTATGGCCGTGACTTCAGATGAAGTTGCCTCCATGACACGTCTAACTGTAACGATCAGGATCGTTTTTGAAAACAAACTGGATCCAAATGAAAATTTTGACAAAAGCTTTTCAGGGTACGAAGACTTTGATTCCGCCATTTCCTTTGATGCGGCGGAAGGAGCGTTGGTAGATACCATAATTGAAAAGATCGTGGAAGATATTTTTAATGCCACTGTAGCTAACTGGTAAAGATCAGATAAATGACAGACAAGAACATTTTTTATGAAAAATACCTGAAAGCGCTCCCTCAGGACCTGGCTTCACACGGCTATATCCTGCAGGACATGGTAAGAAGGTACCCCTGGTTTTCTCTGGGGCATTTGCTCTTGTTCAAATCCCTTTGCGGTCTGGGAGGCGAAGCCTGCTTGTCCGAGTCCGAAAAAACCGCCGCTTATGTTTATTCCCGGAGCAAACTCTATTTTATATTGCAGGAAAGTCTTAAAAACAATGACATAGTTGCCGAGGAAGACTTTTTTGTCCTGGATGAAACCCTGGAAATAGAAAAAGAAGAAATTCCGTCCGATTCCGATCCGGCCCCCAATCTTAAAAGCAAAAAACCCGAGTTTGTTCTGGAACGATCCGTGGAACGTACTTTTTATCCCGGAGCCGACTATTTTGGAAAAACCGATCTGGCAACACTGGAACTGGATGTGACCGTGCCAGTAGACAGGTTCATAAGCGAAAATCCAAGATTTACAGAGGTTCTCAAGCGTTCCGGGGAGAATATTGACACGCTGCAGCAGGATACTTCCCCGGTGCTGGATGATGACGAATGTGTAACCGAAACACTTGCAAGGATCTATGCAGAACAGGGTTACCATAAACTGGCTATTGCCTGTTACGGCAAACTTATTTTGCTATATCCGGAAAAAAGCACTTACTTTGCGTCCCTTGTTCAAGAAATAAAGCAAAAAACAAACACTTAAAATATGTATACAGCAACTGCCATTCTCATAGTTATCGCAAGTATACTGCTGACTCTCGTCGTATTGGTACAGAACTCCAAAGGAGGAGGGCTGGCAGCCAATTTTGCAACAGGTAACAACACTTTTGGCGTACGTCAGACCGCGGATTTCCTGGAAAAAGCTACCTGGTCACTGGCCATTGCCATCTTGGTACTTTGTCTGTTGGGAACCACATTTATATCTACCGGAAGGAGCAAGAAAAACTCAGACCTGGAACAGCGTCTTGAAGAAACCCAGCAACCCGCCGGACTTCCCCAATTCCCCACGGGAAGCGAAGATACACAGCCGCTGCTCCCCACAGAATAAAACATTATGTATTCTTCTTTTCAAAAACACCTCCTGAAAGAACTGACGGAGATCCGTGAAGCCGGATTGTATAAGGAAGAAAGAATCATTACATCACCCCAGGGGTCTTCCATATCCGTCAAAGAGAGCAACGTACTCAACTTTTGTGCGAACAATTACCTTGGACTTTCCAATCATCCCCAGTTGATAAAGGCTGCCTCAGAGGCACTTAAGAACCGCGGATACGGCATGTCCAGTGTCCGTTTTATATGTGGCACACAAGATCTGCACAAAGAACTGGAAAACACCATTTCCTGTTTTTTCGGGACCGAAGACACCATTCTCTACGCATCCTGTTTTGATGCCAACGGCGGTTTGTTTGAACCCCTGCTGGGAGAAGAAGATGCTATCATCTCGGATGCACTCAATCACGCTTCCATCATTGACGGCGTCCGTTTATGCAAGGCTAAGCGGTATCGTTATGCCAATGCCAATATGGAAGACCTGGAAAAATGCCTGAAAGAGGCTCAGGAACAAAGGTTCCGCCTGATCATCACAGACGGGGTCTTTTCTATGGACGGAAATGTTGCCCCTGTTGACAAGATCTATGAACTGGCTCAACAATATGACGCCATGGTGGTTGTGGATGAATCGCATTCAGCCGGGGTTGTAGGCCATACGGGACGCGGAACAACCGAATTGTACAACCTGAAAGGCAAAATTGAAATGCTGACAGGTACCCTGGGCAAAGCTTTCGGAGGAGCCATCGGGGGATTTACCACCGGGAAACGTGAAATAATTGAATTGCTCCGTCAACGTTCACGTCCATACCTGTTTTCCAATTCCATACCGCCCATGGTTGCCGCCGCCGGTATAGCCGCATTCAACCTGTTGGACAGGGATAACAGCCTGCAGGACAAGCTGCATTCCAATACGGCTTATTTCGTTCAGAAAATGCAGGAATGCGGATTTGATATCAAACCCACGCAAAGTGCCATATGCGCCGTTATGCTTTACGATGCCCGCCTGGCACAGGAATTTGCCGCAGCGTTGCAACTGGAAGGCATCTATGTGACCGGATTTTCATTTCCTGTTGTACCAAAAGGAGAGGCCCGTATCCGCGTTCAGATTTCTGCGGCACACGAGCCCCGTCAACTGGATGACTGCATTCATGCCTTTTGTAAGGTCGGCAAAAAAATGCAGGTCATTCGGAACTGATAATATTCACTTTTCTGGAACGCGATACTCCAAACTCGTGATAAACGGGTTTGCGGACAATGACTACCTGGTCGGAAGGCAGGTACAGCCGCAATGATCCGGTATTTCCCCGCCACGGATCTTCCCGGTTCACCTCTACAGCGTTCAATTTTAACACATTGCCATCCAGCCGGAAATCCGGCTTCGTGGCTTCTGCCTCCAACTCGGCCCGGTGCTCGGAACTGCCAAAGGATCGGGATTTAACCAAAATGGAAGGTGTTTCTTCATTTGACTGCCGTATCAAGGTCAGGGGCGGGAAAAAGACCAGGTTCAAATCTTCGCGTTTTCCTTCCAGCCAACCCAGGTTGTAATGAGAGTTGTTGGCCTCCAGCCAGTAACGTTCAAAAAGGAAGTCATTATCAGATTCATACTCTACGTATAAAGTATCTGAAGTCAATTCCAGGGGAACGGTTTCCTGGTAACGGGCATCGTGCCTAAAATTGCCAAAGTTGAAGGAACAAAGAACAAGCAAACCAATAAACGAAGCCAGCCAGATAAAAAACAGCGTTGGCCCGATCCATTTTTGTCCTTTTATATTGAAGACCAAAACCGATCCCAGGTGAATAAATCCAATAACCGGGATCAGAATCGCCAGTGTCAGGAACAATTTAAACAGCACCGGATTTACTGTAAGAGATATCAGGTCCGGGAGGGCAGTGGGTATTACGTTCAGAAAAAATCCCGTAGCCGTAAAAGCCACTATCAGGCTTATCAATACGGCCGTACTGGTTACCAGGAAAAACAAACCTATAATTACCGCAAAGACCCTGCCCAGAACATACCACCCCCGGTTGCCTTCATTGTATCCGCTGCGGGATTCATACGTGTAACGCGGAGCAGAGGCCGGAGCCGCATGTTGTACGCCGCGAGCCGAAAGAGGCGCACCCCGCATGGCATATTTTTCTTCTACGGAACGAGCCGGAGGTATTACGATCCAGAGTATTACGTAAATTACAACTAATATCCATGAGAAGTTAAATACCAATGGTCCCCAGTGATGGATGTTTGAAAATATGTGTATACCGGAGGGAACAAAAAATAAAACGGCAAAGATGATCCTGATCAGGACCACTTCAATGTTAAAATAAGCGGCCAGACCGGAGCAAACACCACCTATTACCTTGTGGTCCACGTCCCGGTACAATCGTTTGGCCGGTTTGGGCAGAGGAGTGCCTGCAAATGTGTCGGCAGAGGGGTCCCCGCCTTCTTCTTCAATAACTTCCGGTGGCCCCATGATCTCCAGGACCGCATCTACATCGGCCTTGGATACAACGCGTGCACCCATCCCGGTGCGTTCGCCCAACAACTCGGCAATGCGTTCTTCAATGCCGTCTACGATCTCGGCCCCCCCTTCTTTTCCGGCATAATACCGGCGCAGGTGATCCAGGTATACTTTCAGGACGTTGTATGCATCCTCTGAAACAGTAAAAGGCATTTTGTTAATGCTTACTTTGATAACTTTTTTCATTTTCTCAGAATATCAAGAGTTTCTACTAGTTCTTTCCAGGCTTTGTCCATTTCCTGCAACACTTCACGGCCTTTATCGGTAAGGGTGTAGTACTTACGGGGAGGCCCCTGGGTGGATTCTTCCCAGCGGTAGGCTAAAAGTCCCTGGTTTTTCTGACGGGTAAGCAGGGGATACAACGTACCTTCCACAACAATGATATGGGCATCTTTCAATTTGTTGATCAATTCAGAGGCATACGCATCATTCTTATCCAGTACGCTTAGAATGCAATATTCCAACACTCCCCGGCGCATTTGCGACTTAATGTTTTCAATATTATTTTCAGTCATAACAGCAATCTTTAAATTCATATACAAAAGGACTAACGGCGTCCGCTAAATCGGCGCAGGTTTTCTGCCGTAACGGGCAGTCCTCTCATTTCCAGCTTTTCAGAAGCCGTTCGGGCCATGGGGACGGCTATCCATAAAATAATGTATACCCAGAAGCCCACACTCCCCAGGAACAATGTGCCTACGGCCAGGACACGGGTTAAAACCGGGTCACAATTGAAATAGGCTGCCAGACCACTGCATACACCACCGACCATGGTGTCGTCCGGATCACGGTACAGACGCTTGCGCGGTTTTTCACCGGTCCCGTCATACCTTTCGTACCGGGTATTGTCGGAGCGCCTGCGTGATTTGCCGCTTTCTTCTCCGGCTTCCTTCCGGGTACCTGATTCATTGGGATAGCCCAGTTGTGAGATTACGCGTTCAACAACGTCCAGTGTTACCACTTCGCTTTTTCCTTTTGTGTATTCGTAAAAAAGTTCGGCGATTCGCTGTTCCACATCTTCCATAACCTCGGGTGCTTCGGGGCTTTCCATTTCGCTGCGGAAACGCTCCAGATACAGGTCAAGTCTCTGATATGCATCTTCTTCAATAACAAAGCTGCTTCCGCCAATGCCAACATTCATTACTTTTTTCATAGTTTTTTCTTCAGTATGTGTGTTTCATTAGAATTTTACGCCACAAAGATATATAAAAATTTTGATACCTTGTATCGCAAGGTACTAAAATTATCAAAAAAAGATTCTAAAAATACAGATTCAATTATCTTTGTACACATATATGGAAAGCATAAAAGAAATTTTCAAGATTGGTAATGGCCCCTCCAGTTCCCATACTATGGCGCCGCGTAAGGCTGCGCTTGAATTTGCCGAACGAAACTCCGGGGCGGCAAAGTATGCGGTCACATTATACGGGAGTCTGGCAGCTACCGGGAAAGGCCATTTTACCGATAAAGCGCTTGAAGATGCTTTCGGCTCTAAACCGGTAGCGATCATCTGGGACCGTACGACCCTATTAAAACAGCACCCCAACGGCATAGAATTTAAAGCCCTGGACAATAACGGAAAAATACTGGATACCCGGCTTACATTCAGCATAGGAGGGGGAGACTTGTCAGATAACGGGAAAAGATCCGACCGGAAAGTGATCTATCCGTTAAATAAAATGTCCGATATCCTTACTTATTGCCAGAAAAACGGGATCCATTTCTGGGAATACGTAAAAATGCATGAAGAACCGGATATATGGGATTACCTGGAACAGGTGTGGATTACCATGAAAGAAGCCATTCACAGGGGGCTTGAAAACGAAGGCGTTTTACCGGGTCCGTTGCACCTGGCGCGAAGAGCCGCTTCTTTTTTCATCAAGGCACAGGGATACAAAGGGTCCATGCAGCGGCGTGCCATGGCTTTTTCCTATGCCCTGGCCGTGGCGGAAGAAAACGCATCGGGTTCGGTTATCGTAACGGCACCCACATGTGGCAGTTGCGGAGTGATTCCCGCCGTTCTGTATTTAAACCAGACTTCTTACAACTTTCCGGACAAACGGATCATTCATGCCCTGGCAACCGCAGGTCTGATTGGGACGCTCATCAAAAGCAATGCTTCTATTTCCGGCGCCGAGGTGGGGTGCCAGGGAGAGATAGGCTCTGCCTGTTCCATGTCTGCCGCAGCTGCCGTGCAGCTTTTCGGGGGCAGCATAGCCCAGGCCGAGTATGCCGCCGCCATAGGTATGGAGCATTTCCTGGGCCTGACCTGCGACCCGGTGTGCGGCCTGGTGCAGATCCCCTGCATAGAACGAAATGCTTTTGGTGCCACACGGGCTATTGATGCCAATATGTATGCCCTGCTTTCGGACGGGACACATCGTATAGGATTTGACACGGTCATAGAAGCCATGAAACGTACCGGGCACGATTTGCCTTCACTGTACAAAGAAACATCAGAAGGCGGACTGGCCGTTGTGTCCAATCAATGATTTTTTGTACATTTACACAAGACAATCACTATTAAAAATAATCAAATTATTATGAGTCAAGTAGTAACAGACGACAATTTCAACACGGTTGTGTTACAATCAGCCGTTCCGGTATTGGTAGATTTTTGGGCTGCCTGGTGTGGTCCCTGTCGCCAGATATCACCCATAGTGGACGAACTCTCACAAGAAATGGGGGATAAAATCCTGGTTTGTAAATGCGACGTAGATGAAGCCACGGAAATTCCCGCACGCTATATGATCCGCAGCATTCCTACCTTGTTGTTCTTTAAAAACGGGGAACTGGTCCACAAAATTGTCGGTGCTACAAACAAACAAACCATAGAAGAAAAACTGAAATCATTGCTAAACTGATTATTATGAAAAAACATCTGATCGTTTTAACACTTATGCTGTGCTTAGGTACGGCAGCATTGGCCCAGGGAAGTTTTGTAGTGAAGGCCGGGTTGAATTTCAACACCCTTCAGGATATAAAGGTTAATAATATTGAACAGGCCTGGAATGCCCAAACAGGTTTTCATGCCGGTATCGGAGCCCAATTCAGGATTCCCCTGATAGGACTTTCTTTCCAGCCGGAACTGCTTTACAGCCGTATGCGTAGCGACTTTGGCCAGGTTAGCGACCATTCCTATGGATTTCGCCTGGATTACCTGGAAGTTCCCCTGAACATCCAGTGGGGGATCAACATCCTGTTCCTGAGGCCTTATATTTTTGCTTCCCCTTATGTAAGGTATGCCTTGGCCAAGGGAGATTGGTTGACAGACGTGCCCTGGGAAGACATCAACAGGTTTGACTACGGGCTGAGCCTGGGTGCCGGTATTGAGATCTGGAAATTCCAGGTTTCCGGAAAATATAGCTGGAGCTTCGGGCAACTGGCACGGGACGGATCATTCCATATAGATTCAGATGACTGGCAGCTGGATGATGCCAATTTCAGGGGATTTGAACTATCCGTAGCCTTTCTCTTTTGACAGACAATGTATGAAACAGAACAGATCCGGCAGTTTTTGGGAGACCATTGGAAGGCTTTCCGGGAGATCCTGAAAACTGCCCTGGATTCTCCGTATGTATACCTTTCTTCCCTGGATGCATACATATTTAACAAACCCGGTAAACAATTACGTCCGGCCCTGGTATTGTGTACCGCAGGAGTCTGCGGTACGCCCGGGTCTTTAAGCCATGCTGTGGCCGCTGTGGCCGAGATGATCCACACGGCCACACTCCTTCACGATGATGTGGCTGATAATGCCGAAACCCGGCGCGGCATGACAAGTGTTCAAAAACAATTTGGTCCGGCTGCTTCCATTCTTTTGGGAGATTACTGGTTTGCGCGGGCTTTCCGTGTCCTGGTGGATTACGACGGATTGCACCTGCTTCCCCTGTATGCAGATGCCATACAGGCCCTTAGCGAAGGAGAGGTCCTACAGCTGGAAAAAGGCCGCACACTGGATATTTCGCTTAATGAATATTATTCGGTTTGTGAAAAAAAGACGGTCTCTTTATTTCGTACATCCATGATTTCCGGAGCTTTGTCCGTTCCTGAAAAGGAACTATCGGAAAAGTACCTGCCTGTCATTGAAAAAGCGGCTTACCATATGGGAATGGCCTTCCAGATAAATGATGACATTATGGATTACAGCCCGGTTGCGGAATCGGGCAAATCCTGTTACCAGGACATTGCCGAGTCCAAGATTACCTTGCCCCTGCTGGGAGCACTGGCTAATGCCGGAGAAAAAAATTTCCGTCCGCAGGTGGCCGCATGGATCCGTCAGGTTGAAAAAGAAGACAGGGAAGCGATGTCCAGGATAATAGCATTTGTCAAAACATACGACGGGATGGAGTATGCCCGTAAAGTCTGGCTGCATCACAGCATAAAAGCGCAAGAACATCTCAATGCCCTTCCGCCTTCACAGTGGCGGGATTGCCTGTTGAAAATCTCAGGTACGTGATGGGTTTTCCCTGTTCCAGGAATTGATTTTCGTAAAATGTCCTGACCGTCAGCACCGGATCATGTGCCGGTCTTGTTTTGTTGCCGTATATATCGGGATCGGTTTCCAGCAGTGTTATATCCTCTCTGGATTCCACCACTTTCCGGGTATAATCGTGTAGTTCCCTGCTGTCTGTTTTTAAATGTATTAACGCACCGGGAGCCAGAAAAGATAAATACCTGTCCAGGAAACGCGGAGATGTCAGCCGTTTGTTTTCTTTACGTGGCTGCGGATCGGGAAACGTTATCCAGATCTGTGACACCTCATAGGGAGCAAAAAAACTTGCTATTAACTCAATACGGGTGCGGATAAAAGCCACGTTCTCCAGCTTCTCTTCCAGGGCCGTTTTAGCTCCGCGCCACAAGCGGGCTCCTTTTACATCAATACCTATATAATTAAAAGATTTATTCAGCCGGGCCAGAGCCAGTGTGTATTCACCCTTGCCGCAACCCAGTTCCAGGACCAGTGGATTGTTATTTCCAAAAACTTTTTCATTCCAGGAACCTTTCAGGGGGTAGTTCCTATGGTACACTTCCTCAAATGTTGCCTGAAAAAGATTAGAAAACGTTTCGTTTTCCCGGAACCTGCGGATTTTATCTTTGCCCATATCCGGTTTCTTTCATTAACACGCCTATCAAAACCACTCCCGACAGTGTCTTATCCGGCATATTATGCGCTATGCGCCAGGGATAAAAAGAGGTATGTGCCCGGAATCCCAAAGAATCCAAAAGGAACCGGTAGTCCAGGAAACGGCCTGCAGGCAGAGCATTTTCAGGGATCAGGGGAAACCACAATGTGTCTTTAGCTTCCGGATGTGTTACCACAACTGACAGGTATGAATAAGGGTAATCCCGGGTAACCCGCACGTCCAGCCAGGCATGATACAAAGACGTTGTATCGGGGACCGCCAGTTCCAGTTCCAGGTTGTTGTATTTATTCCAGAGGGCATCGGCAAGATGAAGCTGCTGCTGACTGGCAGAAGGAGAAGAGCAGGACGCTGACGCCAAAAGGAAAATCCACAAAACAGGCCTGGGGATCTTATGATTTCTTAGGATCATTTTTCCTGCGATTGTTTTTCCTGCGTTTATTTTTTTGTTTTTTATCAAAACGGGTAATGCTCTCTTCCCCGGCAGCCGATTTAAAACCGTTTTGTTCCCCGTTGGCTTTCGGTTTGTCATACAGGGAAGCCACATTAATCCCCTGACGGTTGGCTGCGAGCATTTCCCGGACCTTTTTTGCGGCGACCGGTTGCATGTCACTCATGCTGTGAGGATCCCGGCTGAACCACATGGTCCCTTTCAATACATCCGTTTTTACCAGGTAAACAGGTCCATCCGTAGTTTCTATGGGTTGCGTAACTTCAGGGATATTTTTGATGGCATCCATATACACCGGCGTTTCGTAATCTATACAGCATTTAAGTTTGGAGCACTGTCCCGCCAACTTCTGGGGATTCAGGGAAAGGTCCTGTATCCTTGCCGATTGTGTGGTAACTGAATTAAAATCCGCCATCCAGCGGCTGCAGCATAATTCCTGGCCGCATACCCCCAGCCCGCCTATCAACCCCGCTTCTTGTCGTGCTCCGAACTGCCTCATTTCTATGCGGATGCAAAATTCAGAGGCAAACAGCTTGATCAGCTTTCTGAAATCCACCCGTTCATCGGCTATATAATAGAAGATGGCTTTGGTTCCGTCTCCCTGGAATTCCACATCACCTATCTTCATTTGCAAACCTTCGGCAGCAGCAATCTGTCTTGCCCGCATCATCACATGATGTTCACGCGAAATGGCTTCCTGCCATTTTTCCAGGTCCAGCAATTTGGCTTTCCGGTATATTTTCCTGAATTCGTAAGTTTCCGGATTCAGCTTGTGGCGTTTCATCTGTTTCAAAACGAGCGGACCGGCCAGGTTTACCAGTCCAATGTCATGACCGGTGGCAGCCTCTACCGCTACAATGTCCCCAACCTTTAAAGAAATACCGGAAGCATTCCGGTAAAATCCTTTGTGCGTGTTTTTAAAACGGATTTCAAAAATATCGTTGTATTGTTGAGGATCCAGCCCTTCCAGCCAGTTGTAGGTTGCCAGTTTACAGGTACTGTAATTCATGGTGCACTTCAGATCTCCCATGGGAGTCCGCTCCACCAGGCATCCGCGTGAACAATCGTGTTTTATATTATTTTCTTCCATTGGTTTAAAGACTATCTCTGCAAAGATAGAAAAAAGTCAAACGCCAGCGAACAGAACAAAGGACGTGCATTAACGTTGCGCTCCAGTTGCTCCATGGAGGTGTTCAGCCGGAGGTATATCTTTTGAAAGAAAACGCCTCCCATTCGATTGGCATAATGCGCAGCCGCGGTTTCCGCCGGTTTGTCCAGGAAGGCCAGTTGCGGTACTCCCAGGAATATCATGTAATACTGACGCAGGATCTGCAGGGAATCGGACAGGAATGCCTTTTGGGATTCCCTTCCGCGGGAGGCCATATCCTCGGCCCATTCCAGTATCCCCGAAGGTTTCCCGGCAAAACACAGGTCCAGGAGGTTTTGCAACGTGGCATAGGATTGGGCAGAAACCGGCTTGCGCTCTTTCGGGGGGACCTGCAAATGCATGCACCGGCTGCGGATGGTGGGCAATAATTGGTCGGGGCGGTGGCTGACTAGTAAAAAATAGGTGCCCGGAGAGGGTTCTTCCAGGATCTTGAGCAATTTGTTGGATGCAGAAATGTTCATGCGTTCCGGAAGCCAAATGATCATTACCCGTGCACCCCCTTCAAACGATCTGAACTGAAGTTTGCGGATTATGTTTTCTGCTTCTGCTGTCCCTATGGCACCTTGTTTGTTTTCGATGTCCATTTTTTCATACCACTGCTGTTCTGTGATGCCGGGATTGTCCAGGAACGCCTGTCTCCACAAGTCAATAAAATCATCTGTTACGGGCATGCGGGAAGCAGTTGCGCCTTTTGCCCGGTTCACGGGAACTACAAAATGCAGATCCGGGTGTATCCCGTTTTGGGTTTTCCGGCAGGAAGGACAAGTTCCGCACGCCTGCCCGTCTTCCGTTCTTTGGGTGCAGAGTATGTGTTTAGCCAGAGAGAGGGCTTCCGGTAAAGCACCGGAGCCCTCTTCTCCACTAAACAATATAGCGTGAGACAACGTGTCTATTCGCACTTCAATTCGGTTTTTATCTTGTATTCCGCTATGGACTTAAAATTGGGGTCATTCAGAATCTTATGATAATAAGTACAGGCATTGGCTTTGTCTCCCAGTCCTTCGTATACTACTGCCAGGCGGTAGTAAGTGGTGTTAATATCCTTTGCCTGCGGATTACTTTTCATAACTTTTTCCCAGGCGGTCAATGCTTCCGGAAAACGTTTCAGTTCCATGGCTGCTAAACCCAAAAGTTTGTTGGACTGCGCATTATCAACGTACTGAATGGCCTTTGAAGAAGCTTCGTATACCTGATCCCAGTCCTTGGTTTTTTGAGCATTGACTGCTTTCCTTAAAAAGATAGAAGCCGAAAGACGTTGGGCATTCGCTTCTTGTCCGAACTCGGCCGCCTTGTCCAGGGCAGCCAGGGCTTCATCTTCCAGGCCGCTGTTTGCCGAGGCCTGACCCAGGCGCAGGTAAGCAACGCCGTTTGACGGGTCAAAGTCAAGGGCTTTTTTATAATTTTCTATGGCCTGGGCGAAATCTTTTTTTCCAAAAGATTCGTTGGCAATGATGTAATATATTTTGGATTTCAGATCTGTTACTTCTTCCGGAATTCCGGATGCATCACCATAAGCAAGGGCTGTTTCTACGGCTTTGTCCAGAACGGGCAGGGAAGCGGCCCCGTCTCCGTTGGCAGCCATTTCTTTGGCTTGACGCAGATAGAGCTGGGGGATCAGGTTTTTGCAATCCGTAACAACGGAAGCGCCTTCTTCACCCAGAGTGGCACCCAAATCCAGTGCCTTGCTAAGCTGTTCTATGGCGTTGGTATAATTGCCTTCCTGTGCGGCAGTTGCTCCCAGATTGTATGCCTCAATGGCAGCGTTGAGGTCCTGTGCCTGCATGAAACCCGCACAGGCGATTAAAAGCACGACAGTGGCGCAAAAAGTTTTGAATCTTTTCATTGTTTAGTATTTATAGAGTTAACGAATGTCTTAAGCGAACAAAAATAAAGCTTTTTTTTTACCTTTGCAATTACTTGATACATAAATTGTGCCGTATGAAAATGCGTTGCCTGTCTTTGCTTTTCATGTTTATTTTGTTTTCCGCGGCAGCTTCGGCCTCAACGTCCTATGCTTCTGCCGTACACCGGGACAGCCGGTTCCGTACCGGGCAGCTTTCCAACGGTCTCACCTATTATATAAGGATTAATGATCTTCCAAAAGGCCAGATGCACTTTTTACTGGTGCAAAAACCGGACAGGACCCCGTTCTTCAAACAAGTCCTGACTGCCCCGGCAACCGCAGACGAAGGCATAGCGCAACTGGAACGTGCCCTGCGCGAACAGCATGTTACTACACCGGGGAAATACAGGCCTCACCTTCAGGGGGTTATCCTGATAGGTGCTTTTAATGCGGATACGGTTGAGATCATGCTGCGCCGGGAACTGGGAACGCTTCCTGCTTCGGTGGATGTGATGCAGGCCCAGGAAGTGCCGCAGGGAATCGATTCCGCACTGGCGGCAAAGTCTTACTCGGCAAAACCCCTTCCCCCGGTCCTGCAGGACGGGTATCCCCGCGTGGAAATAGCCTTTCCGCTGCCGGACCTCCCGCGGGAGATCCGCACCGGAAGCGAATATTTCATTATGGATTTCATGCGGTATGTTACCCGGTATGCCGCTTCTGCATCCCTGGAACCACCGGCGGTTGTATCTGCCGGGGATTACCTGGTATGGGCATCGCGCACCCATCCTGACAGCCTTGCCCGGACTTTTTGCGACTTGTCGGGGGCCTGCCTGCGCCTGGTAAGGGAAGGAATTTCCCCGGAACTGTTTACCCGGGCCCGGGAAGATTACATCACACGGGAAACGTTGTTGTATAAAAACAAGAACGCCCGCACCAATGATTATTATACCCAATCCTGTATAGAACACTTTTTTAACGGAACACCAGTCCCGTCTGCCGGGTGGAGGTACCGGTTTGTTACTGAAATGGTGCCTTACGTGACTTGCGACCACGTGAACGGATACATCAAAAATGTTATGTTGTCCGGGGCTCCTGAGATTACCCTTTATAAAACTGCCGGTCCGGCCGACAGCCTGATTGAGCCGGTTGCCTTTTTACCTGAAGAATTGCTGGAAGAACGGGCCCGTTTGACGGAAGAACTTTCCGGAATGTTGTTTCCTTTTGACGACACCCTGCTCATGGAACTTGCGGCCAGAATCCTGGATATTGACCTGCGATTGCAATTGGACAGCCTGGAACGGAACCGGGTAATTCCCGTGGTGAACGTAGACAGCCTGGAATCCCTTTTCCGCCTGGTTTGGAACGACACCCTGTTGCCACCGGTCAGGGAACGCAGGATGTTTCCCGCAGATTCAACAACAAGGGGAAAAGTGGAACGTCAGATGCAAACGGCCCACAAAGGTGTTTCCGTCTGGCAATTGTCCGGAGGGTCTCTGTTATATGTAAGGCCGGACACGCTCGTGCGGGGCAAGGTGTATTTTGCTGCCGTGGAAAGGGATCCGGAAGTGTTTATGCCTTATGTTCCCCAGGATGTGTTCCGCAGGGGGACGGGGCCTTTGTTATGGAAACAAACATCCCAGGGATTGCTGCTGGAAAGTGAAACCAGGACGGATTCCCTGGAACTATTGTTGCAGGGCGCATCCCGCCAGGTAAATGAATTGCTGCTCTATCCCCCGATAATGCACGGTATATGGCAGGAGCGTATTAAACACGTGCAAACATCCAGGGAATTGTCCCGGACCATTTTGCTGGACACCCTGCAAACCCTGCTCTTTGACAGGAAGCAACCCGGAGAACCGGCTGTGCCCAAAGGTTTTGATTTTGTCTGCACCGGGGATTTCCCGCCCGATTCCCTGGTCATTCTTGCCGAGAAATACCTGGCCGGTATTCCCAACCGGGATATGCGGGCTGCCAATCCCGTTCTTCCCCGGGAAGGCATTCGGCGGGGATTGTACGATCATACAATAGTTTTTCCCAATCCAGCAGGCGAAAGCAAAACCGCCAGGGTATATTCCGGCCCCTGTCCTTATACATTGGAACAATATGTCTTGTTAAGAATGCTGGAAAGACTGGTGGAACAGGCTACCGATAAATCTGTGTTTGTCCGGTCTTCGCTGGAATATTATCCCAGGGGACATTATTTCCTGTACCTGGGTTTTTATGCACAGGCCACCGATTTTGCTTACAACGAACACCGCCTGGACCAGGTCCTGGCAGATCTTGCGGCTTTTGGGCCTTCTGCAGAACAACTTGAAAATGCCCGTCATTCGTTATTGGTAGAGCATCAGGCGCAATGGCAGGACCCGGCATTTCATTTAAAGATGCTTATCTTCTACAGCCGCAGCAACAGGGATTTTGTAACCGGGTATGAAACGCTTATTAACCAAACAGATATAGCCATGATCAGGGATTTTGTCCGCCAGATCATGGAGTACGGGAACGCTTCCAGGGTGGTTCTTTCAGGTGCAACAAATGATATGAAAGATGCGTCTTATTCAAAAAATCCGTAACTTGCACCCCCTTACGTCGGTTTACATAATGAAAAAGCGTATGTTACCTATATTTAAACGGATGGCCCTGCCCGCATTGGCATTACTGCTGACCGGGTGTATACATTCAAGGAACGATGAAGTCCTGGTTACTCCGTATACCAAAATTGATTTCACACCCGGCGGAGAAGCCCGCGAATTTGTTATATCCTCCAACTTCCTTTGGACTATAGAAATATCGGATACCTGGATCACCGTCAACCCCATGAAGGGATACGGGGATAAAAATATAATTGTGACGGCTGCTGCCAATACTGCCCTGACACCGCGTCAGGCTTCATTTTTCATAGCCGGAGAAGAGACCCGCAGGGAAATTACCATTACCCAGGCCGGGGAAGCACCGGCCCTTTCCATTGACGCCACCCAAAAAACCGTCACAGCTGACGGAGATACGGTCTCCGTGGGGGTCACTACCAATGTGGAACTGGACGTGGTTACGGAAAAGGACTGGATCACATTTGTAGAAACCAAGACCATCAACACAAAAAGATACATATTTAATATTGCACCCAACACCACTCTGGAACAGCGGTCCGGCCGCGTAGAGTTTTCACAGAAAAACGGCTCCTTGTCTGCCATGCTCACCATTACACAAAACGGGGAGAACCCCAACTTTGAAATTGAAACAAAGGTGGTGGAGATGGCAGCAGAGGGAGGAGAAGCCCAATTTACCGTGGTTTCTAACATAGACTGGGACGCCGCGAGCGAAACACCATGGATCCACATTACCGCGACGCGCCTTATGGAACCGCATGACTGTGTTTTCACGGCAGATCCCAACCCACGTGTGGAACCCCGCCAGGGGTCCATTACCGTTTTTGCCCCGGATCATCCGGAATTGGGAGAAACAACGGTCAACGTAGAACAGGCCGGAGCCGAACCGGTTGCAGTCCTGACACCTGCATCACTGGAAGACATTCCCGCTGCCGGCGGTACATATACCGTTGCCGTGGAAGCCAATTTTAACTGGGAAGAGGATCTTTCGGAAACGGCAGAATGGATCTCCGGGGTAGTCCGCCTGACGGATGGATTAAAGATCAATGTGGATGAAAATGACGAGGTGGAGACCAGGAGCACTACATTGAGCATAAAACAACAAGACGGGACGTACCGTAAAAGCATAACCATTAAACAGCAAGCCGGTGAAAGGCAACTCTTGTTACCTTTCCAGGAAAATATTCCCAAAGTTTCTGCAGAAGGGGGATTACTGGAGATTCCCGTTGTTTCCAACGTGTCCTGGGAAGCGGGAGTATCCGAAGAATGGTTATCGGTGGTACAGACCAAAGGTTTGGAGACAAAGATCTTATCCCTGGAAGTCACATCCAATCCGGGTATTACAGAGCGCCAGGCGTTGCTGTATGTCATGACACAGGGTGAAGACGTGATTGCGGTAAGCAGGGTTATTACCCAGAAAGGTGCACAGCCACACATCACCTGCGATCCCGACACCCTGGATACTACCTCTGAAGGCGGTTCTTTTACCGTACCTGTTGAGGCCAACGTACCGTGGACCATCCTTTCCCACCCGGCATGGGCAGAAAACGTGACCGTGGAAGACACGGAGGGCCATAACGGGAATCTTGCGTTTACCGTATTGCCAAACAGGCAGACAACACCCCGTTCGTCAAAAATTGAACTTACCCGCACAGACGGTAGCCTGACTGCAGCCCTGGTGATCAACCAAGAGGCAGAAGCCGTCTTTGTGAATGCCCTGACCAATGCTCCGGCTTACCTGCACAACGAGGGGGACACCTTTACTATAACGGTGGAATCCAACATAGAGACCGAATGTGTTACGGATGTGTCCTGGATTGTCAATACAGGAAAAACCACGCAGGACAGAACTACCGTATGGACATTTGAAGTTTTACCCGTTCCTGCCGTAAACAACCGGTATGCCACCGTAAAGGTCCGGGAGAAAGAGACCGACCAGGTATACCACACCTTTAACCTGGCGCAGAGCGGGGCGCGTATAGCCTTAAAAGACAGCACGGCGCTGGTGCGTTTCTACAATAATATGAAAGGGGCCAACTGGAGGGATACGCATTTGTGGAACCTTCAGTTGCCGGCCAATTTGTGGCCCGGGGTAACCCTGGAAACAGCTGTACGGAACGGAGCCCTGTATGTGAAAAAATTGGAATTGTCCGACGGGCGCCTGGAGGGCTCCGTAGGCGACGGCACCAATAAAGATCCCCTTTCCGAACTGACTTACCTGGAAAAACTGGATCTGTCGGATAACAGCGGTATAACCGGGTGGCTTCCCGTATCGTGGAAAGATTTGAACAACCTGGAATCCATAAACCTGGAAAACTGCAACCTGACCAACTTCCTGCTTCTGGGATACAATGTGCCGCCTCATTACGGCACGGGCTTGAAAAACCTGGTTGAATTCATCATTCGCAACAACTTGCTCAATGGCACGATTCCACAGGAAGTCGTTGATCATCCGCATTTTGCGAAGTGGGATTTTGAACAGAACATGCAATCCCAGAAAGGAACTAATGAATTGAAATTGCCCGATGAACCTGAAGACCTTTGAAAACACAAGGGTTACCAACAAGTTTTCAACAAAAAATGTTTTGCGGTTTCAAATAATCGTTTAACTTTGCATTTATATATATCATAGCCAAAAAGCGAAATTTAATAACTTCAAAAACTTTTGTTTAACTTAAAATTTTTAATGCATGAAAAAATTTTTAAAATGGAGTGCAGCCTTTTTAGTACTGGGTGTACTCGCCGTAGGCTGTATTAAGCCTGAGCCCAGCGCCGGCATTGAAGCCATGCGTAATGCAAAGGCCGCATTGCTGAATGCTCAAGCCGCTCTTACACAGGCCAAGGTACAGGTTGAAGCCGCCAACGCAGCTTTGATCCAGGCCCAGGCCGGCCTTGTTCAGGCACAGGAAGCTGTTGTCGCTGCCCAGGCAGCCAAGATCCAAGCCGAAGCCGATCTTATTCAGGCAGAAGTAGAATGGGAAAATGCTGTTACTGATTTCCATAAAGAAGCATGGGCCATAAAAATTGCAGAACTGGAGGCACAATTGGCAGAAGAAGAAGCCAGAGTTGCCGCTCAAATTGCTGCATATGAATTGCAGATTGCCAATATGCAGGCCCAAATGGTTGCCGCGCAATTTGCTTATGAGAATGCCATGATGCTGTTCGAAGAATGGAAAATCGAAAATGCTGATACTCTGGGGAATGCTCTTATGGCAGAATTAAACGCTCTTTCACGCCGGATGCAACGTGTTATCATTGCTCTTGGAAGAAGGCAAGTTGATTTAAACAATGCAAAAGCAAGATATTTATGGTATGTGAACGTAGAATATCCTGAAGCCACTTCTCATGCTCTCCAACAGATGGAAGCTGAAAAAAGGGCTCTGGAATGTGAAATCCAATACCTGACAGGTGTTGCAGAAGCTTACGATGCTTTGTATAACGAATATCACGGTGACCTGGATGAAATGATTGCCGGTTTCCAGGAAACGATAAACGCACTTCGTGCAGAGATCGCAGAATTGGAAATTGCTTTCATTCAGTTGCAGGAAGAATGGCTGCTGTTTGATCACGACGCCCTGGCTGCTGCAAATGCAGCTTTGACAAAAAATCGTAAAGTTGGTGTTACCGGAGTATTCTCTGACGGTGGTGACGATCCTAATATTCACGTAGTCAATGGTAATTATGTAATTAATTATCCTTGGGAGGGAACTCCTGATATGTTTGATATCATGGATAGGGATATGAAAGTAATCGCTGACACCCGTTCAGAATTTGAAGACCAGGAATCAGGGATTATTGAAGCCAACATAAAAGCCAAAAAAGATGCAGCAGATGATGCAGTTGAGGCTTATACAGACAACTGGAACGATTGGCAGGATTATTACAAGAACGCCCAACCTAATGGAGGTTCACTTTATGTTGCCTGGGTAAACGCCTGGAATACATGGAATGCAGACATGGTAGCTTACAGGGCCCACCTGAAAGCATACGGTGACATGTACGAAGAAGCTGAAGATCTGATTGACGACTACATGACCTACCTTAACGGTGTTATAACCGTTGAAGACGGATTGATAGTATTGCCCGGTGCCACAAATATTTCTGAAGTGCTCGGAGGCATTAATTTCAATGCAGGTAACCTTGCAAGCTTTATTTTTGGAACAAACGGCCAGGCTGTTATAGATCTTATCAATGTAATTGCCGTAATGCTTGATGTTCCCGGTCAAATGGATGCTATCGTAACCAACCTGAAAGCCATTATGGATGGGACCCACGGAGAAGCATGGCCCGCTTTCTGGGATCATGCTACTGCCTGGACCTACAAACCCACACCTGTAGTATATGGTGATATCATGCGCAAAGTGTATGCAAATTCCAACCGTGAACTTACCGATATGTCCAAGGAAGAATGGTCTACATGGTTGTTCCTGTACTGGTTGTTCCAGGATCGGACCGTTGAGATTGGTCTGGAAGGCGCCGGAACCGTGATTACAATCAATCAAGCCAATTACGACGACGCTGGTCAAGAGGTTTTGGAAGATTTCTTTGGTGAATTGACTCGTACCGCTTATGACGCTTATATGGTAGGTCCCAGCACATCTGCTATAAAAGCAGCCATCAACGCTTATTACGATGCCGTAGAAGGTCTGGGTGATATGGAAGAAGCCATGTTCGCTCCTTATGACAGATTGTGGAAAGCTAAAAAATATACATTCAATGATAAAGGCGTTATTACAGGAGCTATTGATTGGTCCAGATCAGATGCTTTAGGTGTTGATGATAGCAATGTTACTGAAAAACCCGCTATTAAATTAATTTACCCCACTCCGGACTCTTATACTCCGAAGACATATGATGATGACTTTACCACTCCGACTCCCGATGATTCACCACTGGATCACCAGGAACAGCTGGATCCTGAAGATGTCAACAATTTCTTCTTTGTTCTGGAAGCTTATCAAGACGAAGTTGGTCCCATCCCGTCACTTGATTTTGACATAACTTATCTGGCTTATAATTGTGATCTTTATGTTTCCTATGCCGCTTTGCTGGCAGCCGGAGAAGACTGCGGAAAACAATGGTCTGATTGGGTAGGAGACATGAGACTGTGGAAATGGGCAGATAGGAAAGATACGGACAAGTTCTCTGAAGGACACTATTTCTATGCCATATATCTAACCCGTGATTACCAGGCTTACCAAGATACTTATAACCGGGTAGAAAATGGTGAATACGCAGACTTGATAGATGATATCCAGGCATTGTACGATGCTCAAGAGGCAGCATACCTGGAAGCTGAAGCTGTAAGAGATGCCCTGCAGGATGAATTGGATGCTATCGAAGGTGCTATTATGGCTATCGGCGGCTACTATGACTCAGTTGAAGATGAATGGGTACCTGGTTATGTTCGTCAATACGAATTGTGGATTCGTGCTTACCAGGTCCTGATAGATGAAGCTATGGATGCCCATAACGGAGGCAACGTAGCTCGCCAGGGATTGCTTGAAGCATGGAACCGTGCAGAACATGAACTCATAGAAAAGCAGAACGAACTCAATGAAATAGAGGAAGCTCTTGCAATATATGAAGAAG
>JBAZDQ010000002.1:0-120411 GCA_041654355.1 Bacteroidales bacterium
GGAAGCTTGGGGTGCCTGAAGTTCGTGACCGCAAGGAGCGACCTAGGGCAAAACAGGTAACTGGGGCTAAGTCGTAACAAGGTAGCCGTACCGGAAGGTGTGGCTGGAACACCTCCTTTTTGGAGCATGTTTCGTTACGTGTTCTGCTCTTTTCTTCCAATTTTTTATTATTCAGTCCCGTAGCTCAGTTGGTTAGAGCACTACACTGATAATGTAGGGGTCAGCGGTTCAACTCCGCTCGGGACTACTGCATACAGCTACGGGGATATAGCTCAGTTGGCTAGAGCACCTGCTTTGCAAGCAGGGGGTCGTCGGTTCGACTCCGTCTATCTCCACAAAAAGAAACATCTGATTTCAGGTGTTTCTTTTTTTTTACCTTTAGGGTATGAAAACCAAACAATTGCTGATACCTTCAGGCGCAGCCATTGGTCTGACGCTTGTACCTATGTTGATGTTGTCTTGTAAACAGGATGAGCAAAACGACAACAAGCCGGTGAACATTCTTTTCATTATGAGCGATGATCATTCTTATCAGACCATCAGTGCTTACGGTCACGGGCTTAACAGTACTCCCAATATTGACCGGATTGCCCGGGAAGGTGTTCTTTTTACAAACAGTTATGTGGCCAATTCCCTGAGCGGGCCTTCACGTGCCTGCCTGCTGACCGGTAAACACAGTATTGCTAATGGTTTTACGGATAACGTGACCATTTTTGACGGCGATCAGCAGACGTTTCCAAAATTATTGCAGAAAGCAGGTTATCAGACAGCTATTGTAGGCAAATGGCATCTGGGATCTGAACCACAAGGTTTTGATTACTGGAACATTCTCATAGGACAAGGCCAGTATTATGCCCCAAGATTTATTGACAACGGGGACACTACGGTTATTCAGGGCTATGCGACACAGGTTACTGCCGATCTGACCATAAAATGGCTGGAAGAGATCCGTGACAAAGAAAAACCTTTTATGTTGATGATGCACAACAAAGCCCCGCACAGGCCATGGCAGCCCGATATTCAGGATATGGGAGTCTACGACGGCAAGGAATTCCCGGTCCCCGCAAATTTCTATGATGATTACCAGGATAGGAAAGCAGCTGCGTTACAGGAAATGACAATCGCTGAAGATATGACATTGGACAGAGACCTGAAAATGGGATTTGACTGGACAACACGCATGTGTGAATCTGATCGCGAAGCATGGAATAATTATTATAATAGTATACAGGAAGGGTTTAATGCATTACAGCTATCAGGAAATGAACTGATTGAATGGAAATACCAACGCTATATGCGTGATTACCTTGGTTGTATCAATTCTGTGGACCGTAATGTGGGCCGTGTTCTGGACTGGCTGGAAGCCAATGGTCTGCTTGAAAACACCATTGTCATATATACTTCTGACCAGGGATTCTACATGGGTGAACACGGGTGGTTTGATAAACGATTCATGTATGAAGAATCATTCCGTACTCCCCTTCTTATAAGAATGCCGGCAGGATTGCGCGGAACCTGTACTCAATTGGTGCAAAACATAGACCTGGCACCAACATTTTTGGACATTGCCAATGTAACTATCCCTAAAGACATGCACGGCATATCTATGCTTCCCTTATTACAGGGCAAAAAAACGGGGAAACTCAGGGATGCCTTGTATTATCATTATCACGAATTCCCGGCCGAACACATGGTCCGGAAGCATTACGGGATACGTGATCAACAGTATAAACTGATCCGGTTTTATGATGACGGGACAGAGGCCGGAACCCGCAGGGGGATAAAAGATTATGAAAAAGCAAAAATCCGCCTGAATGAGTGGGAATTATACGATCTGCAAGCAGATCCGTCGGAAATGCATAACATCTACGGCAAGGCGGGTACACGGCGAATAACCCGTATATTAAAGCGTAAACTTGAAAAACTGCGTTTGCAGTATGGGGAATTTAAACCGGGAATCGATACCTTTTAAATACGCACAGGAAGCGCTCGGACAAAGAATTGTAGGAGTGATGATCAAGCCGGTAGGGGCATTGTGCAACCTGGATTGTACGTATTGCTATTACCTGGACAAGAAGAAACTTTACACAGGGGATATTGCCAGGATGGATATTGAGCTGCTGGAAAAATTTACAGAACAATATATTACAGCTAACCTGCGGGCAGATGAAATATCCTTTTGCTGGCATGGGGGCGAACCGTTGCTGGCCGGGCTGGATTTTTTTAAAAAGGCCGTTTCATTACAGAAAAAGTATAACCCGGGTAAACAGATCAGCAATTCCCTACAGACAAACGGCACGATAATTAATCAGGATTGGGTGGAGTTTTTCCGCGAAAACAATTTCCTGGTGGGTGTTTCCATTGACGGTCCGCAGGCAATCCACGATTCATACAGGCAGAGCAAACGCGGTCAGGGCACGTTTACAGAAGTCTTAAAGGGCATTGAAATGATGTACAAAGGCGGCGTGCAGTACAACACCCTGACGACTGTCAACAACGTGAACCAGGATCATGGCAGGGAAATTTATCTTTTTTTGAAATCAATCGGGAGTTACCACATGCAGTTCTTGCCTGTTCTTGAGTATATAAAATCCGGCATCGTTCCGCCCGGCACCCCCGGATCACATGTGGCTCCATGGTCTGTTTCCTCCCAAAAATACGGTGAGTTCTTATGTGACATATTTGATCTATGGAGTAACGGGGATGTCGGGATCCGGTTCATCCCTTTTTTTGAATCGGTTCTGGCGAATTACCTGGGCATACCGCCCGGTATCTGTGCCTGGTGTGAGACATGTGGCAATAATGTTGCCCTGGAATGGAACGGGGACGTTTATCTTTGCGACCATTTTGTATATCCTGAATATAAGATCGGTAATATTGCCGATATGCCTTTTTCGCAAATGGCCTGTTCCGATAAACTGTTCCGTTTTGGGATGGGAAAAAGAAACGGGTTACCCGACCGCTGTTTTCGTTGTGCTTTTTACAGACTGTGTTACGGAGAATGTCCAAAGCACCGGTTTTTAACTACTGTGGACGGGCAACCGGGTTTGAATGCCTTGTGTGAAGGATACAAACATTTTTTTGCCTATACCGAAGCCTGGTTTATTAAAATGACAAAAAGTATAGAAAAGAACGGGTTATAAAAGTAACCGTTCTTCGGGGGTATACAGCATTTTTTCCAGAAGCGGCTCCAGGGCATCCCTGAAAATATAAACCATAAGAATGATCAACAGGATTGTTACAAACAAGGTAAGTAAAACCCAGGGCCATTTCCTTTCTTTTTTCACGGGGGCAGGAGCTTTTGTCGTTTCCTGAGCAGGAGGCTGAGTCTGGACTTCCAGTGCCGGCGGGTTTTTTGAAAGCTCACAATTTATTTTGGAAGGAACAGGCAGCGGACTCAGGGACAGAGGGACCAATCCGAACCCGTTGGGATTCACCGCAACCTGCTTGTCCATTACAAAGAAAACATCACCTTCTTTTGTTCTTCTGAGTTTCCCGAATCCTTCCAGGGTGACTGATTTTTCTTTGGACAGCTTTTTTGAGAGTTCTTTCAGCAATTCCTTCAACTCGTCTTTTGAACCGATTGCTGTTTCCAACAGTTGGTCGTTCCAGGTCTCGCTTTCTTTAAAAGAGATACGTCTGCCCGGAGGCATGAGAACGTGTGAATCACGGGTAAATGTTGCCGGAGTTTCTTCAGCCATGAAGCTGCCCATATCACCCAGCGATACCCGGTTATGTGTACGTAACAATTCTATGCAATGAGAGGCAAGAAGGGATGTATCCATATAGTCAGCAAATTTATACTTTTTTTATCAAAGATTTTGCTGGTTCAGGAAAAACCGTTTATATTTGCACTCCCGTTTGGGAAAAATTCCTCATTAGCTCAGTTGGTTAGAGCACCTGACTGTTAATCAGGGGGTCCAAGGTTCAAGTCCTTGATGAGGAGCCACAGTTTAAAGCACTTACGAATAAACGTAGGTGCTTTTTTTTATTGAAAAAAACACTCTTTTTTGGGCCAAAACATGGTGTTATGTAAACCAATATGTAAACCGGTACACAACACTTAACTAACTGATGAACACGATCATAGATGTTGTATGCTATCGCTCAAAAACCCTGTCAAACGGAGAATTGCCACTGATGTTAAGATTAACCAAGGAAGGAAAGAGGAAATATTTAAGCCTTCAAATCTCCTTAAATCCTGATTATTGGGATTTTAACAAAAACAGACCAAGAAGAAACTGCCCTGAGAAAGATTCAATAAACTTCAGGATACAGGCATCGGATTTCTACTTTTCAGATATAGACATTTGCTGGAATTCCATGCAGGAATGCAGGGAAACAGTTTTGCCAAGGTTTCCCATAAACAAACACATGGATTCCATGAAAAATCTGAACAACATCTTTATGGATGTACACCAGTTCGCTCAATTTCTGGGAAAGGGAAGGTTATACCAGGGCTTATCCCCGAAGCACAAGATGGATCTTCCTGAAATGCTTATGACAGATACGCAAATGAATCAGGTTGCCAGAGCCTACTATCAGGATAAGGACTTTGGCGTGGATCCTGATTTTCCCTCTAAGCCGATCAGTATGTGGAAGGTTTATAATTTACTAACGCAAGCCAACAAATTGTCTTATATCGACCAATTCCTGGATTGGGCATGCAATGCTACCGACATTAGTCTGGGTATTAGCAAAGCGCTAATGGGAGATAAGCAATACGGTTGGTTTATCCAATAGAGTTGCTTTGACTGTCAGAACCCGTTTTCAGCTTGCTGAATGACGTGGATTTTTTTGACAGGTAGTCATCAAAAGGAATTTGTACCCACTTATCCCTATAAAATACATTACAAAGTGGGTACATTTGCTGGAGATAAAGAGGAAGCGGTTTTTGTTTCCTCTTTTTTTTATTGTTTTTGCCCCGGTTTCCAGGAACCGGGGCTTTTTAATTTTTAATACACAAAGACATGGAAACTATACTATTCATCATCGAATCCATTATCATTTTTTTCGTCGCGAATTATTTCTTTCAAGACGGAAGTCCAAAGAGAAAAAAATAATCATTAGGAAACACTTAAATATTTATATTATGGCTCTTGAAAAATTACCCGGCTGTTATAGATGTAATAGCACTACCTGGATAAAATGTTACCTCTGTAAGGGAACAGGAGAAATTAAAGATTCACATGGTTTTAAGATCAAGGACTGTCCTAAATGCAAAGGACTCGGTACGATAGATTGTCCTAAATGTATGAGACCAGGTGGTGATGCGTGGAAAAGATTCAACCACAAAGAAAAGCCCTGAATCTTAAAGAATGACAGGGCTTTCTTCTTTTCTTACTGAAACTATACTATTACAATTCCTATTTCCAACTAAAAATCCCAAATTCAAACCATCCGAATTCAAAATGAAAGAGTATAGTTTGGGGGTTTTTCACTAAATTGCGAATCCGTGATATCCAAATAAATAATTTATGAAATTTTAAATAATGAAAAGAATTATCCTTCTCTTATTAGCCGGAGTACTGTTATACTCCTGTTGCCCACTAGACGCTCCTAATAGTTTCAGAGACAGACGTGACGGCAAAGTTTACAAAACAGTGACCATAGGGGAGCAAACCTGGATGGCCGAAAATTTACGCGCCACAAAGTACCCCGATGGTTCTGACATACCCACGGGACACAATAATACTGAATGGGCTGCGTTGACTACGGGCGCTTATGCCGTTTATCCCCACAGCGATATTTCTGGTTTGGATTCCGAGGAAGCAGTCATTGCGGAATACGGATGCTTGTACAACTGGTGGGCTGCCATGAATGGTGAAACAATCAGTGAAGAAAATCCCATAGTACAGGGGATTTGTCCTGACGGCTGGCACCTGCCCAGTGATGCAGAGTGGACAACACTTACTACTTATCTTGGAGGACTAAGTGTTGCGGGTGCTAAAATGAAAGAAGCTGGAACTGATCATTGGTATGAGGGTAATACCGGAGACAATGAAAGTAGCTTTACAGCTCTTCCGGGGGGCGACCGTTACTACAATGGTCCAATAGGCGGCGTTGGCCGCAACGGCAACTGGTGGAGTTCTACGGAGGGCGATGTAGATGCCGCCAGGGGCCGGGTCCTGGGCTACAGTTACAGCTACGTAATCAGGAGCCTCGACTACAAGGCTTACGGGTATTCAGTTCGTTGTGTTAAGGATTAGGTTATTTGGCCATTTGATTTTACTGAAGATTATAAACACATATTCTACAAATAAAAGCCCTGACTAATAAAGAACGACAGGGCTTTCTTCTTTTCCTACTGAAATGAATTGTACTTAGTCCAGCAATAGGGTTCACCCAATAACACTCAATGTCTCCCACACATCCACGATATTCTGTTTTGCCAACGCCTCATACCTGTCCTCATGCTTTTCTCCATAGCATACGGCAACGTAGTATGGAAATGTAAACCATCATGTAAACCAGGCAACCAAAAACAGAGAAAATACACACAAGAAAGTGCTGTAAGTGTCTTATAAATAGTTAATTCTTCATTAGCTCAGTTGGTTAGAGCACCTGACTGTTAATCAGGGGGTCCAAGGTTCAAGTCCTTGATGAGGAGCCACAGTTAAAAGCACTTACGAAATACGTAGGTGCTTTTTTTATTGAAAAATATTACCTTTATTTGCTGAACTATGTAGTTGTGATGATAGAAACAACGAGCCTGACTAAAAGATTTGGAGAACTTATTGCCGTGGACAATCTGAATTTGTCCATTGCCCACGGGGAGTTGTTTTCTTTGCTGGGGCTGAACGGGGCCGGTAAGACCACAACCATTAAAATGCTTTCTTGTCTGATAAGGCCTTCCGGAGGTAGTGCACAGGTGATGGGTAAAGACCTGGTAAAAGAGGCCGGCGCCATAAAACAAAAAATCAATGTATCTCCCCAGGAAACGGCCATTGCCCCAAACCTTACCGTTCAGGAGAATCTGAAAATGACAGCAGGCGTATACGGTCTTTCAAAAAAAAGTATGGCTGTCAAAATAAATGAAATGATTAACGTGTTCAGCCTGGAGGAAGTAAGGAACAAAAAAGCAAAATTACTTTCCGGGGGCATGCAGCGTAGGCTGAGTATAGCCATGGCCCTGATCACGGAACCCCGGATCCTGTTTTTAGATGAACCCACCCTGGGCCTGGACGTGTTGGCACGCAGGGAGTTATGGGCGATCATCACAAAATTGAAGGAAACCACCACCATCCTTTTAACCACGCATTATATGGAAGAAGCAGAAGCCCTTTCGGACCGGGTGGGAGTGATGATAAAGGGGAAAATCAGAGCCATGGGTACGGTACAGGATCTGTTGAAAACGACCCATACCCAAAAACTGGAAGATGCATTTATATTGCTTAATCAGAAAGAGGAGGCCTAAATGAAATTCATCTATTTTGCCGGCCGGAACTCTAAAGAAATACTCAGGGACCCCTTCTCCATGATCCTGGCAGGGGTATTACCCGTGATCTTTATTGTGCTGTTTTCAATCATTTCCGGGAATGTCCCCATGGAAGTATTTCAGCCAGTAAACATTGTCCCGGGACTGACCATATTCGGTTTTACTTTTATCACGATGTTCCTGGGACTGCTCATAGCAAAAGACAAAAGTTCTTCTTTTTTAACAAGGTTGTTCGTTTCCCCCTTAAAACCCTGGGATTTCATAATGGGGTATTTCGTCCCTGTATTGCCGATGGCAGTTATCATAGCGGTGAGCTGCCTGGTAACCGGTCTGTTTGTAGGGGTGCCGCTTTCTGTAAAGCTTTTATTCACATTCCTTTCATTTATTCCCTTCGTACTTTTCTCCGGTTTTCTGGGGATATTCCTGGGTACAATATGCCGGGAAACTCAGGTGTTGGCCGTCGGCAATATATTCATCATAGCCTGCCCCCTTTTGGGCGGGGCCTGGATGGACGTGAACATCCTGGGAGAAACATTAAAGAAAATTACGGATCTTTTACCGTTTTCACATGCCATTGAAGCGTCCCGTATTGTATTGTCCGGCCGCCCGGACAATCTATGGATCCACCTGGGAGTTGTCTGTCTTTATGCCTTTGTGTTTTTTGTGTTGGCGGTATTCTTTTTTAGTAGAAAGATGAGATCAGATTACAGATAAGTGTTCCAATAAGATCTTCACTCCTATCAGTATCAGGATAATGCCTCCTGTCAATTCGGCTTTTGAACTGAACCGGGAACCGAATAAATGCCCCAGTTTTACTCCCAGAAATGACATTACAAATGTTACGGCCCCTATTAAAACCACGGCGGTTATGATGTTGGTTTCCAGGAATCCAAGCGTAATCCCTGCAGCAAGAGCGTCTATACTGGTTGCTATTGCCAGGACGAGCATGGATCTTAATCCGAACGAACAATCCGGCTGTTCTTTTTCTTTAAATGATTCCACAACCATTCTGCCTCCAATAAAAGCCAAAAGCAGGAAAGCGATCCAGTGATCGAATGAAGCGATCAGGTGGTGAAACCGAACACCGGCCCAATACCCAATCAGAGGCATAAGTGCTTGGAAAACACCAAAAAAGAAGCCGGCCTTCAAGGCGTTTCCCCAATTCATACGGGCTTGTGTCATTCCTTTACAGACAGATACTGCGAAAGCATCCATGGCCAGTCCTATGGCCATAAAGATCAGGCTCAGTGTTTCCATTCTTTTGCTTTGTTATGTATTACCCTGAAAATTTCCCACGCATTACAAGAGGAAAAGGAATAATTCTTAATTTTACTTTTCCGGTAACAAATATATATAATTTGAAGACGTATATGAAGAAATATATTCTTACAGCTTTTGCAATACTGTGCCTGTTTCCGGTTCGGGGACAGGAAATCAAACCACGAATTGTTATCGTAGCTACTGGAGGGACTATCGCAGGTATAGCCGCGTCCCCTGCCGAAAACGCATATACCCCGGCACAATTGACCGTGGAGACTCTGATCAGGCAGGTTCCCCAAATAACCGGAAAAGCCTCCGTAAAGGGTGTCCAGCTATGTAATATTGCCAGCCAGTATATGACTCCGCGTATATGGATCCGTTTGGCCCGGGTCGTGGATTCGTTGTTTAGCGGCGATCATTGTGACGGAATAGTGGTTACTCACGGAACCGACACCATGGAAGAAACGGCGTTTTTCCTTGACCTGGTGAATTCTCATGAAAGCCCGGTGGTCTTTACAGGATCCATGAGACCTTCAAACAGTCCCGGGGCCGACGGCCCGGCCAATCTCTACAACGCCGTTTGCCTGGCGGCAGATCCTGCAGCCGGAGGAAAAGGTGTGCTTGTAGTGATGAATGATTACATATTTTCTGCTGCCGGGGTGACTAAGACTCATACAGTTAACCCACAGGCCTTTGAAAGTCCGGATCAGGGGCCAATAGGGATCGTCCGCGGAGGAAATACAGTTTTCTACTACCCTTTGCGCGAAAGACTCCTGTGCAAAGAAAAGTTTTCAATCCGGGAACTGGTCAATCAGGATCTTCCCCGGGTTGACATTGTCATGTCTTATGCCGGTGCAACTTCCCTCTTGTTTGATGCATTGGCAGAGAACGGAGTTGACGGTATTGTTATTGCCGGGGTCGGGCACGGGAATTATTCCCGTGAGATCGACAACTCGGCAAAACTGGCCGTTAGGAACGGTGTGGCGGTGGTACGGGCAACCAGGGTGCTGCAGGGCGGGGTTTCATCCGACACGGAAAATACTTTTGAAGGACAGGTGGTCAGCAGGTCACTTTCTCCTCAAAAAGCAAGAATTCTGCTGATGCTTGCCTTGACTGTGTCCCGCCAACCGGTTGACATACAGCATTTGTTTGATCAATACCCCTGAATACTACTCGGCAATTAAACGCAGTTTTTTCGTATCAATCCGGGTTTTCAGCCAATCCGACATTACTTGCAGTTGTTCGGCAGGCGGAATGGAATCAAATTTTACTACGGCAATGGTCAGGGTGTCTTTTTCCTGATGGTTCATAGTAACATTAATGGCCTGTGAAATAGACAATTCATGTGCCGAAGGATAAAGCACGGTCAACTCGCCTATTAATTCACTGCTGAGGGCTTCAAAGTACCGGTAGCGGTCCAGACTGGTGCTGAGTGTATCTATGATCTCTTGTTGAGCATGTATACGTTCCTCGCTTTTTTGATAAAAATCTTCCAGTACTGAAGAACGTATGGCATTCAGATCTACTCTTTCCTTTCCTCCCTGAACTACGGTAAGCCGGCTGTTTTCCAATCTTTGAAAACGGTTCATCTGGCCGCGGGCAACCGATAAAGCGTCTTCAGGAACCTCCCGGCCTATGAGCATCAGATCAATCGTTTTGTTCTTGTAGGATATGTTACGGCTAATGATCTGGGTATCCGGAAATGTAAAAGCTTTATCAATATACTGGTTGGCTTCATTTTCATAAATGGAGGAACGGACAATATCTATAGTCAGCAACAGGGCGGGGATCATGGTTATTATGACTATGGCCAGGATGGAACGTTTTACGGCCTGTTCCCGTTTTTTTTCACGGAAAACCTTGTGTTCATAACCCCTTATGCGGGTTCCCACAAAAGTGGCGGAAACAATAAAAACGGTATTGATGAAATACAAATAAAATGCACCCAGGAAAAAACGCAGACTTCCTGTGGCGATCCCGAATCCGGCAGTACAAAGAGGGGGCATTAGCGCAGTGGCGATGGCAACTCCGGGAATAACATTGCCTTTGTCTTTGGTGGACAGGGCAATAAAACCTGCCAAACCTCCCATCAGGGCAATGAACACATCGTATATAGTCGGAGATGTCCTGGCAAGCAATTCGGATTGTGGCTGGTCAAAAGGAGATAAAACAAAAAACAGGGCTGCTGTCAAAATACTGATCACGGTAGCAACCGTATAACTTCTCAGCGATTTCTTAAGCAATTCCAGGTCGTTAATACCCAGAGCCAGGCCCAATCCTATGAGAGGCCCCATAAGCGGGGAGATAAGCATGGCTCCTATGACAACTGCCGCTGAATTGATATTCAGTCCCAGGGAAGCAATGAGAATAGCAAAGATCAGGATCCAAAGGTTGGCACCTTTGAATTCCACTCCACCACGGATGTTGGCGATTGTCTCCAGTTCATTTTCTTTATCTCTTCTCAGGTAAAAATAATACTTGAGAAACCTGATAAAGGAAGGTTTTCGACTTTCTTCGTTGTCCATATATTTACTATGAATGAAAACTAACCGATGACGGCTCCGTTTCCGATCCCTTCAAGCGGGGAAACCAGGCGCATGGTGCCGTCCGGTTCTTTGGCCATCAGGATCATGCCTTGCGATTCTATACCCCTGATCTTCCTGGGAAGCAGGTTGGCAAGGATACAGATCTGGCGTCCTGTCATATCTTCCGGCCGGTAGTGTTCCGCTATACCGGATACGATCACCCGTTGGTCCAGGCCGGTATCTATGGTGAGCTTCAGTAGTTTGTCGGTTTTGGGAACCCTTTCTGCCTGCAGGACCGTTGCTACACGGATGTCCATCTTTGAAAAATCGTCTATAGAACATGAAGGCGATGCGGGAGCAATGTCTTTTTTAACAGGTTTTTTCAATTTTGCCACTTGTGTTTCAACTTCTGCATCTTCAATTTTGCGGAATAACAATACAGGTTCGTTCAAAACATGTCCGGCTGCCAGGAGGTTTTGCTCACCGAATGCAGACCAGGGCAATTGTTCCGGGATATTGAGGATCTGTCTGAGTTTATCCGTTGTAAAAGGGAGGAATGGTTCCAGAGCAATGGTCAGGCTCGCACAGATCTGTAAGGATATGTTCAGGATCGTACCTACCCGGTCCATATCTGTTTTGGCCACTTTCCAGGGTTCTGTATCTGCCAGGTACTTGTTTCCCAGCCGGGCCAGGTTCATGGCTTCCTTAAGTGAATCCCTGAAACGGTAATGTTCCAGGTGATTTTCCAGCGCCTTTTTGACACCAGGGATTGTCCCGGTTATTTCTGTGTCAAAGGCAGTCATTCCGGCAATTTCGGGGACGGCTCCGTTAAAGTATTTGTGAGTAAGTACAACAGCCCGGTTCACGAAATTGCCCAGGATGGCTACCAATTCATTGTTGTTTCTGGCCTGGAATTCTTTCCATGTGAAGTCATTATCCTTTGTTTCCGGTGTTGTGGCACATAGGGTATAACGTAAAACATCCTGCTGATCAGGGAATTCATCCAGGTATTCATGAAGCCATACGGCCCAGTTACGTGAAGTGGAGATCTTTTCGCCTTCCAGGTTAAGAAATTCATTGGCAGGAACATTTTCCGGCAGGATATATCCGCCGTGGGCTTTTAGCATGGAAGGAAAAACTATGCAATGGAATACAATGTTGTCTTTCCCTATGAAATGGACCATTTTCGTGTCTTCGCTTTTCCACCAGGTTTCCCAGGAATCGGGATACAGTTCTATGGTGTTGGAAATATAACCGATAGGGGCATCAAACCATACATACAGCACCTTCCCTTCGGCTCCTTCCACGGGAACGGGAACGCCCCAGTCCAGATCCCGGCTGACGGCTCTTGGCTGCAATCCGTTGTCCAGCCATGATTTGCATTGTCCGTAGACATTGGGTTTCCATTCCTTATGATTTTCCAGGATCCATTCTTTCAGCCAGGGCTCGTATTGATCCAGGGGCAAGTACCAGTGTTTGGTTTTTCTTTTTTCAGGAATGCTCCCGCTTATGGAAGAGTGCGGATTGATCAGTTCATCCGGAGACAGGGTGGATCCGCATTTTTCGCACTGATCTCCGTAAGCGTCGGGATGACCGCAACGCGGGCAAGTTCCTACAATATACCTGTCTGCCAGAAATGCTTTGGCTTCCGGATCGTAATACTGTTCTGTTTCTTTTTCAATGAATTTGCCATCATTGTACAATTTCCTGAAAAAATCCGCTGCTGTTTTGTAATGTATTTCAGAGGTGGTCCGGGAATAGACATCAAATGAGATTCCCAGTCGCCTGAACGATTCTTTTATCTGTGTATGGTATTTATCCACAATGTCTTGCGGTTTAATGCCCAATTGTCTTGCTTTTATGGTAATGGGAACCCCATGTTCATCCGATCCTCCTACAAAACATACGTTACGTCCGCGAAGACGCATGTAACGCGCATAAATGTCTGCCGGAACGTATACGCCAGCCAGGTGTCCAATATGAAGGGGACCGTTGGCGTAAGGCAGGGCCGAAGTTATCAGGTATCGTTTGTAATCTTTTTGCATAACGGTTTAACAGGTTAATTAATTCAATCGGTTCAATTCTTTGGCAAAGGAATTTCTCACATCCATCATTACCATAAGGTCTTTCACGATCTTATGTATCTTTTCATCTTCTCCCAGCATTTGTGCCTGCTGAAGATCACGTGTCAGTTGGGAGCAGGTTCCTGAAACGATGTTCATTTTGTAGACAAGCACCGATTTTGTGACATGTTCTTTCAAGAGTGATTCTTCCAGGGGCAGGCTGTCCCTGAGAACTTTCAGGTTGATAGGATGTGGATTGTTCAGCAGATCCAGTATGTGTTGGGATATGTCGGGATCCGGATGATTAATAAAGTGTTTTTTGCGAATCATATCGTCACCGCTGAGCCTTTTGTATTCTTTGTGTATTCTGGCGTAAAAAGGATCGCGGAATTCAAGTTCGTCCTCTGCCATCGCATTTTCAATAAAATCAGAGACGGTAACATCATCAATGGCGGTTTGTCCGAATTTAATCAGGTAATACAGTATGTCCTTTTCACACCGGCTCAGATCGTCCTTGCCGGGGGCAACCGGTTGCGCCTGTGCTTCTTCTTCCGGAACAGGGTTCTGCACCGGCCTGATACCGGGTCTGGCAGCATAGCTTTCCTGTTCTTTTCTTTTTTTGCGGATGCGGGTAACTTCACGGGTAAGGATCACTTCTTCAATATCCAGGTGACGGCTGCATTCTTCAATATAGATCGTTCTGGTGATCGCATCGGGGACTACGGCTATACTGGCAATGACCTCCCGGATTAGAGACGACCTTTTTAACGGGTCTTTCATTTCCCCGGCCATCAGCGCGATCTTGAAATGGATAAAATCCGTTTCGTTGGTTTCAAGGAAATCGATCGTTTCACGGGCATTGTGTGAACGGGCATATGAATCCGGATCTTCCCCGTCCGGGAATTTTACCACTTTAACCTGTAAACCTTCTTCCAACAGCATGTCAATGCCTCGCAGGGATGCCTTGATACCGGCATCGTCTCCGTCATAAAGAACCGTTACCTGCTGGGTAAATCTTTTTATAAGACGGATCTGATCTCCGGTCAGCGAAGTTCCGGAAGAGGCCACTACATTCCTGATCCCTGCCTGGAATAGTGAGATAACGTCTGTATAGCCTTCAACCAAATAGCATTTTTGCAATTTGGATATGTGTTGCTTGGCAAAATAGATACCGTACAGCGACCGGCTTTTATTATAGATCTCACTTTCCGGAGAATTTAAGTACTTAGCTGTCTGTTTGTCGTTTCTCAGAGTCCTTCCGCCAAAACCTATGATCCGGCCGCTCAGGGAATGAATGGGAAACATAATCCGGTCCTGGAAACGGTCATGCAACACTTCCGGTTTATTGTCCTGGGCAGGATAGTGCAGAGTCAGCCCGGTGGCTGTGAGCAGATCTTGTTTATACCCGGCCTCCAGAGCAGCCCGGGTAAAAATATTTTTTCCGGGAGGGGCAAAACCCAGTTGAAACTGACGAATAGCGGCTTCTGTTAAATCCCGTTCCTGAAGGTAACTCAGTCCTACGTCACGTCCGGCGGGCTCTTCCCACAGGTATCGTGAATAAAATTCCTGGGCGTATCCGTTGACAACCATCATGCTGTCTCGCCTTAGCCGGGTTTCAGTCTCGCCGGGAGTCTCTTCCTTGTCCTGGATGGAAATGTTGAATTTATTACCCAGGAACTTCAAAGCCTCCACATAGGAAAGCTGTTCGTGTTCCATAATAAAACGAACCACGTTCCCTGCTTTTCCACAACCGAAACATTTGAATATACCTTTTGACGGCGAAACTGTAAAAGATGGTGTTTTTTCATTGTGAAAAGGACAACAGGCAACGTAATTGGCTCCACGCCGTTTCAAATTGACGTATTCTCCTATTACTGTCTCTATAGGAGCTGCTTCCAAAATACGTTCTATAGTGGCCTGATCTATCATCAGAATGCTTTGAATCCTACCGCCTCACGAACCAGTGTCATCGTGGTCTGAGCTGAGGCCCTGGCTTCTGCCGTTCCTTTTTCTATGACGAACTTCAAATAAGCGTTGTCGTGATAAATTTCTTCAATTCTTTCCTTTATGGGCAAAGTCTGCTTACAGATGTCGGCGGCCAACTGTTTTTTCAGGTCTCCGTAACGAATCGTGCAGTTGTTGTATTGATCTTTGAAATAGGCTACCGTCTGAGGTTCCGATACGACCGAGAGAAGAGTGAACAGGTTGGTGATTTCCGGGCTCATGGGACTTCCGGGAGCAGTCGGGCCGCTGTCGGTTAGTGCCCGCATTACTTTTTTGGTAATGGTTTTTTGATCGTCAACAAGGTATATGCCGTTGCCTTCGCTTTTTCCCATTTTTCCCGATCCGTCCAATCCCGGGATCTTCACAAGGTTCCCCCCAAAGTTGTAGGCTTCCGGCTCGGGAAATACATTGGTGTCGTATACTTTATTGAATCTTCGTGCCAGCAGGCGGGTGATCTCTAAATGCTGTTCCTGGTCTTTCCCAACGGGGACCCAGTCAGCCCGGTGGATCAGTATATCGGCCGCCATAAGAACAGGGTAAGTTAACAGCCCTGCGTTTACATTCTGTGGGTTTTGCCTGACTTTGTCTTTAAAAGATGCCGTACGCTCCAGTTCTCCTTTGTAGGTCAACATGTTTAAGAGTACAAAAAGTTCACTGACCTCTGGAACGCTGCTTTGCACGAATAAAGTGGATTTTTCCGGATCCAGGCCGGAAGCCAGGTACTCGGAAAGAATGATCCGGACATTGGAATGAAAATCATCCGGTTTGGGATGGGTGGTCAGGGAATGCAGGTCGGCAATAAAAAAATAACATTTGGCCTGGTGCTGCAATTGGGTAAAATTCCGGAGTGCTCCGAAATAATTACCCAGGTGCAAGTGGCCTGTGGAACGTATGCCGCTCAAAACAGTTTTCATAAGTAAAGGAGGTTCAAAATTCAACTCACAAAGTTAGTCTTTTTTAGGTAAATGTTATCTTTGTATATCTATACTTGAGACATGATTACAATATCCAAAGGTCGTTTGAAGGGAAAGGTCTTGCTGCCCCCGTCTAAAAGCATGAGCATAAGGGCGTTGGCCGGCATTTTCCTGGCTGGGCGGGATACTTCCCTAAAAGGAGCCTGGCCAAAAGACGGGACCCAGGTTTGTGAAGACGTTCAGGCTGCTTACCGCGTGGTGCGCTCTGTTGGATCGCAGTTTGCAAAAGAAGATATCTGGCCGCATGCTGCTCTACCCGGACGGGACCATTCCCGACGGCAGCTGGATTGCGGGGAATCGGCCCTGGCATTGAGAATGTTTGCTCCCATACTGGCCTTGTCGTCTTACATCTATTGTTTACGGGGCCGTACAACACTTATAACAAGACCTATAGATTTTGTAATTGAAGGATTACGGGAACTCGGATGCTGGTGTGAAAGCCTGAATACCTTGCCCACGTTGTCTATTATGGAAAATCTGAAGGAAACTGGACGGTGGGATACACGGGATCAGTCACTCAGCCTTTCCCGCCCCATACTGCTGGTTCAGGGGCCTTTGCGCGGAGGCAAATACATAGTCAATGCAGGGGGAAGCTCCCAGTTTTTGAGCGGTTTGCTAATGGCCCTGCCTCTGGCTGAAAAAGATTCCATCCTGGAAGTGGAACACCTGGCCAGCCAGCCTTATATTGACCTGACGCTGGATGTTATGGAATCTTTTGGGGTTCGAGCCACGCACGATAATTACAAGGTTTTCCATATACCCGGCCGGCAGACTTACCGGGCCAGAAAGATCGCTATAGAAGGAGATTGGAGTGGAGGGGCGAACTTCATTGTGGGTGCAGCCCTATTTGGGGATCTTCGAATAAGTCCACTGTGGAAAAACAGTTTACAGGCCGATAAGGCCATTCTGGAAGCCATTGGGAAAGCCGGCGGATCCTGGGCATGGGGAACCGGAAATCAATTGAAAGTTTACAAAACAGATAATTTGCAGGGATTTGAGTTTGACGCACGAAAGTGCCCCGACCTGTTTCCCCCTTTGGTTGCACTGGCTGTACATTGTAGCGGCACTACCAGCATTAACGGTATTGACCGCCTGTTTCACAAGGAATCAAACCGTGCGTTGGCTTTACTGGAAGAATATTCAAAGGTAGGAGCCAAAATTAAGCTGGAAGGAAATAATATGATCATAGAAGGCGGTGCCCTGCCCGGAGGTGCTTCCATTTCTGCCCGGGGAGACAACCGCATTGCCATGTCATTGGCAATAGCTGCCCTCGGGGCCGAAAAGCCTATTGAGATTGAAGGCAAACATACCGTTTCAAAATCGTTCCCTGATTTCTGGGTGGAACTCGAAAAAGTAACAAAACCTATAGAATGAATGTTTTTGGAAGAAATTTCAGAGTCGCAGTATTTGGCGAATCCCACGGACCGGAGGTAGGTGTACTCATTGACGGTGTTCCTCCCGGAATACTATTGTCAGAGGCAGATTTTATGGAAGATATTGCCCGTCGTAAAAGCGGCGCCACAGGAACTACAAAACGCATGGAAACTGATGAACCCGTCATTAAAAGCGGTGTCTACAGGAATTATACATCAGGCAGTCCTTTATGCATAATATTTTTAAACCGGGATGCCCGTCCGCAGGATTACCTGCCTTCTGACGAAACTGATCCTGCCAAAAAAATGCCATTCAGGCCCGGAACGGCCGATTACACCGGGGATGTGAAGTATAAAGGGTTCCAGGATCCGCGCGGGGGCGGACATTTTTCCGGCCGCCTGACTTTGCCACTGGTGGCAGCAGGTGTTGTGGCCAAAAAGATACTGCAACAAAAATACACTTCTCTGAACATTAAAGCATACCTTTCCCAGGTAGGAGGTATGGCCGTGATCAAGGACCGCCCTTTATCCGAAAAAGTAAATGCCATACTCAGGCAATCCGTAGATAACGGGGATTCGCTGGGAGCTGTCATATCTTGCGAAGTGAATGGCCTTCCCGCCGGATTAGGTAATCCTTTTTTCGATTCTGTGGAATCTTTGTTATCTCATGCAGTTTTTGCCATTCCGGGCATTAAAGGCATAACATTCGGACTGGGTTTTGAAGAGACATTGCTCACAGGATCCCAGAATCCGCATTTAGGAGGAATTGCCGGGGGCATTTCCAACGGGGATCCGGTATCTTTCCAGATAGCGGTAAAACCCACTCCTACCGTGGGTGGTCACGGTCGTCACGATTCCTGTTTCGCTTTACGGGTGCCGGTTGTGGCAGAAGCTGTTACGGCCATAGTGTTGGCCGATCTGTCCATTACACCGGTCTGATCAGAGACCTTGTTTTTGTTCCCTGAGGGCTTTGCGTACTTTTTCTTCGATCTCTTCCTTCATTTCGGGATTGTCTTTGAGCATTTGCCGGACCGCGTCACGTCCCTGTCCGATTTTCGTTTCGCCATAGCTGAACCACGATCCGCTTTTTTTTATGATGTTCAGTTCAACTCCCAGATCAATGATCTCGCCGGTAAGGGATATGCCTTCTCCGAACATGATGTCAAACTCGGCCTTTTTAAACGGCGGAGCCATTTTGTTTTTTACCACTTTCACGCGCACGTGATTTCCGGTGGCATCTTCTCCGTCTTTTAACTGTGTGGTACGACGTACGTCAATACGTATGGTAGCGTAGAATTTAAGCGCATTTCCTCCGGTAGTCGTTTCCGGGTTCCCGAACATAATGCCTATCTTTTCCCTTAACTGGTTGATGAACACACAGGTTGTGTTGGTTTTGCTGATATTTGCCGTTAATTTCCTGAGCGCCTGTGACATTAGCCTGGCCTGGAGTCCCATTTTGGAATCTCCCATCTCACCTTCAATTTCGGCTTTGGGAGTCAGTGCTGCTACAGAGTCAATGACCACAATGTCTATGGCTCCGGAGCGGATCAGGTGGTCGGCTACTTCCAGGGCCTGTTCTCCGTTATCGGGTTGTGATATCAACAGGGTGTCCACATTGACTCCCAGTTGTTGCGCATAATTGCGGTCAAAGGCATGCTCGGCATCAATGATGGCAGCAATCCCGCCCAGTTTCTGGGCCTCGGCAATTGCGTGAATGGCTAAAGTGGTCTTCCCGCTCGATTCGGGCCCGTATATTTCCACAACACGTCCCCTGGGATAACCGCCTATCCCCAGCGCATAATCCAGACCGATGGATCCCGACGGGATCACCGATACGTCCCACTTGGGCTGATCGCCCAGTTTCATAATGGTTCCTTTCCCGAAATCCTTTTCTATCTTATCCAGGGTTGCCTGGAGCGCTTTGAATTTTTCCGGGTTTACGGCTGCTCCTCCTTTTACTTCTTCTGCACTAACTTTTGCCATGATATTTTGATTAATGATTAGACAACAAATATACAAATTCACGGACAAAATACCCTATCTTTGAAGCATGAAAGAATGGTTGTTGGGAAAAAATCCAGGTGAGTTGCGTCAAATTACTGATTCATACGGACTGCCTTCTTTTACAGCCGGCCAGATTGCCCGTTGGATCTATCAGAACAAAGTCCGGGATATAGGGGAAATGACCAACCTGCCAAAAGCGGCCAGGGAAAAACTTTCCGAAAATTACCAGGTGGGGGGATGGAGTCCTGTGGACGTACAGGAGTCTGCCGACGGCACAAAAAAATACCTCTTTCCTACCGCTGCAGGTTCTCATACAGGCATTGAAGCCGTGATGATCCCGGAACAGGACAGGGCAACCCTGTGCCTGTCATCACAAGCTGGATGTCGCCTGGGCTGTGCTTTTTGCATGACGGCCCGGATGGGGTTCCAGGGACAATTGAGTGCCGGTGAGATCGTTGGCCAGTTCCTGAATGTTCAGGAAACCGGACAGCTGACCAATGTAGTGTATATGGGCATGGGGGAGCCACTGGACAACTGGAAAGAAGTATTACGTTCCCTTGAGATCTTTACCTCTTCCTGGGGGTTTGCCTGGAGTCCGCGGCGCATAACGGTTTCCACTTCGGGGATACTGCCGGTGCTGGATTCGTTTATGGAAAAAACACAAGCACATCTGGCCGTAAGTCTGCACAATCCCTTTGATGCGGAACGGGAGCAGCTGATGCCCGTACAAAAAGCCTACCCGGTTAGTAAAATAATCCGGAAACTGAGAGAGTACAATTTCAGCGGGCAACGCAGGCTGAGTTTTGAATATATCTTATTTGACGGGTGGAACGATACCCAAAGGCATGCAGCGGCCTTGTTGCAGTTGTTGCGTGGCATGGATTGCAGGGTGAACCTGATTCGTTTTCATCCCATTCCGGGTTTTTCCATGCAACCTTCAAAAGAAACGGCCGTGAATGTGTTTCTGGCAAGATTGAACAAGGCAGGACTGGTAACGACCGTGCGGGCTTCCCGGGGTCAGGACATCCTGGCGGCGTGCGGTATGTTGAGCGTTAAGAAAAAAGAGGAGTGATGGAACAGGAAGTATTCAAACAATATCTGGGACAGATGCAGGCTTTGTGCAGCCGGAGCGAGAAATGCCGGACAGATATCCAAAAAAAACTGCAACAGAAGGAAATCTCTTCCGAAGATGTTAATAATATTTTGCAGGCTCTGGAGAATGACGGATTCATTGACGAAGTGCGTTATACCAAAGCATATGTACATGACAAAAGCCGGCTGCAGGGGTGGGGGCCGAGGAAGATATCGGGTATGCTTAAGATGAAAGGAATTCCGCAAGAAATCATCGAAAGTGCTCTTTCACAGTTAGATGAGGAGTCGCTTGTGACCAGGTTAAAGGAAGCACTCAACAAGAAAGACAAAACCATAAAAGACACGGATCCGGTTAAACGGCATGCCAGACTGGTCCGTTTGGGTATAAGTAAAGGTTATAATTACTGGCAGGTACTAAAGGTTTTGGAAATATTAAAAAATGAAAACTAAATAAATATTTTTTGAATAATTGAAATTCTTGTTATATTTGTGCTTTAGAAATCAAGCCATTTAATTATTACACTTAAATAATATTGTTATGACAATTTTAGACATCACATTGCAGCCAATCTACGATCTGTTAGGCGAGATCTGGGCTTTACTTTTTGGAAGTGCCGGAGCATGGGCAGATAACCTCTTTGTTGTTCTGAACCATATTTGGGATATTTTCCAGGGCATCTTTACTTTTGTAATAACAGGCGGAGCAGCTTAAATTTTTCGCTACGTATTACTGATCAGTACCTTAATAATAAGGCTGTCTCGTACGAAGGCAGCTTTTTTTGCTTATGGGGATCTGCAAAGCAGGGGACATTGTCTTTACATTATATAAAAGTACCCGGAAATCGTTGGGAATTACTGTCAGGAAAGACGGGTCGGTACATGTGAGAGCTCCCTTCTGGCTCAGCTCACACGAAGTGATCCGCGTGGTATCTTCTAAAGCGACCTGGATACAGACCAGGCAAAAAGCCCTGGAAAAAGAGCCCGTGCTTCCTGACGGTAAGGCAGAAATGGCCCGGCTGCGGAAAGAAGCATTGGTAAAATTTCTGAATATTGCTGCTCCCTGGGTGGAGCACTTCAATAAAAAGTACGGAGTGGAACCTAAGAAGTGGACGGTCCGTACGATGAACACGCGCTGGGGAAGCTGTTCTTCGGCTACCGGAAGGATCACCCTCAATCTCAAGCTTTTTTACAAACCCGATCCAAGCGTGGAATATGTGATCGTTCACGAATTGTGCCATCTGATCCACCCGGATCACGGCAAAGGATTTTATGCCTTGCTGGAGAAGGAACTTCCGGACTGGAAGCCTAGGAGAAAGCAATTAAAAGCTTAAATTTGCAGTATTATGATATATTCCGTAGATAATTATAAAAACCTGTTGCAACGAGGGCAACGGTTGAGGAGGTTTCTTTGAGGTAGAAACCCGCGAAAAAGAATGGCAGTCCCTGGCCGAACGTTCACAGCAGCCGGATTTTTGGAACAATCCCAAAGAAGCGGAGGCGATCCTAAAAAAACAGTCCGGCCTGAAATCTGTGCTGGACGCCTATTACCGCATCCGCGAAGGACTGGAGGATCTGCAGGTGCTTGCCGAGTTAGAGGCTTCCCAAGAGGAGCTGGACCGCCAGACTGACAAAGTGCTGGACTGGATCGAGCAGGAAGAGCTAAAAAGTATGCTCAGCGGCGAGGGGGATGACCTGGGGGCCCTGTTGAAAATCAATTCAGGGGCCGGGGGAACGGAAAGCAATGACTGGTCCGCCATGCTTATGCGGATGTACATCCGCTGGGGCGAACGGAACGGGTACAAAGTAAGGGTTCACGACATTTTGGATGGGGAGGAAGCCGGGATCAAATCATGTATCCTGGAATTTGAAGGTGAATATGCCTACGGGTATTTAAAAGCCGAGAACGGGGTTCACCGCCTGGTGCGTATTTCGCCTTTCAATGCCCAGGGCAAACGCCAGACTACCTTTTCTTCTGTATTTGTTTATCCGGCAGTGGATGACTCCATAGAAATTGAAATCAATCCTGCCGACCTGGAGTGGGATACCTACCGGTCCAGTGGAGCAGGCGGACAAAATGTTAATAAAGTGGAAACCGGAGTCCGGGTGCGCCATATTCCAACCGGGATCGTAGTAGAAAACACGGAAACAAGAAGCCAGTTTGATAACCGGCAGAATGCTCTTCGTATTCTTAAATCTCATTTGTATGAGATAGAACTGGAAAAACGAAGGGAAAAGGAATCGAAACTGGAAGGGCAGAAGAAAAAGATCGAATGGGGATCCCAGATTCGTTCCTATACGCTTCATCCTTATAAAATGGTAAAAGACCACAGGACAGGGCATGAAATGACAGACACACAGGCCGTGCTTGATGGAGACCTGAACGGGTTCATTCATACCTATCTGTTGGGAGGTTCGGCAAATGGCGCTTAAGGTCTATAAGGCTTCTGCAGGCACCGGGAAAACGTACCGTCTTACATTGATGTACCTTTCCTTGTTGTTGGGCAATGTTTCGCATTTTGATCCGAATGCCTTTTTGCGAATATTGGCCGTAACCTTTACCAATAAAGCCACTGAAGAAATGAAGGCCAGGATCCTGGATACACTGGAATCCCTGGCTAAAGGGAATGCTTCGCATTTTACGGATGACCTTGGCCGGGAAACCGGCTTGCCTTTTGAAACCCTGGTTACACGTGCTTCGCAGGTCCACCAAAACCTGTTGCACCGGTATTCTTACTTTTCTGTATCCACTCTGGATGCTTTCTTTCAAAAAGTCCTCCGTTCTTTTATTCTGGAGGCCGGACTGAGTACGGGTTATTCTATAGATACAGATACGGATTTTTTGCTGGAAAATACAGCCGGACAGATCGTACAAAAAATTCCCGATGACGATTCTTTGCGAACCTGGTTCGGGGAGCTTATAAAAGAAAAAGTTTCCAGGGCGGACAAATGGGACGTGGCTGATCTTTTAAAACAGGTTGGACGGCAGGTAACACGCGAATCCTTCCGGGCAATGGGAGAAGCTTTCGCGGGGAAGATCTCGGACCGGGTATTTCTGAAAGCATTCATCCTGGAGAACCGGGTAATCATCGATTCTTTTGAAACAACCATGAAAGGATTGGGAGAGAAGGCCCTGACTCTGATCAACGACAATGGCTTTACCGTCATGGATTTCCCTTACAAAAATGGTTCCTTTGCCGGTTATTTCCTGAAGATATCTGCAATCCATCCGTCTGCGGAGGCGTTCGCACCAGGGGTGCGTGTTCTGGAAGCAATGGCAGGCAAAGATCTTTTGTGGTACAACAAGAATTCTCCTGAAGGACTTCAGAAGATGCAGGGGATACTCATCCCGGTAATGCAGGAAATACACCGGTATTATTCCGTGCATTTCAAACTTTACGTTACGGCACTTGCCGTAAGGGAGCAGTTGCCTCAAATGGGACTCCTGGCCGATGTGATTACTACTATGCGGCGGATACAGGAAGAAAACAACACCCTGGATATTGGAGATTCCACGTACCTGCTTAATAAGCTGGTTGGAGACGGGAATACCCCTTTTATCTACGAACGCATGGGTGCCGGTTACGACTCGTTTTTGCTGGATGAATTCCAGGATACCTCATATCTGCAATGGCAGAATATGTATCCGCTTTTAATCAACGGGCTGGCCCAGGGTGCCGATTCCCTTATTGTAGGAGACGTTAAGCAATCCATTTACAGATGGCGCAATAGCGACTGGCGGATACTGGGTGAACAGATTACAGCTGATCCCCTGCTCCGGAAACACGGGGTGGATCTTCACACATTACAAACTAACTGGCGGAGCAAAAAAGAGATCGTCATGTTTGTAAACGATCTTATAGAGAATGTAAAGAATTCACTCAATAGTACCATTACCGCAAAGATCAACGGCAGTGACGCTATAAACGAGGCAGATAAAAATTATCTTGAAAACCTGCTGAACAACGCGTATGCGAACTTCCAGGAAAAGATGCCGGATAGGAATACCGTTGAACCGTGCGGTTATGTGCAGATCAATACATTCAATGCAGAGGAAAGCAGCCAGACAGAAGATAAAACTCTCAACGCTTTAAAAGATGAGTTAATTGCATTAATAAAGAGGGGATACAGCGCTTCAGACATACTCATACTGGTCAGGTCAAAGGAAAATGCCCGGACCATTACTCGTTTTTTGCTGCAATACGAAATGGAACACATCCATGAAGCAGTGATGCTGCCCCGGGTGATATCCGAAGATGCACTTTACCTGTCTTCTTCTCCTTACGTGACCCTGGCTGTGGCTGTGCTTAAGTTGAGCCATTATCCGCAAGATACCTGTAATGCACAGACAGTTCTCCGGTTGTCTGAAGAATATGGGAAAAAGGACATTTCAGGTGACAGTGATTTCCTGGAACGATTGCGTTTTATGCCCCTGGCCGATGCAATGGAAGCCATTATTCAAAGAATGGAATGGACACAATGCAGGGAAGCGATCCCTTACCTGCAGGAGCTTCACGATGCATTGCTCCGGTTCTCGGGAAGAGATAGCGGGGGTGTTTTTGCCTTTCTCAAATGGTGGGATATTCGCGGGAAGGAAACCATGTTGACAGCAGAACTGCCGGAACATGCGGTCCGTTTATTGACTATCCATAAGGCCAAAGGCCTTGAAGCTCCTGTGGTGATGATCCCGTTTTGCAACTGGCCTTTGGATTCCCGCGCAGGAAGATCCGTGATATGGACCAAAACATCTGTTGAACCGTTCAACCGATTGGAACAAATCCCTGTAGTATATGATAACAAGCTGATGCATACCTGTTTTGCCCCTGATTTTTACCTGGAGTATTCGCAGAGGATCCTGGATGCGCTTAATTTATTGTATGTAGCCGTTACCAGGCCCAGGGAAGAATTGTATGTGTATCTCCCTTTTTCAAAAAAGAATTCAAAAGATAATATTGCCTGCCCGGTGCGGGAGGCGCTTCCGTTCCGGACTCATACGGATGATGAAGTCCTGCGTTTCGGTAACCCTTCACCTACAGTTCACAGCCCCAAAAAGTCTTCTGAGGGTTACATCATGGATGAATATCCTTCAGCCGGATTTGGCGACAAACTTAAACTGGTATACCGTGAAGACACCTTTGAATATTCACCTTCAGATTCCATGCGTCAGTGGGGACTGGTCCTGCACAAAGCGCTGTCCCGTGTAGAAACTATTGATCAGGTAGAGCAGGTTTTACAGGGGTTGGTTCAGGAAGGGGAACTGGCAGGTAACAGGGAAACAGCGGAACAATTTACCCGGGCAATAAAAAAAACGTTGTTAAATCCTGAAATTGCACGTTGGTTTGATGGATCCTGGAAAGTCAGGAATGAGGCATCTGTTCTGGGCCGTTTTGGGAAAATGCGTCCGGACAGGGTCATGGAAAAAGAAGGCCGGACAGTAATACTGGATTACAAATTCGGAAAACCCGAACCCTCACATGAACGGCAAATGAAAAATTACGTGGAAGTATTACTACGCATGGGTTATACTTCCGTTGAAGGTCACGTTCTTTATATAGAACATTAAAGGACCATTCCGGCCAGAGCACCCGTGTGTTTGCCATTTTGCAGGGTATGTTCCCCGTTAACCCATATATGATGGATGCCTTCAGGGAACCGGTGCGGATCTTCAAACGTGGCTTTATCAATAATGGTAGCTTGATTGAATACCACAATATCTGCCCGGTATCCGGGCACCAGCAATCCGCGGTCTTTCAAACCCAGCCTGGAAGCCGGTAAAGACGAGATTTTCTTAATAGCCTGCGATAGATCCATAAGTTTTCCGTCGCGGCAGTATTTTCCCAAAAAACGGGGAAATGTGCCGTAGGATCGCGGATGTGGAATAGTTAAGGACAAAGGACCGCGGGGAGAGTAAACACTTCCGTCGGAAGCCGGCATGGCTAAAGGATGTGAGAGAAACATCCTGACATTGTCTTCACTCATGGCAAAGGCAACAATATCAGGGGCGAGTCTCTCTTCAATCAGCAGATCCCGGACAAATTCCCATTCGGATTTGCCTGCGATACGGGCACAGTCTTCCAGGTTTTTACCCATGTATACTTTTTTGTTCTCCGGTAAGGTACAGGAGGAAATGACCACGTTCTGTGCTCCTCCCAGGCGGGCAAAACGTGATTCGGCGTATTTCCCAAATTCAGAGGCTGTCGTTTTCTCCTTTAATCGTGAGATGATATCGTCTGTGGATCCCTGCCGGCCGTTGAGCGGAATGAATGTGGTTAATCCGGTAGAAAAAGCAATATAAGGATAACGGTCAAAAGCAACATCCAGTCCGTTGCGTTTGGCTTTTTCAATGATTTCAAGCATAGCGGGGCCTTTATGCCAGTTGTTGGGGTTTTGGGCTTTCAGGTGTGAAATCTGAAGCCGCACCCCTGCTTCAAACGACATCGCTATAGCTTCTTCAATGGCTTCTTCCACATGGTCGTCTTCGTTACGCATATGTATGGCAAACAACCCGTCGTGTTTGGCTACGACTTTTATTAGTTCCACAAGTTCTTCCCGGGAAGCGTAAGCCCCCGGCGCATATTCCAGCCCGCAGGAAAGGCCTCGGCTTCCCTGTTCAAGTTGAACGTCCAGCAATTGTTTCATTTCTTCTATTTGGGAAGAGGTTGCCGGTGCATTCCATTCCCCGATGACGGCCGATCTTATGGATCCCTGGCCGGTAAAAGAACAATAATTGATACCGATCCTGTTTTTATTCAAAGCATTAAAAAACGAAGCGGCACTGTCATACGGTTCGTCCGGGAATGGCGAACCTCCGCAATTACCTCCGGCATCTGTGGTAATTCCCTGGTAGATACGGCTGTCCCCACTGGGGCACTGTAGCAGTTTTGTGTCGGTATGGGTATGTATGTCAATGAACCCGGGACTGATGACCATCCCTTTGGCGTCAATCACGTAATCGGCATAACTTCCCAGGCGTCCCAGCGCGGCAATTTTGCCGTCTTTAATTCCCACATCGCCGCGAAAGGGGGCGGATCCGTCTCCTGTATAAATAAGTCCGTTGGAAACGATCGTCTGAAAAGGCTGCGAAACACGCGGTGTGGCAGATAGTGTTTTCAGACCGCCGGCAGAAACCAACAGCCCGGTCCCAAGCAGTGTGCTTTGTTTAAAAAATGTTCTACGGGAAATATTGGAGTTCATGACGGGGTGTTATATTGGTTGTCGTATATTTTTTGATATGATCTTCCTGGAAATAATACAATATTACCTGAATGTTACTTTGAGTTTCAATGAACCGGATGCTTTTTTCCAGGCCCATGGAATAGAATGCCACACTGTATGCAGCTGCTTCCAGACAATTTTCTGATACGACCATGGTACTTATCAGGGGATCTTCAACAGGGTAGCCGGTCTGCGAATTGAATAGTGTATTAACTATTTTCCCTTCCCGGGTTTTAAAATTCGTAAGACTTCCTGCAATTGCCATTGCCTTATCGGAAAGATAAATCACGTCCGTTGTAACTTCATCAATTATGATACGCCAGGGAGTTCCTGAAGGATTCAGCCCCTTGCAAAAAACAACCTTGCCCAATTCTATCATATAATTGGAAATATTCCGGTTATCAAGTAATGCCCCAAACAGATCTACTGCATAACCAATTCCTAAGGTGTTCAGGTTTAATTGTATCCTGGGATCTTCTTTGATCACTTTTTCCCCGTCCAGGTGTACTTTCCACAATCCTGTATATTCCAGTACAGAGACTATGTCATTAGCTGTAACATTTTGATAATTACTCATGTTGTATCCCCAGAGATCTTGTAATGGTTTGGTCGTAGTGTTCAGATAGGCTCCTGTCTTTTCGGCAACTTCTTTCGCTTTTAACAAAACGGCAGCAAAGACAGAATCTGTGGTAAAATCCTTATTGTTGTTGACGTTATTGATTACAGAAGAATTGTGATAGAGTGAAAGGGATTTATCAATCAAATGAGCCTGACGACGGGCAGCTCTTCTTACGTCGGATTCAAAAGTCCAGGGGGCATAGGAGGGTACCTGATATACAATCTTATAAGAATATCCCATAACTACCCCGTTTATGGTCTTGAATTTTCCGGCGGGTGTGCAACCGGCCAGGACCGTTATTAAGCCGGAGAGAAGCAGTGTGATCAATACTATTCGTTTCATAAGCCGGTTTGGATATTATTGGTGGCGTAAGTTTTGAAAACGCCGTTTTCATCGTAGATAAGAAAAGCTCCCAGATTAGGATTTTTATTAAGAAATGACTTAACGGATTCCAAGCCCATAACCATAAAGGCGGTAGCATAAGCATCGGCACTCATACAATCGTCTGCAATAACGGTGGCGCTTAACAGATGGTGCAATACGGGGGTGCCTGTCCGGGGATCGATAATATGGGCATATTTTTTCCCGTTCTCAATGTAAAAATTCCTATAGTTGCCGGAGGTGGCCAAAGCCTTATCAGTCAAATTGATCACTACTTCAATGCTTTCTCCCGGATGCACGTTCCCGTCTATAGGACTGTCAATTCCAATTTTCCAGGGTTTCCGGTCAGGGTTTAATCCTTTGCAAACAATTTCTCCCCCTATTTCCACAAGAAAATCAATTATCCCAAGCCGGGTAAGATTGTCGGCCACAAGATCGCAGGCATAACCCTTGGCTATAGCGTTCATGTTCAGGCGGCTTCTGGGATCTTTTTTGCACAGCAGGGTGTCTTCCAGATAGAATTTATCCATCCCTGTATATTGTTTTATTGCTTCAGGATCCCACTTTTTCAGAGAATCTCTTTTTTCGGAACCGAATCCCCAATAGTCAAAAAAAGGGGCAGCAGATATATCAAAAGCTCCGTCTGTACGGATGGATATTTCCTGTGATCTTTCAAAGACAATCCTGAACAAACTGTCCGTCCTGCGGGTTAAATTATAATTTAATTTACTGAGTAAGGAATGATTGTTGTATATAGAAAAAGAATGATTGATCCTGTCCAGGCATTGTCCCGTTAACCTGGTAACCCGGGCAGAAAAGTCAGAAGGAGCTCCGGCGGGGGTTCTGAATGTGATGGAATATGTAGTCCCCAAAGTGCTTCCCTGAAAACGGATATAATCCTTTGCAGAATTACACCCGGCTAGAAAGAATGCAATTGTAAACAGGACAACAAATGGAAATGGTTTTTTAGTCATAGACACAAAGCTACTAATTTTTTTACCTACATTTGCAGATTATAATAGATATGGTAAGGAAAAGCATATTATTTCCCGTTTTATTGTTTTTGGCATCTTTGATACTTGTAACAGGTTGTGAACAAGAAGATCCGGAAACATTGTATATGTCAGGGTCCCTGACTTTCGATTTGCCGGAATACTGCTTCCCCGGAGAAACGTTCCAGGTAGAAGCTTCCGGTATTACAAGTCCAAAAGGAGATTCTGTCGTTTTTACTTTTCAGGGAGAGCACTTTACTCCCGATTCCATAGTTACCTCCTCTGCCTTGATAACAGTCCCCGAAAGCCTGGGTACTTATACACTTACCCTTACTGCCCGTGCTGATGGATATGCCAATAGTGTAATCAGCAGGAAAACCACTGTTATACACAATATTTTTTCTGTAATGGTGGAGGGTTTTGAATCTTCTCCAGATTCTGTTATTGATCCCCGGGACAACCAGGTTTATTATTACAAACGTTATGGAAACATGGATTGGTTTGTTCAGAATCTGAATTGGAACGGTGTAGGTCTTACTTACGACAATGTTCCGGCTCTGGGCAACATGTTGGGAGGACTCTATACATGGAACCAGGCAATGTCCGGAGAAAATTCCCCTGTCAATCCTCCGGCTTCTGCATCCGGACCTGGTGACGGTCCGCAAGGCGTATGTCCCCCCGGATGGAAGGTGCCTACTGCCGAGGATTGGGCCCATCTGGCTTCTTCCGTGACGGGTACTGATATGGGATTTCTTGATCCCTGGAACGGCCTGGGAGAAATGTTTGCCGTTGATGCAAAAGTCAACGGGAGCAAACTCTGGAAATACCATCCCGATAATGAAAAAGCGAACACCTCCGGGTGGAACGCTATCCCAGCCGGTTATGCCGTATTGTCCGGAGAGAGTTTTTCCGGTAAAGGGCAGTCTTCCTTTTGGTGGTCGGCTGCAGCAGACGGAAACCAGGGTTATTACAGGCTGATCCATTATGCCGTTGACAGGTTTTCCTGTGCGACGGCAGATAAATCGGCCGTATATGCCTCTGTCCGTTGTGTCCGCATATCACAGGAAAATTCTAACTGAGCAAAAGATGGTCAAATTGTTTACTACTCAAGAAAAAAAACGCATAGTGGCCGCCATATCTCAGGCTGAACTAAAAACTTCCGGGGAGATAAGGGTGCATCTTGAGGGCTATTGTCCTTCTTCATCCCTGGACAGGGCTATTTTTGTGTTCAATCAGTTGAAAATGTACAAAACCAAAGAACGCAATTCAGTATTGATATACCTGGCTACCGAATCGCGGAAATTTTCCATACTGGGTGATATAGGCATCAATGCTGTCGTACCTGAAGGTTTTTGGGAATCTGTCAAAGAGATCATGCAGGACTCTTTCAGATCCGGCAATTTCGCAGACGGGATCTGTGCCGTTGTTGAAGAAATAGGGGTGAAGCTTGCCGAGTTCTTTCCTTACCGGGATGATGACAAAAATGAATTGCCCAACGATATATCTTTCGGATCATGAAAAAAATTGGTTTGATAACCCTTACGGCTCTTATTTTTGCGATTGTTTCTCAACCGCTGATGTCCCAGGTTCCTGATCGTCCGGAAGTACAACGTCTGGTAAATGATTTTGCAGAGCTGTTCTCTTTACAGGAACGAGAGATGCTGGAACTTGAACTGGTACATTTTGACGATTCCACATCCAATCAGATATGTGTGGTTACCGTTAAAGACCTTCAAGGAGAAGACATCAACATGGCTGCCTATAAAATTCTTGCGGAGTGGGGTGTCGGTACGGCAGAAAACAATAACGGAGCGGTATTGCTTGTTGAACACGATCCTGAAAAAAACGGGGGCCGTGTGGCAATATCCGTGGGATACGGACTGGAAGGCGTACTGACCGATGCACTTTCAAAACGGATCATAACGTATGATATGATCCCCGAGTTTAAAGAAAACCGATATTATGAAGGGATAAAAGCCGGTGTATCCTCCATTATGGCTGTAGCTACAGGTGAGTACGATACGGCACGGGAAAACGAAGAAGACACCCCGGCCGGGATCATAGTAGTACTTACGTTGTTTTTTATTGTTTTCTTTTTTGTGCTTATAATATCTATTGCCAACAAGCGCAAAGGTCCTACAAATCTGGGGGGGAATAACCGGAAAGGTCCGAGTATCCTGGAATTGATGATTCTGGCCAATTTATTGGGAGGAAGAACCCGGGGTATCGGCGGATTTGGCAGTGGCGGATTTGGCGGCGGCAGTTTTGGTGGAGGAGGCTTTGGAGGTTTTGGCGGCGGACTCGGTGGAGGAGGAGGCGCTTCCGGAAGCTGGTAGATCATTGAAAGCAGCCACGATCTTTTTCACCAGGGGATGACGGATAATATCACCCGAATCAAAACGAACAAAGGCAATCCCCTTAATGTTTTTCAACAACTCCATACAACGGGACAATCCACTGTCACTTTTTCTTGCCAGGTCAATCTGGCTGGCATCTCCTGTAATAATAAATTTTGCGTTCCTGCCCATACGGGTAAGAAACATTTTTAATTGTGAAAGGCTGGTATTCTGTGCTTCGTCCAGAATAACACATGCATTATCCAGTGTCCGTCCCCTCATATAAGCCAGGGGTGCTATCTGAACAGTCCCTTCTTCCATAAGCGATTCCAGCTTTTTGCCCGGGATCATATCCCGGAGGGCATCATAAAGAGGCTGCAGGTAAGGATCCAGTTTCTCTTTCATATCTCCCGGCAGAAAGCCTAATTGTTCTCCGGCTTCTACAGCAGGCCGGGTCAGAATGATCTTTCTTATTTCCTTGTTTTTCCAGGCACGAACTGCAAGGGCTATGGCAGTATATGTTTTTCCTGTACCTGCAGGACCCTCGGCAAAGATCAGATCATTTTGCTCATACGACTTTACCAGGACTTCCTGGTTGACGGTTCGGGCCTTAATGATTCTGCCGTTGTTTCCGTATACCAGGATATTTTCGGGTTCCGGATTGTTCTCCCCCGCAGGTTGTACGGCTCCTCTGAGTATAGCCGTTATACTTTCTTTAGAAAGATGGTGTCTTTTCTCATACAGGCTGACCAGGGTATCCAGTTTTTCTTCAAAACGGTCAATAATTTCCGGCGGACCCTGTACTTTTATTTGCTCTCCCCGTGCGATGATCTTCAATTGGGGAAACGCTTCTTTCAGAAGAGGTAACAGAAGGCTTTCGGGTCCATACAGAGCAGCCGGATGGATGGTCTCCAAAATAAAGGTTTTTTCGTTCATATGTAGGGTTTCGTCTGCGTTCATATATACCGGGAGATGTTTCCCGCATAAAGTTACGAAGTGTTTTTATTGTTTTGTCAATTACTGGAAAATCCGGGGAGATTTCTGAAAGATTTCCGTAAATGCGGGGATCTGAAACAGGCAGGACCAGGTATGTTTTTTCCCCTTCCTCAACGGGTCTCCAGCACCATATCCATTCATACCAGGGAAAATCTATTCGGGGACCTTCTTGTGTCAGGGATATACCAAAAGAAAGGATCATACCCATTCTGGTCAGTGGGTCGGGTTGATTTGAAATGAAGTTTCCCAGGGAATATGCGGACAAGAAAACAATTCTCCCATTGGCATCTTTCCTGATTTCAATACTTTGGGGTACGTGAGGATGAGATCCCACCACTACGGAAACTCCTGCTCTGTAAAGCCATTCGGAGAGTGTTTTTTGATGGACGGAAGGATGTATCCTGTATTCATGGCCCCAGTGCAAACAACAGATAATGCTGTGAGCTCCGTTTTCCCTGACTTCCCGTATGTGTTTTTTGATGAGATTCGTGTCGATTCTGTTTAACCCCGGGCTTTTACCGGGTATCAACCTGTTGCTGTTATAGGTATAATTCAAAACAGCTACCTTTATTCTGTCTTTCTCCAGGATGATCCAGACCGGATCAATGCCGCAATGTTCCACCCCCAGTGAATCATACAAGGCAATAGTATTCAGAGCTCCTTCCGTCCCTTTGTCATATATGTGGTTGTTGGCAGTCAGAAAAACGTTGATACCTGCTCTCCGGATCGCCAGGGCCAGTTGGTCGGGAGAAGAAAAGGACGGATACCCGGAATAAGGCGGACCATTGAATGTGGTTTCCATATTCAGACCGGCAAAATCAACCTTTTTGAACCGTTCTTTTACATAAACAAAGCAGGTGTCATAGCTGTAAGTTCCGTCTTCCTGCAAGGCTGAACGTATCTGCGATCCATGCTGCATGAGATCTCCCGCAAAACAAAACCTGATCGCTTCCGGATCCTGTGCAAAAAGCCATCCGGGAAGAAAGAACATAACTCCTGAGAAAAACAGTAAGAGCGTATAGTATTTCATATAGCAGGCTGCAAGTTACCCCTTTTTTTACAGATCACGTTTTTTTGATGTATATTTGTGAACCATAAACTATCTAATCTATTTATTATGAAGAAAATATTCCCGTTGCTAATAGGTGTCATACTGCTGGGCAGTATGAGTTCCTGCGATTGGATACGTGCCAGGTTGGGCATGCCTACTTCTGAAGAACTGCAACAGAAACAGGAACAAATCATAAAAGACTCTCTGGAAAAAGTTGCCAGGGAACAGGAATCAGCCCGGCTTGAACAGTTTCGTCTGGATTCACTTGCAAAAATTGAAGCACAAAAGTCAGCGTTGACAAGATATCATGTAGTTGTAGGGAGCTTCATTATGGATAACAATGCAGACAGAATGATGCTGAAGTTGCCCGAATTAGGATACTCCCCCGTTCGAATAGAGTTCAAAAACGGTTATTCTGTAATTTCTGCCTATCAGACAAATTCTTTGCCTGATGCCTATAACAAGATGTACAAAATGTTTTCCCTGGACATAACTCCTTACGATGTCTGGGTATATGATACGAATCAAAAATTACACTTCTGATTTATGAAAAAGACTGCTTTTACCCGGTTCCATGAAGAGCTGGGTGCCAAAATGGTGCCCTTTGCGGGATATACTATGCCCATTGAATATCAGGGTATTAATGCCGAACATATACATATAAGAGAAAATGCCGGTGTGTTTGATGTCAGCCATATGGGAGAAATATGGGTAAAAGGACCTGATGCCCTCAGTTTTATTCAATATGTTACTTCAAACGATGCATCCGTTTTACAGGACGGAAAGGTGCAATATACCTGCTTCCCCAACGGCCGTGGCGGAATAGTGGATGATCTTCTGGTATACAGGATTGATGCAGTGACTTATTTACTTGTTGTCAATGCGGCCAACATACAAAAAGATTGGGATCATTTATGCAAATATGCGCCCCAATTCAATATCACACCGGGTAAAGAGTTATACGACGCTTCTGATGAAATATGTCAACTGGCCGTTCAAGGCCCGAATGCCCTTGAAATAGTACAAAAAATCTGTGATTGTGATATTAGGGACATGGAGTATTATACTTTTCGCAAATGTACCGTGGCAGGTATCCCGCAGGCCATTTTGTCCACAACAGGATATACAGGGGCAGGAGGATGCGAAATCTATGTTGCTAACAGTGATGGAGAAAAGCTATGGAAAGAACTGTTTGCAGCGGGCAATCAATACGGGTTGGTACCGGTAGGACTGGGTGCCAGGGATACGTTACGTCTTGAGATGGGGTTCTGTCTCTACGGAAACGACATTGACGACACTACTTCTCCGCTTGAGGCCGGCTTGGGATGGATCACCAAATTTTCGGAAGCAAAAGGAGATTTTATTGACAAGACTTTTCTGCTGGAGCAAAAAGCCAGAGGTGTTCCCCGTAAACTGGCAGGCTTCAAAATGGTAGACAGGGGAGTGCCTCGTCACGGGTATTCGGTTTGTACCTCTGACGGAACCAAGATCGGATCTGTAACCTCAGGGAATATGTCTCCCATGTTAAAGATTGGCATAGGAATGGCATACGTAGAACCGGACTATGCAAAACCGGAAACGGAAATATATATAAATGTGAGGGATCGCCTGCTAAAGGCCGTGGTAGTCCGCCCTCCGTTTTATAAAAAACAATGAGAAGTTTTTTTTCATTACTCTTCTGGATCCTGAGTCTTGTAGCAGTACAGGCTCAGGATTCTTTTGAAAAAGCGTTGAGAACGCATGTGGAGGAACTGACTTCTGATGCATTTAAAGGAAGAAAAGCCGGGACAAAAGGCGAGACGAATGCTGCAGAATACATATCCCGGTCATTAAGTCAAAACGGACTTGAATTATTATATCCAAAAGGGTTCCAGGATTTTTCCTTTATAGATGAGAAATCTAAAGACACTTTATATTCTCAGAATGTCGTAGCTGTTATTCCGGGGTATGATCCAAAATTGCGGGAAGAATATATTGTTATTGGGGCTCATTACGACAGCCAGGGAACTTACATCATGAGGGTTAACGGAAAAGACTCGCTTTGTATATATTCCGGAGCCGATGCCAATGCTTCCGGGGTGGCTGCCCTGATTGAGCTGGCTGCTGCAGCCCGGGGCCGGTCTTTTATGTACAAAAGAAGTCTCTTATTCGTGGCCTTTGGCGCCGGAGAACAAGGTGCAATGGGCTCATGGTATTTTGTGAACAGGGCTTTTCCTGCTTTTTCGGTCAAAATGATGATTAATCTGGACCGGGTGGGAAGATCATCTACTGATAATGTCCCTATGGCATTCTGCGGACAGCCTCATTATGAATTGGAGCATTTGTTGACACGTCTGACCAATAGCCCTTTCCTCCCTGATGTACAGGTATACGGTACGGATTATTTTGCTTCAGACCATCAGGCATTTTTGGATCAGAACATACCTGTATGCCTGTTTACCACAGGCCTTCATCCGTATCATCAGACGTTGAGGGATATTCCCGATCATTTGGATTACGAGGGCATGGATGCCTTCTGTCAGTATATATCCCTGTTTATTTCAGAAGTGGCCAATGACTCCGGAGATATCTTCAGGGAAGAAGAACAAATCAATATAACCGGAGATGATCCGGTTTATGCTTATTCAGATGTGGATAAACCCCCCGCATTTTTAAATTCGGATCTCCGCTCATTCATGGACAGATGGGTTTACAAATACCTTAAGTATCCCTTAGAGGCCATAAAACAGGGTATAATGGGAAGAGTGATGGTTTCGTTTATTATTGAAAAGGACGGAGAAGTAACTCATCTGAACGTAACACGTTCTGCACATCCATTATTGGACAATGAAGCCCTCCGGGTTATCGGGGTTTCTCCCAAGTGGAAAGCAGGAGAAAAAAACGGGGAAAAAGTGAGGGTACAGATCACGATTCCGGTATTTTTTGAACTGGAACGTACACATTGAGTACTACGTTTTAAGTACCTCAAACCCTGCTCCGTAGACTCCCGTAACACTTCCCATGGATATAAAGGCCTCTTTGTCAATTTCTTTGACAATTTTTGCGATAGCTTTGGATTCTGTTCTTCTTACAATTACCAATAACACTTTTTGTTCTGAACGAGTATACCATCCCTGCGAGCTGATAACGGTTACACCGCGGTGCAGATCTGTAGATATTCTGTCTGCAATTTCCTGGTATTTATGAGAAAAAATAAAATACTGAATGGACCGTTTTGCTCCTGACAACACAGTATCCACGGCATAACTGGACATTCCGATAATCAGATACCCGTAAAGCACTACAGCCAGTTTCAACCCTATGGTCGGTTCCTGGGATACGAAAAATGATGACCCTATGATCACCAGGTCACACGACATCATGATCCTTCCGGGAGAAATGTTTCTGTATTTGCCAATGATCTGTGCCAGGATATCTGTGCCACCGGTGCTTCCTCCCTGGGAGATGACTGTCCCCACTCCAAATCCGGCAATAGCAGCTCCCAGTAATGAAGAAATAAGTTTCCCGTTATCCAGGGCCATCACCTGGATCAGATCCATGGGAATGACCTTTGGCATGACCTGAAAGGCAATGGAAGTCATAATAACACCGTAGATGGTTTTGATGCCGAATTTCCAACCGATGGTTTTCAAGCCTACAATAATGAGAACAACATTGAAAGCCAGGAATGAGACACTGATGGGAAATCCGGTCGCATAAAAGATCAGTGTGGATATTCCTGTAACTCCTCCACCCACCAGGTGATTGGGTACCAGAAAGGTAGTCCACGCAGCTACATAGATAAACAGTCCGATAGTGATAAGCAGATATTCTCTGATTACCGAACCGGCATTACGCAATGTAAAATTTTTCATACCACAATGTTTATAATTTTACCGGGCACTACAATGATTTTTTTAATTGCTTTTCCTTCAGTGTATTTTTGCGTTCTTTCATCTTCCCGGATCATCTTTTCAATTTCTTCTTTTTTCAGCTCCAGATCCAGAGACCTTTTGAAACGCAATCTGCCGTTAAAAGAAACGGGATACTCATAGGAATGCTCTTTGGTATACTCCGGATTAAAAACAGGAAAAGCCGCATTCGCTACAGAAGGTTTATTTCCCAGATGACCCCAAAGTTCTTCAGCAATGTGTGGTGCGAAAGGTGAGATCAGTACGACAAGGGATTCCAGTATGTCTTTTTTATGACAGCTCAGATCGGTCAATTCATTGACACTGATCATAAAGGCACTTATTGTTGTATTAAAGGAAAAATTTTCAATATCTTCTTCCACTTTACGTATCAGGTTGTGCAGGATCTTAAGTTCATTTTTGTCAGGCTCCTTTTGGATGACCTCATTGCTGCCGTTTTTCTCGAAAAATAATCTCCAGAATTTTTTAAGGAACCTGTGAACGCCGTCTATCCCGTTTGTATCCCAGGGTTTGGATTGTTCCAGGGGACCCAGGAACATTTCGTACATACGAAGCGTATCGGCCCCGTAGTGAGCACATATACTATCCGGATTCACTACATTGAACATGGATTTACTCATTTTTTCAATAGCCCAGCCACATATATATTCTCCCTCTTCAAGAATAAATTCAGCATTTTTATATTCCGGATTCCAGGCCCTGAAGGCTATTGTATCCAAGCGGTCGTTCTGTACCAGGTTAACATCCACATGGATCTCTGTGGTTTCGTAGTTGTCTTTCAGGTTCAGCGATACAAAAGTGTTTGTATTTTTAATACGGTACACAAAATTGGAACGTCCCTGGATCATTCCCTGGTTTACCAGTTTTTTAAAAGGTTCATCTTTGCATACATATCCAAGGTCATAAAGAAATTTATTCCAAAACCGGGAATAGATCAAATGCCCTGTTGCATGTTCGGTTCCCCCAATATAAAGATCTACGTCCTGCCAATAACAGTTTGCCTGCTCAGAGACCAGACGTTCCTTATTGCCGGGATCCATATAACGTAAATAATAAGCGGAACTGCCGGCAAACCCCGGCATGGTGCTTTTTTCAATAGGATTTCCTTTATACGTCCAGTCTTTGGCATTGGCCAGAGGCGGTTCTCCGTTGCAGGAAGACCGGAAAGATTCCAGTTTGGGTAATTCCAAAGGTAAGGATGTCTCAGGAAGAGAGCGTGCGATTTCGTTTTCATAATAAATGGGGAAAGGCTCTCCCCAGTACCGTTGACGGGAGAAAATGGCATCCCGCAAACGGTAATTGACTTTACGACGGCCTAAATGTCTTTTTTCCACTTCTTCTACGGCAGCCGGAATGGCTTCGCTTACAGACAACCCGTTTAAAAAACCCGAATTACACATGACACCTTCTTTGGCATCAAGACTTTCGCAGCTGACATCACAACCTTCAATCAACGGAACGATGGGAAGGTCGTAGGTCTTAGCAAATATGTAATCACGGCTGTCGTGTGCCGGGACAGCCATGATGGCTCCGGTGCCGTATCCGGCAAGTACGTATTCGCTTATCCATATCGGAATCTGTTCTTCGGTGAAAGGATTCCGGGCATAAGAACCGGTAAAGACACCTCTAACACTATGTGTTTCGGTCATTCGCTCCCGCTCTGTTTTTGTTTTTACATAAGCCAGGTATTCCTGAACCTCCTGGTGTTTTTCAGGCACGGTGAGTTTTTCAACCCAATCACTTTCAGGTGCGAGCACCATAAAAGTAACTCCGAATATGGTATCAGCGCGTGTTGTAAAGACCGTCATGGGAAATGTGTCTTTACCGTTAGATACGCTAAACACCATCTCTGCTCCCTCCGATTTGCCAATCCAATTGCGTTGCATTTCTTTAAGAGAATCCGACCAGGCAAGATCTTCCAATCCTTCCAAAAGTCTTTCGGCGTAGGCTGAAACACGCAATTGCCATTGTTTCATTTTCTTTTGTACCACGGGATACCCGCCCCGAACGGATAAGCCTTCTTTGACCTCGTCATTTGCCAGCACGGTCCCCAGTTCCGGACACCAATTTACCGATGTTTCTCCCAGATAGGCTATGCGGTAACACATAAGGATGTCCTCTTGTTCTTTTTCTGTATACCGGATCCATTCTTCAGCCGTAAAAATGATGTCGCAATGATGCGCAGCATTTATCTTTAAATTTCCGTTGCGTTCAAATTCCCGGATCAGTTCGTAAACAGGTTCGGCTTTATTGGATTCTTTGTTGTACCAATGGTGGAACATTTGTAAAAATGCCCATTGCGTCCATTTGTAATACGAAGGGTCACAAGTACGTATTTCACGGTCCCAGTCATAAGAAAAACCCAGTTTGTTCAGTTGTTCCCGGTATCGTTTAATATTTTCGGCAGTTGTTTTCTGTGGCGGTTGACCTGTCTGAATGGCATATTGCTCTGCAGGCAGACCGAATGCATCATATCCCATAGGATGCAAGACATTAAAACCTTTTAATCTTTTGTAACGGGAATAGATATCACTGGCAATGTATCCCAGCGGATGACCCACATGCAAGCCGGCTCCCGAGGGATAAGGAAACATATCGAGAACATAAAATTTCGGTTTTGAAGGTACTGTGTCAACTTTAAACGTTTTATGGGAAGACCAGTATAATTGCCATTTTTTTTCTATATCAGAAAAATTGTATTCCATTATATGTATGGTTTTGTGAAGCCACAAAGGTAATAAAACCTTTATCAACACGGAAAGCAAAAAAATGGGAAAAACCCGCCGGCCAGTTTGAGATTCATGAAAAAAATCAAAAAAACCGTGAAACTTAATTTTCAGTAAAGCAGATGTTTAATATACCGGACAATTTTGTGGACATTGAAGCACAAATCAACTAAGTCAAAAGCTTTGATTTTCCCGGAAATCATCAGTAATTTCGTCTATATTCAAAATATTAATATACAATAATTTATCTCAATGACAACTTTTGTTTTAAATTTAGCAGCCGGTGTTACTTATGCTACCGCTGCGGTGTTGTTGTTTGCCAAGGCCAGAATGAAATCGGTTCTGTATTTTCTTCCAACAAATCCGGTCAAGGTACTTATTGGTGCGTTTGCTGCATTGGGAACAATTTATTTACTCAGAATAATCCTTTTCTACGGAGGATATCAGATTCTGAGCGACACTGTACGGGAAGATCTCTTCCTGCGTATTGCTTTTACGTGTTTGCCGATCTATTGTATTGCGTTTACTTCAGTTTCATCGGGAATCTGCAGACGGTTTCTTGTAAAGATCCATTTACTGGTTTTTGTGGTGCTTTTCGCCGTATTTTTCCTAATCAGTTTATGGCATTCAGGTCATGTAAGTGTTCGTGGATTATTTTCTGGTATGTCGCATACATTATGCATTTCTTTTATTTTCCTGGGATGTATGCTTTCTGTCATCCTTAAAAAAAGGTTCTCTGTTCCCGGGAAAAAAAGCATCGGACCTATCAGGTCCTATAAATACTTTTTAATGTCTTTATGGGTGTTTTCTTTGATGTCATATGTATGTGTGGTGCTGGATATATTTTTACCTGCCAGGTTGTTTTTTCTGGGCAATATCCTAATTCATATACTGTTTCTGGATTTAATCCTGATGAAAGATACCGATCTTCTGTACGGAGGAAAATGGGTACAGGAGACGCAGATTGCCAACAGCAAGGTCTGGCAGGATCTGGAAGAAGCTAATAAGAAGGTCAATGGCCTGTATAAAGAGATCTACGAACGTATAAAGGCTTATATAGAAAAAGAACAATGCTACAGGGATACTTCCATTGCTCGGGAAGAAGTGGCTGCAGCCATTGGTACAAATGTAACTTATATAACCAGGGCTTTGAATGAGTATGCCGGCATGAATTTTAAACAATTTATCAATTCATACCGGGTTCAATATGCCCAGGAGTATTATAAACGGCATCCGGATGCACGCCTTATTGAACTGTGTAACGAATCGGGATTCCAATCGCTCACGGCATTAAACCTGGCTTTTCGTATCAATTTGGGTATGACTCCCGGGGAATGGTGCAGAATGCAGACCAAATACGAAAATGTATCGAGAAGCAGGGAATGGCACTAATTAGAAAAATTTATAAGAAAATGACGCCGTTCCTGAAAGGATGGATGTTAACCGATCCCAAATTATTCATAAAGAAAGATGCCGCTTATCCGGAAAGTCCGGACGATATCGTATTGTCTTTGAATAAAATGATGGTAAAAGATGCTTATTACAAGGATTCCGGACTTACGATCGATTCCCTTTGTCGCAAAACGAATACCAACCGGTCGTATCTTTCGCGTTCCATACATCGTTTATACGGCACGAATTTTTGTGATTGGGTAAATGTGTTCCGGGTGAACGAAGCAAAAAAACTGATAGAAAAAATTGACGAAAATTTTCTGGATCTGGAAGATCTGGCCATTCAATGCGGGTTTAATTCAGTGCGTTCCTTTTCGCGCGTTTTTAAAGCCAGAGAATCCTGTACACCCAAACAATATTACAGGAAAAGAATGAAAAAGAAGGTTCAGATGAAAAATTTATGAATGGTTTGCAGGGCCGAGGGAAGAGAAAATACGACTACCCTGTCGTAAGGCTTGATCTCTGTGTCTCCACGTACAATCAGACTGCTGTTGCCCCTGGTAATGCCGCCAATAATAGCATCTCTTGGAAATTCCAGGTCCCGGACTTTTTTCTGAGTGACCGGACTTCTGGGTTTGGCTATAAACTCCATTACTTCTGCGTCTGACCCGTTCAGACATTTCATGGAAGGTACGTCTCCGGTCATAGTGAACCGGAAGATACGGCTTGCCGTTATCAGTTTTTTATTGATGGTGGCATCTACGCCAACGCTTTCGGCTAATTTTATATAATCCAGGTTCTCAACCTGGGCGATGGTTTTCTTTACACCTGCTCTTTTGGCGGCCATGCAGGAAAGTATATTCGCCTCGGCACTTGAAGTTACGGCAACGAAAGCATCCATTTTGGGAAGGTCCTCTTCCAGGAGAAGATCCGTATTGCGGGCATCCCCGTTAATGATCAGCGATCGGGGAAGTGAAACGGTCAGTTCCTGGCAGCGTATGCTGTCCAGTTCTACTACGCGGACTTTTTCAATTCTTGTTTCCATGCTGTGGGCAACCATTTCGCCTACCCGTCCTCCTCCCATGATCATCAAATTATGAACCACAACATTTTCTTTTCCGCTGAGTATCATGGCAGCGTGAGCTGCCTCTCTTTTGGTAATGACAAAAACAAGATCCGCTATTTGAAAAACAGTGTCTTTGCGGGGAATTATTGTGTAGCCTTCCCTGGCTATTGCTACGGCCCGGAAAGGAATATCTCCCCCGTTTTCTTCTGCCACTTGTTTCATGCTTTTGTTCACTATGGAAGAACTTTCGGTAAGTTTAAGCACTATAAGCTGGAGCCGGCCTCCGGAAAAATCCATAAATTCAGAAGTCCCGGATTGTTTTAAAAGATCGAGAATTTCCTGGGCCGCAATTTTTTCAGGATAAAATAGCAGATCAATGCCTAGTTCTGTAAAAACGACCCGGTTCTCGTTCTTTAAATATTCATTGTTGTTGATGCGGGCAGTTACGCGTTTGGCTCCCAGCTGTTTAGCAAGCAAGGCTGAAACAATGTTGACGTCCTGTTCATCGGCAGGACTGACAGAAATGAAAAGGTCACATCGGCTGACCCCCGCTTTTTCCAGTGTGGAAATGGAAGTTACCGTACCCGATACAGGAACAACATCCGACGTTTCCGCGATCTGATTCAACCGCGCTTCATTTTTGTCAATGATGGTGATCTGATGATTTTCATCCGATAGCATTTTGGCCAGATGAAAACCGACTTCTCCTGCTCCTGCAATTATTATATTCATTTCATGAAATTAATATTCGTCTTCGTTGAAGAAAAAATCTTCCTTGCTTGGGTAATCCGGCCAGATGTCCTCAATACTGTCGTATACTTCGCCATCATCTTCCAGGTCAGCCAGGTTTTCTATTACTTCCAACGGAGCGCCCGAGCGTGCGGCATAATCAATAAGTTCCTCCTTGGTAGCAGGCCAGGGAGCGTCTTCCAGTTTCGATGCCAATTCAAGTGTCCAGTACATTGATGCAAGGTTTAAAAAAAGTGCCCAAAGTTATATAAAAAAGTCTTCTTCACAACCAGTCCTGACAGTAATAAACCGCGCAAGGACAAAAAGATAGTCCGAAAGACGGTTTATGTACTTCAACATAGGGGCCGAGACAATATCCGTGCCAAGAGATACCATCAGGCGTTCTGTTTCACGGCAGACCGCACGGGCTATGTGGATCTGAGATGACAATGGGGGTGTGTTCGGAAGAATAAAAGACTGAAGAGTAGGTATTTGTACTTGTATTTTGTCAATGGTATGTTCCAGAAAAAGTGCGGAATCTTCAAAATCATAATTTGTCAGGCCTTTTCGGGTTCCCGAAGCCAGGTATCCCGAAAGATGCATCAGATCCGTCTGTATCTTCCGCAATGATGATGTGTAATGTTTGAATGATGAAAATTCTTTCAGTATGTCCGACTGACTTCTCAGGAGTCCTATCCAGCTTATTAATTCATCTGTTTTACCGTAAGCCGCCACACGTGGTTCTGTCTTGGGAACACGGCTCCCGTCGGCTAAGGATGTCATTCCCTGATCGCCGGTTCCCGTATAGATTTTGTTCATGAATCAGTCAATACAGGATTTTTATTTGGTTCATCGCTTTCTACCAAACCGTCGCGAAGACGGACAACCCGCCGTGCGTAACGTGCAATATCTTCTTCGTGCGTAACGACAATTATGGTGTTTCCTCTTTTATATACCTGCTCAAAGAGTGACATTATATCCAGGGATGTTTTAGTATCCAGGTTTCCTGTCGGTTCGTCGGCAAGAATAATGGAAGGATTATTGACCATAGCACGCGCTACGGCTACTCTTTGTTTCTGACCTCCTGATAATTCATTTGGTTTATGGTCCATACGGTCACCCAGGTCAACATTGATCAACGCTTTCCTGGCTTCGTCTTCCCTATCATGTTTAGGCATTCCGGCATAAATCAGCGGCAGTGCGACATTATTCAGGGCATCATATCTGGGAAGCAGGTTAAAAGACTGGAAAACAAACCCGATTTCCTTGTTTCTCACTTCAGCCAGTTGATCGTCCCTCATTTGGCTGACATCAGTATTGTTCAGTATATAAGTGCCTTCAGTAGGAGTGTCCAGGCATCCTAATAAATTCATCAGAGTAGATTTACCGGAGCCTGAAGGACCCATAATGGCTACATATTCGTTTTTTTTGATTTCAAGATCCACCCCGTTTAATGCACGAACTTCCTGATTCCCTACTTTATAGATCTTTTTGATCCCTTTGATATTGATAAGCGTTTCTTTTTCCATAGCTGCGAATGTACAAAAAATAATGATTAGCCGAATGTGTTGTTTTTCCTTTTGACTGGTAAGAGCAGGTAAAGTTTAAGAGATCCCTGCAGATCGTATTTTTTTTGTAATTTTGCAAATCAACATTTCTCAGATACCATGTCATACAGCAACAACGATCTTTATACACCTGAAACGACTCAGAAGCTTGCAGAACATTATTTGGAAATTTTAAAATTGCTGGGCGAGGACCCGGAAAGGGAAGGGCTTGAAAAAACCCCGTTGAGGGTAGCCAAAGCCATGCAGTTCCTTGCCAAGGGTTACCAGGAAGACCCGGCTGCCATCCTAAATTCAGCCAGGTTCCGGGAAGAGTATCAGCAAATGGTTCTGGTTAAGGATATTGAAATGTATTCTATGTGCGAGCATCATATGCTTCCTTTCTACGGGAAAGCGCATGTAGCTTATATCCCCAACGGATTTATTACGGGAGTGAGTAAACTGACCCGGGTCGTGGACACTTTTGCCAGGAGGTTTCAAGTCCAGGAACGCCTGACTGTCCAGATCAGGGATTGTATCCAACAAACACTTAACCCCATGGGAGTGGCTGTAGTTATTGAAGCAGAACATATGTGTATGCAGATAAGGGGTGTTCAGAAACAACATTCGAGAATGGTTACTTCTGCTTTCACGGGCACATTTCTGAAAGATGTCCGTACACGAGAAGAATTCATGCATTTACTTCACTGACACCCAGTTCCTGCGCTCTTTCCAGCATAAGCTGCCAGGCTTCTTCCAGGTTATTACCGATCTTACCGTCCAGTATGGCCTCTTTGATATAATCCTTGATAAGGCCCACTTCACGGCACGGAGGAATTCCGAATGTTTTCATGATCATCTCACCCGATATAGGGGGTTGAAAATTCCTTATAGCGTCTTTTTCTTCCACCAGGACCATCTTTTTACTGACCTGTTCAAAATTTTCCAGGTGCCGTCTGACAGTTCTGGGGTTCTTGGAAGTAATATCGGCCCGGCACAGCAACATCAGATCATCAATATCTTCGCCGGCTTCAAATAAAAGCCTTCGAACGCCCGAGTCACTAACTTCGTTGACCAGGGCTATCGGGCGTAGGTGCAGCTGGACGAGCTTTTGTACGTAACGCATTTCTTCTCCCAAAGGCAAACGGAGTTTCCTGAAAATATCCGGAATCATTTTACTACCAATAAAATCATGACCGTGAAAAGTCCACCCCAATTCTTTGTCAAAATGTTTGGTAGAAGGTTTTCCCACATCATGGAGCAAAGCCGCCCATCGTAACCAAATATTGTCACTTTCCGAGGCAACGTTGTCCAGCACTTCCATCGTGTGACTGAAATTTTCCTTATGACCCCTGCCTTCCATGGTTTCCACCCCTTTTAATGATGCGACCTGAGGCAAGATCAGGGATAGGAGCCCGCTCTTTTCCAAAAGCACAAAACCTTTGGATGGTTTGGGAGCTGCGATGATCTTTTGCAATTCCATGGTAATTCTTTCCTGGGATACAATGTGGATCCGGGATGCATTTTTGACAATGGAAGAAAAAGAATTACTGTCAATGGAAAAGTCCAGTTGTGTCGCAAAACGTATGGCTCTGAGCATTCTTAATGGATCATCGCTGAATGTTGTATCCGGATCCAGTGGAGTTCTGATGATCTTCCTTCGCAGGTCGTCCATCCCGTTAAACGGATCGGTCAAAGTTCCATAATCTTCCCGGGAAAGACTCAGTGCCATGGCATTGATCGTAAAATCACGTCTTTTTTGATCGTCTTCCAGGGTGCCGTTTTCTACTATAGGTTTACGCGACTCGGACCGGTAAGATTCTTTTCTTGCCCCAACAAACTCAATTTCATACCCATTGAAGCGCAACATGGCAGTCCCGAATTTTTTAAACAGGATGACCCGCACTTTTAGTACGGATCCTACGGCAGAGGCTACTTCCATCCCATTTCCTTCCACAACGATGTCAATATCTGTGTTCGGTCTGTTGAGGTTAAAATCACGAACATAGCCACCTATGACGTAGGCTTTTACGTTTTTCAGAGCGGCTTGTTCTGCGATTATGCGGAATATTTTTGATCGTAAGGGTGCTTTCATGTAAAATATATTACAGGAGCTCTTCAAAAGAAGGGATTTCCCGAAGTTGTTTATAGGTCCCCTCATCTCTGTCAAATTTCCAAAAGTATGTCCGGGTTCCGTTACTGACCAGCAAACAGGGAGCCAGTATCTGTGCATTGTATCTGCGCAGCTGCTCTACCGTTTTTTCATTCACAGGAATCCCGGGCGCCTTGAACTCGGCAATCATCAAGGGTTTTCCGTTCCTGTCATGCACAACAAGGTCGGCACGGCAGTTCGCTTCCAGGTAACGGACCGGGTATTCGCAGGTCATTAAATGCAAGGGGAATCCTCCCACAATATGAAGATGGCGTATGATTTCCTGGCGCACTTCTTCTTCCGGTGTTTTTTCCACCCATTTTTTTCGTACACTGCAATATATGACCGAGGGGCCGTTCATTCTGCAAAGATATAAAAAGTACGGCCTTCGTTAAATTTATGTAATTTTGTCTCATGGCAAAAACAACCGCAAAAGATTCGTACGCTGTTTACCGGAAGATCATGAAAGAACTGAAGGCAGGAGAGTTCAAACCTTGTTACCTGCTCATGGGAGAAGAATCCTATTACGTTGACAAAATAGCTTCTTACGTTGCAGAAAATGCCCTTACAGAAGATGAAAAAGCTTTTAACCAGATGGTATTGTATGCACAGGATGTTACTCCGGCTTTAATAGTGGATAATGCCCGACGGTATCCGGTTATGGCTCCGCGTCAGGTGATCATCGTAAAGGAAGCACAACAATTAAAAGGGACAGAGTTGCTGGCTTCGTATTTCAGGGCTATGAATCCTTCGTGTGTACTGGTTCTTTGTTTTATGGGTAAATCGGTTGATAAAAGGACCGAATTTTGGAAAGCGGCTCAGAAAAGTTGCCGGATCCTGGAATCGGTACCATTGAGAGATTACGAGATACCGGACTGGATCACGGCGTACCTTAAAGAAAAAGGAACAAGCATTGAGCCGCAGGCTGCCCGTCTGCTGGCAGATTTTTTGGGGACCGATCTTCAGCGGATAGTTATGGAGATAGAAAAGCTGTTTATACTCATGCCACAGGGTGCATGGGCCGTCACAACCGAAATGGTGGAAAAATCGGTGGGTATCAACAGGGATTTTTCTCCGTTCGCTTTATTCAATCATATTACTTCAGGCGATTTTGCCAAAGTACAGCCTATCGTGGAATATTTTGCGGACAATGAAAAAAAATTCCCGCTGGTAATGCTCATCAGCCTGTTTTATACCCAATTGTCCCGGATATTAAAACTGCATTCCCTTCAGATGGAAAATCCCGGTTCCTCTGCGGATAAGATGAGGGAACTTATGGGACTGAATTATTATTTTTTTCAGGAGACCATGAAGGCTTCCCGTTTTTTTACCTTTGCGCGGACAGTCAGGGCTATGAATTTACTGTGTGCTTACGACAGCCTGTACAAATCATCTGACAGGGGAGAAGCCCGTGACGGGGAGCTCCTGATGGAAATGATCTGTAAAATGATGGTCTGAAGGCCGGTCAGATCAGAAAGTGTAGATTCTCGGAACCCTGTACGCCACAGATGTCAGAATCTCATAGGGTATGGTTCCCAGGATGTCTGCCAGTTCAAATATGGTTGGATCGTCTCCAAAAACAGTAACCATGTCTCCCGGTTTGACATCTATGCCGGTCACATCCAACATGCACATATCCATACAGATATTTCCTATAGTGGGAGCTCTGTGCCCGTTTACGCAAAACGAGGCTTTTCCGTTGCTCAGATGCCTGTTGACCCCGTCGGCATAGCCTATGGCCAGGGTGGCTATACGAGTGTCAGGTGTTGTCACTTTACCGGCCCTGGAATAACCAACGGTTTCCCCCGGCTGGACGGTTTTTACCTGTAAAACGGGAGTTCTTAAAAATGCGGTAGGTTTGAGCCTGCATTTGTCCACATAAGACATGCCGTAAAGACCTATTCCCAAACGGGCCATATCATATTGTGCTTCAGCAGCAAAACGTTCAATTCCCGGGGAGTTCAACAAATGTCTCATGGGTATGTAGCCGAGTTGATCTGTCAGCAAATTGAACAAGGTTTCAAAACGGGCGATTTGTTGTCTTGTAAAGTTGTCATTTTTTTCTTCCCCTGATGCCACAAAATGCGAAAAAACGGAGGCTATCCTGACGGATCCGCTTCCGGGCAATTTTTCAACTATAGACTGAATGCCTTCTTCTTCGGCACCTAAACGGTGCATGCCGGTATCCAGTTTAATATGAACGGGATAATCCTTTTGCTTCATGGCTCCGGCTTCCTTCACAAACCGTTCAAAGGCTTCAGGGCAGGGAATACTTGGTTCAAGACGGTACTGTATCATAAGTGGATAATGCTCCATGCCGCCCGAAAGGACAATTACAGGAAGCTTAACACCGGCTTCTCTTATGGTCACTCCTTCACCCGGAAAAGCAACGGCCAGGTAATCTACGCCGTTATCTTCCAGAATACGTGAGAATTCACCTATGCCGTGACCGTATCCGTAGGCTTTGACCAGAACAAGCAATTTGGTGCTTTCATTTAGAAAAGACCGGAAATACTTTAGGTTGTGCTGAATATTGGGTACGCTGATCTCCAGATGTGTATATTTATTTCCGTTCATTTTTCACTTGATTGAAACAATGTCTGCATAAGGGTTCGTAAATATCTTTTTCTCCCAATTCTACCAGGCGCGTACTTTCGCTTAACCGGTGGGAATGATGTGCCGGATCTCCGCAACGGACACATATGGCATGTACCTTAGTTATATGTTCGGCTACTGCCATCAGGTTAGGCATGGGGCCAAAAGGATTCCCCTGGAAATCCATATCCAGGCCGGCCACTATAACCCGGATGCCGTTGTTAGCGAGTAACTGACAGACCCGAACCAAATTCTGATCAAAAAACTGTGATTCGTCAATAGCCACCACATCAACGTTGTTGGCCAGTAAAAGAATGTTTTCTGCCGAGTCAACCGGAGTAGACGGGATGGAATGGCTGTCGTGAGAAACAACCTCTTCCTCTGAATACCTTACGTCAACGCGGGGTTTGAAGATTTCGACCCTTTGGTTGGCAAATTTGGCCCTTTTGAGTCTTCTGATAAGTTCCTCGGTTTTTCCTGAAAACATGGAACCACATATGACTTCGATCCTTCCGTTCCGCTTTTGATTTTCCAGAAACATGCTTTATACGGTTAAAAGGTAATATCAATATGTCCGGCATATACTCCGTAAGCACCTGTTTGCACAATAACCACCTGGTTGCCGTCAGCACCCGTTTGCATAACGGGTTCTTCCAAAAATGTATGGGAATGGCCGCCTATGATCAAATGAATGTTCCTTAATTGTGCGGCCATCTCCATATCTTTTTTAAAACCCTGGTGGGAAAGGCATATAATGAGATCACAACCTTTTCTCATTAACCTGGCGGCCAGTCTGTTTGCTGTTGTAATCGGATCCAGGTAGATCATTTTTTCCAAAACCTTATTGGAAGTCAATCCGTTCAGATCAATAGTCAGGCCTATTACGCCAATTTTTTTCCCGTTTACCCGGAAAATGGCATAAGGTTTTACCAGTTTTCTGAGAGGTCGGTACTTTATATTATAATTGGCACATAAAGTCTGATAATCTGCTTCTTTAATCCTTTTTACCAGATCTTCCAGGCCGTTGTCAAATTCATGATTGCCCAGGACTGTCGCATCCAGACCCAATGCATTCATGGTTTTCACTTCAACTTTCCCTCCAAAGAGATTGAAATACGGTGTTCCCTGGTTGTAATCCCCGGCATCCAGGAACAATAAATCCGGATGTTCGTTCCTGGATTCCTCCAGGTACCCCGACAGGCTCAGAACCCCTGCATTGCCGGCATTTCTGCCGGACCGGAACGGTTCTATCTGACTGTGAATGTCATTCGTATGGATAATTACAAGATCTTGTGCCTGCGTGCAAAAAGGTATTGAAAGCAGCAACAGGAACATCAGTTTGATGATCGATGATGTTTTCATTACTCTTTTGGGTTATTGATCACTACACGTTTGTCGGTCCGGGCAGGGATCGGCTCGCCGTTTTTAGTGAATACGTTAATGTATTGCAAGATCACATCGCGGAGCGTCAGACCCGAATAATCAACGCCCAGGTTGTTTTTAAACATAGTCATCCGGTCTCCTCCCTGGAGTAGGAAATCTATGGTTGCAATGTGATATACCCTTTCTTCATCCAGGGGTTCTCCGTTCACGAGAAGTTGTGTTATGCGGTGATCATCAATTTTCAGGGAAACACCCGAAAGAACTTCAACACGATGTGCCGCAAAAGATTCAAACAATTCTCTGACGCGGCTGCCTTTCAGGCTTACCAGGACAAGTGAATTTTCAAAAGGAAAGGCAGCATAGACATAATAAAGGGTAAGATCCCCTTTTGGGAAAGAAGTCCTTATACCTCCAAAATTGGTAAGTGCAAAATCAACATTATCCAGGCCGTAATGCCTGCGGGCAATGGCCAGCAATGCATCTCCGGCCAGGTTGGACAAAGGACTTTCCGGGTAGTAGGACCTCATCTCTGTGGTTGTATATCCCACTACCTGGTTCATTTTCCTGTTTAGTTCAGGAGAATACGTATTGATAATTTCCCGGACGGAGGCAGAAGACTTGCTTTGATATTCTGTTGTATCCATCAGTACACGATAGGCCTTTATGGTCTGTGCCTGTAAAATAACACCTCCGGTTGTCAGGAATAAAACCAGAACAAAAAAGTGTATCAGCCGTTTTTGTATCGCATCCATTTCCATAATTCTTTCCATGTCACTTTTTTACCGTACATCAAGATGCCTACCCGGTATACTTTGGCAGAAAAATGAACTACTGCCAGGAAGGTGAGGAACAGCAATATCAGAGAAACGAGTAATTGCCACAGGGGCACGCCTCCAAAGGGAAGACGGGCCAACATTACCATGGGAGAAGTAAATGGTATGATGGATGCCCAAACCGATAGTGAGCTGTCCGGATACTGGAAGGTATGCATCATGATGAATAATCCCAGGATCAGGGGAATGGTAATGGGTAACTGGAATTGCTGGGTATCAGTTTCGGCATCGGAAACGGATCCGACAGCGGCAAACATGGAAGCATACATGAGGTATCCGCCTATGAAATACAAACAGAAACTCAAGAGGAATTTTCCGAAATTAATTTGAGAGATCGTGCTGGCTATGCCTGTGAGCACACCGTTTCCAGTATCAAAGGAAGCTATGGTTCCGGCCAGACCTCCCTGCATCTGAGGTGCAGATTCCGCCATATCGGCAACGGCTCCTGTTCCTATCAGGGCCATAACAACAACCAGGATGATGGCTGTAAGCAGGATCCAGAGAAAGAACTGAAGCAGGGCAACCAGTGCAATACCAATTATCTTTCCCAGCATTAACTCTACGGGTTTGACCGAGGAAATGATCACTTCGACTATCCGGTTTGTCTTTTCTTCTATGACACCACGGATGACCATGGACCCATACATGAATATGAACATATAAATCAGGAAGCTGCTCAAATAGGCGATAGCCATGTATACTTCCGTAATGGTCTCTTTTTCATCTCCGGTTTCCGTCCAGGTCAGGGATTTGACAGGAATATCGGTCCTTATGTCCTCCATGATCTCCTTTAACTGTGGAATATTGTACGATTCCAGCCGTTGTTGTTCGACCTCGTAACTGATCTGCCTGGAAACGTACCGTTGAATATCCTGGTCAATGGGCCCCGTGCTGTACATCCGTACTTCTACGGAATTTCCTTCGACTGCTCCTATAACACAAAGAGCGTGCAGATTGCGGGTATCAAAGTCCTTTTTATAATCTTCCGGATCGCCTTCACTGCGAAAGGTAAAATGGGTGTACTCCCGGTCTTCCAGAACTTTTTCTCCTATTCCGGTCGGGTCAATGACTTCAATGTTTTTTTCTTTGTTGTCTTTCAGCGTGGTCATCAGGGTGGGGACCGTGATCAGTGCTGCCATCAAAAGAGGTGTCAGGAACGTGGCAATAAGAAATGATTTCTTTCTGACACGAATAGCGAATTCTCTTCCGATAATAAGGTTTATCTTTTTGATATTCATTACCTTTCCTCCTTTTGAGTTACCAGTTTAATAAATATATCGTGCATACGGGGAATAATTTCGCTCATTCCCACGATAGTGGTATGAGGAATCAGGGCTTCCAGCAATTCGTTTGTTGTGTGCCCATCCTTCAGCTCTATGGTCATAGAGTAAGAGCCGTCTTTTTTACCCTGAGACATAACGGAAAAAACGGTATTGTCAAAAAGTGCCTGATCCAGCTGATCTGAAGCCCGGTAAAGGATCTCAATATGGTTGTCCCCGTGGATGCGCCGAATATCATGGACCTGTCCCGTGACTATTAAACGGGCATTGTCTATCAGAGCGATCTCATCGCATAATTCCTCTACTGATTCCATATTATGAGTAGATAATATGACGGAGGTACCGTTTTCTTTCAAACGGATAATTTCTTTACGAATAAGATCTACATTGATAGGGTCGAATCCACTAAAAGGTTCATCCAGAATTAACAGTTTGGGATCATGCATGACTGTGGTTACAAACTGAACTTTTTGAGCCATCCCTTTGGATAACTCAGTGATCTTTTTGTTCCACCAGGCCTGGATGCCGAATCTCACAAACCAGGATTTCAGACTGGAAAGCGCCTGTGCATGGGACATCCCTTTCAATTTTGCCAGGTACATAGCCTGATCCCCGATCTTCATTTTTTTGTACAAACCTCTTTCTTCGGGAAGGTAACCGATGCGAAACACATCGTTTGCGGTTAATGGGTGATTGTCAAAAAATATGCTTCCTTCGTCGGGAGCAGTGATTTGATTGACTATCCTTAATAAGGTGGTTTTTCCCGCTCCGTTGGGTCCGAGCAACCCGAATATTTTTCCTTCGGGTACATCTATGCTGACATTCTCTAATGCCAGGTGACCGTCAAAGCGCTTAAACACATTGTTCGTAACCAGTATACTCATAGACTTACAATAGGTGTTAGAAATAAACTATCCGACAAATATAGTAAAAAACAATCCTCAATAAAGGTACCAGCCGATTTTAACGGCCTGTTCGAGCGTCAATATTTTATGACGGACCAGGTTTGTCACAGTACAGGAATCCTTCCCTGTTGTTTCCCGGTATCTGATAATGCACCGGGCAAGGTACCTTCCTATATAAATATGAGAGGCCAGCTGATCTTCGGTCACTGTTTTAAGATCCATTTTTTTGACAAACGAAGTGTCCACAAAAACGTCGCTATAAAAACCTTTCAACCGTTCTTCATCCATCCCGTATACTTCCAGGAGCTGTTCAGGAAGGGCAAAGCCGCCAATTTTTTCACGGTATTCCAGGATCCTGACTGCGTAATAGGGACCAATGCCGTATAATTTGACCAGTTCTGCACTGTCAGCTGTATTGAGTTCAATTTTCATGGGAACATAAGGGCGGTATGTGCCGGGTCCCGAACGGGTTTTATTTTTTAACGTGTCTTCGTACTCCCGGGTTAAGACAGGCCGGTTGAAAGATTCACAGTATACCCGGAGCAGACCGGATGATTGCCGGATCTCCTGGTACATAAAAGGAGACCACCCTCCTGGGATCATCCTGAATGATAATAAAACCAAAACGCCTGCAATACCGGAAGCATGAATTATAAAGTGATGCCTGTTACCCCATTTCATTGTCTTTCCCTTTTCCTTTCAGCACAATTACAATCTCTCCTCTGGGGGTGTGATCCCTGAACCAATCACAGACATAAGCGAGCGTCCCCCTGACAGTCTCTTCATGCATTTTGCTAATCTCCCGGCTTACGGAAACTTCTCTTTCCGGTCCGAGTGCGGAGGACAGTTCTTCCAGTGTCTTGAGCAGCCGGAAGGGGGATTCATACAATATGACCGTACGGGTTTCCGATTTGTAAGATTCCAAACGGGTTCGCCTGCCTTTTTTAACAGGTAAAAAACCTTCAAAACAGAAACGGTCGGATGGGAATCCGCTGTTTACCAAAGCCGGGATCAGCGCCGTGGCCCCGGGCAGGCATTCAACGTCAATACCGGCAGCCAGGCATTCCCTTATCAGTAAATACCCGGGATCGGATATCCCCGGGGTTCCGGCATCACTTATAAGTGCTGCCAGGAGGCCATCCTGAATTTTACGAATAACGGAGCCAACCTGTTTGTGTTCGTTGAATTTGTGAAACGATTCCATATGTGTTCCGATGCCGTACTTTTTCAGTAAAATGCTGCTTGTACGCGTGTCTTCAGCAAGTATAAGATCGGCATCTTTAAGCACATTCAGGGCTCTTGTGGTAATATCTTCCAGGTTCCCGATTGGTGTGGGGACTATGATGAGTTTAGAACACATCTTCCAGCTGTGTAAGAAATTTCTGTACGGCAGGAGATGATAATTCCCAGTGGGGAAAATGTTCTGCCAGATAGGCTTCCGCCTGCTGTATAGTCTTGACATCCTGAAGATTGGTCAGGGTCTTGTCGTAAAGAGCCCGGTCCTGATTAAAAAGCACTTTTTCATAGAGAAACCGGTCGTTCAGGGGAATGACCTCTTTCAAAGGCCTGCCGTTTTTTGTTTTTGCCAATGAATCGGCAAGGGTGATGCGTTGGGCAAATCCGGAAAACAGATCTCCGACCGTTTCCGGTTCCGTTTCAGGTTCGGATTCTTGTTCCATTTCCGGCTGCGAATCAAGTTCAAACACCTGTTCGTCAGGATGGTCAACGGCGGGATCAAGTAATGCCTCTATCTTTTGCTCCAGTTGGACCAGGAGGTCTTTTATTTCCTTATAATCCTTTGAATTCACGTTCCAAAGTTACGTATTTAATGCTTATTGAGGAATAAAACGGTAGACAATTTCTCCGGTTTGCAGAGAAGGTGCTTCGGTAGATGCAGTGAAACGGCTTTGTTTTGCGGCGCGCAGGGCGAATTCACGTAAACACCTGTCCCGGGAAGAAAAATCATCCACTATGTCTGCTTTTTTAACGTATCCTTTTTGGTCTACATAGATCAAAACGGTTACATCACCGCCACCAATGCATTTGTATACCGGAATGGGCAGGCTCATGGCTTTTCTGCCTTTTAACCTGTATTCCAGTACAGCCGGGCCGGTATATGGTTTTGTCTTTTCCTCTTCTTCTTTTTCAGGGGGCGCAACGGTGTTTTCTTCACCCCCTGCATTTTCTACAGCTTCACGTGCAGCATCCAGACGTTTTTGCAGTTCCTCGGCTTCTTCGTATACACGTGACGGATCTTCATGCCGGTCATCTTTCAGATTTTGATTTCGCTGAGTCACATCTACTGCAACGTTTCTGGATTGCTGTTCGATGCCGGATATCAGGTCTTCCAGATCGGCACTCAATTGGGCACGCATTTGCTCCCTTTGGAGCTGGGCCTCCAGTTCTTCTTGTTGGGAAAAGTCCAGGATAAAGGAAGATTCTTTCTGTATAAGCGAATTGATTTGAAACAACAAAAAGATGATCAGGGCAACCAGATGTACGATTACCGTAAAATAGAGTCCTGTTTTTGTTTCTTTTTTCATTCCGAACAAAGCTTACCTGGTTAACAGGGCCTGTTCGATGGTAGATATCAACACATTAATTGCTACCGTATTGTGTCCGCCCTGGGGTACTATGATATCGGCATAACGTTTTGTGGGTTCAATAAACTGAAGGTGCATAGGCTTAACGGTCTTTTCGTAACGTTCCAGTACCTTGTTGACAGACCTCCCCCTTTCTATTATATCCCTGGATATAACCCTGGATAAACGGTCATCAGGATCTGCATCCACGTAAATTTTCATATCCAGGCAGTCTCTCAGGGGAGGATCCGTAAAGATCAGAATCCCTTCCACAATGATAATCTGTGTAGGTTCAATGTGAATCGTTTCCCTGGAACGGGTACAGGTAATGTAGGAGTATATGGGTTGTTCTATGGGATTCCCTGCTTTAAGCTGTAACAAGTGTTTTACCATAAGTTCCCAGTCAATGGACTCCGGGTGGTCAAAATTCAGTTCCTGTCTTTGTTCCAACGGCAGGTGAGAGTTGTCTTTGTAATAGGAATCCTGAGGGATCACAGTAATTTTTTTTTGATCCAGGCTCTCCAGTATTTTATTTACTACGGTTGTTTTACCAGAACCGGTACCACCGGCTATACCAATTATCAACATATTAAAATTCAGCAGATTTTGGAGTTCGGGGAAAAGGAATCACATCACGGATATTTGCCATTCCGGTAATAAACAAGAGCAAGCGTTCAAACCCCAGTCCGAATCCGGAATGCGGGGCGGTCCCAAAGCGCCGGGTGTCAAGGTACCAATCCATGTTTTCTTCAGACATATCCATCTCTACGATCCTTCTGCGGAGTGTTTCCAGATTTTCTTCACGTTGGGATCCTCCTATGATTTCTCCGATCTTAGGAAAAAGAACGTCCATGGCCCGGACGGTTTTTCCGTCCGGGTTCTCTTTCATATAAAAAGCCTTGATCTCTTTGGGATAGTCTGTTAATATTACGGGACGTTTAAAATGCTTTTCGACCAGGTACCTTTCATGTTCACTCTGCAGATCCACCCCCCAGGAAACGGGATACTCAAAATCCTGACCGCTGGCAGTAAGAATCTCGACACCTTCCGTATAGGTGAGACGTACAAATTTCGTATCGCAAACGCCTTCAAGCCTGTTGATCAGGTCCTTGTCTATCATGTTGTTCAGAAAACCAATGTCCGCTGCACAATTCTCCAGGGCATACTTAACCAGGAACTTGATAAAATCTTCTGCCAGGTCCATGTTGTCAACAATGTCGTAGAAGGCCATTTCCGGTTCTATCATCCAGAACTCGGCAAGGTGCCTGGGGGTATTACTGTTCTCTGCCCTGAAAGTCGGGCCGAAAGTATATACTTCGCCCAGGGCCAATGCGCCCAATTCTCCTTCCAGCTGGCCGCTTACGGTCAGACTTGTCTGACGGCCGAAAAAATCTTTAGAATAATCTATAGCGTTGTCTTTTTCTCTGGGTGGATTGTTCAGGTCAAGGGTCGTAACCTGGAACATGGCTCCGGCCCCCTCACAGTCCGATGCGGTAATGATGGGAGTATGCAAATACACAAAACCGTTATCGTTAAAATATTTATGGATGGCATAAGCCATGGCGTGACGGATCCTGAATATACAACCGAAGGTGTTGGTCCTGGGTCTGAGATGTGCGATTTCCCGCAGGAATTCCATGCTGTGCCCTTTCTTTTGTAAAGGATAAACGGCAGGGTCAGCGGTTCCGTATATTTCAATTTCAGAGGCCTTAATCTCAACGGCTTGTTGTGTCCCGACTGAGGGGACCAGTTCTCCTTTAACACGGATGCAGGCTCCGGTAGTGACAGGCCGCAGATGCTCTTCCGTGAAGACAGCCATATCGCATACAATCTGTACGTTGTGGATAGTGGAGCCATCATTCAAAGCTATGAAGGCAATATTTTTGTTGCCCCTTTTAGTTCGTACCCAGCCTTTTACCTGCACGGGATTTCCGGCCTGCATTTTCAGAAGGTCAATGATTCTGGTGCGTGATTTTATCATAATGGTTAATATCTGTAATAGTCCGGTTTATAAGGGCCTTCAATGGAAAACCCAATGTAATCAGCCTGTTTTTGTGTCATGCGGGTAAGCTTGGCTCCCAGGTAATCCAGGTGGAGACGTGCCACCTCTTCATCCAGATATTTGGGCAGCTGATAGACCCCCAATTCATAATCTGTATTCCATAGACTGATCTGTGCCAGAACCTGGTTTGAGAAAGAATTGCTCATGACAAATGATGAATGTCCCGTGGCACATCCCAGGTTAACCAGGCGTCCTTCAGCAAGCATGATGATGGAGTGACCGTCCGGGAAAGAAAATTTGTCTACCTGAGGTTTGATGTTCTCTTTTATTATGCCCGGGTAGTTCGTAAGGGCATCCACTTGTATTTCGTTATCAAAGTGTCCAATGTTGCATACGATGGCATGATCCCTCATTTTTTCCATATGTTCTAAACGGATCACATCACAATTGCCTGTTGCCGTAACAAAGATACGTGCTTCTTCCAGACAGTCTTCTATGGTGCGAACCTCAAACCCTTCAACAGATGCCTGAAGGGCACAGATAGGATCGATCTCGGTAACCAGAACGCGTGCTCCGTAAGAACGCAAACTCCTGGCACATCCTTTTCCCACATCCCCGTAGCCGCATACTACTACAACTTTTCCTGCGATCATAACGTCGGTGGCTCGTTTGATCCCGTCTGCCAGTGATTCATGACATCCATACAGGTTGTCGAATTTTGATTTTGTAACCGAATCATTCACGTTAATAGCCGGGAACAGGAGTTCTCCTTTGTCAAACATCTGGTAAAGGCGATGGACTCCTGTAGTTGTTTCTTCACTGACTCCTTTCATGCCTTCCGCCATACGGGCCCACATACCGGGCTTTTCTTTGAGCGTTTTTCTCAAGAGAGCCGCAATTACTTTTTCTTCAGTACTTCCGTTCATGGCATCAAGGATGGAACTGTCTTTTTCCGCCAGCACGCCTTTATGGATCAGCAGTGTGGCATCACCGCCATCATCTACTATCATGTGAGGTCCTGTTTCATTTGGAAATGACAACGCCTGCAAGGTGCTCCACCAGTATTCTTCCAGCGTTTCACCTTTCCATGCAAACACGGGAATACCGGCTTCTGCGATGGCTGCCGCCGCATGATCCTGAGTTGAAAAGATGTTGCAGGAAGCCCATCTTACATCTGCACCGAGTGCTTTAAGCGTTTCTATGAGCACAGCAGTCTGTACGGTCATATGGAGACTTCCTGTGATGCGGGCTCCCCTCAAAGGGTTTTCTTGAGTGTATCGCTTACGCAAGGCCATAAGTCCTGGCATTTCCCTTTCGGCCAGCTCAATTTCTTTCCTTCCGAATGCAGCCAGCCCGGGATCTTTTATCTTGGATTCCATTTCTATTTTTTTGCAAAGGTAAGCAAAAAACAAAATCAGGTCTCAAAACCGTAAGGTTTCCTTAAGCGTTCTGTAGCCCGAAGCACTTATCCGAATGGATTTGCCGTTATTCAGAATAATAAGTTGTTGTTGCCCGTAGCGTTCAATACGGTTTATTTTTGCAACATTTACTATGAAGGAGCGGTGAATTCTCACAAACCGGGAAGGAGACAGGCTCTCCTGTACATGTTTCATGGTCTCCTCTTTCAGCCAGGATCCGTTATCGGTCACAAGTGAAATATAATCCCCGTCGGCTTGAATAAACAGAAGATCTTCCACAGGAATTACTTTGATTCTGTTACCGGCTCTGACAGTAATTTTATCTGCATAATCTGCAGAAGATGAAATCCCTTTTTTTCTCTCCCGGGCCGTTTCTTCCGGGAGTTCTGCAGTTATGCGTGTTTTTCTCCAAAAAAAGAAAATTACGGTAAGCAGAATGCCAACAAATATCCGTAACGGAATGGTTTCATAAAAAAGAAGAAAACGTTCATGCGGTAAATAAAGATACATAGCCAATACAGGCAGACCGCATATTGCTATGAAGAATATCATGATCTGCACGTACACGGGCATGCCGTATACGTGCATTTTTTGCAGAAAAAAAACAAAGAACAAAATACAGCCTGTAATAACCAGCGTATCAACCAGGTACTCTTTCCATCCAAGAGATACTAAAGAGCCCGTAAGAAAGGCATAAAGGAACGAAGTGGCCAGGATAAATCCTAAACAGGCTGTCCATTGATATTTATTTAATTTCTCCACCTCCAAAGACACATTCAGCTTCAATGATTAATCTGGAACTGTTCTCGGAATTATTGATTACGGGACGGTTGTCTTTGAATCCCCCCATAACCGCATCGGTGCGGATCTCAACATTCCAGTCGGCAGGAATGAGTAATGTGGTACCTCCAAATACCGACGAAATCTTTAAATAGGAAATCCCTTCCTGTAAATTCGTTCTTCTCAGATCCAAGGTCATCCCTCCAAATACACTTTCTATAGCCCCGCCGCGGAAAACAGGCTCCATGAATACATGCTCTGAACCACTGAATACCATGGAATAATTCACGTATCCGCTGTCATTTGGGCTGCCTTTCCCTGAAAAATTATGTTGGGGACAATGCCTGTGGTGAATGGGAGGGAATTCACGTTGCCGGGATTTTGTAAATATCAGGATCCCTATCCCTACCAGAATTAATGGCCATAAATTGCCCCAGTTCAAATGGGTAAACCATTCAAATCCGGGCAGGATATTCAAGGCGCCTATCCTGGGTAGTAAAAATACAGCACCAATTACCAACAAAATAACGCCCTGAATGTTCTGTTTTCTAGCAAAGGAAAAAATTCCCAGTACTATGAGAAGCATTTGCCACGAAAGCAATATTCTTCTGACCGTATCAGGAATCCACCCGGCATTGGAAAAGATCAGTATAAGGCCGGCAATTATCATTACCAGGCCTATGATTATTCCCCCGGTTGGATGATTGCGGCGTTCCGGTTTTCTTTGAACTTCCTGTTCCTGTCTGTCGTCTAAGATTTCCATAATTAAATAATTAAGATTTGTTGCAAAAATAATTGCAGACTTCTCTTTCTACAACAGGAAATCGACCAAAAAGGGGAATTAGCCCGGTGAATGCATGGTTTAAGGGGTTAAAAAACCACCCCCAAAGCTTCACAAATCTTTTTGGGAATATCGGTATTATCCATTCTGCCTGCGAAAAGTTCACTGTTGGTGCCCATCGCATAAACAGGAACGGGAACTCCTGTATGAGCTGAGGTCGTCCAGCCTATCCGGGCCCTGCGATTAATTTCTGCGACCATTTCTCCTGCTTTCTTGTCACCGGATTCTAACAGAATGTCTTTGGATGCTTTTTGTTCGTTCAGCTGATCCAAAAATACGTTGTACTGACCTTCCCAGCCCAGGGCCATTCCGCCGGTCTCGTGATCGGCAGTAACAACAATCAGTGTTTCTTCGGGATGCTTTTGAGCAAATTCGATGGCTACCTGAACGGCTTTTTGCAGATCCAGGGTCTCCAGGATGGATGCTTTTCCGTCGTTGGAATGGCATGCCCAATCTATCCTTCCGCTTTCACTCATTAGAAAAAATCCTTTTTCATTTTCCAGGAATTCAATGGCGGCTTGTACAATATCTGCATGCGTCATGTCTCCTTCTTTGCGGTCTATGGCGTAAGGCAATGCGCCCATGAAATCCCTGGTTTCATCCTGGAGCAAAACCAGTTTACCGGTTGATGACACATTTTGGAAATCATCCATCCCGTAAGCTATGGTATAACCAGCCTGTTCAATAAGATCTATTACAGAAACCCGGTCTCTTTTCCAACCTTTAGGCAAAATAAAACCTCCTCCGCCAAAGAAATCAAAACCGGTTGCAGGCAATTGCGTGGCAATAGTATAATAATCATTTCTGGAAGCGGCATGGGCATAAAAAGCACCGGGTGTAGCATGGTCCAGTGTAACCGTTGATGACACCCCGACCTTATAACCGGCTTCTTTAATCTTATATGTAATGGCTTTCAGGGCAACAGTATCTGAAGATACACCCAACATGCCGTTTGTTGTCTTTGTTCCTGTTGCCAGAGCTGTTCCTGATGCTGAAGAGCAGGTAACCCAATTGCTTGCACTATAGGTGGTCGCGGTTCCAAGAACCGGGAACTGCGTAAAATTCAATGCCTGTGATCCAATTTCCCCGCCACTGTTTGCCAGGTAGGCTTCAGCCGCTGCAACCTGTGCCAGGCCCATACCATCCCCAATAAATAAAAAAACATATTTTGCCTGGTGCGGAACTTCCTGGCATCCTATCAACAATGCAATGGCCAATAAGCCTGATAAACGTTTCATGTATAATACTTTTTTTTTGGTTGTCAGCAAAGATAAAAAAAAGCCGCAGTATTTTATGTACCGCAGCTTTTCATTTTCATATATACGTATCAGAAATTAGTGTTTTCAGCTTTCCGACGTGTAGAATACATAATTTTCAATGCAGAACAACGGCGGAGTTCCTGTTTCACATCCGTTACAATACCCATTCGAACGTTTTCGTCTACTTTAAGCGCAACTGTCATTAAAGGACGGTCTGCTTCCGACATGGATTCACGCGAAGCCGCAATAAAGTCACGTATGTCGTCAATGGTACTGAAAGAATCATTCAGCTGTATACGTGCCTCGTTCCCATACTGAGCCTGGTAAGAGGGAGTAGGGGTCCCGATGTTAATATAGCTTGCCAGGTCTTTCCTGTCCAGTTTAGCGATCTCGGTTGCTTCCGGAAGCTTTACACTGACAACACGTTCGGTTTGCCTAAAGCTGGTGGATATCATAAAGAAGAACAATAACATGAAAACGATATCAGGAAGTGAGGCCGTGTTCAGGGGTTTTAGTCCTTTATCGGTTTTTGTCTTGAAAGTTGCCATAATAATGTTCTCCTATCTTCTCCTTGTTGTTACTTCTCTGGGTTCCCGTTCGGACAGGTTCATGGGAACGGCATCCCTTACGATTCGTTGCTGATCTTCATCCACGGAGTCGTATTTCTTTCCAAAATGCTGCATGGAAAATTCATCGCGTAATTCATTGAATGCTTTTACCAGTTCATTTTGAACCTGTATATAAGCGTTGTACGAAGTACCACGGTCATTTTGTAAGGAAACAACTGCACGGGATACCATAACGGAACCAAAGCCTTCAATGTCATTCTCACGTTTTTCGGGCATATCGGGAAGATTCGCCGGATTGGTGATGAATTCCTTGACTTTGTCTTTAAGCATGGTAATATGCATTTCCTGTCCTCCTGCAAACAAACGGTCATTTTTGTTGATCAGCACCACCATTATATTCCTCTTGTTGATCTGTTCAACTTCTGCTTGCTGATTTTCATCAGGCATAGGCGGAAGCCGGCGTTGAATACCGGTTTCAACATCCATTGTGGTTGTTACCAGGAAGAATATAAGCAGCAGGAAAGCGATGTCTGCCATTGAGCCTGCATTAATGTCACCTGCTGGTTTTGCCATAATAATTAAAAGTTTACTAGATTAGTTTTTCTTCAGGGCATTATAGACAGAACCACCAATAATGGAAATTGCGGCTATAGCTAACAGGAAATATGTAAGGTACAAGGCCGTGTCGGTCAATTTGACAGCAGATCCTTCCTTAACGGCTCCGGTTGCCAGGGTAATGGGGGTCCCGGGTGCCAGAAGATACGCACCTCCTACAAGTACGATGGCGATAACCAGCAGGATCAGCAGCGATTTCACTTTGACGGTACGTTGCCTGAATGTAAGTATCGGCAACAGAATTATCAAAAAGATTGCCAGGCCGACCATGATGTACGCCCAATTCAGATAGGTGTATGTCCATGCATCCAGGTTGGCTCCTTTTGTATTTAAAAAATACAGAACGGTAAGCACTATACTGATTGCAAAGAGCACCCACAAAGTTATTTTTGAAACTCTCTTCATTGCAAAGTTTTATTTTTCGTATTTAACCAAAATGTCCATCAAAGAAATAGAAGCGTCTTCCATTTTGACAACGATGCTGTCTATTTTGGCAACCAGGTAGTTGTAGAACAATTGAAGAATAATGGCCACGATAAGACCTGTTACCGTTGTGATAAGAGCGACCTTGATACCTCCTGCTACGATATTGGGAGAAATGTCCCCTGCAGCTTCAATGGCGTCAAAAGCGCTGATCATCCCGATAACGGTTCCCATAAATCCCAACATAGGAGCAATGGCAATGAACAACTGGATCCAGGAAAGGTTTTTTTCCAATTGGCTCATCTGTACGGAACCATAAGATGTAATAGACTTTTCTACAACTTCCAGACCTTCATCGGCCCGGGAAAGTCCCTGGTAAAAAATACTGGCTACAGGACCGCGTGTATTGCGACAAACCTCCAAAGCGGCAGGTACGCCGCCGTCTTTAATGGCTGCTTCCACTTTATCCAGTAGTTTGCCTGTATTGGTTTCGGCCAGGGTAAGGTAAATAATACGTTCAATGGCAAGAGCAAGTCCGAAAATCAAACAGAGCAGTACCACTGACATAAAAGCAGGACCACCTTCAATGAATTTGGTCTTAAGCTGCTGGTGAATGGGTACTTCAACCTGTTCTGTTTCACCTGTTGCGGCGGCTGTTTGTGCGACTGCGTACTGAGCAGAAATGGTAATGAATCCAAGGACTGCTAAAAATACGAAAAGTTTTTTCATTTCTGTTGAATAATTAGAGTTAAGAATTTATAAATTGTCAAACGTTTACAAATAAACTGCGGAGAAGGCGGGATTCGAACCCGCGAAACCCTTTTGGAGTTTACGCACTTTCCAGGCGCGCGCCTTAGACCACTCGGCCACCTCTCCCTAGTCAATACACATTAAAAAGCAGCGCAAGTTACTGAAAAAAGTTTTATTCCAAACAAATGTATTAAAATTCGCCATTTAAAGATTGTGAAAGAAGTGCTTTAACTTTTTTATTATCAAAAAATTGACCTGTTAATAACATAATCTTGGTAATGGCAGCTTCCGTTGTCATGTCATATCCGGAGAGAACGCCTGTTTCCTTAAGCCTGATCCCGCATGCATAAGTATCCATAGACACACTCCCCGCCGGACATTGTGTAACATTCAGTATGATAACTCCCTGTGATATAGCTCCGGATAACAAGTCCAGCAGCCACTGTGCAGACGGGGCATTCCCCTGTCCGTATGTTTCCAAAATGACAACCCGCAAGCCGGAAATATGAAGTGTGGCTTCTACCACTTTCTTTTCAATACCCGGGAAAATTTTCAAAATGGCTACATCGGTTCCCAGTTGGGTATGCACCCGCAGGGGACGACCCCATGTCTCGGGATAACGGATGTATTTGCGGTTGTATTTGATGTGAATCCCCGCCTCGGCAAGAGGAGGGTAATTGGGAGAGCGAAAGGCACGAAACTCCTCGGCGTTGTATTTCATGGTCCGGTTGCCCCTGAATAACTGATCCTGGAAGAAAACACAAACTTCCGGGACGAGGGCATGCCCCTTATCGTCAACCCCTGCAGCAATTTCCACGGCTGAAATAAAATTTTCTTTGCCATCAGTCCTGGGCAATCCTATGGGTAACTGGCTGCCGGTGAAAATGACCGGTTTTTCCAGGTTCTCCAGCATGAAGCTAAGTGCCGATGCTGAATAGCTCATGGTGTCTGTCCCGTGTAAAATCACAAAGCCGTTGTATTGATTGTATTTTTCACGGATCAGCAGTGCCAGACGCACCCAAAAATCAGGAAAAATATCGGATGAATCTATTATCGGATCGAAGGAATAAGAATCAATCCGGAAGCAGAATTTCTGCAGTTCCGGAACTTCCTCCAAAACATGTTCAAAACGGAACGGTACCAGTTCTCCGGTAACCGGATGGGCTTTCATTCCAATGGTACCTCCCGTATAAATAACAAGAATGGATGCTTTGTACATCATTTTAAAAAAAACAAAGATAATGCATTTTGAGTAGTCTGTCCAATTACTTTTTCGGAGCTGATGTCTTTAATGTGAGCAATTTTCCGGGCAATGAAAGTCAGGTAAGCGCTTTCATTTCTTTTTCCCCTGTATGGCACCGGCGTCAACCAGGGAGCATCGGTTTCCAGTACTATTCTTTCCAGGTCAGTTTCCCTGACAACTTCTGCCAGACGGGCATTTTTAAAGGTGACAACTCCACCGATACCCATATAAAAATTTCCTACACGGCAAGCTTGCTCAAAAACTTCCCGGCTACCCGACCATGCATGCAAAACACCTCGCATACCGGGGAAAGCACATTTTTTTAAAGAGTCTAGTAATTCGGGAAATGCAGACCGTGAATGGATGATAACCGGAAGGTCCAGGTCCCTGGCCCATTCCAATTGCTGTTCAAAGGCAGAGATCTGTTCTCCCGCGTATTCGCGTGACCAGTAGAAATCCAGCCCGATCTCCCCGATCGCGACAGCCCCGGTCTTCTTTGAATAAGCAAAGTCGAGTTCCAGGTCGTAATCCGCTCCGATCGAAGTGGGATGAAGCCCCGAGGCTTTGTGGCAAAATTCCGGATATCTTTCCAGGCAATCCTGCATAGCCGCGTAGGTGCTTTTGTCGATGGCCGGGAGGATGCAATGAGTCACGCCGGCATTTCTGGCTCTTTCAACCACTTGATCCCGGTCGGGATCAAAGGCACTGTCGTAGAGATGTACGTGCGTATCGATCATAATTTACTTCTGTATTCGTTATTTTCCATACATTCTATCAGCCCTTTAACTTGAAGTTTTGTCAATGTGGCGGACAGGACCGGGAAAGAGAGCTGCAGACATTCTGAAAGGGAATTAACGTCTCCGCCCTGCTTTTTAATGTGTGAATATACCAGCTTTTCGGGATTATCCAATGTCGTGAACAGATCCTGTTGATAAGCTGAAGTCTCTGCCGGAGTTGTTTCCCATTGCATCATATATGCAATATCTGCAGCAGATGCAACCAGGGCAGCTTTGTTATTTTTTATAAGGTCATTACAACCTTTTGAACAAACATCCTCCGGCCTTCCCGGTACGGCCAGGACGTCCCTGGAATAATCACAGGCAAGATGAGCCGTGATAAGAGCACCCCCGTCTTTTTTGGATTCAACAACCAGCGTGGCGTCCGACAATCCCGCAATAATCCGGTTGCGTTGCAGAAAATTGTGCCGGTTGCCCTGTGTTTCTGAAGGGAATTCTGTGATCACGGCTCCCTGACGGGCAATGTTCAGAGCAATATTCCTGTGAGTGGCCGGATAGATTTGATCCAATCCGGCCGGCAATACTGCAATGGTTGTCAGGTTATTCTCCAATGCTGCCAGGTGTGCCGTGATGTCAATTCCAAAAGCTAGTCCGCTCACAATTACAGGATTGATGCCCAGGTTTTTCAATCCGCCGATTAAATCCCTGCATACGGCTTTTCCGTGAGGGGTGGCAGATCTTGTTCCTACAACAGAAAGAAATGGGCCCCGGTTCAGATCGGCAGGTCCTGCAACGTACAAAAGCAAAGGTGCGTCACAACACTCACGAAGTCGAAGTGGATAAGACGTGTCGTATAAAAAAACAGGTTTGATCTTCCGCTTTTCCATCCATTGCAATTCCCGTTGAGCTATTTTCATAAGCTCAGGTTTATGCATGTTTTCGGCAATACTTCTGCGGAATCCTTTATGACGGACAAGCTCGGTAAGTGGCTGTTTGAAAACAGCTTCGGCACTACCGTAATGGTCGTACAATCTTCTGGCCAATCCTCCTTCATACCTTATGCACAGGTTTAATGCGCATCTGGATATTTTCTCTACTTCACAGATCATTCCCAAATATAAGGGAAATGAATTATATTATCAACATGGCATCTCCGTAGGCTCCAAAACGGTAGTTTTCTTTAACGGCTGTTTGGTAGGCATTCATTACCGTTTCATACCCGCCGAATGCAGCTACGAACATAAGCATGGTAGACTGGGGAAGCTGAAAATTCGAGATCAGGGCATCCGGAATACAGAAATCGTAAGGAGGAAAAATAAATTTGTTGGTCCATCCTTCAAAAGCGGTAATTTCTCTTTTAGTAGTAACGGAAGTTTCAATAGCGCGTAAGACATCTATCCCGGTAGCAAAAATACGTCTTCCTTCTGCTTTCGCTTTGTTAATCGTATTCGCACTATCTGCAGTGATGACTACAGGTTCAGAGTCCATTTTGTGTTTAGACAGGTCTTCCACATCAACTGCTCTGAAATGACCCATGCCCATATGCAGGGTGATCTCCGTAGTTTTTACGCCTTTGATCTCCATTCTTTTTAACAGTTCTCTGCTGAAATGAAGCGCTCCGTCAGGTACGGCGACTGCCCCTTCCACTTTTGCAAAAATGGATTGATACCGTTCTTCGTCAATGGGTTCCACATGTTTCCGGATCCATTTTGGAATGGGCATTTCCCCCAATCGGAACAAAGTGGTTTTAAAATTATCATACGTTCCGTCACAAAGAAAACGCAATGTCCTGCCACGGGAAGTTGTGTTGTCAATAACCTCGGCAACAAGAGCATCATTTTCTCCGAAATAAAGTTTATTTCCTATCCGTATCTTCCGGGCGGGGTCAACCAAAACGTCCCATAAGCGTTGGTCTTTGTTGAGTTCTCGAAGCAGGAAAACTTCTATTTCTGCCCCTGTCTTTTCTTTATTGCCATAAAGACGGGCCGGAAAAACCCTGGTATTGTTAAAAATGACCACATCCTTTTCCTGCATGATATTTATGATGTCTTTAAAGACCAGATGCTCGACGGCTCCGGTTTTTTTATGTAACACCATCATACGTGATTCGTCGCGGTTTTTTGCGGGATGTGCAGCAATAAGTTCGGGAGGAAGAGTGAAATTGAATTGTGAAAGCTTCATACGATCGTTATAAAGAATAAACGACGTATTATACGTAAAAAAAATAAAAAAGTTTCAATTAAATGAAAATATTTTCAAATTCTTCTATGGTCAGAGCTTCATCTGCAACGAAAGCTCCCGAACGGGAACGGTGCAAAGATACTAAATGGGCCCCGCTATCCATGGCAAATCCCAAATCGCGGGCCAGTGCCCGAATGTATGTTCCCTTACTGCAGGCAATACGTAAGGTTAGAAGGGGTGCGTTATAATCCATAATTTCCAGGGAATCGATGCGGATCAGGTTTTTTTTCATTTCCGGTGATTCCATACCCTGCCTGGCGTATTCGTAAGCTCTTATTCCGTCAATGACTTTTGCAGAATAAACAGGAGGGACCTGCAACTGTTCTCCCGTAAAAATTTTCAGCTTTTCTTCCAGATAGTTACGGGTAATATGTTCCCACGGATATGTGGCATCCTGTTCGTGTTCCAGATCAAAGGAAGGCGTAGTTGCCCCAAACTGAATACCGGCAATATACTCTTTGTCTTGTGCCTGAAATGTGTCGGATATCCGGGTTGCTTTTCCGGCACAAATGATCATCAGACCCGTTGCAAGAGGGTCCAGTGTTCCCGTATGTCCAACCTTAATCTTCTTAACCTGGTAATAACGCTGGAGTCTGAAACGAATCTTTCTGACCACATCGGCAGATGTCCAGGTAAGCGGTTTGTCTATGCATAAGACCATCCCTTCCAGGGAAAGGATATCTACTCCGGGAAGAGGGTCATACAATGTATGTTTATTCAGTATCAGCATAATGTCAGAGGCGGAAAGGATCTGCCCGTTTGTCTTTTTCCGACAGGATCATTTCCCCGGCAGATAAAGGCCACGGTATGGCAAGAGCAGGAGAGTCAACATGAAATACTCCTTCGCATTCGGGATGGTAACAAACATCCGTTTTGTATTGCACGACAGCCCTGGGTGAAAGAACGCAGAAACCATGTGCAAAACCCTTGGGTATGAATAATTGCTTTTTGTTTTCAGCACTCAGGGTCAGGCAAAAAGCCTCACCACGGGTAGGGGATGCCCGGCGGATATCGACAGCTACATCAAAAATTTCGCCTTCAACGACACGAATATATTTTGACTGGGCATGTGGATCTTCCTGGTAATGAAGGCCCCTGGTAACACCAAAACGGGACATGGATTCATTTTCCTGTACAAAATCCAGGGGACCTATATGCCGGGTAAACGACTCCTTGAGGTAGGATTCCATAAAGTAACCCCGCTCATCCGGAAACACACTGGGAGTAATGATCCATATACCTTTTATACGTGCTTCTTCAAAAAACATTATTCCTGATTTGTGTGCCAAAGATACTTAGAAAATCTAACAAATATGGTTGTAATGCCCATAAGAGTTCCCAGAAACAGGAAAACAGTTACTGTCGCCAGGTGGTTCGTGATCAGGGCAAAAACAGCTGAGGCAGCAAGAATAAAGATAAACGACATTTGATTGGAATAAGCCAGCATGTGGCCCAGGTTGCGCCCGGGTACTTTTCTTATGATCTCGGCATCAAAGGGAACTTTGTATAAACCGCAAAGCAGACCGGTAATGAAAAACAGCAATGCAAACCAGATCCCTTTGACAGGGAACAAATATACCGAAAGGAAAAGAAGGGTAATGCCTGTGCCGCACAGGGGAACATAAACCTTTCTGTCCCACGTTTTTGCGATTATCCCCGATATAAAACAGCCCGCTCCCGTACCTACGGCAGCTGAAGTAAGTACCAATCCGGTTTGAAAATCATTCATTCCAAGGGACCGGCGGCAATAGACCAGTAATGTCATCTGTATCATGGCTGCTATAAACCAGAAAACGGATAATGCCAGAATAACGCTGTTCAGTCCTTTGTAAGTATTCGCCTTACGTATGCTTAAAAAAAGATATGAGACCGGACGTACCGTTTCCCGGTTTTCTTCCGGAGGGGTTTCTTCAGCTCTGAGGAACCACGAACAGATCAGTCCCCCGGTCGCGATAATAAGAAAAAGGATGGCAAGTCCCCATGCAGGCACGGTAAGGGCGAAAAAGGAAGCCATCATGGTTCCCAGGATCATACCCAGAAAAGAAACCATTTCCATATTTCCGGTGCCGTAGGCTATGTGTTCTTTTCCCCCGATATCCCGTATCAGACCGTATTTGGAAGGGGAGAACAGGCTGCTTTGTGTACCCATAAATAATATGGAAAACATCACCAGCCATACATTGTGCAATAAAAAGCCGGCAGACGCAACGATCATAATGAGGATTTCGGCTGCTTTGGCTATCCGGACTACGCGGATTTTTTTTAATGTAACGGCCCATCTTCCGGCCAGTGGAGAAAGAAAAACGTAAGGCAAAACCAGTGATCCTGCCGCCAGTGATACCAGGGTTTCTTCATATTCCACACCCACCCAGCCAACGGCTATAAAACAGGCGAGGGTTTTCAGGTAATTGTCGTTTAGAACTCCCAGAAAATTTGTTGACAACAGGGGCCACCATCGGGGATGCCTGGTCATATCAGAGTGTTTTTAATGCATAATCAAGCCTTTCCAGGGTGTCTTCTTTTCCTATGACCGCCATAATATCAGCCATTCCCGGACCCTGAGGCTCTCCTACAATGCATAGTCGCAAGGCATTCATCACCTGACCGGTTTTCAATTGCGCCTGCTCTATCCAATCATGCAAAGTTTTGTCGATGGTAGGAACATCAAAAGGAGTGCACGCTGTCAAAACTTCTTTGGCACGAAGTACTATTGCGGGTGTTTCCTCTTTCCAGTGCTTTTTCTGTTGAGTTATATCGAATGACTCGGGTGGTACAAAAAAGTAATGCGAAAGATCCCAAAAGTCGTTGACAAAGGTTGCCCGGCTTTTAATCAGAAATACTACTTTTTCTGCTTTAAGGGGAGTGGTTTTTATTCCTTTGCCTTGTAATACGGGAATGAAGTCCTGAACCAGCCTGGCATCGGAACGGTTCCTGAGGTATTGTTGGTTAAACCATCTGGCTTTCTCCGGATTGAACCTGGCTCCTGATTTTGTGACGCGTTCCAGGGAAAAGGATTCTATTAGTTCTTGCATGGAAAAGAGCTCCTGTTCCGTCCCGGGGTTCCATCCCAGCAAAGCCAGCAGATTAACGAAGGCTTCCGGATAATAACCGTCTTCCCGGTACCCTCTTGAACGATCGCCATCGGCGCCGCTCCATTCCAGAGGAAATACCGGAAAACCAAGCCGATCCCCATCTCTTTTACTCAGTTTTCCTTTCCCGTCAGGCTTCAGTAACAGGGGTAAATGTGCGAATTGCGGTTTGTGATCCTGCCAACCAAAAGCTTCGTAGAGCAAATAATGTAAAGGAAGGGAAGGAAGCCATTCCTCACCCCGGATCACATGGGTGATCTCCATAAGGTGATCATCCACTATATTGGCCAGATGATATGTTGGCAGTCCGTCGTGAGCTTTCCATAAAACCTTGTCATCCAAGGTGTCACTTTCCACACTTACTTCTCCCCGCACAAGGTCTTTCATATTAACGGCCTTGTTTTCGGGGATTTTAAACCGGATGACCCAATTGTTGTTCTCCATCAGGCGACGTCCGGTCTCCTGATCAGACAAATTTAAAGAATTGACCGTTTTTTTCCTGAATGCGTAATTATAAATAAAGGTGTCTCCCCGGTTTTCTGCCTCTTTACGGTACAATTCCAGTTCTTCCGAAGTGTCGAATGCATAATATGCATCCCCCTGATCAATCAATTGTTGGGCATATTCACGGTATAAATGTTTTCGTTCGCTTTGCCGGTAAGGAGCAAAGGGATGGCGTGAAGAAGCTTCAGATACCACTTTGCCGTCAGGGGTAACTCCTTCGTCGGGAACGATACCACACCAGTTTAGCGCTTGGATGATGTATTTTTCGGCTCCGGGCACATAACGTTGCTTATCCGTGTCTTCAATTCTTAGTACGAAAGTCCCTTTGTGTTGCCGGGCAAATAGATAATTAAAAAGTGCAGTACGCACACCTCCCATGTGAAGCGGTCCTGTAGGGCTGGGGGCAAAACGCACCCTGACTTTTTCTGTTTGCATATCAGTCTTGTGTTTGATGTATATAAGAGTTGTCTGTACTTAAATGTTGCTGTCCGTTCTTTTCTTCAATCTTATGTTTGGACGGGCCCGGCACTTCGGATTGGAATGACATTTTATAACGGGCGTCTTTTCTTTTATATGCCGGTACCTGTTCCAGTTCCGTTATGTTTTGCTTATCGTCCAGGATCAGGACAGGTTTATTACCAGGGACGGCTTGATGCGAATGAATATCCGGCTGTACCCGGAAAACACTCCTGTTGGGCGTGATCCGGAATTCTCCGTCTTCGGCTTCTTCAGGTACTTGTTCCTGGTTATCAGCAATATCTGTGCCGTCATTTCCTGCTGCTTTCCCATCCAGGAAAACGGATTCTTTCCTCTCGTTTTCTTTTCCCGCATCTTTTCCGTAGACAGCTATGGGAGGAAGCGAATGAATGCTGAACCCTGTGGCTATCATGGTAACTCTGATTTCATCCTGCAAAGAAGGATCACAAATGACACCTCTTTTAAAATTAGATACGCCTCCGGTATAATCTGCCATATAACCCATTATCTGGGATAATTCGGTCATGGTCAAAGCTTTTTCCTTGCCTGAGGTGATGTTTACCAGGACGTTCCGGGCATGTGTCAGATCGGCATCTTCAAGCAGGGGAGAGGTAAAGGCCGATTCAACAGCTTTCACTGCCCTGTTTTCCCCGCTTCCCGATCCGGTACCCATCAGGGCCATTCCGCTTTGTTTCATCACCATTTTTACATCGGCAAAATCCACATTCACGAATCCCGGCCGGGTTATGATCTCTGAAATACCCCTGACAGCAGAATTTAATATATCGTCGGTACGATGAAAGGCCTCAAATATAGGCAGGTCTCCGTACGCTTTGTATAATTTCTCATTGTCAATTACCAGCATGGAGTCTGTAAATTGCTGCATTTCCTGGATTCCTTCCATGGCGCGTTTCAAAAAATCTTTCCCTTCATCGCGGAAAGGCAGGGTTACTACTGCTACGGTAAGCAAGCCCATATCCCTTGCGATCCTGGCAAGCACCGGAGCAGCCCCGGTTCCTGTGCCCCCGCCCATCCCGGCGGTTATAAAAACCATTTCTGTGTTGCCTTCAAACAGAGTCCTTATGCGTTCCTCACTTTCCAGGGCAGCCTGTTTGGCAATTTCGGGATTGCAGCCGGCTCCCCTTCCGCGCGTAATCACACTTCCCAATTGCAATTTTTCTTTGACCGGACTCATTTCCAGAGCCTGTGCATCCGTATTGCAGACCACAAAATCAACATCAGTCAGCCCGGATCGATACATATGGCTTACGGCGTTTCCGCCTCCGCCTCCGACCCCGATCACTTTTATAATGGATTGGTTATTTTCCCAGTTCAGAGGGATAAATTCTTCTTTTTCTTCCATATTATTTACGCTTCATTATCCACATTGGTAAAAAAACGACTCAGAGAGTTTATAAACAAATTTCCCTGTGTCACGTTTTCTTTATTATTGTTGCTTTTTACGGTTTTTGGTTTTCTGACCTTTTTTGTCTTTTCCGTACTGTCATTTTCTACGTTCTGAAATATTTCATCCAGGTTTTTGCTTTGTTCGGCAGCATAATTGGCTTGTTTTTCAAATTCGCTGATCAACATACCGGCTGCACAGGAATAGGTAACCTGGTTCACTTCTTCACAGTTTTCTGTTATCAACCCGTGTGGATGGGCTATACGGGCATCGTACCCTGTTTTGTATTTTATGAACTGGGTTAAATCGGATAGCAATGCACCTCCTCCTGTAAGAACAATCCCTGCAGGTAGTTTTTCTGCAAACCCGCTTTGATGGATCTCGTACATAACAGCATCCAGTATTTCATCCATCCTGGCCTCAATTACATGGGCAAGATATTTAAAAGGTATTTCCCTTGATTCCCTTCCTCCTATCCCCGAAATTACAATAGCCTTGTTTTCCGGGGCAAGATCTGCATAACAAGAACCGTACTGGATCTTCATTTGTTCTGCCTGCCTGGAAGTTACTTCACACCCCTGACGGATGTCCTCGGTAATGACATTTCCGCCAAAAGGTATTACGGCTGTGTGACGTACAATATTATCCTGGTATACAAGCACATCGGTTGTCCCACCGCCTATGTCTATCATGGCTACGCCCAATTCTTTCTCGTCTTCGTGCAGTACAGCTTCTGCAGTGGCAAGAGGTTCCAGGATAAGTTTTGACAATTTCAGGCCGGTGTTTTCAATACATCTTTTGGTGTGTTCTGCAGAAACGCTTTTTCCAATAAAAAGCTTATAGTTGGCTTCAATACAACTTCCGTACATACCCACCGGATCCGGCATATCTCTGTATTCATCCACATGATAAGATTGTGGTACTACATGAAGTACTTCTTCCCCGGGATCAACGCGCGAATGGTACATGTTCCGCCACATTCGATCGATCTCTTCCCGGGAAATCTCTTCGTTACAGCTGGAGCGGTTGTTGTTGCTGCTTACGGATTTACAGCGGATATACTGTCCGGCTATGCCAACAGTCACTTCTCGAACAGGGTTCCCCGTCTTTGCCTCCAATTCTTCCAGAAGTGGTCTGAGCGTGTTCAGGACGCTCTGATTATTGACCACTTCACCCCGGAGAATCCCCTGTGACGGGGCCTCACAGGAAGCAATAACTTTATAGCCTTCAGTCGTTTTTGTTCCGCTCAGGCAGACCACCTTGGTAGTCCCCAGATCGATTACAGAAATAGTTTTTTCCATGGGTCAGACAGTTTAATATTTTTAAATCTCTTTTCGCGTACAAACCAACTGGTTTCCAAAACGGGCATCTACAGCACTGTATTTTCCCATTTCGCCCCGGGGAACCAGCACCCGGTAAAATTCCAGGAGTTTGTTCATTTTGTATTCAAATTGTTCCAAAGCACCGATTTTTAGAACCGGATGTTCTTCACGGGGAATAATGGTTATGTCCCGGGGACCGGCAACTGAAATACATTGAACTTTTTCTTTCCAAAAATGGTGATCGGAAACGTAAGCCATCAGGCGGCTCATTTTCTGTAACCACATATCGGTACTTTCAATGGGTCCCCGGTATGCGGCAGGATAGTCAAAGGGCACATCCCCGCTGACAACCAGCACAGGCAAACGGTAAGGATTAACCATAGGAATTATGAATGCTTCCCGGGAGACAAAAAATGATCCGCCGGATGTTTCAATCCTGTACAAAGGCATGTGTTGCAATATTTCCAGGCGAAGTGTCCCGTTTATTGTTCTAACGGCATGGCATTGCCGCACAGAGGCAAAAGATTCCACTTCTTTTTCAAGTAGTTGCATCGGAATCTCGGCGAAATTTAGCCCCAGCATTTTCAAAGGATTGTTTTCCAGGAAAGTGGCAATTTCGCCGGCTTGTATCAGCGGGTTTTCCAGGCTGTCTTTCACTACAACTACCACATCCTGGCACCTTTCCTGGCTTTTTTCTCGAACCAGGCTGCCTGCAAAGTAAAAATAGGCACCCAAAACTCCCGACAATGCCAGGTAGCCCAGAACATGCAGTATTTTCTTCCCTTTACTCATACATCCATCTCCTTCAAACATTCTGAAATCGGTTGAACAAGCCGGTCAATATTTCCGGCCCCTAATGTGACCAAAACCCCGGGTTTATACTTTTTAATACAGGATATGATTTGTGTAGCATCCCGTATTTCTTTTTCTTTTACGGTTAACAGTTCTGCTATCATTTCTGCTCCCACGCCGGGGATCGGTTGTTCCCTGGCGGGATAAACGGGCATAAGGATCACCCGGTCCAGCAGATCCAGACTTTGGGCAAATTCCCTTGCAAAATCACGGGTTCTGGAATACAAATGAGGCTGGAATATACCTGTGATCTTTTTGCCGGGGAACCATTCCCTGATCGATTGCACGACGGCCTGTATTTCCCGTGGGTGATGGGCGTAATCATCTATGTAGCAATACTTTTTCGTGTGGTATTGCACATCCATTCTTCTGGCTACACCGCGAAATGAAGCCAGGGCTTCTTTTATGGCGCTAGCAGAAATGCCGTTTAAATATGCCAACGCGGCTGCCCCAACGGCATTTTCCACATTGATTCGTCCGGGAATTCCCAGGTGACAATTTTTCAGCTGGGTGTCCTGAAGAACCAGGTCAAAAGTAAATATGCCGCCTTCTCCTATGAAATGGTTTGTTGCATAAAAATCACAGGGAATATCGTAATGATAATAGAGGCAATTGACGTTTTGCGGTAGAGACAATGGCAATTGTACTCCTTTTTTTAATACCAGGGAGCCCCCGGGTACGATTTGTGAAGCAAACTGTGCGAAAGCTTCTTTCACCGCCAGGTGAGATCCGTAAATATCCAGATGGTCTGCATCTGCAGAGGTTATAAGTGCCGTTTGGGGGAACAATTGCAAAAAGGAACGGTCGTATTCGTCAGCCTCGGCTACAAGAAATCTATTGTCACTTAACAACAGGTTGGACCTGTAATTTTTTGAAATACCTCCCAGGAAAGCTGTACACCCGGTTCCCGACACCTCCATGATGTGAGCCAGAAGGGTAGAGGTAGTTGTTTTACCGTGCGTACCCGCTACGGCCAGCGTTTTATGATCCCCGGCAATACGTCCAAGCGCCACGGATCTTTTTATAATATCATACCCGTTTTCCCTGAGCCACTGAAGTTCTTTATTTTTTTCAGGGACTGCCGGAGTATAGATAACCAGTGTTTTGTCCGGATCTCTCCGTAAATCTTCCGGGATCAGCGCAGGATCATCCTTATAGTGTACGCAGATACCTTCGCTTTCCAGTTGACCTGTCAGCGATGACGAGGTCAGATCATATCCTGCCACCTTTGCCCCGGCATTATTGTAATACCTGGCCAGAGCACTCATACCTATTCCTCCTATACCCAGAAAATAAACATTCTCTATCATAACTCCAGGACCATTTTTGCTATTTGATCGGCTGCGTAAGGCCGACTTAATTTCAATATATTTTCAGACAGAACGGCTAGACGACTGTCATTAAAAACCAGTTCAAGGGCCTGATCCATAAGCGAATCAGCAGCCAGATGGTCAGCGATCAGGCACCCGGCATCTTCTTTGACCAGGGCCATGGCGTTGTGCGTCTGGTGATCTTCCGCCACGTTGGGTGATGGAACAAATATGCAGGCTTTCCCGGCGGCACTCAATTCAGAGATACTCCCGGCGCCTGCCCGCGAAACAACCAGGTCTGCAGTATTATAGGCCAAATCCATATGATGTATGAATTCCATGGGATAAACGGCGGCATCCGGAAAATCCTGTTTTGCCGTTGTGGCCTGCCTGATCCCGTTCTTTCCACATTGCCAGATGATCTGAACCGGAAAATTTCCTGCACGGGGCAGGAAATTTTCTATACAACGGTTCAGTGTCCCTGCACCCAGGCTTCCGCCTATTACCAGGATTGTCTTTTTTCCCGGATCCAGCCCAAAATGAGTACGGGCTGCCTGTCGTGATTCCGGGGTGGAGGGATGGATATCGTTTCTGATGGGATTCCCTGTCAAAACGATCTTGGATTCCGGGAAAAATTTTTCCATTCCCGGATACGCCACGCAAATATGAACGGCTTTTGAAGCTAGTAATTTATTGGTTTTTCCTGCAAAACTGTTTTGTTCCTGTATGATATAGGGAACACCTTTTCTGCCGGCTGTCCACAAAAGGGGACCGCTGGCGTAGCCTCCCACACCTACGGCAACTGTGGGTTTAAAATCATCCAGGATCCTCCCGGCAGCGGCAATGCTTTCCAAAAGACGGAAAGGCAGCATAAGATTTGCCGAGATGCTTTTCATCGAAAGATCACGCCGGAGACCGGCTATAGGCAATCCTTTGATCCTGTATCCTGCCGCCGGCACTTTTTCCATTTCCATCCTTCCCAGAGCTCCTACAAATAAAATTTCCGCCACGGGATCCTGTATCCGTATGGCATGTGCAATGGAAACGGCCGGAAAGATATGGCCGCCGGTACCTCCTCCGCTTATGATGATCCTATGATTGCTACGTTGTTTCATTTCCCGTTATCGATTTCATTTCTTCTTCCGTAAGCTCAAGTGTATAAAGCCTGTCGTCCTGCAAAGCCCTGCTAACTGACAACATCATTCCAAAAGCAATACTAACAGCCAGTACAGAGGATCCCCCCGAACTGATCAGAGGCAGTGTCTGTCCCGTGACAGGTAGTAATCCCACATTGACAAGAATATGGATCATCGCCTGGGTAACTATCAAGATCCCCAATCCGCAAACCAGCATGGCGGAAAACACCTTCTTGCAATCTTTGGCTATCAGGATGACGCTGTAAAGCAGCCAGAAATACAATCCCAGGACAAAGATTCCTCCAATAAGACCTGTTTCTTCTACTATGATGGAATAGATATAATCACTGTTTGACAAAGGTAAAACATGGCGTAAATTTCCGTTTCCCGGAATCTTGCCTCCAATCCCGCCTGTAGCTATGGCAACTTTGGAATACATGACCTGATCGCTTTCTTTTTCTTCTTCCTGCTCCCCGATCCCCAAAAATCCGGTAATACGTTTTTCAACCGTTTCAAGACGGGAAGAAGATGCCAGGGTAGAACCTTCTTCTTTTTGCAAAACCCTCTGAAGTACCATCCCACCGTAAAGTAACCCCGCCAGCAAAACCACTATGCCTGCTCCTTTGGCAATGTAAGCAAAACGGACGCGGGATATGAGCAACATAATAAAAACGGTAATGGTAAGTAAAACCCCCGTAGAAAATCCTTCCCATATAATGGGAATGATAAATACCAATAATGGCAGAAACAATCTCAGTAAAAAACCTTTGAATGTTGCAATCTTGTCTTCTTCCAATACTTTGGCAACGAACAGGATCAGGGCAATTTTTGCAAATTCCGAAGTCTGAAAACTGAATCCGTGAATAGACAGCCAGCGCGTGCCTTCATTCCTGCTTTCACCCATGAACAATGTGAGGAAAAGCAGTACCACAGCCCCGGCATATGCAAAATAGGCAACTTTCCTGTATACCCCCAGGGGAATGATATGACACAGATAAATTACACCGAACCCCAGCAGTATAAACCTCATTTGTTTGAGCATTATGGAAAAAGTGGTGGTATGTTCCATCACCGCAATCCGGCTGGAAGAAGAATATACAAAAACCAGCGAAAGCAATGAAAATATAATGATCAATGCCCACAGGGACGTATCCCCCTTTAATAGTATGTTCTTCTTTACGCTCATAATAATGACTACAGTTTTCTTACGGCTTCTTTAAACTGATCGCCACGGTCTTCATAATTGCGGAAAAGGTCAAAGCTGGCACAGGCCGGCGAAAGCAATACGGTGTCTCCCGGCCCGGAAGCCCGGTAGGACTGTGCAACGGCTTCTTCCATAGAATGTGTGTCAACAATCTCCGGGACCTTCCCGGAGAACGCATTAATGATCTTTTTATTGTCTTTTCCCAGGCATACAATGGTTTTTACCTTATTGGAAACAAGATCTGCAAGTACAGTGTAATCATTCCCTTTATCCTGACCTCCCACAATCCAGATCACAGGACCCTGTATGCTTTCCAAAGCGTACCAAACGGAATTCACGTTAGTGGCTTTAGAATCGTTGATGTACAGGGACCCTTTTACCCGGGCAACCTGCTCCATTCTGTGCGGAATGTTTTTAAAGGATGTCAGGCTTTCCCTGATCACCGGATTGCTAATGTTCATGATCTTTGCCGAGAGGGCAGCGGCCATCGAGTTGTAAACATTGTGTTTTCCCTGGAGCGCCAGCTCATTGATGAACATTTCAAATTCCTGTTTTCCATAGACCACATGCATCTTTTCGCCGACAGCATAAGCCCCTTCCGGGACGGTTACTGTTTGTGATATTGGTAGCATTTTAGCTTTCAGTACGATGCGATTTAAATGTTCCATGGAAATTTCATCGTCACGGCAGAATATAAAGCAATCGTCTTCTTCCATATTTTGGGTAATCCTGAATTTGGCTTTAACGTATTCCTTCAGATTGTAATCATACCGGTCAAGATGGTCCGGCGTAATATTTAGCAGAATGGCAATATCTGCCTTGAAATCGTACATGCCGTCCAATTGGAAACTGCTGAGTTCCAATACGTAAATATCATAATTTTGTGTAGCAACCTGGTAAGCGAAACTCTGACCCACATTTCCGGCAAGTCCTACATTCAGCCCGGCGTTTTTAAGCAGGTAATATATCAGGGAAGATGTGGTCGTTTTCCCGTTGCTTCCGGTAATACATATTTTGCGGGCCTGCGTGAACCTGCCTGCGAATTCAATCTCTGAAATCACCGGAATGCCCGCCTTGTTCAGATCTTCCACCAAGGGTAACGTATCAGGGATACCGGGACTTTTAACCACTTCGCCGGCCTGCATGATAAGGGGGACAGAGTGCATCCCTTCTTCATATTCAATTCCGTGATCACCCAGCAGATCCTTAGCAGCGGGACGAATAATCCCTGAATCCGAAAGAAACACATCGTAGCCCTGTTTCTTTGCCAGAACTGCAGCTCCTACGCCGCTTTCCCCACCACCCAGTATTACCAGTCTGTTATTCATAGATTATTACGTTGTTACCTGATTTTCAATGTTATAATTGTTAGTACAGCAAGCAGTATGCTGATGATCCAAAACCGTACTACTACTTTCGGCTCAGCAATGGGTTCCTCCGGACCTTTGAGTAAAACACGGCCCGGTACGTCCTTTTTATCATATATGTAATGATCGTGCAGAGGGGCCCTTACAAAAACACGGTCACCGCGAACAGCCTCTCCCTTAGTATATTTGCCTGTTGCCATCATTTTTTTAGTTGCTTTTATGCGTGTATGACGGTACCAAAGACGCTGGACAATCACAGAGAGGCTTTCAGCCAGGAATACACCGCAAAGAATAATAAGCAACAATTCTACGCGTATCATCAGTGCGAACACGGCAACGATACCGCCCAGTGTAAGACTTCCCACATCACCCATAAATACCTGCGCGGGATAGGCATTGTACCAAAGGAACCCAATAAGTGCCCCAATAAGACCGGCCATGAATACCACCATTTCCCCTGAATTGGGGATAAACATGATGTTTAGATACCGGGCGTACACAATGTGACCCGATAAATAGGCCAATATGCCTAAAGTAATCCCGACGATAGCCACCGTCCCGGTGGCCAGCCCGTCCCTGCCGTCGATCAGGTTGGTGCCGTTGGATACAGCCGTTACAATAAAAATGGCCACCAGAATGTAAACGATCCAGCCTGCCTTTTGCCGGTTTTCTCCTTTAAATGGGGTGAGCCAGGAATAATCAAATAAATTGTCTTTCAGGAAAGGTATAGTCGTTTTGGTACTCTTAATGTGACGGATGTATTGCAGTTCATCCGCCTGCTCGGTCTGTTCTACGTTCCCGGGAACATGGGCAATCTCAACGATAACAGCCTGGTTACTGATATACAAGGCCAATCCGACAATCAGGCCCAGACCAACCTGGCCGTAGATCTTAAGCTTTCCTTTCATACCGTCTTTGTCCTTGCGTTGCAGTTTCCTCAGGAAACGGATGACACGCGTTTCCTTTTTTCCGGTTTTGGTTCTTAGTTTAAGGGTATCGTCCAAAAAGCCGATAAAGGATAGCCAGAGGGTGGAGATGATCAGCAGCTGGACGTATAAATTGGTCAAATCGCATAAAAGCAATACGGCTGCCAGCAGGGATATTATAATTACGATTCCTCCCATCGTGGGAGTCCCGGATTTCCCGTTTTCTCCCGTTTTGGATGCTGAATCTGTAATTTGGTTCTTTTTCAGTTTGGCAATGATGTATTTTCCGGCGGTAAGGGAAATTAGTAATGCGATGATCACCGAAAAAATAGACCGGACAGAAATATAGCGGAACAGTCCCACCCCGGGAAAATCCACATGTTCTTTCAGAAATTCAAATAAATGGTATAACATATCATCCGGTCTTTAATATTTCACGTAGGATTTCCTTATCGTCAAAATGCGTTTTAACTCCATTAATATCCTGGTAGGTCTCATGTCCTTTTCCTGCCACCAGGATGACGGTTCCCGGCCGGGCAGTCCGTACGGCGGCTTTGATGGCCTGGCGTCTGTCTGTAATGCGTAAATGACGGTCTTGTTGTTCGGGAGTCAGTCCCTCCATCATCTGGTCCAGTATGTCTTCAGGGTCTTCAAACCTGGGATTGTCAGAGGTAAAAACACACATATGGGAATATTGATCCGCGATTTGTGCCATAACGGGTCTTTTTGTTTTGTCCCGATTGCCTCCGCACCCTACGACACATATGAGTTCCTGTCCGGGTTTGAGCAGTTCTTTCAAAGTGAGCAACACGTTTTTCAGTGCATCGGGAGTATGGGAATAATCCACTACGGCCGTTATTTTGTTGCCGCCTCTTACGTATTCCATTCTGCCGCTGACTGTTTTTAATGAGCTGAGAATGCGCAGGGTTTCTTCTTTTGATGCATCAAGCAACCTGGAACAGGCGTATACGGCCAGTAAATTATAGGCATTGTGCATGCCTATAAGGGAACTCCAGATTTCAGTGCCGTCTATGTTCAGTTGCATACCGTCCACGCTGTTTTCCAAAATGCGTGCATTATAATCTGCTACTTTTTTACACGCATATGTATATTTTCTTGCCCGGCAATTCTGGATCATGATCTTCCCGTTCTTATCATCGTCATTGACAAGGGCAAAGGAACTTTCCGGCAGTGTGTCAAAAAAGTTTTTTTTGGCGTCCCGGTAAGCAGAAAAAGTCTTATGGTAATCCAGGTGATCGTGCGTCAGGTTTGTAAAAACACCTCCGGTAAAACGAAGTCCCAGAATCCTGTCCTGTACTATGGCATGAGAACTGACTTCCATGAAGCAATGTGTACATCCGCTACGCCACATTTTGTCCAGCAGGCTGTTTATGGTCAGGGTATCGGGAGTAGTATGGGAAGTGGGGATTTCCCGTTTTTCTATATAATTTGCTATGGTCGAGATCAGGCCGCATTTATAACCCAGGTCACTGAAAAGGTGGTGTAGCAGGGTAGCGGTGGTTGTTTTTCCATTGGTCCCGGTAATACCTACGAGTATAAGTTTGGCTGAAGGGTGGTCGTAAAATTCTCCGGCAAGCAGGCCTAGTGCCCTTTGGCTATCAGATACTTCAATAAAAGTTGTGGTAGAGGCAAATTCCTGAATTAAACCGGTATCAGGGATGTGTCCCTTACAGAACACCACGGCGGCAGCACCCGATTGTGCTGCCTGCCGGATGAACAGGTGTCCGTCTGTTTGCGTGCCGGGAACAGCTACAAACAGGCAACTCCCGGTTACTTGACGTGAATCGGCACAAATACCGGTAATGTCACGGTCAGGCGACCCGGTGACACGTTTATTATCCAGTATTTCAATTAGTTTAGAGAGTTGCATTTTGCTTATCAGGTTTTCAGGCATTTTCAGGAGCTTCCAGGGGCTCACTCCAAAAAGGGTTGGTTATGTATATGTGATCAGCTATCTTTTTAAAAACGGGGGCTGCCCATGAGGCTCCATAAAAGTTCCTTCGTGTTGGGCCGGAATACAGGATGACTATCATGCTGTATTTGGGAGCTTGCGAAGGAAAAAATCCGACAAAGGATGCCTGGTGCTTCCGGTACCCGTCGTGTACGTAAGCTCCATCGTAGGCGATCTGAGCCGTTCCTGTTTTACCGGAAATACTGTAACGCGGGTCATTGATCCGTGCAGCCGTCCCGTTTTCCACAACGCCCCTGAGGACTTGATGAACGGATCGCAGCGTGGAAGGGGAACAAAGCGTTCCGCTCAGGGGGGTGTGCGAAAACGCTTCCACTATCCGGCCGTGTTGCATAAACGCTTCAATAAAATACGGCGTGACCATTTTCCCGTTATTGGCAATGGCATTGTAAAACGTCAGAACGTGCAGGGGTGTGAGCTGCATTTCATACCCCATGGCGATCATGGGCAGGGACAACCCCGACCATCCCGGTTCGCCCGGAAAAGGTATTTTGGCCCGGCCTTCACCAATCAACTCAATGTTCAGTTTTTCGTTGAGCTTCATGTTGTATAATCGGTTTATGAACTGCTTTTCCCTGTCGCCGTATTTTTCAACGGCCAGTTTGGCAAAAGCCACGTTGGATGATTTTTCAAAAGCCTGTTGTACTGTGATAGTCCCGTAAGAGTGACTGGCTTCAGTAAAGGTTTTTCCGTAGTATCTCCATCCGTTTTGCCCGGTTTCTACGCTGTCGCTCAATCTTACATAGCCGTCCTCCAGCAGTGCGATCAGGGTGGCCAGTTTGAAGGTGGATCCCGGGTTAGTAGACTGGCTGATGGCATAATTAAAGGTTTCATCATACGAGCCGTCTTTCATCCGTTTCATATTGACAATGGCACGGACGGCACCGGTTTCCACTTCCATGACCACGGTTGTAGCCCCCTCAAAGGTGTCGTCTATGGCAAGCTGTTCCCGTAAAGCGTTTTCTGCCGCTTCCTGGATATTGATGTCCAGGGTACTGATGACATCTAGTCCGTCTTCAGGGTTGACTTCCGGCTTGCTGGACAAGGGAACCCATTTATCATCTCCTGAACGGCGACGTACTCTTTGTTTTCCCGGGTGTCCTTTCAAATAGGCATTATAGGCGTATTCTATACCCACTCCCGAGAGTTCATCGTCACTTATATATCCGATGGTACGGTAGGCAAGTCTGCCATAAGGGTAGATACGTTTTTCTTTTTGATTGGCAATCAGCCCACCCTGGTACTGACCTTGATTAAACACGGGAAATTCCCGGATCATTTGAAGCTCGTCATGAGAAACCATTCGATTACCAATGGGGAGGTTCCTGTATCCGGGTTTTTTTTGCAACCTGGCCTGTAAGATTTCCTGTTCATAGGCAGTAGCAGACTGATCCCCGAAAAAACGGGATAAAGCACGGCCAAGATCATCCAGATTACTGTTCAGAAGCGTTTCATCCGGTACCTGGCAGTCCATGCGTATCTCATAAAAAGGAACAGTACTGGCCAGAACGCGTCCGTCACATCCCATGATGCTTCCCCTGTAGGCGGGTATGTCAATGGTTCTGTATACGATGGCATCCAGCTGATCCCGGTAATCAGAAAAAAATTGCAAACGAACGATCTGTCCGATGGCCAGCAGAGCGATCACCAGATAGCATATATAGACGATCATCATTTTACCGTACGTGTTCATCGTTCACTTTTTATCCATGCAGGAGGGTTGTCCGGGGCTTCCAGGGAAGATCCCCGCAACCTGAGCTGTTTTTCTATTTCCTGCTGCCGGCTCTGTTGCATCAGGTCGGCGGCTTTTCGCGTATATTCGGCGTGGAGCAGCTGGAGTTCTTTTTCCAGCCTGTAATTTTCCAGCAGTGTCTTTTCAACGGCATTGTTCATGCTGATATACAGGATCAGCAAAACAAAAATGTACAGAATGAAGTTGAGGTGTTTGGATACCACATCCCTTAACAGTATCCTTCCTCCGAACAAAGTCGATATGATCTGTTCACTTTTACGCATGAGCGTTCTCCTCCGTTCTTTCTGCAGCGCGAAGTTTTGCACTTCTGGCTCGCGTGTTTTGTTGAATTTCTTCTTCCCGGGGAAGGACCGGTTTTTTATTAATGGGGCGTAATTGCCCGTTCACCGAGGCATCCCGGATAAAATGCTTAACCATTCGGTCTTCCAGGGAATGGTAAGTGATCACAACCAGCCTTCCTCCCGCATTTAATAGCGGAATACTTTGATTTAAAAGGCCTTCCAAAGCCATAATCTCTTCATTTACCTCCATTCGAAGGGCCTGGTAGATCTTAGCCAAAAATTTATGTTCTGCATTCCGGGGAATGAATCTTTCCAAGGCACGGCCCAGATCACGTGTGTTTTCCAGGGGTTCCCGGCTGCGTGCTTCCACTATGGCACCGGCTAGCGCGTTGGCGTTTTTTAACTCGGCATATTTGAAAAAGAGAGCGGCAAGATCTTCCCGGGCGTATCCGTTTAGAATTTCCGAGGCTGTTTTTCCACTTTCGCGGTTCATTCGCATATCCAGCGGTGCATCAAAACGAAAGGAAAAACCGCGTTCTGCCGTGTCAAATTGATGCCAGGAAACGCCCAGATCGGCCAGAATACCGTCTACGCCTTTAACACCAAGGTATTTGCAAAAATTATGTATAAACCTGAAATTGGCACGTATCCAGGATATCCTTTTATCATCCGGTACGTTTTGCCGTGAATCGGGATCCTGGTCAAAAGCCAGTAACCGGCCTTGTTTTCCCAGTTGCTCCAGAATGGCACGGGAATGACCACCGCCCCCAAAGGTAGCATCCAGGTAAATGCCTGAAGACTTTATGTTCAGAGATTCGATACTTTCTCTCAAAAGAACCGGTGTATGATACAAACCCATAGGAGCCAATATTAGGAAAGGTGCTTTTCTGCAAGCGATACATAATCGTCTTCACTGATCAGGCTTGAATGATAGGATTCTTTGGGCCATAATTCAATTTTGAAATCGGCTCCGGCAAAGATCACCTCTTTGTTAACGCCTATCATATTAAGCAAGTATTTGGGAATCAATATTCTTCCTGTTTTTTCATCGGGTGCCACAACGGCCCGGTTACTCATATAAGCACGCCACAGAACGGCATGTTCCCGGTTGAAAGAGGGATTCAGGCGGGCTTTTACGGCTTCGGACTGTTTTTCCCATTCATCGTAGGAATACATTTCCAGGCAGGGGCTGAACAGGTCTTTCTTCACCACAAAGCGAAGCGGCACATTGGCATCTGCCAGTGCCTTCAGCCCGGAAGGAAATACCAGGCGTCCTTTGTCGTCCAGCTTCGCATTGTATTCTCCAATAAATTTTGCCACGTTTTAGCCTTTTATCTTAAATACAAAAGTAAAAAAACTTTTCCACTATTTTCCATTTCTTTACAAAATTTTCCACAATGCCTGATTTTTTTTTAGTTTTGCATGTAAAGAAATATTTTCTTATGGAAATCAAATGGCTTAATTTGCTGATTATCAGCTTTGTATTAATTGGGTGTGACGGAGAAAAAAGGCAGGAAGAAATTCCCGTACAACCCTTTCCCACTGAGGAAGCTGACGGGCAGATCTCCCAATTCTGCAATTTGTTCAACCTGCCTTCCATAAGTTACGAAATGGAAAACGATGAGGTACGGAGGAATGAAAATTTTGCAGATATTTTGCAACGCAAGGGGATTGATTACGCAGTAATATTTGCCATTTCCCGGGATTTCCGGAATGTGTTCGACATGAGAAAGTTGAGGGCAGGTAATGCCTACACGCTTCTTTATGAACCCGATTCCGCACAGCCTTCCTATATGATCTACGAAGAAGATTTCAGAAGGCGTGTCTGTTTTTCTCTTACCGACAGCCTTTGGGTTTCACGTTGTGAATTTCCGTTGGTAACGGAAGAAAAATTTGTGGATGTGACCATAACCACTTCTTTGTGGCAAAATCTGGAAGAGGCCGGATACAACCCGCTGGTTGCTAATGGTTTGTCTGAAGTATATGCCTGGACGGTAGATTTTTTCGGTCTTCGTAAAGGGGACACGTTCAGGGCTTATTACCAGGCATATATGCTTAACGGAGAGGAAGTGGAAGCCGGGCCGGTGCTGGCTGCCACGTTTATCCGTTCGGGAGAGGAACAAATGGCTTTTCGCTATGTTCAGGACAGTATGCCCGGTTACTGGGACCAAAGCGGGATCAATCTGCAACGCACATTTCTGAAGGCCCCTTTGAGGTATTCCAGGGTAAGTTCCGGATTCAGCTATGCCAGAAGACATCCCATAACCCGGGTGGTACGTCCTCATACGGGGGTTGATTATGCTGCGCCTGCCGGAACGCCGGTTATGAGCATTGGGGAAGGGGTAGTTACCGAAAGAAAATACACGCGCGGAGGCGGCAATACCGTAAGGATCAAACACAACAGTGTTTATGTTACCGCTTACCTGCATTTGTCCCGTTACGCAAAAGGTCTTGTTATGGGGAAACGAGTAGCTCAGGGAGAAGTTATCGGGTATGTGGGAAGTACTGGAGCATCTACCGGCCCGCACCTTGATTTCCGGGTCTGGAGAAACGGGAAAGCCATTAACCCGTTAAAAATGGAATCTCCTCCTGCGGATCCTGTTCATCAGGAAAACATGCAGGATTTTTTAGAATGTATTGCACCTTATCGGAGGAGTCTTCATCCCGGTTATTATAAAGATCTTGCTTTAAAAATTGTGGGTCTTGCGGGGATCAGTTTTGATTGAGTTCCTTTTCCGGGTTCACAGGAACTATCTTCCGCAGTTCAAAATTCTGTCCCAGGTATTTGTGCCTGACTTCGGGGTTGGCCGCCAGTTCATCTGCTGTCCCGCTCTCCAGGATGCTTCCTTCGTATAACAGGTATGCCCTGTCTGTGATGGCCAGGGTTTCGTGTACATTATGATCGGTGATGATCACCCCTATGTCTTTGGTCTTCAGCTGAGCTACAATTTGTTGAATGTCTTCCACAGCAATCGGGTCAACCCCGGCAAAAGGTTCGTCCAGTAAAATAAACCTGGGGTCCAGGGCTAAGGCCCGCGCAATTTCACAACGACGGCGTTCCCCTCCGGACAACTGAATGCCATAGCTCTTTCTGACCGTTTGCAGACCAAATTCCTCTATCAAATGCTCCATGCGTTCTTTCCGCTCATTTTTTGTAAACGCGGACAATTCCATAACAGACATGATGTTGTCTTCCACACTCAGTTTCCTGAATACAGACGCTTCTTGTGCCAGGTATCCGATCCCTTTCTGGGCACGCTGATACATGGGGAAGGAAGTAACTTCTTCATCGTCCAGGAATATTTTTCCGTTATTGGGTTTGATCAACCCGGTGATCATATAGAAACTGGTTGTTTTCCCGGCTCCGTTGGGTCCCAGAAGACCTACGATTTCTCCCTGGTCCACATAGATGGAAACGTTTTTCACCACGGTGCGTAAACCGTATCTCTTAACCAGGTTATGACAATGTAAACGCATAATTAGCAATGATTAACTGATATCCAGGTTCAATTCGTCCCGTAAAGCCGCCACCTGGGGGTGCTTTTCGGCCATGAACCTTGCTTTTTCTTCTGGCATATAACACGCTCCTTCAGGAGTGTTCTCAAGTGATTCTTCCACAACTATACTGGAGCGTACCTTTTTATTTCCCAGAGATTTACGAAGATATTGATCAATAGTGACACCAAAACGTTCCCCAATCCAGTTTTTTTGTAACTCATTGATCACTTTAAACTGGACTGTATGTCCATCGACAATCGTTGGTGTACAGCGGGAAAGGGTGGCCGATAAATGAGGCCTGCTTTCAAAAAGAGCGTACAAACCGGGCAGTATGCTTTGTAGGTCTTCCATTTGTATAACCTTTTCATTTCCTGAAAGAACATCCTCTTCCGGTTCTTTTTCTTTGGCAGTTTCCCGATTTTTACCGTTTTGGCGCATCAGATTCTTTATGGAAACTGTTCCGGCTTTAGAAAAATTCTTTGCCGAGTTGTCCTCCGGGGCTGTTTCCTGGGTTTTTGAGGGTTCCCCGGCTATTGGCAGTTCCGCGGAATCGGAGACTTTGTGGACGGGTTTGCATTCCGTTTCAAGGATTTCTTCTTTCGGTCCGACAAAAGCTGTTTTCTGTTCTTGCGTGTTAACCGGGTTTTCCAACTGGCTCAGGCGTATCATGGCCATTTCTATATGAAGCCTGGGTTGGTTGCTTTGTTTGTAACCGGCCTCGGCCTGTGTACTGATAATTAGAGCTTTAAAAAGAAATGGCAGGGAACATGCTCCGGCCTGTTCGTGGAATTTCATGGCCGTCTCCTCGCCGTATTCCAGCAGGGGAAGGCTGTCGGGCTGTTTACATACAAGCAGGTCCCTGAAATGGGAACTTAACCCTCCGATAAAATGCAAAGCATTGAATCCGCGGGACAGGATCTCGTCAAAAAGGAGCAACATTTTCTCAAAGCTGCCGTCAACGGCCATTTGTGTCAGACGGAAATAATACTCCCTGTCCAGTACGTTCAAATTGGAAATTACCTGCCCATAAGTCACTTCTTTGCCACTGACGGCTATACACTGATCCAACAGTGTAAGAGCATCCCGCATGGCTCCGTCTGCTTTTTGGGCAATAACGCCCAACGAATCCCGTCCGATGGTAACCCCCTCTTTTTTTGCCACTTCTTCCAGGTGATGCATCATGGCTTTAACGGAAATGCGGTTGAAATCAAAAACCTGGCATCTGGAAAGAATGGTGGGCAATACTTTGTGTTTCTCGGTTGTGGCCAGTATGAACAGGGCATAGGAAGGCGGTTCTTCCAGTGTTTTGAGAAAAGCATTGAATGCAGACTGAGACAACATGTGTACTTCATCTATGATATACACACTGTATTTACCTACTTGTGGCGGAATGCGGACTTTATCTATCAATTCCCTGATATCGTCAACCGAGTTGTTGGACGCGGCATCCAGTTCATGTATGGAATACGACCTGCCTTCGGCAAACGAAAGACAGGATTCACATGCTCCGCATGCCTCCATGTTTTCCGTAGGATTCAGGCAATTGATAGTTTTTGCAAAGATCCGGGCACAAGTGGTTTTACCCACTCCCCTGGGGCCGCAAAACAAATAGGCATGAGCCAGTTGTTTTCTGGCGATGGCATTTTTCAGTGTAGTTACAATATTCTCCTGATCAACAACATCACTAAATTGTTGAGGACGGTATTTTCTCGCTGATACCACAAATTGATCCATAAGATGCAAAGATAAGAAATTATCCCTATTTTTGCGGCCTCCGGTGACTATGACAAAAACTATGAAATCCGCCTTTATTACCACGCTTTCATCCGGTATGAAATGTGCGGTCCTGACAACAACCTCTCCGGTCAGTTATTGCGCTTTGACCACATTGGCAGGTACCCGTTTTGAACCTGCGGGAGTGGCCGGACTGGCACACTTTTGCGAACATATGCTGTTCAAAGGTACGGTCAAAAGGAAATCCTATCACATCAACAACCGTCTGGAAAGACTGGGCGGAGAAATCAATGCCTTTACCACAAAGGAAGAACTTGTGCTTCATGCCACCGTGCTGCGGGAAGATCTGAATAAAGCCCTGGAACTGATTTCCGATATGGTTTTACATTCTGTATTTCCACCCGCCGAAATGATCAAGGAAAGGGAAGTGATCCTGGATGAGATACGTTCTTATAAAGATTCGCCTACCGATCTGATATACGACAAGTATGAAGAAAAACTGTTCACAGGAACTGCCATGTCCCAACCGATTCTTGGGATCCCCCGGGAGCTTAAAAAGATCACCTCTGAACACCTGAATGAATACCTGAAGGAACGGTTTCGTCCCGAACAAATGTCCCTGAGCATAGTTGGCAATATATCTCCGCAACGGGCCCTGGCCATGGCTGAAAAATATTACGGCAAAGAATCTTTTCGGGATACCGGGACCGGGATCGTACCGGTTCCGGTTCAAACAAACACGCCCCTGGCGGTTCCCTCCTGTTTGTTCAACGACAAGGAAAAAAGGGGCACTTATCAAACACATTGCCTTACAGGCTCTCTTGCTTACGGACTTCACGACAAAAACCGGATACCCCTTGTATTGTTGATGAATCTTTTAGGAGGACCGGCTTCTAATGCGCGGCTGAATATGGTTTTAAGAGAGAAATACGGATTGGTCTACACCGTGGAAGCATCCTATTCTCCTTATATGGATACAGGGTTTGCAGGTATATACTTTGGAACGGACGGACCAAACCTGGACCGTTGCCGGGAATTGACAGAGAAGGTAATCCGGGAATATGCCGCTGTCACTATGACATCCCTGCAACTGGAACGAGCCAAAAAACAGCTGACAGGTCAAATGTCTATTACCGAGGACAACCATGAAGTGCAGTGCCTTTCCATGGGAAAAAGCTTGCTGGCATTCGGAAAAGTCATTTCACACGCACAAATGCTTGCCATGATCGCTGCCGTGACTCCCCGGCAGGTACTGCATGTGGCCAATGAAATATGGGACAACTCCAGGAGGTGTACCCTGGTATATATTTGATGATCACGGACATTTTAAAAAAATACATGAATGACCATTCCAGGCAAAAGGAACCGGTTTTGGAATGGCTGGAACGGGAGACACATTACCGGTGTGTTCATCCCAGAATGTTAAGCGGAGAACCGTTGGGTTCTTTGCTTACCATGCTGGTGAAAATGATTCGTCCCCGGAATATTCTGGAAATAGGAACCTTTACCGGTTATTCGTCCATATGTATGGGACGGGGGTTGACTCCGGAAGGACGGATCGATACCATTGAAATTTTTGATGAACACAATGATTTGATCATGGAATCATTCCATCGCAGCGGTCTGGAAGGACAGATCCACCTGCATACCGGCGATGCCCTGGAAGTGATCCCCCGGCTGCTTGAGGACGGATATACCTGTCAGTTAGTGTATATTGATGGCAACAAACGGGAATACTGTGATTATTATACGGCTGCTAAACAGGTTCTGGTCCCGGGAGGATATATTATTGCCGATAATGTTCTGTGGGACGGAAAAGTTGCCGATCAAAAAAACAAAGACCCGCAGACCGAAGGGTTGCGGGCATACAACTGTTTGGTGTTAGAGGATCAGGAAGTATCCACAGTTTTGCTTCCTCTTGGAGACGGGTTGTCTATTTGCCGGAAGGATGGACCTGCAAGTGGTATTCCCACTCGTTAAAATAAAGGTTCCCTCCTCGCCATTCTACTTCTCCGCGTTGAAAATCTACGGTTTCTGAACGAAAATGGATCTTTGCCGGGAAAAAAGAACCTCCGATATCCGTATTCACGGCCATGCGGTACGCATCTATGCCTCGGGAATAAAAATGCTCAACAGGTTGCGGTTGCAGGCCGAATGACTGATCCACGGGGATCCAGCCAATGCCTTCCAGGTAAGCCTCGGCCCAGTCATGCAGGTTAACTGCTTCCGGATGCAACATCCAACCGCTTTCCCACCGGGCCGGAATGCCAAGGCTCCTGCACATGGAAATGAAAAGCAAACTCACCTGGCCGCAATCTCCGTGTCTGTTTTCCAATACGTAAAGGGGAATGCTTTCGATAGTCGAATATTCCCGGGCTCCTGCCCAGGGGTAGTTACTGCTTATGTAGGAAAAAACCTTTTGAAGTTTAAGGTACGGGTTGGTTTCATCACCCACAATGTTGTTAGCCAGTTCAGCCACTTTGCCATCTGTAACAATATGCGGCGGAACGGCCTGGGTGTATTGACGGTATTCCAGGCTTAGTGTATCATAGGGTAGAACATCCCGCAGGGGATCAAAATGGTTGTATTGTGCGTAAGCTGTATAAGTAAATGAATAACTGAAAACTGCAGGACTGTCTTTGACCGCCTCTTTTTCCATATAAATGGATTTATGTACGTAATGATCCGGGGAGATGATGTAATCGGGTTCAGAAACTTCAGTCAGCCTTAAATCTGTTTGGCGGGGTACATCCGTTCTTGGCAGAGGCATCCAAGCCCTGATAATCTCTCCCTGGGGAACAGTATTTGCCGGGACAGTCAGTGTATAAGTTATGGAATAAGTGATAGGTTCTGCTTTGTTAACACCTTTTTTTTTGGTGAGTTCCACCACACGAGGGAGGTGTTCCTTAAGGAGCGGAGCTTTGGGATCTTCCTCTAGTCCGTTGATCTCCAGGAACTTTTCACTGCAAGTACTGTCAATCCGGAACAGATTCCTGAAAGCTCTTGAAAAATAACGTTTTTCACCGTTAATGAGCATTGATTCCAAAGCACGCGATTCTTCCCACTTTTTCAATTGATCGGGTGTTACATCGGGGAAATAACGACGTATATATTCCAGTGCTTCCTCTTCTGTTTTATTAAAATCCAAGGCTATACGGCGCATACGTTCCGTTTCCCATTCCCCGGCCAGCGTTTCCAGTACAATATCAGACTGCCGTTCCAGGATCCCGGCGGCTACCTGGCCGGGTTTGGTTACATTTCCTTTGTTGTTACACGAAAGGATGATCAGAAAAGCCGCTACGACCGTAAGCCATGTTTTCATAAAAAATTATTTTACCCGTTCCGAATAAGCCCGGGTGCGTGTGTCCACTTTAATGCGTTCACCCTGGTTGATGAACAGGGGAACCATGATCTCGGCCCCGGTTTCCAGCGTAGCTGCCTTCAGGGCATTGGTAGAAGCCGTATCTCCTTTTACAGCAGGCTCGGTATATGTAATCTCCATTTCCACAAAAGGAGGCAATTCACAGGTCAAAACCCGTTCTTCGTCCGCCAGGAACATCATTTCCACGGTTTGACCTTCTTTCATGAGATCAGGATTTTCAATCAGGTCCGGTTGAAGGGATATTTGTTCAAAAGTCTCGGTATGCATAAAATTAAATCCCATATCGTCTTTATAGAGGAATTGATAGGGGCGTCTTTCCACGCGGATGGTTTCCACTTTTTCTCCTGCATTGAAGGTGTTTTCCAAAACACGACCGTTTTCCAGATTGCGCAGTTTTGTTTTTACAAAAGCGGCGCCTTTGCCTGGTTTTACATGTTGAAACCATATAATGGAACAGGGTTTCCCGTTGAAAGAAATATACAATCCGTTTTTAAAATCTGCTGTAGTTGCCATATAAGTATAAATGTGTATGAAAAATGATATAAAGTGCAAATTTACTCGTTTTTTTTATATTTGTTTATGATTACTGTTAAAGAGATCATCTCCCGGTCGGACAAAAAGAGATTCTTTGAATTTCCTATCAAGCTGTATAAGAATAATTCCTGCTTTGTCCCCGCATTGGTTTCGGAAGAAATGAGGGACTTTGATCCCACCAAAAATGCGGCGTTTGATTATGCTTCCTGTAAAATGTTCCTGGCTTATAAAGACGGGGTAATTGCCGGCAGAATAGCTGCCATACTGAACAATGCCTATAATTACAAAATGAATGTGCGACAAATGCGGTTTACCCGTTTTGACTTCATTGACGATTACCAGGTGTCGGCTGCATTGTTCGGTAAAGTTGCCGAATGGGCCCGGTTCCTGGACATGAAAGAGATCGTGGGCCCGTTGGGTTTTTCGGATATGGATAAAATGGGTATGCTCATTGAAGGATTTGACCAGATGGACATGTATATCACCCAGTATAACTATCCGTATTACATAAGTCATATGGAACGGCTGGGGCTTACAAAAAAAGTAGACTGGGTAGAATACCAGGTGCATGTACCGGATAAAATGGATCCTACGCTGGAACGGCTGGCATTGGGCGCTATGGAAAAATACGGCTATTCTATCAGGAAATTCCAAAAAGTGAGAGAACTAAAACCGGTATTCCGGGAAGCCCTGCCTGTGTTGAACGATGCTTTTTCTGAATTGTTCGGGGTAGTTCGTATATCCGAGAAACAATTGATGGACTTTGCCAAATTACTGATGTCAATCTGCAAACTGGAGTATATTACCGTTGTGGAAAACAAAGCCGGAGAGATTGTCGGATACGGGTTGATGGCTCCTTCCATAAGCCGGGGAGTGCGATTGGGGAAAGGCAAACTATTCCCCCTGGGCCTTTACGGGATCATGCGGGATATCAGACGATCTAAGGTCCTTGACATGTACCATATTGGTGTAATGCCGGCTTACCAGAACCGGGGTGTCAATGCAGTCATTATATACAACAGTATCATGAATGCCATACCGACAGGTGTGGAATATGCAGAAACCGGCCCCGAACTTGAAGACAATATCAAGGTTCGGAGCCAGTGGAAGCTTTTTGAACACCGTATGCATAAGCGCAGAAGGTGTTACGGGAAGACTCTTTAATCTAAAAGGGATTCATAATCGGCATCCAGCGGTTTGTTGGCAACAAAATCGAACTGGGAAAGAGCTCTCAACTCAAAATAATACCGCCAGTAATTAAACAATGCCTGGACATATCCCACGCGGGCTTCATCCCTGTCCAGCTGAGCGTTGTTCATATCCGTAACCGTGATCTTGTCTATCAGATAGCGTTGTTTTGCCACATCATATCTTTTCTGGGCTATGGTGTCGGCTTTGGCCGCTATGGCAAACTGCTGTGACTGCATATTGAACTGGCGGACATTTAAAATGATGTCCTGCTCAAAATCAACCCTGGATTGTTCCACCTGGCGTCTTACAAGCTCCTCGTTACTCTGTGCCATTTTTACCAATCCGCGTCCACGGCCCCAGTCCAGGATGGGGACGGTAAGGCCAATGCTTACAGTCTGCATATCCCGGGGATCCTTATAAGACGCAAAAAGACCTGTTGCCTGTTGATTCAATCCGAACGCCACGTTCAAATTGGCCTGGAATCCCCTGTTGGCCCGTTGCTGTGCCACATTTTTTTGTGCCTCAATCAATTGCCTTTCATAGGTAATCATATCGGGGTTGTTATCGAAAGCCAGCTGGAGTACCTTCTCCACATCCAGCATTACATTTGGTATACTGTCGGGTATGTGGATATTCAGTTCCACACGTTCGGTGAAACCCAGGTATGAACGAAGACGATTTTCTGCATCTTCCAGATTCAGGCGGTTCTCGTTAAGGGTGCTCAGTGCGTTCTGGTAAGCCAGTTCGGATTGGAGCAGGTCGTTTTCACCAATGGTTCCCAATTCGTACCTGCCGGAAGCAATATTATAGAGCGTATCGTTGTTGGAATGGTTAAATTCGGAAATGGCAAGCCTTTGCTGTGCAATCGCCATGTTGAAAAACAGTTGGATAGCCCGCTGATTGACATTTTCCATGCTTTCAATGTAAGTCCGACGGGCTTCTTCGTATTTCAAGGGTTCAATCTTCCGGTCCCATTTCATTTCATTTACGCCAAAAATGGATTGTGAGATTTGTACACTTAAGGCCGTGGAAAGATACTCGGTGCTTTCGTGATTGCTGAAAGAGCCGCTAAACCGGTCGGTACGCTGCAAGGAAGAACTAAGAGATATGGTACCGCCTGTGGGAAGGTTCTGACGTACCATCAAACCTCCGCTTACAATATTGTAAAATTCAGATGAATAATCATGACGTACTTCCCCGGTAAGGGGATCGATGCTTGGAACATCTACAATCCTGCGTGAAAATTCGGGCAATTCCGATACCAACATAAGGTTGGGAAGGAAACTGGCTTTGTATGATCTGTATTCCCAATAACCAACCTGGAATGTGTTCCGGGCACGTAATGCTTCATTGGACTGGGTGCTGGCCAGGTATAACACATCCTCCAGCGTAAGGTTGTAGGTTTCCAGTTTATATTCCGGGGAATTCGGATCTGCTGTATCCGGATTTTCTTGTGCAAAAAGACTTCCGGCCGGTAACAACAGGCAGATCAACAATACGGGAATAGTTGCGGGTATTTTCATAAATTTATTCATATCTGAGAGATTCAATTGGATCGCGTTCAGCAGCACGTTTGGCGGGGGAATAACCAAAGATCACTCCCACAGCAGCCGATACGCCAAAAGATATTATGACGGATGCAAAAGATATTATGGTGGTAATATCAAAGAAAGATTTTATCAAAAATGACAAAACAACTCCGACGATCACTCCAATCATACCACCTGCAACGCTAATAAGTATGGCTTCGGATAAAAACTGGGCTATCACATCGGCTTTTTTTGCACCTATGGCCAGTCTTGTCCCGATTTCTTTGGTACGTTCCATTACCGAAGCGAACATGATGTTCATAATTCCTATTCCCCCGACAAGCAGGGATATTCCTGCGATCGCTCCCAATACGATATTAAAAACATCTTTGGTCCGTTGTTGCTGTTTCAAAAGCAATTCGGGAACGGTCACTTCAAAATCAGGAACTTGCTGATGACGCCTGTTAAGCATACGGGTGATTACTTCCTGGGAAGAAGTAAGCTGTTCGGTTTCATGTACCTGGACTGTGATCCGGTCCAACTGGTGATAATTCGAATTTGTGGAAGATTCAGAGGTACTTGTATTGGTACTAATCACAATCCGACGACCACCTCCTCCTCCCATTCTAACCGCTCCTGAACTGGAAGACGCCGGATTTGTAATGGCCAGCGCCCGGTTTTCCTGTCTGAGCAGCATGGTGCGAATGGGAATGAAAACCTGGTCATCGTATCCCTGCATACCCATGCTTTCAGAGCCTATTGTACCCAGGGAGCCCGACTTTGCCGAGGATGCCGTTCCTGAAGACTCTTCTTCTTCTGTAGGAATAGAAGCTCCTGACGCACTTTGTTCAAGTACTCCGATGACTTTTACCCAGTTGGCCCCGAATTTAATGAATTCGCCGATCGGGTTCTTTTGCTGAAAAAACCGTGTCTTAACATTATGTCCGATAATACAAACAGCCATAGAATTCAGTTCTTGATCGGAAGTGAAAAAACCTCCATTTTCCAGTCCCATGTCATACAATTTGAAATATTCGGAAGTAACACCCAGGACTTTAGCCGGCTGGCGCATACCGCCGTAAGTTATATAAGTGAATACACTTACTTCGGGTGATACGTGTTTAATAGAAGGAAGTACCTGCCGGATGGCCTCGGCATCGGAAAGTTGCAGTCCCGGTGAAAATTTCTTGGTTTGACTGGCAGAAGATCCGGAGTCTTCTTCCTCAACGCCTTCCATGGTGGCGGGAAGAATCACAATGTTATTGACTCCTACCATCTTTATCTGATCCAGAATCTCTTGTTGTGCTCCGTTCCCTATGGCCATCATGCTAATGACTGCTCCCACACCAAAGACTATCCCCAAAGCTGTAAGAAAGCTTTTCAGTTTGTTGTGTATGATCGACTCCACTGCTATGTGAATGTCGTGCATATACCGGTTAATAAAGAAAATGTTCATAAAACCGTTCCTTACTCTTGTGTGTTGTTTTTCCGGGTATTTCTGCGGGTTTCGCTTTCTGTAGTTGAAGATTGTATCTGAACGCCTTCAGGAAGCTGGACTCCTTCGGGAAGCTGGACTCCTTCGGGTAACTGGAATCCTTCGGGCATCTGGCCCTGCATCATCATCCTTCTTTTTCCCAGGCTTTTATCTTCATCTGCCTTTTTCTTCTCGGCTTCCTCTTTGTCTTTGACACGCTGTTTGATCACGTCAATAAATTCCTCACCATGTATTTTGAATTTGGAAGGGTTCAGGGGCAGTGACAAATAAACTTCATCTCCTTCTTCCAAACCCTTTTCAATCACGGTGTGGTTCTCGTTGGATTGGCCGGTAATTATAATTTGTCGTACATTATTTGTTTTGTAGACATAAGTGATGCTGTCCTTTTCAAATATTGCTTCAGAGGGAATATATACTGCCGAATCAATAGAAGCCGTAACGATTTTATTGCTGGTGGTCATGGCGGGGCGTAAAATGTCATCCTGACCGTCAACTTTTATGACCACTTCAAATACTTTAGCATCTGCATTTTTAAGCTGTTCTCCAATGTTGGAGACTTCTTTTACAACCCCTGTATAGTTCCTTTCGGGGAAAGCGTCCACACCTATACGGACCGGTTGTCCGGCTTTAACCTTGGCAATATCTATTTCATTGACATATGTTTTAGACAACATATTGCTTAGGTCGGGAAGTGTGGCAACGGTCAGATCCCATCCGCTTATGGAAGAACCTATGCGGCGTTTATCTCCGCTCCATTCCCTGTAATAAATGACCATACCGTCACTGGGGGCATATATGGTAAAATCCTCCAATACGGCCCTAAGTTCATCCAATTGCCGCTTATTCCTGTTTAATTCAATGAGCACATCGTTAACGGAAGCTTCGGCCTGTTCTACCTGCAGTTCATAATTGTTTAAAGCCTGTTCGTAAGAACGCATGGCTTTTTCCAGGTTGTTTTGGTACTGTCTCTGGGTTGCAGGCGGTTCATAAATGGATTGTTCCACTGCAATCCGTGCTTCTTCAATTGTAAAACGTTGATTTTCTATATCATCACGCAATTTTCGGAGCGTTAAAGAAGTATCCAGAAGTGTCCTTTCGTATCGCGCTAAAAGCGCTTCGTATTCATCTTCACGGTCCTTCAGCGTATTATCTGCCGAAGTCCTGTTCAATGTTGCCACGTAGTCGCCTTTTTTCACGACGGTACCTTCTGAGACCAGATCCTGAATCTCCACATCTCCTATACGTACATTCCGGGCACGCATGCCGGCAGGACCTTCAATTTTAATGTTGTTTTCTGCCTCCAGTTCACCGGTCGTTGTAACAATGATCTCGAACAATCCTGTCTGTGTCTTGACAATCTGGGGCTGATAGCTGTCTTTGTTGCCGGTAGTAAAAATGATAATCAGCACAATGGCAACCACGGCCACGGAGCTCAAAATGATGATATTCTTCTTTTTCATATTATTGATTCAAAAGTCTTTTTTGGTGAAAAATTCGACAAATGTACTCATTTGATTAGGTTCGGAGCAAATGGTTTAATGACATAAAATTATTTTGCGGGCATTAAATAAATTTTTACCTTTGTTCCCCCGCTCAAGAATGGTGCCATAGCTCAGTTGGTAGAGCAAAGGACTGAAAATCCTTGTGTCCCTGGTTCGATTCCCGGTGGCACCACCAAAAGAAAGCCCCTCGTCTTTGCGAGGGGCTTTTCTTTTGCGAGGGGCTTTTCTTTTGCCAGGGGCTTCTCTTTGTGGTCTCTACTGTTCTGTATTTCAAGTGTTTTTTTATACTGTGTAGGAGGCACCCGACCAGCAACCGGGATTTTGCACATTCATCCACATTTAGGGCTGTTTTTGTGGATGAACCTCGGGATTTTGCACATTCATCCACATTTAGGGCTGTTTTTGTGGATGAACCGGGGATTTTCCGCAACTCATCCACATTTAGGGCTGTTTTTGTGGATGAACCTGGGATTTTCCGCAACTCATCCACATTTAGGGCTGTTTTTGTGGATGAACCTGGGGTTTTTCGCAACTCATCCACATTTAGGGCTGTTTTTGTGGATGGAACGTGGTTTTTTTGTAGTACCGCATCGATTCCTATTTAACACAGAGATGCTTTGATGGCTATATATATATATCGTAATCGTTTCTGCCTTGTTTGGAGTATTCAGGTTTATCGTTGATTCGGAGCGGATTAACAGAAGCAAAAATTGAAAATTATATTTGGCAATTTCTGCAATAGCATTTTACTTACCGGGCGATTTATAACAAAAAAAGAAAATGAAACTCCGTTTTTTTATAGGTTATTTTTTAGGATTCATTTTTATACTGTAAATTTGCCGGATACAAAAACATTAATTTTGGAGGAACGAACAATGAAAATCAAAAAAGTTGAAGCTATTGAAATATTAGATTCAAGAGGCAATCCAACTGTAGAAGTAAATCTGATTCTGGATGACGGAGCCCGGGCCACAGCCATGGTTCCCAGTGGCGCATCCACCGGTGAAAGGGAAGCTGTTGAATTGCGGGACGGCGATAAAAAACGCTATGGCGGAAAAGGAGTCCTGAAAGCCGTATCCAATGTAAACAGCACCATAGCAAAAGCCATCGAAGGCAGGTGTTTCACGAACCAAAGGGATCTGGATTACTTTTTGATAGACCTGGACGGAACGGTCAACAAGGCCAAATTGGGAGCCAATGCCATTCTGGGTGTCTCCATGGCGTTTGCCAGGGCCGGCGCACAAAGTCTGAACATACCATTGTATCAGTATCTGGGCGGAAGCAATGCTTACCTGATGCCCGTACCTTGCATGAACGTTATCAACGGCGGGGCACATGCAGACAATACTGTTGATTTCCAGGAATTCATGATAGCTCCGCACAATGCTCCGTCATTCCGTGAGTCCATCCGGATGGGTGCCGAGGTGTTCCACGCACTTAAAAGCGTGCTGAAAGCAAAAGGCCTGAGTACAGGAGTAGGGGATGAAGGCGGATTTGCACCGGACCTGAAAACCAACGAACAGGCTGTGGAAATGATCCTGGAAGGCATTGTAAAAGCCGGTTACAAACCCGGTGAAGATGTAAGTATTTGCCTGGATCCAGCAGCCAGTGAAATGTGGGAAGACGGAAAATACAAATTCTTCAAGAGTACTCAGAAACTCGTTTCCAGCGAAGAAATGGTGAAGATCTGGGAAGAGTGGGTAAGACAGTATCCCATTGTTTCCATAGAAGACGGACTTGCCGAGAACGACTGGGAAGGATGGAAAAACCTCACACAGACAGTAGGCAACAAAATTGAACTGGTGGGTGACGACCTGTTCTGTACCAACAAAGCCATTCTGGCAAAAGGTATAGAAAACGGTGTGGCCAATTCCATACTTATAAAACTGAACCAGATAGGAACCGTTACAGAAACACTGGAAACCATTGAACTGGCAAACAAGAATTCCTACAATTGCTTTGTTTCACACCGTAGTGGCGAAACCGTAGACAGCTTTATTGCAGACCTGGTGGTTGCCGTTAATGCCGGTCACATCAAGACAGGAAGCGGTTGCCGCGGTGAACGTATTGAAAAATTCAACCAGCTGATGCGTATTGAATACGAGCTGGGTAAAGTGTCTCATTTTGCCGGTCTCAAAGCGTTTAAAAACGCCTGATGACCCATAGTTGACATAATACTGTTATCCGGCGGGAGTCCTGTATGACAACAGAGATTCCCGCCGTTTTTAAAAAAGATCCTTTTGATATGATCCTTTTTGACAATCATACCCATTCGCATCATTCTCCCGACAGCAGGATGAACATGATAACGGCGGTGGAAAAGATACGGAAAATGTCTTTTCGGGGGATTTGTTTCTCGGATCATTATGATTTTGATCCGCCAGAGGGTATCCACAGGTTTACTTTTCATGTGGAAAGTCAACAATCGGACATCGAACACCTGAAAAAATCTTATCCCGACCTGGAGTTGCTGAAGGGAGTTGAAATAGGCATCCAGCCTGTAAGCATGGAGGCTATAGGGGGCTTTATGAAAAATCATACTTTCGATACCGTGATCGCTTCCATGCATTTTGTCCGCGGACACGATCCCTATCACGGGAAGTATTATGACGGATACGAATTCCGGGAAGCTTACGGAATCTATTTAAGGGATATCCTTGACTGCATTCACACTTTCAGAGATTTCGACATTTTGGGTCACTTTGATTATATTGCCCGTTATTCGCCCTACCGGGAACACACTATATCTCTTAATGAATTCGGAGATATTCTGGATCCCATACTTAGAATACTTGCCGAGAACGGAAAAACGTTTGAGATCAATACCAAGACCTACCAATCGTTTGCCCACGGAACACCTGTACTGGATATAAACATACTCAAACGATTCAGAGAATTGGGAGGAGAGGCCGTCAGCCTGGGATCCGATGCCCATTCACAGGAGCGGATAGGGGAGCAATTTGATTATTATACAGAGATACTGAAAAATTGCGGATTCCGTTACGGTGTTTACTACAAAAAGAGAGAGCCGGTTTTTTATGCCATTGATAATTAATAAAGATGGAAACAATTCATTTTAATCGTATGAAAAAACATGTATTGCTGATTATTTGGGTACTTGTTGCCGCCTGCCAGGGCAAACCCGGACATATTCCGGTAGTTGATGCGGCTCTGAATGATACAACTTCTGTTTTTTATACAGATTTTACCACCTATCCTACGCTCCGGAATCATTTGCCCATAGGGGTTTTTGATTCGGGAACCGGCGGGTTGACAGTGCTGGAGGCAATACTTTCCAGCCGTTTGCTGGAGGGGGAAGATTTCATATACCTTGCCGATCAGGCCAATATGCCTTACGGGAACTACGCAGCTGAAGGAAAAACAGATTTTTTGCGTGAACTAATTATAAAAGACGCGTTGTTTCTTTTAGGTCACCAGGTTAAGATACTTGTTGTTGCATGCAATACGGCAACTGCCTACGGCCTGGAAGATATTACGAATTTTCTTGAAGATAGCGGATCCGGTATCAAAGCCATTGGGGTAATTAATGCAGGAGTCAAAGCTGCTTTGGACAGGATAGATCCCAAAGAAGACGTGGCAGTTGGCGTACTTGCCACAACCGGGACTATTGCTTCGGGAGGGTACGAAAACACGTTCAGGTCCCTGGCCAAAGAACGTGGGTATACCGGGAATTTGCAGATCATAAGCCACGGCGCAGCCGGATTTGCCGAGGCGGTGGACTCGGAAAAAGATTACGTTGATCCCCGTGCCCTTGCTCCACGAGGTGATTACAGAGGACCTTCCACGGATCACCCTGTATACAGGATCGACACCAACCTGTTGGCAGCCTATGGATTCGATTTTTCCGCCAATCATATATTATACAAAGGCAGTAAAAGCCGGCCCCGCGATCTTCAATTGAATTCCACGGAAAATTATGCCCGTTATCATTTGCTGAGCCTGGTGGAAAAGCTTAGAAAGACTAAAGATCCGCAACCGTTGCGTTACCTGGTGCTGGGGTGTACCCATTTTCCCTACCAGAGTGGAACCCTGTCACGTATGTTAACCGAATTAAGGGAATACGAAGAAAGAGGAGAATACCCGTACAGGGATCTGATAGATGAAAAGGTAACCCTTATAGATCCGGCTTTTGAAACCGCCCGGGAATTGTATACCACCCTGGTAAAAGACAGTCTGCTCACATTAAAAATGGGGAATACTCAAGCCGCTTTTTACATTTCGGTTCCCCTTGAAGATGCCGGCCGTTTTTCTTATGCCTACAAGTACGGACGTGATCCCGGGGTATTCACAGAAGATGTGAATATTGTTCCATTTTCGGTCCAAAATATCGATTCACTCACAAGGGAACGACTCCGGTCATTAAGGTTTACATGGCCGCTTCTTCCCTTTGGATCAGAATGACAACAACTTCTCAGCTATCTGTACGGCATTGAGGGCTGCCCCTTTGCGCAGGTTGTCGGCTACGATCCACATATCCAGGGTGTTATCCATGGAAAGATCTCTGCGAATCCTGCTTGCATATACAAGATCACTGCCTTCAGCTTCCAGGGGAGTTACAAAGGCGGGATCTGCCCCGTTTCTCCCGATTTTCAAACCGGGAAATGATTTCAGCAGCGAATAGACTTCTTCCAGGACAAATGGCTTCTTAAAAGATGCGTTTACGGAAAGACAGTGCCCTCCCTTAACAGGAACCCGTACTGTTGTTGCCGAAACCCTGATGCCCGGATCATCCAGTATCTTTTGCGTTTCCTGTACCATTTTCATTTCTTCTTCTGTATACCCGTTTTCCAGGAAAGTACCGATTTGCGGAATAACGTTCATATCTATAGGTTGCGGGTATACGGACAGCGGGACGGGCGGGTTGTGGTCCGACGTTCGTGTTTTTCTCTCGGCAAGAAGCTGTTCCAATCCTTTATATCCGGATCCGGTCACGGACTGGTATGTGGAAACCACTATTCTGCGAAGGCCGTAATGGTGGTGAAGCGGTGCCAAAGCCATGACCATCTGTATGGTGGAACAGTTGGGATTGGCAATGATCCTGTCTTCCGGTGTGAGCAGGTGCCCGTTGATCTCCGGCACAATAAGCTTTATTGAAGGATCCATTCTCCAGCAGGAAGAATTGTCAATTACCCGGCAGCCTGTTTCTGCCAGACGGGGCGCCCAGACACGGGAAACTTCTTTGCCTGCAGAAAAAAGGGCAATATCAGGTCTGTGTTCAAAAGCCTCCTGAAAGCCGAGAACAGGTACTGACTTGTTGCGAAAAAAAATCGTTTTACCTGCAGAACGTTCCGAGGCAACAGGGATTAACTGATCTACCGGGAAAGCTCTTTCTTCCAGTATTTTCGTCATTATTGCGCCAACCAACCCGGTGGCTCCGGCAACCAATACCTTTTTTTTCATCTTGTCTGAAGTATATCGTTCAACAATCCTGAAGCGGTTTGTGCTGCCCCGGCTCCGGCTCCTTCTATACGTAATCCTTTGGGGTATAGTCTGCTGTACAAAATGATACTACTGTCGGTTCCGCGAAGGTTACAAAAAGGATGCGAAGCGGGAATTTCTTCAAGGCCTGTCTTAATGATCCCGTTTTCAATCCGGGCTACATACCGTAATTTGCTTCCGCTCTCAAGGCTTTGTTGCAGGAGGTTTTTATAGTATTCCTCATCGGGCCAGACAGGGGGGATGAATGATTGGTTGTCAATCTGGTCTTCTCCCGCTTCAAGGCCGCATTCACGTGCCAGGATCAGTGCTTTTCTTAAAACATCCGTGCCTGAAAGATCGGTCATGGGATCGGGCTCGGTATATCCCAGGCGGGAAGCTTCTTCCACGATCTCATGGAAGGGAACGGTCGCGTCGTATTTACCGAATACATAATTCAGCGTTCCGGACAGGCAGGCTTCAATTTTTTGTGGTGTATCACCGCTGCGTCGCATTTGCCTGATCAGGAAAATTACCGGAAGAGCTGCTCCAACGTTGGTTTCGTACAGGAAAGGAGTATTTTCCCTGCGTGATGCACACCGCAGTCGTTTGTAATAATCCATATCCAGCGAATTGGCAATTTTGTTACAAGTTACCACTGCAACGCCTGCTTCCAGGATGTCCGCATAACGTGCTGCTAAGTAATGATCCGATGTACAATCCACAAATACGCTGTTCCTGAGGTTCATTTCTATCATAGTATCCGGGAAGCTGCCGTTGCTGTTGGGTGTCACGCTTTTGGCAAGAGCTTCTGAAATATCAAAGGATTGGTTTCCTTCTTTTTGAAATACCATTTTTTTACTGTTGCATATACCCGCTATGTGCAGAACCAGGTTTTCTTCCTGCATCAGGGCTTCTTTTTGATCGAATATCATTCGCGTCAGGCTTTTTCCCACATTGCCCCAGCCGGCAATGAACAGATTGATCTGCCGTTTCGGGGACCCGAAAAATTCTTCATGAACGGCTGCTATGGCTTCCTTTACACGGGAGGTACTGACAACAGCGGAAACGTTTTTTTCAGAGGATCCCTGGGCAATGGCCCGGATGGTAATATTGCGTCTTCCAATGGCCTCGAACATGCGCCCGCTGGCTCCCGATTGATTTTTCATGTCATCTCCAATAAGGCTTATAATGGAATAGCCGCTCTCCACTTTCAGGGGTTCCACTTTTTGCAGAGATATTTCGTAAGCAAATGTTTCATCGGCTGCCCGGCGTGCTTTTTCGGCATCTTTTTCGTCAATTGCCACCAGCATGGTATGAACAGACGAGGCCTGGGTAATGAGTATGATATTGATCTGTTGTTGGGTCAGGGTATTGAAAAGACGGCTGGAATAACCGGGAATGCCCACCATACCGCTGCCTTCCATGGATAGAAGTGCAATCCGGTTGCTGCCGGATATGCCCCGGATCTTATTGTGTCCTTCTGGCGGATTACTCTCTATTAGTGTTCCGGGTCCGTCCGGATCGAACGTGTTTTTCACCATGATGGGGATTTCCTTGGCTACAACCGGCTGGATTGTAGGTGGATATACAACCTTTGCTCCAAAATGTGATATCTCCAGTGCTTCTTTGTAGGAGATATGCTCTATGGTACGGGCATCGGGAACAATGCCCGGATCGGCTGTCATCATCCCGTTAACGTCGGTCCAGATCCATAGCATCCGGGCCTTTCCTCCCACAGCCAATAAGGAAGCGGTATAATCGGACCCTCCCCGGCCCAGTGTGGTGGTCCTTCCTTCCGGGTCCGATGCAATAAATCCGGGCAGGATAAGGATCTTGGCCGGGTTGATCTGCAGCATCTCCCGGATGTTTTTAAAAGTGACGACTGTATTGACAGTAACGGCAATCCGGCGGGACACGGGCTCTGTCCGGATAATCTGCCGGGCGTCAATCCACTTGCAACTCATTCCCATGGAATTACACTTTGCTTCCAGGATCCGTGTAGAAAACAATTCCCCGAATCCTGTAATTAGATCCGAGGTTGACCGGCTGATCTCCCTGATCAGGAAGGCTCCCCGGCAAACATCCCTGAGTTTTTCAAACAGCAGGGAAAGGGTAGTCAGTATATCGTTTCTGAAGTCTTTCGGGATAAGTTCTGCAACAAGCAACTGATGCCTTTTTTCCAGGTTGCTGATGGCCTTCAGGTAAGTTTCATCACCCCGGCCTGCACGATCACCGATCTCTATCAGGGCATCTGTGACACCACTCAGAGCCGAAGCCACAACTATTGTTTTATCCCGGGCTGAAGATTTTTTGACAATCTCCATTACCTGTTTAATGGAAGAAGCGTCGGCTACCGAAGTGCCTCCGAATTTAAGAACCTGCATAATGATGATGTAATTTGTTCGTGTTCAAGTAAAAAACCGTCATGTCCAAAGTCAGACGATATGACATCTGTTACAGCTCCGGGAATGTGGACGGCCATATATTTTATCTCGGATAAAGGAAAAAGGAGATCGCTGTCTATACCAATACAAAGTGTTCGTGCACGAATAACGGACAAAGCGGCCTCTACACTTTTGCGACCCCGGCCCACATTGTGTGAATCCAGGCTCAGGGTCAGGGAATAATAGCTGTACGGGCAAAAGCGACTGGTAAGTTTTTCGCCCTGGTGCTGCTGGTAAGAACAAGCTTTGGTTGCCAACAGCGCATCGGCAGACAACTCGGCCTGTGTTTTCCCGTAACCCTCGTACGATCTGTAAGATAACAAAGCCATGGCACGAGCGGCGGCAAGTCCGCGTTTCCCGCCCCCGGGATAATCTGATTGTTCAAAAGACAGATCTGCCCGGAGCGCCATGCGTTGCGCTTCGTTTAAGGCGGTCGCCCAGGGACTGACCCGGGCATTGCATGCGATCAGACAGAGATTTTTTATGAGATCGGGGCACAAGATACTCCATTCCAACGCCTGGTATCCCCCGCTTGATCCGCCAATCAGCAGATGGATGGTTGTGATATTGAGATGTTGGCGTAGCAATTCGTGGGCGTTGACCATGTCTCTGATAGTGATCAGCGGAAATCCGGCTGCATCAGGACCGGTAGATCCGTAACAAGAGCCAAGTACGTTGGCGCAGACCAGGTAGTGTTTGACGGGATCAAAAAATTTGCCGGGACCAACCAGGGCCGGCCACCATTCCTGCGGGTTGGAATTGGCGGTAAGGGCATGGCATATCCAGATAATTTGTCTTCCTTCCGGAGAGCCTTCACTGCAATGATATGTGATTTTTATGCCCGGCAGGACATCCTGGCATTCCAGCGTGAAAGGATCTTTATAGAAATAAGTGTTTTTTTTCATAGGGTACATTTTGCAAGAGATCCGGACAGGTCTTTTTTCAAATCTTCTATGTGTTCTATACCTACTGAAAGACGTAGGGTGCCGGGACCTATGCCTGCCTGTTCCAGTTCTTTATCGGATAATTGTCCGTGGGTTGTGGAAGCCGGGTGTGTGATAAGGGTTTTATTGTCTCCCACATTCGTCAGGTGTGTAATCAGTTCAAGCCGTTCTACAAATTGGGCTGTGGTATGGCGGTCCCCTTTAAGCGTAAAGCTCAGTACGGCACCTGCCCCGTTTTTAAAATATTTTTTTACGTTGGAATATGATGGATGTGATTTCAAACCGGGATAAATGACTTGTGCTACCAAGCGCTGATTTTCAAGCCACAGGGCTAATTCCTGTGCGTTGTCCATAGCTCTTTGCATACGTAGAGACAACGTTTCAATTCCCTGGAGGATCAGCAGGGCGTTGAACGGGGACAGGCAACAACCCCAGTCCCGCAACCCTAAAGCCCGGGCCCGGGCAGTAAATGTTTTATTTCCAAATGTTTCCCAAAAGTTCAGGCCGTGGTAAGAATCACATTTTTCAGTCAAATGCGGAAACCGGCCGTTATCCCAGTTGAAATTACCTGCCTCTGCTACTATGCCGGCTATACTGTTTCCGTGACCGCCTATCCATTTGGTGGCCGAATGGGTAACGATGGCTGTTCCGTATTCGACCGGACGAAACAAGTATCCTCCGCCTGCAAAAGTGTTGTCTGTGATTATTGGAATATGATGTTTGGCGCAAATTTCTGCCAGGGCTTCAAAATCGGGAACGTGATAATCGGAATTGGCTATGGTTTCAACAAATAAACCTTTTGTATGATCATCAATGAGCACTTCTGCATCATGGGCTTTTTTGCCGGCAGCAAAGCGAAAATCAATCCCGAAACTACGAAACCGGTCCCTGAACAATGTATGCGTTCCTCCGTACAAGGAAGGAAAAGTAATAATGTTGTCACCAGGCATAGCCAGGTTTTGAAATGTAAGAAAATGAGCGGCTTGACCCGATGAAGTAGCTACAGCCGCCGTACATCCTTCCAAAGCGGCAACCCGTTCTTCCAGTACACGTACTGTAGGATTGGAAAGGCGGGAATAAATAAACCCGTCTTCTTTCAGTTCAAAGAGCCGGGCTGCATGTTCCATGTTGTTGAAACGAAAGGCGGAGGTTTGGTACAAGGGAGTGGCACATGCTCCGGTGGCCGGATCCGCAGTACGTCCGGCATGGACCTGTAAGGTCTCAAAATGATCAAAAGATGACATTATGGCGTGAAATTTTATGTTAGCTAAAAGGGAATCGGAGTGGAACAAGGAATAGTTCCGGGCGGAATTGCATCTTAACGATGCATTCGCATTATCATAGAAGATATGTGTAACAGGTATATCACAATACAAATATATAAAGATTTTGTAAAAATATTAGGTTTATAAAATAAAGTACTTTATATTTGTGGCAACATTACATTTTAAGCATGGAAAAAACTATGAATGAAAAAGAAAGTCTGGAGTTGATCACCAGGATGATCGACAACACCCGTAAGGGAATAGAAAAAAATGCCGCTTTGCCTATGCTGATTTTCGGGTACACAAGCATTGTAACCACATTGGCAGTCTGGCTAGCAATTACGAAAACAGGGAACTACATGTTTCATCTGTTGTGGACAGCCATACCCGTAATAGGATGGCTGGTTTATGGTTTGATAGGGAACTTTCGTTACCGCAGGGAAGGTGCCTCGCAATCCCATATGGGATCCCTCATTGGAAGAATATGGATCTTCCTGGCCGGTGTCATGATGTTGTGTATGGTGCCCGCTTTTGTCATACGCGGATTTCCGGCCTCCTTTATCATGATGCTTCTGGCAGCCATTGGTGTAAGCTGTTCGGGTCTTCTTGTACGGTACGCCCCGTTGATCATTTGCGGTTTACTGGGTGTACTCACATCATTTGTACAGTTGTGGGTGACAGGTATTACCAGTATGATTGTCCTTGCTGCCGGATTCGCTGTAATGATGGTTCTCCCGGGTCATATATTGCACTATGCCGCCAATAATAAACAGAAGAACAATGCTTAACCAGTTAGATCCCCTTTTGCATTCTGAATTAAGACTGGCCGTGATGTCTGTACTCATTGCACTGGAAGAAGCGGATTTTGTGTACTTGCAGGAAAAGACAGGCGCTTCTTCGGGGAATCTGAGCATTCAGCTGGACAAACTTCAGAATGCGGGATATATAGATATAGAGAAGACCTACAGGGGGAAGAAACCCCGGACGGTATGCCGGATTACATCAAAGGGACTGGAAGCGTTTCGCGTTTACGTAAATGCGATCAGGGGTTACCTGGATGTCTGAATGGTGTCGCTGGCGATCAATCCCGCAAGGGCGGTTATGCATTCTTGTTGTGTCATCAGGCTCAATCGTGACAATTCTTCTATATCGTAACCACGGCTGTTGTCATAGGTCCGGAGTACTTCCAGCAAACGTTTATGCCGGGAATCCAGGGTGAAGGATAAAGGCTTTGATGAATACGTCATTCTAAGCACAGTGGTCTCCAGGACCGAGGCCACTTTGTTTTCATCTTTTTTCCTGATATAACACGCTTGTTTACCTGTCTCATCCGGAGCCATATGAGGAGCCTTTGCACTTTTTGGAACATCGACTTCCAGGACGGTTTTCCCTTCGTATTCCCAGAAACGCGTTGCATATTTGACGGCCGGTTTGCAGAAAACGTGTGCAGCTGCCTCTACCACATAGGCCTCTTCTTCCTTATGTTTCAACCCGGCCACTTTCCCGTTGTCCTTCACACCCACAAGAAGTCGTCCGCCTTGAGTGTTGGCAAAGGCGGCCAGGGAACGAGCGATTTTTTTGGCGTCATTTAAAAAATATTTAAAATCCTGTTTACCGTGTTCCCCCTGGCTGATCATTTTTTCCAGCGGATGCATACTGCAAAGATAACACTCCTTTTTCTTATCTTTGCCCCATGGAAAAAGCGATATTTGCGGCCGGCTGTTTCTGGGGTGTGCAACATTACCTGGACCGGGCTCCCGGCGTAATAAACACAACCGTCGGGTACATTGGAGGGGATAAAGAAAATCCCACCTATGAAGAAGTCAAATCCCATCAAACCGGTCATGCCGAGGCGGTGGAAGTGGAATTTGACCCTGTTTTAACTACTTTTGAAGAGTTGTGCCGTTTGTTCTTTGAGATCCATGATCCGGGACAAATTGGTGGACAGGGCCCCGACATGGGGCCGCAATACCGGTCAGAAATCTTTTATACGAAAGACAAACAACGGGTGACGGCTCAAAAACTTATGGATATGCTCCGGGAAAAGGGGCATACCGTCAATACCGCACTGACTCATGCTACCCGTTTCTGGAAAGCTGAAAATTATCACCAGTATTATTACGATAAAACGGGAGACCATCCCTATTGTCATTTTCGCATTAAAAAATTTTGATCATGGCAGATGAAAAAGTGATCTTTTCTATGAACGGGGTCAGCAAGATCCTGCCTTCAAGCAATAAAACCATCATTAAAAACATTTACCTGTCTTTTTTCTACGGGGCAAAGATCGGAGTGATCGGGTTGAACGGATCCGGGAAATCCACCTTACTTAAGATCATTGCCGGAATTGAATCGGGGACGGAAGGGGAAGTCGTATGGGCTCCCGGATATTCCGTGGGTTACCTGGAACAGGAACCGCATCTTGACGATTCTAAAACGGTTATGGAAACGGTTCAGGAAGGGGTGCAGGAAGTGGTTGACCTGCTGAAAGAATACGAAGAAGTGAACCTGAAATTTGCCGAGCCAATGAGCGATGACCGGATGAACGATCTGATTCTGCGTCAGGGCGAGCTTACCGAGCAGATTGACAACGCCGGAGCCTGGGACCTGGATTCCAAATTACAGCGTGCCATGGACGCCCTGCAATGCCCGCCTGCCGATTCTTCTGTGAAAAACCTGAGCGGCGGGGAAAGGCGTCGCGTGGCGTTGTGCCGCCTGTTGCTGAGCGAACCCGATGTGCTTTTGCTTGACGAGCCCACCAACCACCTGGACACCGAGAGTGTGCAGTGGCTGGAAGCCCACCTGCAGCAATACAAAGGAACGGTGATAGCGGTTACCCACGACCGGTATTTTTTGGATAACGTTGCCGGGTGGATCCTGGAACTGGACCGGGGGGAAGGCATTCCATGGAAGGGGAATTATTCTTCCTGGCTGGAACAGAAAACCATTCGTTTGAAAATGGAAGAAAAACAGGAGAGCAAACGGCGCAAGACATTGGAACGGGAGTTGGAATGGGTGCGTATGGCCCCAAAAGCGCGCCATGCCAAATCCAAGGCACGTCTGGGGGCTTATGAAAGAATGCTCAACGAAGACGGACGGCAGAAAGAAGAACGTCTGGAGATTTTTATTCCCAACGGGCCCAGGCTGGGAGACAATGTGATTGAGGCTGCCGGTGTTTCAAAGGCATACGGGGAAAAATTGCTCTTCGAGAACCTGAATTTCAAATTGCCTCCGGCAGGGATCGTCGGGGTCATTGGTCCTAACGGTGCCGGGAAAACAACGTTGTTCCGCCTGATTATGGGAACCGAGTCTCCCGATGCCGGGACTTTCCGGGTGGGGGAGACCGTACGTCTTGCATACGTGGACCAGCAGCACAAACAGATTGATCCGGACAAAACAGTCTACCAGACCATTGCCGAGAACTCGGAATATGTCCAACTGGGAAACCGGCAGGTCAACGCACGGGCGTACGTTTCCCGCTTTAATTTCTCGGGAGCTGACCAGGAAAAGAAATGCGGGATTCTGAGCGGTGGTGAACGCAATCGCCTGCACCTGGCACTGACGCTTAAGGAAAATGCCAATGTGCTGTTACTTGATGAACCAACGAATGATGTGGATGTCAACACCATACGTGCACTGGAAGAAGGTCTTGACAATTTTGCCGGATGTGCCGTGATCGTATCTCACGACCGATGGTTCCTGGATCGCATTGCCACTCACATACTGGCTTTTGAAGGTGATTCCGGGGTATTTTTCTTTGAAGGCTCCTACAGTGAATACGAAGAGAACCGGAAACGCCGCCTGGGAACAGAAATCAAACCGTTCAAGTACAAAAAACTACAGGATTGAATTCTTAATACTATTATAATCATGATCAGAAAATTCATTTACACGACACTGGCCTGCCTGTTGTGTTCACCTGTGCTTTTGGCACAACAGGCCCTTTTTATGGGAGGCCCCGAAATTGTATCTCCCCAGATGAATCCCGACAATTCCGTTACATTCCGTCTTTTGGCTCCCAATGCCAAAGAAGTAAGACTTACGGGAGATTTTCTTCCTTCACAGGGCTGGATGCCCGGAAGCGAGCTTATGACAAAGGATGACAAAGGTATATGGTCTTATACAACAAAGCCTTTGGAATCAGACCTGTACGGCTATGCTTTCACGGTGGATGGCCTGCGTATGATGGACCCCAACAATGTACACCAGATCAGGGATGTAGCCACTGTAACCAACATAGTGATCGTTGGCGGAGGCCAGGGAGATCTGTACTCGGTACAAAAGGTCGCTCACGGCACTGTAATGCGTACATGGTACGATAGTCCCTCCGACAAATATGTACAAAAACGCAGGATAACCGTTTATACGCCGCCGGGATACGAAAACAACAAAAAGAAATACCCCGTATTTTACCTGCTCCATGGTATGGGCGGGGATGAAGAAGCCTGGATCAACCTGGGCAGAACAGCCCAGATCATAGATAACCTGATAGCAGCCGGGAAAGCAGAACCCATGATCGTGGTGATGACCAACGGGAATGTAGTCCAGGAAGCCGCCCCGGGTGAATCTTCCCTGGGATTGTACAAGCCCGCCATGCAACTGGATGGTACCATGGACGGACAGTTTGAATCCTCTTTCAAAGACGTGATCCGTTTTGTGGAATCCCGTTACCGGGCTATCCCCAAAAGCAAAGCCCGGGCTATTGCGGGACTTTCCATGGGAGGATACCACACGTTGCATATTTCCAGGTATTACCCCAACACGTTTGACTATATCGGATTATTCTCAGCAGCCATCATGCCCGATGAAAAAGTGTCAGGAGATCCTGTATACCTGGATCTGGAAGGCACCTTGAAACAGCAACGTGATAACGGGTACAGTCTGTACTGGATAGGTATAGGGAAGGAAGATTTTCTCTATAAAGCCAACGTGGAATACCGGCAGTTGCTGGACCGTATAAACATGCCATATGTGTACCGGGAAAGCGAAGGAGGTCACACTTGGACCAACTGGAGGGTATACCTTTCTGAATTCGCTCCTTTATTATTTAAATAAAAGCCGGATTTCTTTACTTTGCTTTCATCTAATGTTGTTTTTATTTAGCTTTGCTTTTAAATAATTTAACTTATGCCAAAATTTAAAAGAATGAAAAAATTATTGAACGTATGTTTACTTGCAGCCTTATTCCTGTTTTCTACAGGCTGTGGAGACAGTAAACAACCTACCGTTTATGTTGACGGAGTACCGCAATTGAATCCGGACAACACAGAGGAGATTATACAGGCCATGACTACAGAGGAAAAAGTGTCCCTGCTCATTGGAACAGGGATGGCGGGTTTTACCGGGGACAACCCTGTTGTAGGAGCAACACGCAACCTGGTTCCCGGAGCAGCAGGCACTACATGGCCCATTCCGCGCCTGGGAATTCCGGCCATAGTGTTGGCCGACGGTCCTGCCGGTCTGCGAATAGCTCCGTTGCGTGAAGGAGATGAAAACACCTATTATTGTACCGCTTTTCCCATTGCTACGCAGCTGGCATCCAGCTGGGATTTGGAATTGGTTGAAAAAGTGGGACAAAACATGGGAGCTGAAGTCCTGGAATACGGATGCGACGTATTGCTGGGGCCCGGTATGAATTTGCATCGCAATCCTTTATGCGGAAGGAATTTTGAATATTATTCGGAAGATCCCCTGGTTACGGGAAAAATGGCAGCAGCCATGGTAAAAGGAGTACAATCCAACGGGGTGGGTACTTCCATCAAACATTTTGCCGTGAATAACCAGGAAACCAACCGTATGGGCAATGATGCACGGATTGACACCAGGGCACTCAGGGAATTGTACCTAAAAGGTTTCGAAATTGCGGTTAAGGAATCAAACCCCCGGACCATAATGTCTTCCTACAACAGAATCAAAGGCACTTATGCATCCGAAAGCCGGGAGTTGCTCACCACCATTACCCGTGACGAGTGGGGATTCAAGGGAACAGTAATGACCGACTGGTTTGGCGGAAAAGATGCTACTGCACAGGTATACGCCGGGAACGACCTGCTTATGCCCGGACGCCCCGACCAAAAAGAGGCCATTATGAAAGCGTTGCAGGAAGGAACTCTGGAAGAAAAATACGTGGACGAGAATGTAAAAAGGGTGTTGGAACTGATTGTGAATTCTCCGCGTTTCAAAGGATATGCCTATTCAAATAAACCCGATCTCGAGGCTAATGCGCAGGTGACCCGCCGTGCGGGCGCCGAAGGCATGATACTGCTGAAGAACGAATCGGGGACACTTCCCCTGACGGCCGGTATCAGGAATATTGCTGCATTTGGGAATACCTCCTATGCTTTCATAGCCGGGGGTACCGGTAGCGGCGATGTGAATGAAGCATATACCGTTTCGCTTGTAGAGGGACTGACTAATGCCGGTTATGTACTTGACGAAAGTCTTACAACCGAATACGAAGCCTACCGGAAAATCGCACTGGAGAAACAGGCCAAGGAATATGAAGGACAACAGTGGTTCTTGCCCAGAGCACCTATTGCCGAATACCTGCCCTCGGAAAAGAATATTGCCTTGCAGGCAGAAAACAGCGAATTGGCAATTATTACCATAGGAAGAAACTCCGGAGAATTTTCAGATCGTAAACTGGCAGATGACTTCTTGCTTAGCCAGACGGAAAAACAGCTAATCGAAAAGGTTTCCGAAGCCTTTCATGCCCAGGGAAAGAAAGTGGTACTCATAATCAACGCCGGTGGCGTTATTGAAACCGCTTCCTGGAAATCGCTCCCTGACGCCATTCTGCTAGCCTGGCAGGGTGGACAGGAAGGCGGGAATGCCGTAGCAGATATTATTTCCGGAAAAGTAAACCCGTCAGGAAAACTTACCATGACCTTCCCCGTGGCCTGGGAAGATCATCCTTCTTCCGCAGAATTTCCGGCCGAGGCCGAAATGGATATTGCGGCTTTCATGTCGGCAATGACCGGCGGTGATGATCAGCAGGGCAAAGAACCTGTCCGTACGGTTGACTATACAGACTATACAGAAGATATCTTTGTGGGATACAGGGCCTTTGAACATAACGGGACCCCCGTATCGTACCCGTTCGGATACGGTCTTTCCTATACTTCCTTTGAGTATGGAGTACCTGTTGTCTCAGCTAAAAAAGACGTGTTCACCATAACCGTGGAGGTTAAGAATACGGGCAACACGGCCGGAAAGGAAGTGGTTCAGGTTTATGTTGGCGCTCCTGCAAAAGATATGATCAAACCGGTGAAGGAACTGCGTGCTTTCGGCAAAACCAAATTGCTGGAACCGGGTGAATCCGAAACACTTTCCCTGACATTCACAGCACGCGACCTGGCCTCTTTCGATGAAGTCCGTTCGGGATGGGTAACCGAGAGTGGTTCATATAAAGTCTTTTTGGGGGCTTCTTCTGCCGACATCCGGTCTGAAGTTTCAATTAACGTGAAAAAGGAAATTTTTGAAGCCGTAAACAATGTGTTGACCCCACAGATCTGATTATTTGCCAATAAATTGTTTTTATTA
>JBAZDQ010000003.1:0-90392 GCA_041654355.1 Bacteroidales bacterium
CAAATTCCTTCTCTTCCATTGTGGAGAATTTCAGAGAGGAGATGATTTACTAAACCAGAAAATTGACAGTAATGGGAAAGAAAATAAAAATTACCGTAAACGGACAACCCGTAGAAGTTGAAAAAGGAACGTCCATTCTGGATGCAGCCAATCAAATAGGGGTGATCATCCCTACTTTATGTTACCATAAGGACCTGTGCGTAGCAGGAAACTGCCGCGTATGCATAGTTGAAGTAGTAGGCCAAAAACGCCTTGCCCCTGCCTGCGCCACTCCGTGTGAAGACGGCATGGACATTCTGACCAACACCCACAAAGTCAGGAATTCCAGAAAACACATCATTGAACTGCTACTTTCAGAGCACAACGCCGATTGTACAAGCTGTTACAAGAACGGCAATTGCGAATTGCAGCTTTTGGCCTCGGAATACAAGATCATGACCCAGGATTTTATTCATCTTGTACCCTTCCGGAATTACACCATTGACGACTTCTCGCCTTCCATTATTAAAGACGACAGTAAATGTATCCGTTGCCAGCGCTGCGTCAGGACATGTGCCGAGTTGCAGAGTGTCAATGCACTGACCATGGCGCACAAAGGCGAATATGCCATGATTACCACGTTCTTTGAAAAATCCATGAACGATGTAATCTGCACCAACTGCGGACAATGCGTAAACCACTGCCCCACCGGGGCCCTGGTGGAAAAGAATTACATCGAGGAAGTCTGGTCCGCCATCTCGGACAAAAACAAATACGTCGTTATCCAAACGGCTCCCGCCGTGCGTGTGGGGCTGGGCGAAGAACTCGGCTTTGATCCAGGAAGCCGCTCAACCGGTAAAATGGTGGCTGCCTTAAAGCGACTGGGATTCGATTCTGTGATGGATACCGATTTTACTGCCGATTTGACGATCATGGAAGAAGGCACAGAGCTGCTCACGCGTTTGAAAAAGGCCCTTGCCGAGAATGACAAAACCGTCAAATTACCCATGACCACTTCCTGTTCCCCCGGTTGGATCAAATTCATTGAACATCTTTATCCAGAATATCTGGATAACCTTTCCAGCTGTAAATCACCCCAGCAGATGTTCGGGGCTCTGGTGAAAACATATTATGCCAAAGCTCGTAAGCTGGATCCGGCCAAAATTGTGTCAGTTTCCGTGATGCCTTGCACCGCAAAGAAATTTGAAGCAGCCAGGCCGGAAATGCACGACAGCGGCTACCGTGACGTGGATTACGTATTGACCACACGTGAGCTTGCCATTATGATCAAACAAGCAGGTATCGATTTCAAAAAACTGGAAGATATGCATTTTGATCGTTTGATGGGTGAATCCACCGGAGCCGGTGTGATCTTTGGAGCAACTGGAGGCGTTATGGAGGCAGCTCTTCGAACCGCCTATGAACTGGTTACAGGCAGAGAAGTGCCTTTTGAAAACCTGGACATCACACCTGTACGTGGTATGGAAGGCGTTCGTGAAGCTAAGATCAAGATAGAGAAACCGCTCAAAGAATGGGCCTTCCTGGATGGTGTGGAACTTAAGTGTGCAGTAGCTCACGGATTGACAAACGTCAAATATATGATGGATAAGGTAAAAGCCGGAAAAGCCGATTATCACTTCATAGAGTTCATGGCTTGTCCGGGCGGTTGCCTGGGAGGCGGAGGTCAGCCCATCCCTACCAATCCCGAGATACGTCAGCGCCGGGCACAAGCCATTTATGAAGAAGACTCCCTGATGCCAGTCAGAAAATCACACGAGAATCCCGAGATCATAAAGATCTACAAAGATTTCCTGGGGCATCCCCTGAGCGAAGTGTCTCATCACCTGCTTCATACCAAATACACGCCCAGAAGCATGTAGCCTTTTTTATATGAACAAATCCAAAGTGACCTTGTTACAGAGGTCACTTTTTTTTATTATTTTTGGGTAACCTAAATTACATAGCCATGAAGAATAAAACACTATCTGTCATAAACATCTTCCTGTATCTGGGGATGATCATAGTAAACGCGTTGGCCAACGCACTCCCGATAAACGGTATGACTACCGGAGAATTATCAGACAGTTATACCAACTTATTTGTACCTGCAGGTATCACTTTTTCTATTTGGGGAGTTATCTATCTTTTACTGCTAGTCTTTGTTGTGTATCAGGTTGCCGCCGTTTCCGGCAAAAAAAATCGCTTTGCACTGAACACCAAACAGAACCTGGTTTTTGCCCTTACTTGTATTTTGAACGCTGCATGGATTGTTACCTGGCATTACCAGCTGATCCTGTGGTCAGTGATCGTTATGATAGCTCTGCTGCTTTGCCTGATATCCCTTTACAATTCTCTCTATAACATTGATATACCCGGTGGTATGGGAAAATTCGCTTATAGAGTCTCTATTGGGGTTTACATGGGCTGGATATCCGTAGCCACCATCGCCAATGTTACCGCTCTGCTGGTATCCCGGAACTGGGACGGATTTGGTCTGAGTGAAAACATCTGGACTATAGCCGTAATGATTGTGGGATTCATCCTGGCTGTTCTGGTTGCCTTGCGTAACCGGGACATCTTTTATCCCCTTGTGGTGATATGGGCCTATTACGGCATCATCATAAAACGCACGGCAGATCTTATTGTTCATAAGGATATTGTAATTACTGCCTGGGTCGTGATTGTTTTAACAGCTCTACTCATAGTCTACACCCTTATTAGCTCCTGTGCCAGCGGGAAAGGCAAAGGACTGATTTGTAGGAGTTAAGCTCATTACCTGTAACTTGTATACAACCTGAACCACCCCCGCTTTTGCTGGAAAGCGAAGAATTGTTTTGGCAGGAACAAAGTTCATTACCTGTGACTTGTATACAACCTGAACAACCCCCGCTTTTGCTGGAAAAGCAAAGGATTGTTTTGGCAGGAACAAAGTTCATTACCTGTGACTTGTATACAACCTGAACAACCCCCGCTTTTGCTGGAAAGCGAAGGATTGTTGTGGCAGGAACAAAGTTCATTACCTGTGACTTGTATACAACCTGAACAACCCCCGCTTTTGCTGGAAAAGCAAAGGATTGTTTTGGCAGGGATCAGGTCAGGTGTTTATAATCTTGTTGCAAACTAAGTCCATTCGGCTATTTTGCGAATCTGATATCACATAGGTCCTCCCGGGTCCACTCACGGATGCACAAACGTTACGCTATGTGGAATAAGGAGTTCCAGATTTACGCGAAAACAGTTTACATAATTTCAATAAAAAAGTAAACTTTATTCAGGACAATGTTATTTATTCGTTGTTTTAATAGGCAGCCTACACAATCCGCCCAAATTAAGTGCTAACACTCGTATTACGGAGCCTGGAAAAAGCATAATCAATCTTCTTGGATACATCTTCACTTATTTTTTCATTATATGATTTTGTCCAGTTGATTTATTTTTTGGTATCCAGAACCCTGGTGTGTTCACTTCCTATGCAATAATTAACTAATTTTGTATGCCTTACCATTGTGGGGTTGATTAATCATGAAGAAAAATGGAAAAGGGATATTCAGGTGCTTCTGCACCTATTAGTCGTACATTCTTCGACAAAGAAAATCAGTGTGAATATTTATTTAATGAATCCGTCCCGTTCTGGCACATGTTTACGCCTGGCAATCTGACAACGCTTTTATTCACAAATGATGAAGAGTTTGGATTTGGGATGAATCTGATGGGAATTTGTGCAGACAGAAATCCAATGCTGAAAATCTACACTTTTGAATTGATGAATAATCATCTTCACTGTATTCTTTCCGGTGATAAAAAATGTTGTGAAGATCTGTTTAATATGTATCAGACACGTCTGCAAAGGTATCTGGCCATTACGGGAAGAGTAGTAGAACTATCTGCTTTCAAAGTGTCTCTTCTTAGCATTCCTGATTTGCATGCTCTCAGGAATGAAATTGTATACGTTAACCGTAACGGGTATTTGGTAAAACCCTCATATACCCCTTTTTCATATATATGGGGCGCAGGATATCTGTACTTTAATCCAATATACGAAGTGTTGCCGTCAGTTACTTTCAATTCCCTTTCAATAAGGGAGAAGAGAAATCTTTGCCGCAGCAGAGATGTGGCCATGTCAGACCGTATCAGGGTATTAAATCATATCATCCTACCATCAAGCTTTTGCTATATTAAAGAAGGCGAGTGTTTCTTTAGAGATGCTCATCATTACTTCAACCTGTTATCAAAGAATTATGAAGCATACAGCGAAATCGCCAAAAGACTTAAAGATTCGGTCTTTCTTAGCGATGAAGAGATGTTTTCAGCGGTGCAGTCTATGTGTTTAAAAAGCCATAACTTAAGTAAACCTGTTTTACTGCCTTCAGCCGCTAAAATAGATATTGCAAAGAAGATGCATTATGATTACAACGCATCGAATAAGCAAATTCAAAGGATTCTAAAAATAGATGCAGGAATCATAGAGTCACTATTTCCGAAAGTTTTGTAAATGCTTTATTTCCATATATTTATTTAATATATTAATTAACAGGAAGAGGGGGATATGCAGGGAAAAACGTTAAACAAGGAAACTTCTTACAAACTCTCCTTATTCTTATTTGTTTCACTTTTAACATAAATACCATGAAAGAAGAAAAAGAAATGCGGATGAAGAAAATGCTGGAGGTTACTATGGATTCAAATGGAATGCTTCACTTTGAGAGTGATCTTGTTCTTTCAAAAGCAAAGGATATGGAAATCCTTATGGACCTTATTCCACGAACAGTTTTCTCAATCCAGACTACATTGTTTGGATCAACCGAACAATCAGTAACAGCTGTGATAAGGTCTTTATCAATTGCTGAAATATGTTGCTGTCAGGATGCTGAAGATATGCTTGCGCACTATAACAGAGTTGTTAAAAATACTATTAAAGAAGTCAGACATGCTAACGAGGAAATGATTAAGTCCGGTAAGGCCAGGATGATACCTAATATGCCGGATATAAATACAATGAATTGAGGGTTCACTGTTTGACTGCCACTCCACTTTATGACTGCCACTCCACTGTTTGTCTGTCCGTAGATGAATGGCAGAAAATCCCAGGTTCATCCACAAAAACAGCCCAAAATGTGGATGGATACCAGAAAATCCCAGGTTCATCCACAAAAACAGCCCTAAATGTGGATCAATGCCAGAAAATCCCAGGTTCATCCACAAAAACAGCCCAAAATGTGGATGGATACCAGAAAATCCCAGGTCCATCCACAAAAACAGCCCTAAACGTGGATGAATGGCAGAAAATCCCAGGTCCATCCACAAAAACAGCCCTAAATGTGGATGGATGGCAGAAAATCCCAGGTTCATCCACAAAAACAGCCCTTTATGTGGATGAAAGGCAGAAAATCCCAGGTTCATCCACAAAAACAGCCCTAAATGAGGATGAATTGGAAAGCCCCCGGATCTTTTGGGTAAATAAATATGGAATTGTTGTAGTATAGTTTCAGTAACAAAAGAAGAAAGCCCTGCATTTCCTTATGAATCAGGGCTTTTCTTTTCGCTATTAGTACCCGGAGCCGGGGTCGAACCGGCACAGCCTTGCGGCCACTGGTGTTTGAGACCAGCGCGTCTACCGATTCCGCCATCCGGGCAATTTTTGGTAAACGGGGCAACAAATGTAGTTAATTTTTTTTAGTAATGAAACCGGAGTGTTTTTTTGACTTCCGGATGGAGCGAATTGGATACTGGACAGGCCTTGGCAGCAGCTTCAATAATCCTTTTTTCACGGTCTCCGTAGGTATTCCCGTCTGGAAAATGTATGTCTATGATTATTTCAGCTACCCGGCGGGGTGAGGCAGCCATGACCTTTTCAACTTCTGCCCATGCTCCTTCCAAAGCAAATCCGTAATCCCGGGCCGAAATGCCCATAATGGTGATCATACAGGATGCCAGGGATGTGGCAAAAAGATCGGTGGGTGAAAAAAGTTCTCCTTTCCCCTGGTTATCTACGGGAGCATCTGTTTCAATACGTGATCCGGAGTCAAGATGAACGGCCTCAACATGAAGATCTCCCAGGTAAGTGGTTTTGATTTTAGTCATAATTTATAGATTGTCTTTAACGATTTCTCCTCTAAACGTAATTGCATTGCATGATTTCATGCTAATAATCATTGGTCTTCTTTAACGATTTCACCTTTAAGGGTCGCAGCTGTGCACGAAATAACGCGAACCTGCACGTAATCACCCACTTTAGAATCTTCTCTGGGAAAAACACATACTTTGTTGGTTTCGGTGCGCCCGAAGAATGATTCCCCGGAACGTTTGGAGACCCCCTCCACCAACACTTCAAACACTTTTCCCACATCTGCCCGGTTACTTCCCAGGGACAAACGGCCTTGTAATGCAATAATTTCGTTTAACCGCCGGATCTTAACCTCTTCCGGAACATCGTCCTTAAAATGACGGGCTGCCAGTGTGTTGGGTCGTTGGGAATAGTGGAACATAAAGGCCTGGTCAAAACGAACCTCTTCCATCAAGGACAAAGTTTGTGTATGATCTTCTTCGGTTTCCGAACAAAATCCGCTGATCATATCTGAAGAAATGGTACATCCGGGCAAAATACGATGAATAGCTGCAATTCTATCCAGGTATTCTTCGCGGGTATATCCCCGGTTCATTTTCTTCAACATGTTGTTGCTGCCGCTTTGTACCGGAAGATGAATATGTTTGCATATATTGGGATGCCCGGCCATGGCATGCAGGACATCATCCTGCATATCCTTGGGATGCGAAGTCGTGTATCGGACGCGTAACAACGGGGATACCCGGGCCACCCTTTCCAACAACTCGGCAAAAGTCACAGGTTCGGATCCGTCGTCGGGCTTCCAATAGTAAGAGTTTACATTCTGCCCCAGCAAGGTCACTTCACAGAACCCGGCGGCAAAAAGGTCTCTTACCTCTTCTTCAATGGAGAACGGGTCACGGCTCCTTTCCCTGCCGCGTACATAAGGCACGATGCAATAAGCACACATATTATTGCAACCTCTCATGATCGTTACAAAAGCAGATATCCCGTGTTGTACAGCCCGTAAAGGTTTAATGTCGGCATATGTTTCGGTAAGAGATAGTTTGATTTCCAACGGAGCCATTACAGAAGACCCTAGCATACGGGACAAATGCCGGTAACTGTCCGGCCCTACCACCCAATCCACAGCCGGATGGGCCAGCAGTTCTTCCTTCAAACGGGTAGCCATACACCCCAGAACACCCACTTTCAGACCGGGATCCTTCTTTTTCATCCGGGCAAAAAGATCCAGCCTGCCCATAACCCGTTTTTCGGCATTCTCCCGTACAGAACAAGTGTTAACAAAGATCATCCGGGCATCCTCAAGGTGCTCGCATTGACGGTAACCGTTATCTGACAGGAGTCTGGCCACCACCTCTGAATCACTCACATTCATCTGGCAGCCGTAAGTTTCAATAAAAAATGGAATCATGGCACAAATATAGCATATTCACCCTAAATGTATACCTTTGCATCATGAACAGAAAAAGCGTTATCCTCTGTATACTGGTCGTTTTCGTTCTTTCAGGATGTTCCCGTTACCGGGAAGTTTCGCTGGAAAACATCTCCATCAGCCAATTCAACATGACAAGCCTCTCCACGGCCCGGATGAAGATCAAAGCCACATTAAATAACCCTACCGGGGGACGGCTGCAGCTCACCGGAATGAATGGCACCCTGAATATGAAAGACAAGAAGCTTGCCGAGTTTTTCATGGACTCGACACTTGTTTTTGCTCCCCGCAGCGTTTCTACCAATGAGGGTGTTATGTCTCTTAAGATCAGCGATATGACTATTCTTCTTTCAGGATTGACTGATCTGGACGAATCGTTGCTGGATGAAATAAAGCTTACCTTTGATGCTACATTTAAAACCGGGGGTATAAAACGAAAACTACGTTTTAATAACATTCCCGCCAAAAAACTCCTGGATTTATGAGAAAGATTGCCCTATACTTTTTTTTAACATTCCTTTTAGCCGGAATGTTTGCCACAAAAGCTCAATCCCAGGACATAGACTCATTGATAATCAATTACAATGTTTTTGACCAATTCCGCGAACCCGGACCTTACGGTAACCGGATGGTCATTATCCAGTCAGATTCCGTGGAATACCTGGTTAACCGCGACATAGCGGAAAACCGCCTTTCACCGGGAAAGATGGAGGGATTTCGCGTACGGATTTTTTTTGACAACAAACAAACAGCCAGGGCAGAGTCGGAACAGATAGAGAAAGACTTTTCCGCAGCACATCCCGGTACAGCAGTTTACCGGATCTACGAAAATCCGTATTTTAAAGTCACAGTAGGAGATTTCAGAACGAAAAGCGAAGCAATGAGATTCATGCACCGGATCCGCCACACGTATCCACAAGCTTTTATCACCCGTGAGATCATACGTTATCCGCCGCTTTAATCACAGTCCGTTTCAACTGCATTTTCCCGGTGCCACCATTTCAACCTGACTTTTTCGGCAAAATTCCGCAAAGAATTCATGTGACGACCCACCCGGTCCGGATACATATCCTTAATGGTGATAAGAATCCCGGTTTCTTCCACGTCCCCGAAATGTTTGTTTAGCGTTGTTCCGAAAACCCGCATATTGGGTGAAATGCGCATATAGGAATTGATAAGCGGAGGGATCCGCTCTCCGTATGACCGTATTTCCTGAACCAAAGCCTTGTAATCTTCATCATACTGGTTTGCTTTAAACAGGTTTCTGTAATACGGGTTTTCCGCGTTGAAATCCAGTGGTTCAAGTGCAGCAACCAGGTTATCGGGATCAGGAAAATACTTGTTCAGAAAGAACAGGAGACAGTTCCGGGCCTGTTGATTGTAAGAGCGGTACATGGTTACTTTCCCAAAGAAATATTTCATACAGGGATGACGCACTATCAAGGCACCCAGCCCGTCCCATAAATTGTCCAGCGCATAAAGTCCGGATCTGTTTTCATTGGAATTCTGGTAATTGGGCTGAACAAAAGACCTGCCCAGTTCAATGGTAAAAGGCAGGTAATCCCGGAAAAATGTATCCGAAAATTTGAAAATGGGATAAGTCGCCAGAGCCTCGGGCTGTATGCCCGCACCCAAGATATACCTGTAGCCTCCTAAAATTTCCTTCCGTTTTGGATCCCAAACTATAAGCTGCCTGTAAGGGGCTTCCGGATTTACATCAAAATGATCAATATCGGTGGCTTTGCCCGTTCCTCCCCCTGCTGCTCTGAAAGCGATTTCACGCAACCTGCCCACTTCCCGCATGGTGTTGGGAGCTTCATGAGCATTAAAATCATACAATTTGTTTTCACCCCTTGAAGAATACCTTACCAGACGGTCTTTTGTCAGTTCTTCTTCCAGCAAATGTCGTGAAACAGGAGGGATAATGGGTTCCATATGCCAGGATACAAGTTTTATTACGGCAAAGTTACCTAAAAGAATGCAATTATGTATCTTTGTACCGAGCAACTGAATTTTTAATGTTATCTCAGTCACTACAACAAAAACTGCAGCTGAAACAAAAGTTATCACCCCTGCAGATACAAACCATCAAATTGCTGGAACTTCCGGCGCTTGAGCTTGACCAAAGGGTCAGAAAAGAGCTGGAAGAGAATCCTGTATTGGAAACAAAGGAAACTGAAGAAGAAACAGATAATTCCAGTGAAGTATCACTTAGCGATTATTACGGGAACGACGATTCCATACCTTCATACAAATTATACGTTAACAACCAGTCCCGGGACATCAAAAAAGATTTTCCCACATTCTCGGTAAAAGAGAGCTTTCGCCAGCACCTGGAAGCCCAGTTGGGATTCAGGACCCTGTCGGAAAAAGAACGAAACATTGCCTTGTTCCTTATAGGAAGCCTGGATGATGACGGATACCTCAGAAGAGACCTGGACACGTTAAGCGACGATATGGCTTTCCGCCTGGGCCTGGAAGCCAATATGGAAGAACTCACCGGGGCATTATCGGTGATCCAGGAATTTGATCCTCCCGGAGTAGGTGCCCGGGACCTGCAGGAATGCCTGTTGATTCAGATCCATAACAAAGAGCAGAAACCGCCGGTGGAAATGGCCGCCACCATCCTGGAAAAACATTTCAACGAATTTACCAAGAAACATTACGATAAGATCCTTTCCCGCATGAATATTACGGAAGAGGAACTGAAAGAGGCCATTGACGAGATCCTGAAACTGAACCCCAAACCGGGAGGGAACGTAGACGATTCCTATACGGACAGGGCCCAGCAGGTCGTCCCCGACTTTTTGCTGGAAATCAAAGACGGCGAACCCGTATTATCCCTGCCCCGTTTTTCTGTTCCTGAACTGCGCATCAATAAACGTTACGCAGATATGCTTCTGAAAGCCGCAGATAAAAGTTCGCGGGAGAGCAAGGAAGCAGCCACTTTTGTGAAACAAAAACTCGACTCGGCAAAATGGTTCATAGAGGCCTTGAAACAACGTCAGAACACATTGCTCAACACCATGAAGGCCATTTTGGAATTCCAGGAGGAGTATTTTGTCGAAGGAGACGAGACCAAGCTTAAACCTATGGTTTTAAAAAATATAGCGGAAAAAACAGGCCTGGACATTTCCACTATATCCCGGGTGGTCAATTCTAAATATATCCAAACCCATTTTGGTATTTATTCCCTGAAATACTTCTTCTCGGAAGGATTAATGACTGAAAACGGGGAAGAAGTCTCCACCAGGGAGATCAAAAATATATTGGCTGAAAGCATCCAGATTGAGGACAAGCGAAAACCCCTGACCGATGAAGAATTAGTCTCCTGTCTGAATGAAAAAGGATACAAAGTGGCCAGAAGAACTGTTGCCAAATACCGTGAACAATTGAATATACCCATTGCACGGCTCCGGAAACAAATCTGACATGAAAACTCATATTTACCTTTTACTTGCCATGGGAATAATCTTCAGTATTCCCCCTTCCTGCATTTCTCAAAAAACTGTTGACCTGGTAGTGTACAATGCTAATGTATACACGGTTGACCCATCTTTTTCCCAATGTGAAGCTTTTGCCGTAGACAACGGAATATTCGTTTCTACAGGGACAACTGATCAGATTCGGACAAAATACGAGGGACGCCGGGAACTGGATCTGCAGGGAGCCCCTGTTTACCCGGCCTTTAACGATGCACACGCGCATTTTATCCAGGTAGCCCAGGGATTGCGTCACGTGGATCTGCGCGGCTGCCTTTCTATTCGGGAAGTCATTGATCGCCTTCAAAAACACTACAATGTGCACAAACCGGCTTTCCTGGTAGGAGACGGTTGGGATCAGACTTTGTGGGAAAACAAGGACCTTCCTTCCAACGACCTTTTAAACCAATCATTTCCCCATATTCCCGTTTATTTACGCCGAGTTGATTTTCATGCCCTCTGGATTAATAACAGGGCCATTGAGCTGGCCGGTCTCTGTCCTGGCGACAGTGGTATTGCCCCCGGGGAAGCCATCCTGACAGCCGACGGACATTTCACCGGCGTTTTCCTGGAAAACACCTACGAACGGATTAACGCGACAATTCCCTCAATGACAGACCGTGCGCTGACCGAATGTATCCTGGAAGCCCAGGAATTGTGCTTTTCCTACGGATTGGGATCCGTATCCGATGCCGGGCTGCCTCTGGGGCAAATACTTCTGTTGGACTCATTGCAAAAAGAAGGCAGTTTGAAAATCAGGACCGATGTCTGGATGAATCCATCGGAAGAAAATTTCACCCGGTTTACCCGGCCTTACAGATCCGAAAGACTTGATGTAAGTGCTGTCAAACTTTATATTGATGGAGCTCTGGGATCCAGCGGAGCCCTGTTATATGAACCTTACTTTGACGATCCGGAAAATTCCGGAATGCAGGTTACTTCAGATGAATTTTTTACGGAAATCTGTCAAAAAGCGTTACAGGGAGGATTCCAGGTAGCCACTCATGCTATTGGTGACAAAGGCGTGGGGAAAGCACTGGATCTGTATGAACCGTTTCTAAAACCCGGGAATGACCTTCGCTGGCGTATTGAGCATGCCCAGGTCGTGACTCCCTGTGATTTCGAACGATTTGGAATTTTAAATGTAGTGCCTTCCATACAGCCAACACACGCCACTTCCGATATGGGGTGGGCAGCTCAGCGCCTGGGACCGGAAAGGGTAAAAGGAGCCTATGCTTTTCAAGATCTTATAAATGAAGCCGGATGGGCTCCTTTCGGGACCGATGCCCCCGTTGAAAGTATTAATCCTCTTTATACTTTTTTTGCGGCTGTTTCCAGGATGAACCGGGATCTCTGGCCTGAAGGAGGCTGGCAGCCTGAGAATGCCGTCTCACGTGAAAACACCCTCCGGGGCATGACTCTTTGGGCTGCAAAAGGCTCTTTCCGAGAAATTGACAAAGGATCCGTTGAACCCGGAAAATGGGCAGATTTTGTAGTCTGGAGCGATGATCTGATGACTATTTCTATAGAAAAAATGCCGGTGACTTCCTGTGAAATGACCTTCGTAGCAGGAGAACAGGTCTATCCCTAAACTTATTTTTCCCCGTATGCCAGATCTCCGGCATCCCCAAGTCCGGGAACGATATAGGATTTTGTGGTAAGTTCCTCATCAATGGCTCCCAGCCATATGGAAACGTTTTTTTGCGGCAATTTACGGCAAAGGTATTCGTACCCTTCCCGGGAAGCGATGGGAGAGACTATATGACAATGTTTGGGCGTCCCTTTTTGCTGAACCATTTCCTGGTAAGCAAGTAGAATGGTGGATCCTGTGGCAAGCATGGGATCGGTCAAAATCAGGATTTTATTTTCCAGGACAGGACTGGCCATGTATTCCAATTGAATGGTAAACTTGTAATTCCGGCCGTATTTTCTGTAAGCGGCAATAAAAGCATTCTGGGCTTTGTCAAAGATTTTCAGCATCCCTTCATGAAGTGGTAACCCGGCACGTAAAACCGTAGCAAGCACTATCTGATCTTCCAAAATTCTGCAATTGGAAATGCCCAGTGGTGTTTGAATTTCCTGCTCCCTGTAAGCAAGTGTTTTACTGATCTCGTAAGCGAACAAATAGCCCAGACGCTCCAGGTTAAAGCGAAAGCGCATGGAATCCTTTTGAATGTTCACATCACGCATTTCCGCAAGAATAGGATTGAAAAGTGAATCCTTTTCAGTAAAAACATAAGATATCATACCGGGATATTTTTTTCAAAGGTACAAAAGTCCGCGGATTTACAAGAGACCTTCCTCGGCAAAACTAAAGTAACCTTCTCCCCCTATCACAATATGATCTATAAGTTGCATATCCACCATCCGGGCAGCTTCCCTGAGGGTTCGCGTCAGCAGACGGTCCTGGCGTCCCGGCTTCCTGTTTCCCGATGGATGGTTGTGGACCAGTATGAGTTCGCAGGAAAGTTTATCCAGTGCTTTTTTCAGGATCATCCTGATATCCACTATGGTGGCGTTCAAACCGCCGCTGCTTATAAGTTCCTTTCCCAGGAATTTCCTGCCTCCGTCAAAAAAGAGCACCCAGCAGGTCTCGTGGGAAAGGTCTTTCAGCATAGGGCTCATGATTTCTGCCACTTCCCGGGCCGAGGTTATGGATGCAGGCCGGACGACAGGAACCTGAGCCCTTCTGCCCAGTTCAAAAGCGGCACATAAAGTTACCGCCTTTGTACTTCCTATCCCGGGGATTCTGATCATCTTGTCCACCGGTGAACGGACAAGGTCGTGCAGGCTGTTCCCGTGTGCGGCCAACAGTTCCCGGGCCAGTTCCATCACATTCTTTTTGCCGGTGCCCGTTCGGAGCAGGATGGCCAATAACTCGGCATTTGTCAAAGCATCCGTTCCTTTTTCCAACAATCTTTCGCGCGGTCTTTCTTCCCGGGCCCAATCCCTTATCTTCAAATTCCCTTCCATAACCCAAAACAAAAATGCTTCCCAAATTTTGGAAAGCATTCTGTAAAAATAAGGACAATTCGTAAAAACTTACGCAAGCTTATTGACATAAGCAGTCAGACCGCTTTTGAGATTTCCTGCTTTGTTGTCATGAATTACATTAATCTTAGCCAGTTTATCTATCATAGAGAACACTTTGGGCAGCATAGCCGTGGCAGCTGCTTTATCGGTTGTGTTGCGTATAGCCTTTATGGCGTTACGTGTAGTCCTTGCATAATACCTGTTATGAAAACGTCTTTTAAGATTTTGACGGTTGCGTTTTTCTGCTGATGCGTGATGAGCCATTATTGTCTGTTTTGTTTTGTAGCCAGTAGGGGAATCGAACCCCTATTGCAAGAATGAAAATCTTGAGTCCTAACCGTTAGACGAACTGGCCGATTTGGGAGCGCAAAGGTATAACGAATTTTCTTTCCTACAAATTTTTTTCCTCTTTTTGCCACTCAAAGGAATAGATTATGGATTCCACCTGGCGTAAATAATTTCTTTTGGGATACCTGGGGGCATATACAAAAGCTTCCAAAACCACTACCTTCTGGTTATCCTGATCATAGAAGCAGTGGCATACAAAAGGACCTCCCATGAAATCGTTCTTCACATCCCACAAACCCCGGATCTCAACGAATTCCCGGTTGTTGAAATTCACCCAGCGGAATGAAGGTTCTATCAAAGAATTGGTGGTCATGTATGTATTGTCCAGGGGCCCGGGAACTTCTTTTTCCAGTTTCAGGTTTCTCTCTGCTATAATACGGGATAAGGTAAGGTCGTCAGGACTTCTGTAAGGATAAGTATATATAAAGACTCCCTGGGTAGTATAGGTGGTTTCGTAAGCTACCCAGATAAAATTATCGGTTTGCTTTTTGATCCGGTACCCGGTAGGAAAATAGGGAGATCCGCCTAATATGCTGGTGATGGTTTCGCGAATTCCTTTTTCTTCAAATTTCTTAGAATTCTGGATAACCCGGTTTCTTTCCGCCTGCTCCATGGCATTTTTTAGACGGTCATTATTTTCATCGATACATTCTCTTACACTCTCCTGCGTGGGACCGGATAAAGTCACCACTATCTGCGGCGCCGCCCATATATCTTTTTGAATGATCATCTTCGCCTCTTCAAGATCCGGATTAATGCTACAGATGATTATATTGCGGTGTGTCTGAAATATGGATGAAAATGCATTGGTATTTATATTAAACAAAGAAAAGAGGGGTTCACGTTGCGGTAAATGAGGAAAATCAACGGCCAGAATTGATCTGAGTGACTGGCCGGGACCCGATTCCCATACGGGTTTATCCATAACCACGATCACTTCCCCGGCTTTCCCGCTTACGTTCTGTTTCAATTGTGGTCCGTCGGAACATGAAACGAAAATCATGCCCAATAATCCGGTAAATAATACAAGTCTTAACCTCATAACTTATCAGTTGTTTTATGTAAATAATCTGTATAAATCATTCCCGAAAGCCAGGAACATAAGCCCAATCAATAGGATCATACCCGCAATCTGCGAATACTCCAGAAATTTTTCCGACGGTTTCCGCCTTGTGATCATTTCGTATATCACCAAAACAATATGACCGCCATCCAATGCGGGAATAGGTAAAAGATTCAATATGGCCAGCATTATGGAGAGCCAGGCGGTAATATTCCAGAATATCTCCCAGTTCCACGTCCCCGGGAATATGCTGCCTATGGCAATGAAACTCCCCACGGATTTATAAGCTTCGGTTTTGGGAGAAAAGATCAGTCCCAGTTCTTTTATGTAATTGGCGCCTGTCTGGTAAGCTTTTTTTATCCCTGCCGGAAAAGCCTCCAAAAAAGAATACTGTTTTACGGTGACAGGTATGAATTCCATGGGATTCATCACTCCTACCATGATCAGCCCGTCAGCATTTACCTGTAGGGGGACATTGGCAATACTGTCTCCACGCTGTATGCCGGCATAAATTGTTCCCTCTTTATTCTGTGCCAGTATTTCCTGAACATCCTGTATGGCAGGAGTAGACACCCCGTTCACACTGAGTATACGGTCACCAGGAGCCAGACCGGCCAGGACATTGAGTGATGTATCGGGAACGGATGAAACCACAAAAGGATAACGCAGGGTAAATAAAGTCTGTGTATTTAACATTTCTTTGACATAGCCCTGATCGAATCCAAAACGCACGGTATCCGCGCCTCTGAGTACAGTGATCACAGCCGGTCTGGTTCGTATCAGATCAACATGAAGGGTGTGAACCGGGTCATTGGCAACAGAACGATCATCAAAGGCAAGTATCTTATCCCCGTTCTGAAAGCCTATCTCCTGAGCCAAAGAAGTGCAGTGAATGCCGTAAGCGGCGTCCTCCGTACGAATGAATTCTTCCCCCCAGGTGAAAAGGATCAGCCCGTAAAGTACTATGGCCAATATCATATTGAACAAAACGCCACCGAACATGACAAAGAATCGTTGCCATGCTGGTTTGCTCCGGAATTCCCAGGGTTTGGGGGCTTCTTTCAGCTGGTTTTTCTCCATTGACTCATCAATCATCCCTGAGATTTTACAATAACCCCCGAAAGGCAACCATCCTATTCCATATTCGGTATGGGAATTTTTTGGTTTGAATTTTACCAGGCTGAACCACGGATCAAAAAACAGGTAAAACTTATCTACCCGAATCTTGAACAGACGGGCAAAAAGAAAATGTCCCGATTCGTGGATCAGGATTAAAAAAGACAAAGCCAGGATCACCTGGGCTATTTTGACCAATACTTCCATAAAATCAATAACTTGTCAACAAATTTTGTGCCACCTGCTGAGCGTCCCGGTGTGTATCCTCCAATTGCGAATATTCGGGATCGGAGATACGGGAAACGGCTTCCAGGGTTTTGGATATAATTTTGGGAATAGCAGTAAATCCCAGTTTTTTATTTAAAAAAGCATCCACGGCCACTTCGTTTGCAGCATTCAGGGCACATGGAATATTCCCTCCCTGTTTCATGGCCTGATAAGCCATTTCCAGGCAGGGAAAACGGTCAAAAGGCGGTTTGTGGAATTCCATAGAACAGAAATGGGACAACTCCATTCTTTTCACGTCGGGGAATCCCAGCCTTTTGGGATAAGCCATGGCATATAGTATGGGAAGACGCATATCCGGAGTGCTCATTTGTGCTTTGACGGTTCCGTCAGAGAACTGGACCATAGAATGGATAAGGGATTGGGGATGGATGAGTACTTCTATGCGATCAAGCGGCTGCCCAAAAAGCCAATAGGCTTCTATTACTTCAAGTCCTTTGTTCATTAATGTTGCCGAATCTACCGTTACTTTGGCGCCCATGTTCCAGGTGGGATGGTTCAGGGCCTGATCCCTGGTAATCGATTTCAATTGATGGCTTGTGTATTTAAAGAAAGGGCCTCCGGACGCTGTAAGCATTATTTTTTCTACAGTCGCTTGTTCTCCCTGCAGACACTGAAAGATGGCAGAATGCTCGCTGTCAACGGGCAATAGTGTATTTTTTCGGGAATCGGCCAGACGCATTACCAGATGACCTCCGGCCACCAGGCTTTCCTTATTGGCCAGTGCCAGTACCTTGTCGTTTTGTAAAGCGGTCAGGGTGGGCGCCAGGCCTGCAAAACCCACCAAGGCATTTAGCACCATATCTATGGATTCCCACTTCAAAACTTCGCTAACTGCTTCCTGCCCACAAAGAACTTGTATGGAAGTCCCTTCCAGAGCGCGGGATACTTCAGTATAAGCTTCTTCCCGGGTTATCACTACCGCGGCCGGTTTGAATTCCAATGCCTGACTGATCAGTATCTCTGAAGATTTTCTGGCAGTCAGGACTTCTGCCTTAAAAAGTGCCGGATACCTTCGTACCACATCCAGGGCTTGTTTGCCTATGGAACCTGTTGAACCGAGAATGGCAATGCGTTTCAATAAATCCATATTAAAAATTGATATAATCTGCCGGATCCAGGTGTATTCCCTTATGCCAGAGTTCAAAATGCAAATGATACCCGGTAGAATAGGTACCCTCTTTTCCTATAACAGCAACGGCAGATCCCGCTGTAACAGGATCTCCAGTTTTCTTGAATAATTGAGAACAATGCTTGTATATAGACAACAAGTTGTTTTCATGCTGGATCTGGAGCACATAACCAAATTCTTCGGTCCACGATGCAAAACTTACCGTTCCGTCCAAAACGGCGTAGATCACCGAATTTTCCGGTGCTACAATATCTACGGCATAATGGTTGTCGGCAGCACTGAATTCAGAAGTTACAATACCTTTGACCGGGGGAAAGAAATGAAGCCCTTCTATCTGAATGTCACGACCCTGAATATTTTCCTGATATTCTTGTTCCCGCTGCTCGGCCTGCGCCCTTAATAGTGAATCTTCTTTTGACCTTCCCCCTACCGTAAACTCGGTTATCCCGGAAAATTGTCCTTTGGGTAGGATTTCATCGGGAGTCATGGGGTCTTCATTGGCAAGCACTCTTTGTAGATTGACCAAATGAATCTCCCACAGATGAATGACCTTTTCCAGCGAATCAGCTCTAAGAGCGTTGTTCATCATCACTTCTCGTGTTTTTGCATTGGGATATCCGGGGATCAGTTCCCGCATAGGAGTATAGATAAACACCAGGACCACACAGGTTATCAGGATGAATAACAAGCCCAAGACTCCTAAAATAAGATTTATCAAAGAAAATTTGACATTGATCACCTGTTTGTGGGATTCTATATCAAAGACTCCGAAGATATATCTTTCTCTAAGTGCTTTCTTCCTGGATTTGTTCGCTGCCATAGCTCTGCTTTGGTGTGACAAATGTACGAATGATTTTCCAAATTGTGTTACCTTTGCAGCATGGGACGGATTATGGGTATTGACTATGGCCAAAAACGAGTGGGACTGGCAGTTAGTGACCCTCTGAACATCTTTGCCACACCTTTGCAAACTGTAACCGTAGACAAAGTAACCGATTTTTTAAAAAAATACACAACTTCTGAACCGGTAGATTTGTTTGTAGTGGGTTATCCAAAACATTTAAACAATACCCCGGCCCAGAATGCTCCGCGGGTAACAGCCTTTGTCACTCATTTGAAGCGAACCTTTCCGGCTATTCCGGTAGTACTGGCCGATGAAAGATATACCTCAAAAATGGCTTTTCAGGCTATGATAGACGGAGGTTTGAAAAAAAAAGACCGCAGGGATAAAGCTACAATTGATAAAATTAGTGCCGTACTCATTTTGCAGGAGTACCTTCAAAACAAAACATTATGATATTGCCGATATATATTTACGGATCTTCAGTACTTAAAGAAAAAGCACAGGACATTGCTCCGGATTATCCCAATCTGGATCAATTGATCAGTGATCTATGGGAAACCATGTATTATGCCGACGGTGTCGGATTGGCGGCTCCCCAGATAGGCCTTTCCATACGTATGTTTGTCGTTGACGGCAAGGATCTTTCAGAAGACCGGCCCGAATTAAAAGATTTTAGGAGGCTGGTCATCAATCCCCGCTTATTGGAAGAAAGTCAGGAATCGGTTGTTTACCAGGAGGGTTGTCTTAGTGTTCCCAAGTTATATGCGGATGTGGAACGTCCCAAAAGCATCAAACTGGCCTATATGAACGAAAACTTTGAACCCGTTGAAGAATGGTTCCACGGCATGGCTGCCCGTATGGTGGCTCATGAATTCTCACATTTGGAAGGCGAACTGTTTGTAGACCGCCTTCCGCCCATTCGCAAAAAAATGATCCAAAGTAAATTACGTGCCATGACCCGCGGAGAGGTCAAAACCTTTTACAAAACAAAGATCGTTAAATAAATATGGGTGCCTTTCACGCATACGACATCCGGGGCATATACAATAAAGACCTGATCCCCTCTGATGTTTACAAAATGGGCTTTTTCTTGCCCCGATTGCTTAAAACAAAACGGATTGCCGTCGGCAGGGACTGCCGGGAATCTTCTCCCGAAGTGTTTCAGTACCTGGTAAAAGGAATCTGTGATGCGGGTGCCAATGTATATGACCTGGGACTAACTACTACACCTATGGTCTATTATGCTACGGCAAAACATCATTTTGACGGTTCTGTCCAGATCACGGCCTCTCACAACGGAGCCGAATACAACGGATTGAAGGTATCGGGACGCGATGCCATGCCCATAGGGTATGACAATGGACTCAACTTTTTGGAAGACTGCGTTTTACATAAAGAACCCGTACTTACCGGGAATAAAGGAAAAGTGATCCCCCTGGATCTGACACAGGAGTATTTTGACTATCTGTTTGCCCATGTTCCGTGTTTGGATAATTTAAGGGTCGGGATTGACGTATCCAATGGTATGGCCGGATTATTTGTCAAGAAACTCCTGGGAAACGATAGTGTTTTTTACATAAATGAAACGCCGGACGGACGTTTTCCCAACCATTCCCCTAATCCGCTGATCCCGGAAAACATCAAACAGCTTCAACAATTGGTAAAAGAGAAGAAATGTGATATCGGGATCATATTTGACGGGGATGCAGACCGGGTTATGTTTACCGATGAACTCGGAACTTTTATTTCGCCCGATTTGATCATCGCTCTTTTAGGGCATCATTTTCTGGACGGTTCTCCTGCCGGGGTTCTCCAGGATATCCGTTCTTCCAAAGCCGTGGGAGAATATCTTGAACCCATGGGAGCCCAAATGCACACATGGCGTGTAGGGAGGGCTTATGCCGCCCCAAAACTCAAAGAGATTGACGGTGTTTACGGCGGTGAACTTGCCGGGCATTACTATTTTAAAGATTTTTATTATTCCGACAGCGGACTCTTGGCAGCTCTATTGGTTCTGGATGTCCTGGTTAAAATGAAGAAACCGCTTTCCGGGATTATTCGTTCCATAAAAAAATATGAAACTTCCGGTGAAATCAATTTTCGAATCGCAAAAAAACAGGAAGCCATGGATAACCTGAAAGCGTACTTTATTTCGCAGGAAAAACCGGCTGCTTTTTTTGATTTTGACGGTTACCGCGTTGAATTCCCGGATTGGTGGTTTAACGTCAGGCCTTCAAATACAGAACCTTACCTGCGCTTTATTGCCGAGGCTTCCAGTCTCTCGTTACTGGAAGAAAAACTGGATCAAATGAGAAAAGTGCTTGCCCCTTATATCACCACGCCATGAAACGGTTTGTAAGTCTGGATCTGTTACGCGGTCTGTCCATTTTCGGGATGGTGTTCTCGGCGGCGATCCCTTACGGGGTGTTGCCTGCCTGGATGTATCACATTCAAACCCCGCCTCCTAAACACATTCTGGACATTACCAGTTACGGGTTAGGCTGGGTAGATCTGGTCTTTCCCGTTTTTATTTTTTGTATGGGCGCGGCTATTCCTTTTGCATTCAGAGCCAAATGGAAAAGGTCGGGTAAGGACACACTCCGGGATATGAAAGGTGTTGGAGAACGGTTCCTGATGCTACTGGCTTTTTCCTATTTATGCAATCTGTTGCAGCCGTCTCTCCCGGGTTACTGGTCAAACTTTTTGATCCTGGCAGGCTTTGGAGCCTTATGGCTGATTTATGTGAAGGGCGCACCCCTTAAGATCCGGATCGCAGGATGGGCAGCCGCATTCCTCCTGTTGGCTCTTTATGTTTTTGTGTTTGATGTTCACATGACACTCTTTGGCAGAAATATCATTATCCTGCTGCTGGCGTTTTTGTATTTGTTCGGAGCAGTGATCTGGTATTTTACCCATGATTCGGTAAAATGGCGTCTGGTAGCTTTCCTGGGTGTTATTCTTGTCAGTCTCTTATCCCGCTTTACCGGGTTTGATGATTTGCTGTATACCAACAAAAGCATTTCCTGGTTGCTGAATATGGAAGAAATCAATTTCCTGATGATCCTGATACCCGCTACCTGGGTAGGCGACCGCTTTTACAACATGCTTCAGGAAAATGAAACCGTCATTGACCGGAAAGGGATACTCACGCATGTGGTTTTCTGGGGCCTGTTGCTCCTTGTTGTATGGATTTGCGTGAGCAATTATAACCGCTGGCTTTTAGAAGGAAAATTCTTTACTATTATTGCCATTACGGGACTGGTGCTACTGATGAAAAAAACAGCGCCAAAGTACCTGCCTTTCCTTTATCTTTCCGGATTGCTTATTCTGTCAGGACTCTGGATAGAAAGGTTTGAACCCGGAATGACAAAAGTACCCTGTTCCTTTTCTTATTGTTTTGTAAGTGGCGGCGTGGCCATCCTTATGCTTATGTGGCTGCACTATCTTTCGGAATTTTTCCCTCAAAGATTTCTTTCTAAAATTTTCTCAGGGTCAGGAGCCAACCCGCTCATGAGTTATGTGGCTCATTCCATGTTTCTCTCTCCTCTGTTGGGGATTACTTTTTTGAATTCATTGTACAACCGGGCAAACCCGGAAGGCTATCCCTGGATTGGCACATTGAGTGCTTTTCTGCTGGTATTGTTTACCATGTGGCTGGTTTCCCTGGTTTCCCGCAAAAAGATCTATTGGCGTGCCTGATCAGGGAAAAACATTAGCACTGGATAAGGAACACATCCCAAAACTTCTGTTCCGTTATGCCATGCCGGCTATCATCTCCATGACAGCTGCCAGCATATACAACATTGCCGACGTGATGTTCATTGGACGTGGTGTGAATGCACTGGCTATTGCAGGGCTTTCCCTGACGTTGCCCCTGATGAATATATCTGCCGCCTTTGGATCTATGATCGGAGTGGGTGCCTCAACACTTATTTCTGTCAAACTGGGACAGAGAGACATGCCTACTGCAGAGGTTACTTTGGGCAATGCCGTAACCCTGAATACAGTCATTGGTATCCTCTATTCCATCATTGCGCTGATTTTTTTGAAACCCACCCTGTTGTTTTTCGGAGCCAGCGAACAAACCTTGCCCTACGCCAGGGAATACATGCAGATCATTCTGCTGGGCAATGTGATCACGCATGTTTACCATGGGTTGAACGACAACCTGCGTGCAAGCGGTTATCCCAAAAAAGCCATGTTGGCAACTTTAACAGCCGTAGTTACAAATCTAATCCTGGACCCGCTCTTTATTTTTGGGTTCAACTGGGGTATCCGGGGTGCTGCCCTGGCCACGGTTCTGGCCCAGGCTATTGCCCTAAGCATCCTCCTTAACCATTATTCAAAAAAAGACTCTCTGCTGCACTTCAAAAAAGGGATATTTGCCATACGGAAAGGAATGCCCCGGAATATTATTTCGGTCGGTCTGGCCCCGTTTCTGATGAATGTTGTCAACAGTATGGTGATCATTATCATCAATCGCTCCTTTTATGAATTCGGGGGGGATTATGCCGTTGGGGCATACGGCATAGCCAACCGCATGGTTTTTCTGTTTATCATGATCATGTTCGGATTCAACCAGGGTATGCAACCTCTTGTGGGATTCAATTACGGAGCACAACAATACAAACGCGTAACGGATATTTTTAAGCTGACGTTATTGTGTGCCACCTGTATCAGTATCCTGGCATTTATCATTGCACAATTTTTCCCGGAAACTGCTGTCAGCCTTTTTACAAACGACCCCACCCTGACCCGTCTTACTGTTGAAGGATTGCACATAGACCTTGCCGTTTTCCCTCTGGTTGCTCTTTCATTAGTAACGTCCAACTTTTTCCAGGCCATCCGAAAACCGGGTAAAGCCATCTTTTTATCACTTACCCGCCAGGTAATATTCCTGATCCCTGCCTTACTTGTTCTTCCCCGGCTTTTCGGGGTAACCGGTGTATGGGCCAGTATGCCCGTATCCGATGCGGCTTCGTTCATAATAGCTGCTATTCTTATTAGTAAACAAATCAAAGAATTCAGAAAACACTATGAAAACAAATGAGAAAGTAGTCATTTCTCTTGGGCGGCAGTTGGGAAGCGGAGGCTATTTTGTGGGGAAGATGATCGCTTCGGCTCTGGGTCTTTTCTTCTATGACAAAGAATTGCTATATCATGCCGCCAAAGAAAGCGGAATGTGTGAAGACATTTTCGAGAACGCAGACGAAAAAGTATCACAGGGACTCTCCCGTGTGCTTAACGCTCACGATTTCTTTGGAGGAGCTTTTTTTGATCCACAAAACGCCACCTTGTCACGAGATCATATTTTCAATATTCAATCGCATGTAATACTGAAATTTGCAGAAGAACAACCCTGCCTTTTTATAGGGCGTTGTTCGGATTATATTCTACGGGACAACCCCCGCATGCGCAGTTTTTTCATCCATGCCCCCCTGTCTCTGCGAATAGCCAACGTAGCGGAACGAAGGGGGATTTCGCAGGAAGAAGCCGAGTCTTTCATAGCCCGGGAGGAAAAAAAACGGGCGGCTTATTACAATTATTTCACAGGTAAAGAATGGGGAAAAGCCGATTCCTATCATTTTACACTGGATGCCGGATTGCTGGGTGTTGAAGGATGTGCCCGTGCGGCTGTGGGTCTTATCCGTGAAAGTCTGAGCTGAAAAAATATTCAGTTTTTTCATTATCTTTAACTAGAATTATAATAGTCTGTATATGAAAAGATATCACGCCATTCTCCTGATGGTTGTTCCGGGAATGATCATCAGCGGATGTACGGGACTTTTCGGATGGAAAAACTACGAAGGTTCGGAACAATTCCGGGAAGACGTGGCCGTTTTTGCCGAGTACGCCGTACAAAAACAATTCCTTACGCTTTACTACCTGAAAGCAACCTCCGACAACTTTTCCCGCAATATGCTCAAAGGCACTGTCAGCCGGGAAGAATATGATGTGTTCTTTGGAAAGGTGGCCGAAATGGCTCCCCATGTAAAAGAATACGAAGCCGCATTCAAAAACCTGGAAAAATCCGGGATCTTAACCTCGGTCAATACCAAAGGCATCCTGTCCTCGGGGACCAAATTCCTTTCCTGGGTCACCGGAAGCGGGGAAAGAAGCCGGGAACGTGTCCTGAAGGTAGCTTCCAATATCCCTCCTTCTGACCGCACAGAACTTTACAACAAACTCAGGCCTGAATGGAAAGCAAAAACCTCCGGTGAAAGTGATTTTTGGAAAAAAATGGAAAAAGGAGATTTCGATTACCAGGCACCTCAGATGTTCAACGATTTTCAGCAGGATAACGAAGAATTCGGGAACACCTCCGTTGAACGCGGGCTGACCATCCAAAAGATTTTTGTGGCCGAAGGAGCAAAAGGAGTGGAAGCCGGAGCCGAACTGATGGTGGACGCTCTGCAGACTACCACTTCGGGAGGTCTGGATGCCGCAGATGTTGGGGATATGACCCTGGATATTTACAATTCATCATCCAATGCCGATCCTTCACAGATAGCTCAGGAACTAAGCAGTACGGTCAACGGTATGGATCCGGATGATCCGACTGTTAAGGAGATGGGTGCCGGATATGCTGCGAAAATGGCTGCCATTATGAAAGAAATAGTGGATGTTGCTAAAACTGATACGGAGAATACACCGGGGACAAACCGATCTTTTGTTTTTGTTCAAGACGAGGACACTGAAAATAAAGCCGACATAGTAATTGCCCAAAACCCTGGTAATTCTTCTGCTTCCATGGCTTCGATATATGTAACCATCGGCAATATCATTGACGAAGGCCAGAAATTCATCTACACCATACTGAACAAGGGGAAATGGCTCATATCAGCGGTTGATTCTGACGGTAATAAATCAACAAAGGAAGTAGATGTACCTGCCGGAGATGTACTTGTGGTAACCCTGACTACTTCGCCTCCTGCGAAAGAATCTGAAGAAGAAACCGAAGATGACTTTACCGACTGGAACGCATTGGTAGCACAATACCCCGTACTGAATGCCTATCCTGCATTTTCGGGATCATTAACTTACCTGGAATACACTACCGACAGCATGTTTTATGAAGCTATCAAGATCAGGGCAAACACCAGTGATGTCGATAAATATATTAACACGATCAAAGGAAAAGGATACAAAAAGGAGGAAGATAAGGAGATCATCTCTTACATGAGCCCGAATAGAATAGGTGATTACTGGCGTTACGTCCAGTTATTTGCATCCGGGGTATCAGGAAAGACAGACGTAAGATTCTTTAATTTAAAATAAAGCATTACAAACCCTCTGGTAAAACCAATTCCATGTAATTGTCGCTATGCCTGATTCTACGAATAAAGTCTTCATGAAAAGGCAATAAGATTCGCGTTCCGTCTTCGAACTCCAGCTCCAGGCATGGGTTCCCGGGATAATCATAAAACCCGGAAACGGTTCCTTTCAAAGATTTATTTGCCGGGGTTTTGGCAGTGAATGAATACCCCACAAAATCCAGCCCGTCGTCCAGGGGTTTTTCATCTTGTATTTTACAGAGGATCGTGTGTCCCACCCATTCTCCGGCCAACCGTTCGTTCAAATAATTTTCAAAACAAACGATTGCTTTGTCGTTTCCCTTGAGTTGCAGAAAGGTAAAATAAAAAGGAACCGGTATACCATCCACATGGATGAATACCGGTTCTTCTTTGTTTAATTGGTCAATAATGTTTTGGGGAACGTCAGGATGTATCTTCAAGAGCAATTCTCCTCCTTTCCCGAAGGTTTTCCTCACTGTCGCCAGCTTCAGAAACCTTTCTTTTCCCATATCATTATTCGGTTGCAGCGTTATCCTCTTCTTCAGTTTCGGGAACGGCTGTTCCTTCAATTTCAGCGATGGTTTCTTCTGCTTTTGCAGCTGCCTGGGCCGCTGCTGCAGCCAGTCTGGCTGCTACTTCTTCACGTTTTGCCAATAAGGCTGCGGCACGCTCATTATTAACCTTGGCTTCTGCTTCAAGGCGTTTTTTCGTTTCTTCGCGTGTCTCCTGCTCCAGTTTGCCTTTCTTTGCGGCTACTTTGGCTTCTTTTTCCTGCATCCATGCTTCCCACTTTGTATCTGCCTGTTCCTGTGTCAAGGCTCCTTTTGCCACACCTTCCTGCAAATGTTTTTTCAGAAGTACTCCCTTGTAAGAGAGGAGTCTGCGTGCAGTTAGTGTAGGCTGTGCTCCGGTATTGATCCAGTAAAGGGCTCTTTCCTGGTCCAGTTTAATGGTTGCCGGATCGGTATTGGGATTGTATGTCCCCAGGGTTTCAATTAACCGGCCGTCGCGGGGTGCGCGGGAATCTGCTACTACAATGTGAAAATAAGCGTGATTCTTTTTGCCATGGCGGGCAAGACGAATTTTTACTGCCATAAATCTTTGATTAAGTTACTAAATCATGTTAACTTCCTTATCTTCCCGAGAAAAGGTCCGCAAAGATATGTGTTTTTACGCGTTTGGCAAAATTTTTATCAGAAACAGTTATTTCTGCCGCTTCTACCCATACGGTTAACGCTGGAGCGACCGGCGGGAAACTGACGGTTCTTGCCGTTGTTGCCGGGTAGCGTTTCGTAAACTTTTTGCTGTTCCGGAGTTAGAAGTGCCTTTACCTGGTCGCGGTGGGCATCCCTGGTAGAACGACGTTGGTTACGTAACTGATCTATCTCAGCTTTGTGTGCATTTTCAAGTGCCGTGATTTTCTGAATCTGATCCTGTGTCAAATCCGGGATGGCATTGATACAAGTCTGGTAATTGTAGTTGTTGTAGGCAACATTTCTGTTCCCCCTGCCTCTTTGTCCATACATAGTCAGTGAGGTAAGCAACATCAGTGATGTAATGAGAATGGTTGTTGTTTTCATAATTATAATTTATTAATGGTTTGTTTGCCTGTAAGACACCAACAACCGTAAAAAACTTGCGCAAGAGGCAGTGAAAATTCAACAAGATTTTTGGTAACAATCCAGAAGTTTTTTTTGCAAATTTTGTTTTGCTCTGAACAAAAGCGATTCCACAGAAGAAACAGACAACTTCATCACTTCGGAAATCTCTTTATAGGAAAGATCGTCGTATTTGTTCAGTACAAAAGCCTTCTTTTGTTTCGTCGGAAGGGAATCTATAGCCCGTTCCAGTATCATTTTTTTCTCTTTATTCTGCAGGATCTCTTCCGGCCCGTCAGTGCCCTGTCCGGTCAACGCATCACTCTGTGGGGCGCCTGATAATGATAAAGCCCTGTGTTTTCTGTTATCCCTTATAAAATTCAACGATTTGTTCAATGCGATCCTGTAGAGCCAGGTGGAAATTCTCGCATCTGCCCGAAATTTACCGACGGACCGGAACACTTCAATAAATACTTCCTGGGTTACATCATCGGCATCTTCCGGATCGTGCAATACACCCATACAGGTACGGAAGACCATCTGACGGTACTCCTCCACCAGCTCTTTGAACGCATTTTCATCGCCCTGAAGTAATCTATCTGTTATTTTTATGTCCAATGTTCTCTAAAAAACAATATATTTGACACGGTAATCGGAAAATACTTGTGTTTTTTATACCCGGGAACGCAAGTTTTTACATTAGTATGTGTCAAACATACAAAATATAAAAAAGTGAACTGCAAATCAACGGGAAAGAAACTGATATTCTTCTTAGACAACTCCCTCAACCCGGAGGAGACCGTTCTTGTAGCCGCACACTTGGAACAATGTCCGGAATGCCGGGCTAAACTGGAATTCTTAAAAGAGATCCTGGCCCAGGCAGATATCGAAAAGACCACTGAGGTTAACCCTTTTTTATTTACGCGCATACAAAGCCGTTTAGAGCAGGTAAAAGAACACAAAACCAAAAGGATACTACAACCGTTGGCTATCTCAGTTGCTCTGGTCATAGGCATTCTTTCAGGTATTTTGCTTGGGCAGATCACTGTGACCCCGAATACCATATATCCTGAACGCGAAATTGCCTATTTGTTTCAGGACGACCAGATTGAGAACATGGAATCCCTGCTTCTTGAAGACGACTTTTAAAAAGCTGGCATTATGGGTAAATATTCAAAGACTATTTTGATCGTCCTGGTAGTATTTCTGCTTGGGATCAATATTGCTGTTATAATTACATACAGGACCCATCTGAAAAATGATGAGCAAGCGCTGGAACAGTTAGAGGACATCCCTCCCCGGCAATTTGGCAATTTCATTGCACAGGAACTTGATCTGGATGCTTCGCAACAGGAACAATTCAGGGATTTCCGTCGAACCTACAACCGTTCTGCCAACAGGACCCTGATGGCCATGAATGGTGTCAGAAGCCGGATGGCCCGGGAATTGAGTTCCGTGAACCCCGACAGGGATCAACTGGACAAACTGGCCGGAGAACTCGGTGAAATGCACAAAACATTAAAGATCCTGACCTTCGATTATTATTGTAATATGCAAAGCGTTCTCAGGCCGGACCAGCAAGAAAAACTTGCCGTTTTGTTCCAATCCATGCTCTCGGCTCCGGTCCATGGTCCAGGCAGGAGTCCACGCAGTGAAAGAAGCCAGATGCGAAACAACTGATGGGGAAGATCAAAAAGACAATTTCAACCTGATATACATATTCCGTCCGGGTTCCACACTTATGTTTCCCCGGTTGGTGGAAAGGTGGTTCGTGTACCGATTGTTGGTGATGTTGTCAATCCCCGCAAAAAGCTGTAATCCAATAGGACCCAGGTACATGGCTTTAGAATTCAGCGACACATCCAACCGGTAATAACCGGGTGTTTCCTGTTCTCCTTCAGCAATTTTATCCTGGCGCGCAGCACCCAAAACTGAAAACGCCATCGATCCCAGGCGAGAATGGGTATACCGGATTCCCAAACGCCCGTTCAAAGGAGGAATCAGAGGCAGGTTCCCGTCTGTTTCCAGGGCCATCCCGCGAACATAGGCGCCCGAGCCGAACAACACAAAATCAGCGCTGAAATTGTAGGCAAATTTTAAATCAACTCCATACAGCAAAGCTTTTCTCACATTGGCATTGACCAGGGCCGGAATAGTTTCTTCTTTGGAGTCGGATGTAAGTCTGTATACAAATTCTCCGGGTTTTTCCACAATCATATTGGTGACCCGGTTTACAAAAACATCTGCCTGGAGGTTGAATCTGGACTTCCATATTCTCAGGCCCAGGTCCGTTGAATACGATGTTTCCGGTTCCAGTGAAGGATCTCCCAACCGGACAAAATTACCCAGGTCAATGTATTTGAAGCGCTCTTCAAGCGATGGAGCCCTGAAAGCCCTGGCAATATTCAATGAAAGATCCACATCTTTCACAAGCCGGTAAAGCAGCCCCGCATTGGCACTCCAGGAGATACTATTTTCTTTTCCTGCCGGAAATGTGATCCGTTGCGTGGGAGGATTGTCATTCCGCTGGCCGTTTATGCTTATATAATCCACATCTACACCCTGTTCGTTTTTAATCAGGATCCCGTCAAACCGGCCTCCCAGGATCATAGTCAACCTGTCTTCCAGAAAACGTGTTTCATTCTGGAAATACAAACCCGCACTGCTGAAACTTGAATTGGGAATTGGGGTTTCACCACGTACCAGGTTGTTTGTTTTCAAAATATCCCCGGCAGGATTCAGGACCTCTACCCGAATGTGCTTCTCTCTGTCGGTTGTCAACTTACGCCCCCATACATCCACACCGGCTATTAGAACATTTTTATCTGTCAGATCCCATGTGCTTTGCAGCTGAAGCCCGTTTGTAAGGTGCTTTCCGGACGGATAAAAAACCTCCGGGGTAGTACGCTGCACATTCCCGTTGGGGAGCGTGGTGTTGGTCACCGTATTAGGCTCCAGGGATACATCCCGGACAATATATTGGGTGAAATACTTCAATTCCAGGGCAGACAACTTTTCTGTAATACCGGTTATGGAGTAGCTGGCCGAAAGCAAATGGCGGCCAATGTCGGTATACGTGGCCGTAGCCGGACCGGGGAATGCACTCCCTCCGGGGATCCCTACATCTTTGGACCAGTTTCGCTGGTATTGTATTTTAAACAGGTGGTTGGCCAAAGGCTTGACGCCAAATTTTGCCGAGATGTTATCCGTAGTATACCGGCTGTTGGGCAGTATACCGTCCGGAGTGCGCAGATCGCCTGCTTTGGCATACGTCCCGCCGAGGCTCAAATACCATTTTTTGGAACCTGCACGAACAGAGGCATGGTTGGAAAACAACCTGTTTGCCGAGGCAAAACCCGAGATAACGTCTCCCTTAACATAAGGTTTTGAATTAAAACGAGCCTGTTTGGTAATTATATTCACGATACCGCCCATGGCCCCCGTTCCGTAAAGGGAAGATTGGGCTCCTTTGATGATTTCCACATGATCGATTTCGTTCACATCTATCATACTGAATGAAGCCGTCAGGTCTGTAGCCGTTTCCACACGGTTTCCGTCAACAAGAATAACAAGCCGGTCTTCTCCGAATCCCCGGATATTGATATTTGTAGCCCAGACACCGTCTCCTCCCTTGGATACGCCGGGTTCATCTTCCAGCACATTGGACAGTGTCAGCGCTGAATTTTTCAGATACTGAGTGGAGTCAATAACGGCCATGGCTACCGGCAGGTCTTTTATCCGCCTGTCAATCCGCAGGCTGGTTACGACAATTTCTCCCAGATCTACCGGGACCGGAATTGTATCGTTTTGATTTTGGCTGTAACCCGATGACAAAGAAGCCATCGTTAAAAGAATTGTGGCAAGAGCAATGGAAAATTTCTTCATTTTATATATTCTTCAAAAGTACCGATTTCACCTGAATCCCCTCCAAACGGCCTAAGCGGCCTGTCAGGGATCCAATCTCATCTGTGGTACCTTCAAGAATAAGGGAAATAAGACTTTTGCCATTACTTCGCGGAAGACCTTGCCTTCCCAGAATAATGTCAGCGTGCTGCGAGAGTATGTCGTTCAATAAGGCGACATGCTCATGGCTGTTGATCTGAATGATTACGGTTCCTACTCTCTTTTCCATCAGAATACCTCCGGATTAGAATTTTTGATACGTGCCTTCCTTGACAGGGACAACCCTTTGATCTCAGTATGGACACGATGATAAATATTTGATGGCAAAGATAGAACATTTTTCCCGGCTGCAATAAATTGTTCTATTTTTGTTAAAATTTCCGATTATGCGAATCTTATCCGTTTTATGTATCCTGTCTGTAGTCTTGCTGGGAAATTGCACCAACAGGACCGGAAAGAACAATCAGAAGACGACCGTAACCATAGCCACACTTAAAGGCCCCTCAGCCATGGGGATGATCAAACTTATTGACAGTCTTAATCATGTTGAAGAACCGGGTATGAAGGTTAAGATAGTTAATGAGCCTATCCAGGTCCGGAAGATGATGATTGACGGACAGGCAGACTTTGCGGTACTTCCAACGACTATGGCTGCTATAATCTATAACAAAGGACTGGAATACAGGCTTATAGCAATTCCGGTATGGGGGACTCTCTTTTTGTTCGGCAAGGACAGCACCATTACCCGTTGGGAAGATCTCCGGCACAAAAAAGTTCACGTTATGGCACGGGGGATGACCCCGGACGTTCTTTTTCAGTATTTGCTGAAAAAGAACGGCATCGATCCTCAAAAGGACATCACGCTGGATTACAGTTTTCCCACGCATATTGACCTGGCCAATGCCGTTGCAGCAGGCAGGGCGGAACTCGGCGTAATTTCCGAACCTTTGGTCAGTCTGGTCATTCAAAAAAACAAACAGGTCCGTGCGGTTTTTGATCTGAACAAGGACTGGGAAAAGATCCAGGGATCCCCTATTGCCCAGACAGCCCTGCTGGTAAGGGCTGATATTATTGAGAAGGATCCCCGCCTGGTAGAAGCCGTACTGGACGATTATGAAAGATCTTCCCGTTGGGTCAATCAAAATCCGGACAGTGCCGCTGTTTTAATTGCCCGCTACGGTATCCTTCCCAATGCGGAAGTGGCCTTGCAAGCCATTCCCGGATCGGGACTGCATTTTGTCAGGGCCAGAGAGATACGGTCTCAGATAACGGATTACCTGAAAGTTTTTTATAATATGAACCCTCAGATAATCGGAGAAAAAATACCCGATGAAACGTTTTATTACTAAAAAAAGGATCATTAACATAATATCCGTGCTTTTTCTGCTGGCGGTCTGGAAGATCCTGGCGCTTTATTTCCATTCTGCTTTTATTATACCTCAGCCGGAAGATACCTTTCTGACAGTACTGCAATTGTTCACGGACAAAGAGTTTCTGATGGTAGCCGGGAGCACTGTTTTAAGGGGTGTCATTGGTTTTGTGATCTCTTTCTTGTTAGGGCTTGCCGTGGGGATCATTGCAGGTATCAGTCCGGGGTTCAATGCATTTATTACTCCGTTACTGGTAACAGTTCGTTCCGTTCCTGTTATCTCACTCATTCTTTTGGCTCTGATTTGGTTCGATCCGGGAACGGTCCCCGTTTTTATAGCGTTCCTTACGATGTTTCCCTTTATATGTACCAATGTATCCGACGGGATCAGGAGTGTGGACCCGGGTTTGGTAGAAATGGCTGTTTTTTATAAAGTAAACAAACGCAGGATCATTACCGGTGTATACCTGCCTGCCATCTTACCCTTTATTATTAGCGGGGCATCCAGCGCCATGGGGATAGGATGGCGGGCCATTATAATAGGGGAAGTGCTCAGCCAGCCCGTTTACGGTATTGGGACAAAAATGCAGGTTGCGCAAACGTTTTTAAATGTGGATGCGGTGATTGCATGGACGTTGATAGCCATATTGATCAGCTTTGTTTTTGAGAAAATGATACGTTGGGGAGAACGCAAAATTGAAACATGGAGGGTCGAATCATGAGTCTGCTGATACGGAATCTTAACAAATCGTTCAAAGATGTTGTTGTTCTTCAAGATTTTGAAGTTACTTTTCCCGAAGGCACCATTACTTGTATGCTGGGGCCGTCGGGATGCGGAAAAACAACTTTGCTGAATATTATCGGAAATTTAATACCTCCCGATTCGGGAGAGTTGATTGGTTTTGAAAACAAGGTGCTTTCCTATGTCTTCCAGGATCCCCGCCTGTTGCCATGGAAAACCGTCAGGGGAAATATTGAATTTGTCTTAAGCAGGGAGATGCCTTCTGAAGAACGTGAAAAGCACACGGAACAACTTGTCAAACAGGTTGAACTGGAAGGTTTTGCAAGTTTTTATCCCTCTCAGTTAAGCGGTGGTATGCGACAACGGGTTTCCATTGCCCGTGCCTTTGCCTGTCCCTCGGATATTATCCTGATGGATGAACCTTTAAAGGGACTGGATGCCGGGTTGAAAAAGAATCTTATCAATTGGTTCCTGAAACTCTGGAAGACCGACAGGCGCACTGTCATTTTCGTAACTCACGACGTAGATGAAGCGCTTCTGCTAAGTGACCGGGTAATCGTTCTGAGCCAGCCTCCTACCCGGATCCTGACTCATATGAATATTGATCAACCGGCAGGAGAACGCGACCCCGGCTCTGAACAATTACTGAAAATTAAACAAGAGTTGGTAAAAGCCGTCACAATCCGTTAAACTGCAGTAACAGCAGACCAACGAGCAACCCCACTACCATATTGATCAGTTTTACCCTGACAAAATCTTTCTTTGACTCGGCAAAAAGCGGAAGCATGCCGTGCCCGTCCTGTACAATGCTGTTGGCCAGCAATATGCTGAAAGGCAAAAGACTTTGGGAAAACAGGGTGACAAAAATCATTTGAGGACCCGAGTCCGGGATCAGTCCTATCAACACGGCAAAAAGCAGAATGAGGTATATGTTGTTTTGCATCAGATTGGTCAAGGCCAGATTGGACTGAATAAAATATAAAAGGATGAAAGCCCCCCATGTCCACAGGAAAATGCGCAATAAATGCTTTTTAAGCACATGCCCGTACAGGTGCTCTTTCAAAAAATGTTCCGGCACAGTCAGAAAAACAAATAACAAAAATGCCAATCCGACAATAAGGGTAATCCTCATCCAGTTCCATGCTTCAGGACCAATAACTCCCATAGAAAACAACACAATCAGCATTACCGTGGAAAGTAGCAGTACGGCACGTTCAAACGTAATGTTTTTTAACTGGGGAAGAATGATCTGTGTATTAAAACAACGGCAATACTCTTTTTCGTGTATAATGAAACCGTGCGGAGATAATGTGTCTTTCTTTTTCGTGATTAGGTGTACAACCCATCCCACCCCGATAGCCAGTAAGAACAATATTCCGTTTAGAAGAAAAGCTTTCCCGGGAAAAAGTGCAAACATTACGAAAGCACCGTCCCCGGAAGTGGCTATCATTACGGCAACAAGTCCGGCCAATCCTATCATCCTGTGCGTATATAATGAAACCACGGTAAAAGCACCCAGACAACCCGGGGTTATCCCCAGGAATGCGGCAACCACAATTTGTAAAAACGGGGAATCTTTAAGTTTGTCAGCCCAGTAATTCTTTGTCTGTACATTGATGTATTCTATTACTACCATCATTAGCAATACAAAGACCGTTATCAATAACGATTCCTTAAGGGTAGATATCAGGATATCATACATAATCGGTTATCTCTTGTGAAAAAGACCGTAAAAAGAAAATGCTTTTCTTTTCCCGGAATGCAGGGTTAAATATCGGTACAGATTATCAGGTGTAAAAATATCCCGGCTAATCGTTTTTGTTCTATCACTTATGTTTATCCCAACGTCTTTTAATGTATGATATAGAAGCTCCGAGCAATAAATGCTTTGAGTGTTTTCCGTAATCCAGTCATAATCGTAATCCCGTCCTGTATAGATCAATGCATTTTCAATAAACATTTCTATTTGACGGGGATCCCAGTTAAAAGAAAAAGCAGCAAAATGTGTGAGGTATGATTTTTCTTTCATATTGGATAATTCCTGGATGGGATGTATGCTCACACCTTCCGCATAACTGTCCAGTACATATACATCCGTTTGATTCATGAGCGTATCCAGGGCTTTATAAAGACGACCGGAGGTGTTGATCTGCCCGGCTATTTGGTCTTTGGTTCCCAAAAAGATACCGGTATGCTTCCATTCACCAGGAATAAATTCGTTTAAAGGATAATTCCGTGTTTGTGTAAAGAAAACACTTCCGGCAGGCAGGTCTTTCACGATCGTTTTTAATTCCTCCAGGGAAATATCTGTATTTCCGTCGTTTTCATCACTGCCCGAAAAAGTTAGTTGCGACATTTTGATCTGACCGGCCCATTTAATAAGCGGTTTCTGGACTAACATCCTCATGTTGTCAACAATCCTGATCTTTCCGGGAAACAACAAAGAATATATCACGGCAACCACAAATAGGATTACCAGTAACCATAACAGTCTCTTGAATGTTTTCATTTTCAGAAGATAGACAGCTATTCTGTTGTAAAGATAATCTTTTCGGAAAAGATGCACAAACCAGACAAGCTTGTATACAGACAAAATAAGCTTCTCTATCATGAAAATACCGCATTCTACCGATTTTAATTGTAGTAAGTATTCCTCCCGGATACATTTGTCTTAAATAAAAAATGTTTGATTATGATTCTAAGACAAAAATTCGTGTTTATAATTACAACAGTAACTTTTTTTCTGGTAAATAATGTAGCTAAGGCTCAGACAGAGCCCTGGTCCCTGGAAAAATGTATTGAATACGCCAGGCAGAACAATATCCAGATTCAAAGTCAACAGATAACTAAAGAGTTATCGGATGTCGACTTGGAACAAACTAAGGCACAGCGGTTTCCCACACTCAATTTTTCGTCAAATTTCGGGGTTTCTTTTCAAAACACAACCACTTACAATGACTTCCTGGAAAAAACAGATGCTACGGCGTATTCGGATAATTATGGACTCAATACCGGTGTAACATTATACTCCGGTGGCAAACTGAATAAAACCATTAAGCAAAAGCAAATAGATAATTCGGCGTATTCATACGATATAGAACAGTCGGCCCTGGACATTGAAATATCTGTCATTCAGGCTTATCTACAGATTTTATATGCAAATGAATCATTGGAAATCGCAAAAAAAGCCATGGCTCTTTCCCAAACTCAAGTTGAAAGAGGGCTTGAAATGTATCAGGCCGGATCCATATCCAAAGCCGATCTGGCTCAGTTGCAATCACAAAACGCCAGTGATAAACACCAGGTAACTCAGGCTAAAAACACTTTATCAAGTGCAAAACTGACATTAAAACAATTATTGGAACTGGAACTGGAAGAAAAATTTGAAGTCGTTTTCACCGATTTTGACGATCAGCAAGTCCTGAAAATAATTCCTGACCTGGCCTCTGTATATCAGACTGCACTTAACAATCTGCCACAAATGAAAAGCAGTGCTTTAAGTGTGGAATCGGCAAATATGGCCATATCCATTGCAAAGGCTTCCAGGTTGCCTACTATCTCAGCCAGTGCTTCTATAAATACCGGAACAATTTCAAGTGCCGGATCCTCTTATTTTCAACAACTCGGGAGTAAAATCAATGAAAATGTAGGGATCAATCTAAGTATCCCCATATTCAATAATAAACAAATTCGCACCAATATCAACAAGGCAGAATTGCAAAGTCAATCTGCTCAATTACAGGATATAAGTCTGAAAAAACAACTTTTAAGCACTATTGAATCCATCCACAACGATGCTGTTTCTGCACAAAGCCAATACGTTTCAGCCACAGAACAACTAGACGCAGCCGAAGCCAGTTTTGAACTGGTAAACGAACAGTTTCGGGCAGGGCTTAAGAATACCATTGAGCTGATCACAGAACAAAATAATTATACCAATGCCCTGAGCACCCTGCTTCAATCCAGGTTTCAGGCCATTTTATCTCTTATGCTGCTGGATCTTTACCAATATCAAAATGTGAAAAATTAATAACATCAATATGAAGAAAATATTTTTACTACCCCAAACATTATTATTGTTGATAATCCTGTTTTCTTGTAATACAAAGGAAACGGTTCCGGGCTACGAAACAACTACCGCCCGGACAGGCTCAATAAGCAATACCGTAACGGCTACAGGGACAGTCGAACCCATTAAGCAGGTAGAGGTAGGGACCCAGGTCTCGGGAATCATTTCCAAAATATATGTAGATTATAATGCAGAGGTTAAAACCGGACAACTAATTGCGGAGATTGATCGTTCAGTTCTGGAAACTGATTTGGAATCCTCAAAAGCCAATTTAAATTCCTCCAAAGCAGAATACGATTATCAAACAGCCAATTACAACCGTATAGAAGGTTTGTATGAGAAAGAGCTGATCAGTCAATCCGAATACGACCAGGCATTCAATGCTTATTCTAAGGCTACTTACTCCTACACCCAGGCCAAATCCAATTATCAAAAAGCTGAAAGGAACATAGGATACACCTGGATCTATTCTCCGATTAACGGAGTAGTACTCTCGCGTGCAGTTGATGAAGGTCAAACGGTTGCTGCCGGTTTTAGTACTCCTACTCTTTTCACCATAGCCAATGACTTAAGAAAAATGCAGGTTATTGCCGATGTTGATGAAGCCGATATAGGACAAGTATTTGAAGGACAACTTGTCGTGTTTACCGTAGACGCATTTCCTGAAGATCAATTTGAAGGGACGGTCATTCAGGTCCGTCTGCTGGCTACTACTACATCTAATGTGGTTACTTATGAAGTAGTTATTGACGCTCCAAATCCTGATTTAAAACTTAAACCGGGCCTTACCGCTGAAGTCAATATTTACACCCTTAACAAAGATAATATTATTACTGTTCCCGTTCGTGCTCTTCGTTTCGTTCCTGACGGGTATTCGGGTAATATTCCGGAAACTCATGTTTTTGTTCAAAATCCTGATGGCAGTATTGAAGCCAGAGAAGTCCTCGCCGGTGTTAACGACGGAATCTATACCGAAATTATTGAGGGTCTGTCAACAGGAGAAAAAGTGATAACCGGAATACAGCTTTCCGGCAGTATGACAGGAGTACCCGGCTCTTTCAGCAATAGTCCGTTCATGCCACCCCGTCCCGGACAGGAAAACAACGTACGAACAAAATAACGAAGAGTCTAATGAGTGAAATTATAAAAGTAGAAAACATAAGGCGCGATTTTGTAGTAGGGTGCGAAACGGTTCATGCCATAAAGGATATTTCTTTTAATGTTTCAGAAGGCGAATTCGTAACCATAATGGGAGCCAGCGGATCAGGAAAATCTACTTTGTTAAACATATTGGGTTGTCTTGACGTACCCACACATGGTGACTATTATCTTTCAGGTGTTCAGGTGAGAAAAATGGGGAAAAACGACAGGGCTGTTTTACGCAACCGCAAAATTGGATTTGTATTTCAAACCTATAATCTGCTGCCAAAGACAACCGCTCTGGAAAACGTGGAACTGCCTTTACTTTATAATAAAACCGTCAATGCTGCACAAAGAAAGGAAAAATCTGTTCATGCTTTACACGCAGTAGGGCTTCAAGACCGGATGAATCATCGCTCCAACCAGATGTCGGGAGGACAACAACAACGTGTGGCAATTGCCCGTGCCCTTGTCAACGATCCGGTCATTATACTGGCCGATGAAGCTACCGGGAATCTGGATACCAGGACATCATTTGAAATTCTTTCTGTTTTCCAGGATTTGTACCAAAAAGGCCGTACTATTCTTTTTGTCACACACAACCAGGAAATAACACATTACGGAAGCCGTAATATTGTGTTGAAAGACGGAAAAGTCATTGAAGACAGGGTCAATCACACTATTTCATCTGCCAAAGAAACGTTAGCTTCATTACCTGTTGAAGAAGATTAAAAGACTGTATAATGAATTATAAAAATCTAATAACAATAGCTTTAAGAGCCCTGTTTAATAATAAAATGAGGGCTTTCCTGACCATGCTGGGAATCATTATAGGGGTGACTTCTGTAATTACTATGCTGGCCATAGGATCAGGTTCCAAACAAAGTATCCGGGACGAAATAGGTGAAATGGGTTCCAACATGATCATTATACAGCCCGGGAACGGCCGTTTTGGCGGAGTCAGCCAAAGTGCTTCTGACATGCAGACACTCAAGATGACGGATTACGAATCATTGTTACGTGAAACCAATTACCTATCCAAGATTACTCCCACTGTCAATAGTAGCGGACAGGCAATATACAGGGCCAATAATACGCCTACTACTATTTATGGAGTGAATGAACAGTATAGTGATATACGTGGATACTTCGTAAGTGAAGGCTCCATGTTTACCAATACAGACATACAAAAAGCCTCGAAAGTCTGTGTGGTGGGACAGACCATTGTGAAAAACCTCTTTCCCAACGGAGAAGACCCTCTGGGTAAAAGTATTCGTTTTGGGAAGATTCCATTGAAGATCATCGGCGTTCTTGAAACCAAAGGATATAACGCTATGGGAATGGACCAGGATGATATTTTACTGGCCCCCTATACCACGGTTCAAAAAAGAATTCTGGCTATTAATTATTTACAGGGTATTACCGCCGCAGCTATCTCTGAAGAGTATACAGACCAGGCCATTGAAGAAATTACGGAGATACTTCAAATGAACCATAATATCAAAATCGGACAGGAAAACGATTTTAATGTACGTTCTCAACAGGAAATAATGGAAACCATGGGTTCGGTGATGGATATGATGACCATCCTCTTAGGGTGTATAGCCGGCATATCCTTGCTGGTAGGTGGAATCGGCATCATGAATATCATGTACGTTTCCGTAACGGAACGCACCAGGGAAATAGGATTACGTATGTCTATCGGGGCCAAAGGTGTACATATACTTATGCAATTTCTGATAGAAGCCGTGATTATCAGTGTTACTGGTGGTATTCTGGGCGTACTTTTAGGTATAGGAGCATCTGCGTTGATAAATATAATAACCGGATGGCCTGTTTCTGTACAGGCATACTCCATTATTCTTTCCTTCCTGGTCTGTACTGTTACCGGTATGTTTTTCGGTTGGTATCCGGCACAAAAAGCTTCCGGGCTTAATCCGATAGATGCTATCAGGTATGAATAAAGAAATTACTTATATTTGAAAATGAATATGATCTCGGATAAAAAAAGCAGACGGGCATTCATCCTCATGAATATAATGGCCGTAGTGCTGTTTTATAGTCTTCCCATTTTTATAAATCCACGTAATGAAACACTCACTTTCGTGAGATATCTGGGATATTGTGGCAGCATCACTGCTTATTTGCTGGTTTTTTACATTAATTTTTTTGTGTTCATTAAACGATTTATGCTACAAAAACGCTGGATCGTTTTTTTCGTATCAAATTTACTATTAATCAGCACGGTAAGTATTCTGCTTTATTTATGGCACGGGTACTATTTTACCAATTTGGCAGGCATCCCTACCGAACATATTCCGCCTCCGCGAAATTCTTTTATATTTATTTCCAGAGATATGTTTTTTATGATGCTTACCGCTTCCATGGCCGTTGCCATACGCGTTACTCTTGAATGGCAGCATACTGACAGAGAAAAAGCAAAAATGGAAATTGTAGCAAGCCAGGCTGAAATTAAGAATCTGAAAAATCAACTTAATCCACACTTTTTGTTCAATACGCTGAATAATATCTATTCCTTAATGAGAATGGATCAGGAAAAAGCTCAAGATGCCGTATTAAGTCTTAGCAAAACACTGCGTTACGTGCTGTATGAAAATAATCAGGAAAAAGTGTCTCTGGATAAAGAATTGGCTTTCACAAAAAGTTACATTGATCTTATGTCGCTGCGACTAACTAATAAAACCAATGTGAGAGTCCACATTCCTGAAAAAACAAATGGATTGACCATCGCTCCTTTAATGTTCATTACCCAGGTTGAAAATGCTTTTAAACACGGGATCTCTCAAACGAGCCCCTCTTTTATAGATATTGATATTGATATTAAAGATCGCAAAATTCTTTGTTCGGTGAAAAACAGTTATTTCCCAAAAAGTAACAATGACTATAGCGGTTCTGGAATAGGAATCGACAATTTGCAAAGGCGACTTTCATTAATTTATCCCGGGAAACATTCTTTTAAATATACAACCCTTGACAATGTATATGTCTCTGAACTGAAAATTACATTATGATTTGACACATGACATGCTTACGATGCATTATAGTTGATGACGAACCGTTGGCGCTGAATCTGCTCCAGGATTACATTCACCAGACACCTTTTCTGGAACTTACAGCCAGATGCAGCAGCGGTATTGAAGCCTTAACTGTGTTGAAAAGTGAAAAGATAGATCTTGCTTTCATTGACATACAAATGCCCAATCTGAACGGGCTGGAATTATCACGTATGATGGGAGATTGTCTGGTAATATTCACCACCGCATTCGAACAATATGCATTAGAGGGATTTAAAGTAAACGCCATTGACTACCTGCTTAAACCTTTTAGTTATGCAGAATTTCTCACTGCTGCCAATAAAGCACAGCGCCAGGCAGAACTCTTGAACACCTCTCATTCCGTGGACAACAACACGTTAACCTCAAAAAATCTTGTAATTAAATCCGACTACAAACAACAAATTATTAATACGCCGGATATCATTTACATAGAAGGTATTGGCGATTACATAAAAATCCATCTGGAAAACGGCGTTTCCGTACAAACTCTCATGACACTGAAGACCATTGAGGAAGAATTACCGAAAAACCAGTTTGTTCGTGTTCACCGTTCTTTCATTGTGAACGTCCGGAAAGTGAAAACCATAGAAAGACAACGCATTGTTTTTGATCATGTCAGGATCCCCATTTCTGATTCCTATAAAGAAGCTTTTTCCCGTGCCATGGGCATTAAATAAAAAAAATCAGGGCCTTATTTCCCAAAATTTCTTGACACAAAAGGCAAACAGGTATATAGTGCAGAACGCCAGTATTCACTGGTATGCCCGCCATCGCGCACCCGGAATTCACAAGGAATTTGCTGATGGCGCATAGCCTGGGTAAATTCAATATTACGATCAAGCAGAAAATCATCATCACCACAATCGACAAACCATTTCACACTGCGCAGTTGATCTTTACGTTCATCACTCGCTTCTTCAACATACTGTATACAATCGTTTTCCTGTACCGATTTTGTGAGCAATGCCATTTTATCTTCCGGATCTTGCGAAGGAACAGCGCCTTCCTGCGGGATGTTCATTAATGCACTCATGGCATAAACAGATGAAAACATATGGCTGTGCTTTTGGCCGTATACAGTGGCACCGCCACCACCCATCGATAAGCCTGCAACAGCACGATGCTGCTTGTCTCCTGTAATACGGTATGTTTTCTCTATAAAGGGCAGGAATTCAGTAAAGAAAAACGTTTCGTATTGCCAACCGGGCATATTAAAATAACCATTCCACGCGCCTTCGGCCAGATTGCCTCCCGCGTTGGGTGATACAATGATCATTTCACAAGCCTCGCCTGAGGCTATCAGCTGATCGGCTATTTCCTTGGCATGTTCATTTTCAAACCAGCTGGTATTGACACCCGACATGCCGTGTAGAAGATACAGCACGGGATATTCCTTATTTGTCTGTGTTTCGTAACTTTTGGGGAGGAATATTGTGTATTCACGGTCGGCATTCAATACCTTGCTGTAAAGAGTATCTGTTACAACTTTACTTTGCGGCCCCCACCATCCTGTTTGTGCTGATAATTCAACACCAAACACTATAAGGAATAATGCTAAAATAAGACGTTTCATATGGTACCGGACTTTTATTGTGATGAATCGACAAAAGTAAGTCGGGGTGAAAGGACTCGAACCTTCGGCCTCCACGTCCCGAACGTGGCGCGCTAGCCAACTGCGCTACACCCCGATTAATCAAGGCTGCAAAGGTAAATAAAAAATTAATATCCTTACCTTTGATATATGAAACGAACTTTTTTTCTTTTTGCTGTTATTCTTTTGGTGGCCGGGTGCCATCAAAGTAATCCTAAAAATCCTTATAACCTCCCCATTGCAGTGACTATGGAAGATTATCTGGCCCAGGTAGCAGAAAATCCGAACACGGAACTCGTAGACCTGGAGGAAGTCATCCCCGGTATCAGCCTGGATATTGCTTATGCCAAATCCGAAAATTTTACCGGAATACCCATTTACACTTCTCCCAAAGCCTTCTTATGCCGTCCGGTTGCCCTGGCATTGGCCCTGGCACAGGATTCCTTAAAAAAACTCGGCATGGGTTTTGAAATTTTGGATGCCTACAGGCCTTACGCGGCTACATTGTATTTTTATGAAGTATACCACGACACAACATTTGTAGCCAGTCCGCATACGGGGTCCATTCACAACCGGGGAGCTGCTGTGGATCTTACGCTGATCTGCCTGGAAACAGGAGAAGAATTGGAAATGCCCACCCGATTTGATTCCTTCTCGGACACGGCATCTCATGCGTTCAATGACCTTCCGGAGCATGTGCTGAAGAACAGGGCAACCCTGAGAGGGATTATGGAAGCTTACGGATTTTCCATTTACGAACCCGAATGGTGGCATTACAATTATAAAAATGCCCGTTCCTATCCGTTACGGGATGTGTCGTTTGAAGAATTAATGAATCGCTAGAACAATTTTTCGGGTAACAGTAGCCAAAGACCAATCCAAAACAGGAAACGGAGGGCTTTCCCAACAAACATAAGCACGGCCGTTCTCCAAAACGGGATTCTGTAAAATCCCAAACCTACAGCAAAGACATCACCCACAACCGGCAGCCAGCAAAACAGGGCTACCAGGCTGCTCCATTTACGAATTACTTCTTGTTGTTTTTCAAGTTTTTCCTGCTTAACTCGCAACCATTTTTCTATCCATTCCCATTTTCCCAGGTAACCCAGACCATAGCAGGTCAGGCTCCCAAGGCCGTTCCCTGCAGTTGCTATAGCAAAACAGAGCCAGGGATCTCCCCCGGCCAGGAGCATTCCAATGAAAAGGAATTCGGAACTGAATGGTATTACCGTAGAAGCCAGGAACGATCCAATAAACAAACCCAGGTAACCCCAGTCTAAAAGAAATTCCATAAATTAAAAAGTTTGGCACACCGTTTGCAAACTATTAAGACAGATAGTTTTTTTCATCTATTAGGTTTTAGGTTAAATGGGTCTGAACAGACAACGCTTCTAGTTGTCTGTTCTTTCTTTATTCAGGCGGAGGGCTTTAATGTAATCCCCTTCAACACTGCAATTTTCAAACAAACACAACTTTAAAAATTTCGTCATGGACTGCCGGCTCAAGACCTGATCCGGTCTGGCTTCCCTTATGGCAGCGTAAGTGTCCCTGGGAGCCTCTGAAAAACCCGTTACCAGTTCCCAATGATCCGGAGTGCCTATGGACACAAAACAGGAACCGCCCATTTTTTTATACGGCCAAAATGTATACCCGATGTTGTTTTCTTCCATGACTTTGCAAAAGGCTTCCATCCACTCAAGGGTATTGTGGCCTATCTCTCCCATATACATAGGCAATGACGTCTTATCGCGGAAGTCAATGAAATGCGCAATGGCCTCGGTCGTGGCTTCCCCCCCGTAACGGTGGCAGGAATACATGATCTTATCATCAAATGTCCAGTCGGTAAATGGTGTGAAGTTGCTGTTCCATTGAGGGGCTCCCAGAATGACTATATGGTTCGTATCTGCTTTTCTGATCTCCGCAACCGCCTTTTTGTATAAAGGTTCCAACATGGCGTTGAGATCATCTTTATTGCTGAAATATGGGGCAATGGGTTCATTCAGCAAGTCGTATCCCAAAATAACCGGTTCGTCATGATAGCGGGCTGCGATCCTTTTCCAGATATCACAAAAAAGCTGCTGGTTTGTCTTGCTTTCGAACAACCAGGGATACCCGTGACTGTCATCAATGTTGTCCCCTGTCTGACCACCCGGAGCATCGTGCATATCCAGGATAACGTGTAATCCGCTCTGGCGGCACCAGGAAACCACACTGTCTATACGCGCAAATCCGTCCTGAGCGGCAATAAGGCCCATAAAATCCTCATCGGTAAAAAGCTTATAATGAAAAGGCAGTCGTATGGTGTTTGCTCCGGTTGAAGCAATAAAATCAATATCATCCCTTGTAATGTAGCTGTCTTTGAACCGGCGCCAGAATTCCGCGGTAAAATCAGGACCTGTCAACTGGCAAAACATCCGGTCTATCCAGCCTGCTGAATTTGTTTTTTTGAAATTGAACATGTATCCTTCGGGATTCAGCCAATTGCCCAGGTTAGTGCCTTTGATGAAAAATTTCTCTCCTTTCAGTACCAGGTCAGGGCCGTCAATCTGAATGAAATCACGGACCGGGACTTTGTTTTTCAAAGGGCTGCAAGCGATCAACAATACTGAAAATCCTGTAAAAACCAAGCGTTTTATCATGACTATTGCGGTTTGATGGTAATGTAAAGGTAAAATTTTATAACTTGCAACCTAAAGTATAGGTCCTTTTTAGAATGAAAATACATTACCTCTTTCTGGCCGTTGCCTTTCTGACAGCAGCCTGTTCCAAAACACCAGATCCAAAAGAAACGGAAAAAGAAGCCCGATTAATTAGTTTGTCGGTTGATGAACAGCAAATTGTAGTGCCGCAGGAAGGTGCCGCCACTTTTTCTTTCAGGGTTGAAGAACCTGCAGCCGAATTCATTTACGACATCACTTCCCCGCAATGTCAGATTGAATTGCGCATTCAGGGAACAACAAGTAAACCCGCCAATTTTTCAATACAAAGTATTGTCCCCACACAAGAGGAAGGTGTTTACCAGGTCCGTTTACTAGATAACGGGATTCGTCTGACCTATAAAAATCCGGTGGTATTATGCCTGATCACCTCCCGCGCGGGATACGGGACTTCCATGATCACTTCCGGTGCTTTTGAAGTGATCAGTTCCCTGAGCCATGCAGGGATTAGCAATTTTTACTTTTCTAAAGAACTGAATCCTTCTTTGAAAGAGGACGTACAACTGGATATTACATCAGCAGAAGATCTGTACGAAAATGTTATTGAGGGAAACATCCCGGTCTGGCTGGAGGATCTGCATCTGACAGCTTCTTTCACTAGCGGGAACCCCGTCAAAGTAAACGGAGTGGTCCAGGAGAGTGGAAAAACGGTTCAGGATTTTTCGCAACCTGTGGAATATACCGTACAAACCAACGAGGGAACCGTGCTTACCTATAAAACGGAAATCGTTCATTTTACGGGATTACCCGTGATTATTATCAACACGGAAAACGGGGCCCCGGTGACCTCAAAGGATGACTGGATGAATGCAACCATCCGTATACAGGGTATGGGCTCGTTTGAAGACCTGCCCCAGATGGTAACAGAAATCCGCGGACGCGGTAATACCACCTGGATGTGGCCCAAGAAACCCTATGCCCTGAAACTGGACAGTAAAACATCCCTGTTGGGCATGCCCAAACACAAACGCTGGGTTCTGTTGGCCAATTTCATGGACCGGACCATGCTCCGGAATCGTATGGCTTTCAGGATTGCCCAATCCACATCCCTGGCGTGGACCCCCCGGAACGAGATCGTGGAATTGATCTTCAACGGCCGTCACCAAGGCAACTATATGTTGGTTGAACACATCAAGGATGATAAAAACCGGGTAAATATATCCGATGACGGGTATATCCTGGAACTTGACTTTCACTTTGACAACGAGATCCAGTGGGTATCCCCTCACGGACAGAGCGTTGAGCAGAGCGGGATCCCGTTTGCCGTGAAATTCCCGGACGAAGACGATATTACCGCCTCTCAGATAGACTGGATCAAGGACTATATTGACCAGGCTGGAGAGGCCTTATACGGACCGGCCTTTAAAGACCCGGAAACAGGCTACAGAAAATTCGTGGATATGCAGTCGTTCGTAGACTATTGGATCGTTTTTGAACTGTGCATCAACCACGAACTGGCCAACCCCGGCAGTGTCTATATGTACAAAGACAAAGATACCAAACTTTTTGCCGGACCCATCTGGGATTTTGACTGGGGAACGTTTTCCTATCAGGCTTCTCCCCAGGCCCAGGGTAAACTCTTTATGACACAGGCGATCTGGTACAAACAGTTTTTCAAAGACCCTGAATTTGTAGCACTGGTTAAAGAACGGTGGAACCTGCTCAAGCCAAAATTTGATGAAATTCCCGCCTTTCTGGATGAAGAGTACGAACGCTTGAGCTATTCTGCAGCATTGAATTTCAAAATGTGGGATCCTACTGAAGACAGAAACATGAACGGCGGAAACCTCATCAACGGAGATGAACCCCTGACATATAACCAGGCCGTGGAACGGATGCGGAACATTATTGTGGAACGCATTCAAACCCTGGATCAAAAAATCAACGCTTTATAAACCTCAACAACCCATTATGAAACTGACCAAAACCATTCTTTTACTGGCAGTTCTGGCTTTTTCTGTGCAAACCGGCACGGCCCAGCGCAGAAATCCGGATCAGAAAGATGACAAAACCGAAAACAACACCGAATCCAAAACAGACAGCAAAACCCCTGCTAAGCTGGATGATTTCATTAAAGCAGAGACTTCTGTTATGGAAGGATTGACCCCTGTGTATTACCAGGACAAGAAATATTATATAGGTATACCCGACTCCCTGATAGGACGGGACATCCTTATGGTAACCCGGATGGCTGAAACCCCGGCGGGATTCCGCGCCAATTTTTTCGGATATGCCGGAGACCAAATCAACAGCGGCATGTTGCGTTTTGAGAAAGGGCCGGACAACAACCTGTTCCTGACTAAAGTACTTGCCCGCGAACAGTCCAGGGATACGACTCAGGCCATGTATTATAACGTTACCCGTTCCAACAGGCCGGCTTTGATCGCTTCTTTTGACATAAAGGCGATCAATGCAGACAGCACCCTGTCACTGATAGACGTAACGGACCTGGTAAACAGTGATAACGAAAGCCTTTATTTCAGCAAAAGGCAGAAAAAATCGGCCAAAATGACGGCTATGCAAAAAGACCGTTCTTATGTTAAAAGCGTAAAATCTTTCCCCATCAACACCGAACTGCGCAGCATAAAGACATACGTCCTCCAGGAGAACGATGACCCCCTGACCTTCGAGATCAACTGCTCGCTGGTTCTCCTTCCCAAAGAGCCCATGCAGCCCAGGTATTTTGACGAGCGTGTAGGCTTCTTTACCTCTAATTACACAGATTTTGACAAAAACCCACAGGGGATCAAAACCATGCGCATGATCGCCCGCTGGCGGCTGGAACCAAAGCCTGAAGACTTAGAAAAATACAAAAGGGGCGAGTTGGTGGAACCGGCAAAACCCATCGTGTTTTATATTGATCCCACCACACCCAAAGAATGGGTGCCCTACCTGATCCAGGGCGTGAACGACTGGCAGCCGGTATTCGAAAAAGCAGGTTTTAAAAATGCTATTTATGCATTGGAGGCACCTTCTCCCGAAGAAGATCCCACGTGGAGTCTGGAGGACGCCAGAAACTCGGCAATCGTTTACAAACCGTCGACCATTGCCAACGCCAGCGGTCCGCACGTAAGCGATCCACGTTCGGGAGAAATCATTGAAAGTCACATCAACTGGTACCACAACGTGATGAGCCTAGTCCACAACTGGTATTTTGTGCAATGTGCCGCCGTAGATCCTCAGGCCCGGGCAATGACATTCCCTACAGAACTGATGGGACAACTTATCCGTTTTGTCTCTTCTCATGAAGTGGGACATACCCTGGGGCTGCGTCATAATTTCGGAGCTACAGCTTATTATACGACCGACCAACTGCGCGACCCTGAATTCCTGGCTGCCAACGGACATACTACATCCATCATGGATTATTCCCGGTTCAACTTTGTGGTGCAGCCGGAAGACAAAATTCCACAAAACCTGCTCTTCCCCCGCATAAGCCATTACGACTACTGGGCCATAGAATGGGGTTACAGGCGTTTTTACCAGTTTGCCGATGCAGAAGAAGAGATTCCTAATCTGAACAAGTGGGTCATTGAAAAAACACAAGACCCTTATTTACGTTTCAACGGAGGGGCCGAATCCGGACTGAACGACCCCCGGGCACAATCTGAAGATCTGGGAGACAACCAGATGGAAACCTGTGAACTGGGCATCAGAAATATGAAAGTCATCCTGGAAAACCTTCCCGGGTGGACAAAAATCCCGAACGAAAATTACAGGGGCCTTTCCACACTTTATCCCCAGATCACAACCCAGTTTAACCGTTATATAGGCCACGTATCCAAATGGGTGGGAGGTGTTTTCACGGACGTGAAAACCGTAGAGCAGGAAGGCCCGGTTTACATACCGGTCCCCCGGGCAAAACAAAAGGAAGCCATGGCGTTTTTGGACAGGAATATTTTTACAACCCCGGAATGGATCCTGCCCGATTACCTGGCAGAACTTTTGCCAACCAACCGACTGGCCGTAATGGAAAACCTGCAACAAAGCGCCGTCACCGGACTGGTCAATAAAAATGTCCTGGTACGAATGCTCCGGGCAGAAGAACAACTGGGAGCAGAAGCCTATTCCCTGGAAGCCTTCTTCTCTGACATGAACCGCAGTGTTTTCAAAGATTACGGCGACACAGACATTTACCGCAGGAGCCTGCAGAACATTTATATCAATACACTTTGCGAACTGGTCAAGCCCAAAGAAGAGAACGGGAATGCTTCGCCGGAAGCGGCTCGTTACCGCAGAACCGAGGCATCCATAGAGAACAATGACGTTAAGTGCCTTGTAACAGCTGAAATGCAAAAAATCGGGAAAAAACTCAAACGTGCCAAAGGCGATGACCGGACCCGTGCACATTATCAATTCCTTTACCAAAAAATTGAAGACTTGTAGTGAACTTTACTCATATTGTTTTTGACGTTGACGGCACTTTGCTGGACAGTGAACAAACCGGAATGGTATCCCTGCAGCAGACCATCCGCAGTGAGCTGGGAAAAGATATGACCCTGGAGGAGTTATATCCGTATTTTGGGATTCCCAGTTTCCAGGCAGTACTCAAACTGGGATTTGAAGATCCGGAAAAGGCCGCTGCTTTATGGGAGGAAAATTTCCAGGCACTGACTTACCTTACCCGGCCGTTTGACGGGATTGAACAGGTGCTTGAGTCCCTGTACAAAAAAGGTGTTGTCATGGGTGTGATCACCTCACGAAACAGACCTGAATTTGATTCCGACCGGCATTTGTCGGAATGGATGCATTATTTTACTTTGACCGTATGTGCTGAAGATGCCCCCAGGCACAAACCCGCCCCGGATCCCATGTGGTTGTTCCTGGAAAAAACGGGAGCAGATCCAACCAAAGTGCTTTTTGTGGGTGACACGTACAACGACCAATTGTGTGCTCATGCGGCCGGCACCTCTTTTGCACTTGCATTATGGGGAACCCGGAACGGGATAGATATCCCTGCCGAGTTTTACCTGGAACACCCCCGGGATTTGTTAACCTTATAGGTTTATGAAAAAATACGCAGGACTTTTAATAATGCTCCTGCTTCCCCTGGCAGCCGGAGGGCAGGATGCGGACCATCCTGCCACGGCGCTGGTACGTATGCATGAAGCCTTCAACCGGTCGGCCCGTATTGCGGATTACCCCCGGATGCTTTCCCTTATGGACAGTATGATGCTCATGGAGATTGCCATAGACCGGACTGCCCGCCCGCGTATTTATCAAAACTATAAAGACTATGCGCCCTTATTTGGCAAAACCGCTGAAGGGCGCGTGGTTCATTACCTGTTCCTTTTTAGCCGTTTCCCCGAAAAAAGAGGAGAAAACAAAGTACAATTGCCCGCAACACCTGCAGAATTATCCGGTATCCCTGCATCACTTTACCAAAAACTGCTTTTGAACGATCCCTTGGTTCATCCTTGTTTTGACCTTGATGAACTGGCTCTTTTTATTGTAGAAGATTACCCGGCATTGATTCACCTGCTGGAAAAGGGACAAGGAAACGTGCCACATAACCTGATAGCGGCCAGATACCGGCAACTGCTATCACTTTCCGTTTCAGGGGAATTGAAAAAAGCCGGGTTGGACAGCCTCATTGAACAGTACCCGGATACTGAACCGGTCTCTTATGTTTACCTGGAAAAAGCCCGATTGCTGACAGACGACGGACACTATGAAGAAGCCTTGCGTATAAGCCGGGAAGCCTACAGGAGGTTCGCCGATAGTCCGGTCCGCGAATCGTTCTCCAACATGATGGACTTCCTCACCCGGCCATCCCTTGATCTGCAGATAAATAAACAATTGTATCCGGGTTCGGTCGCAGAATTAATAATAACACGCAGAAATATAAAGCGTTATAAATTAAAGATCCTGGACGGGCACGGCAAACGATGGTGCGGAAAAACATACCGTTACCCGGATTTTCCCGTTTACCGGGAGGTTAGGGATACCGTTAATATAACCATTCCTCCGGAAGGGTCTTATACTATAGCGATCAAAAAAGGAAAAACAAATACCGGGTCTTCTTTTTACTCGGGGAAAGTAGCGGCCATGTTCCGTACCCGGCAGGATACGGGATATATCTATGCCACAGACCTGCAAAGCGGGAAACCCTTTCAAAAGGTGGAGGTCCGGTTTGTCAATGATACCCGGAAACCTTTTCTCCTGGAACCGGACGGGTTTACTCCCCTGGATGTCAGAACCGGAGATTCATTCCGGCTGAGTGTTCCTTCAGAGAACACGGTCGTGCCAGACACGTTCTCGGTTCCCGTTACTGTTCGCCCATGGGATTTTCAATACGGAGAAGCGGAAAGGGAAATCATCTCGGCATCCCTTTTTACCGACAGAAAATTGTACGGGAACCAGGACACCCTCTTTTTTAAAGGCATTGTCACCAAATTTAAAGATGGGAAATGCCGGACAACGGCAGGACAAAACTATACAGTGGTATTGAGAAACAATGCCAATTACCGGGACACACTGGATACGGTGCATGTACAGACCAATGATTTTGGATCCTTCAGTGGTTTTTTTCCTCCCGGCACAGTCCGCATGAACGGCTCCCACAGCATAACTTTTCCGGGAGCATCGGCTCACATCCGGATAGAAGCGTACACCCGGCCATCCTTCACGCTGGCCTTATCCCCTGTTAGTCAGGCATATGCTTTTAACGATACCATCGTACAACAGGGAGTGGTATTCAATTATGCCGGATTTCCGCTGGCCAATACCACTGTTCAATGCCGCGTTTTTTTCAGATCGCCTTTCCGGCCATACTACGTTCATTCAAAAATGTCTTCCGGCAACCATGAAGGACTTATACATTCAGATACCCTGAAAACCGGAGAGGAAGGTGAATTCCAATTTGCTTTCCCGGCCTTGAGACCTCCCGGTGACACTTCCCTTCACGGTATGCTGGAACTGGAAATCACCGCCGTAGACATTACCGGTGAAACACAACAAAAAACGGTGCTTTTGCCGGTATCGGGCTTCCGTTATGCCATCCACCCAAACTTTCTGCACGGTGAAAGAGAAGTTTCAGATAACATCCTGATCCGGGAAAAGAGACCTTTCATACGTTTGAATGTCAAAAACAGCAACGGTTTTGATCAGGACCTGCCCCTGACCTGTTATTTTTTACAACACGAAGATACGGTGTTCACGGACGTTCTGCATTCCGGGCAGCTATACCAACCCCCCTGGGATTCCATGAAATCCGGCCGCTGGAAAATTGCCGCCGGGACAGAAGGAACGGAACCCCTTTCTGTGTCTTTCTACTTATTAAGCCTCAAAGACACAATCAGTCCGGCAGATACCGCTCTTTTCTTTTGTCCCCTTGAAGAAGACCCGCCTGCCTTTTTGCTGGGAACCGTCAATAAACCTTTATATGTGCTTGCCGAGTGGTACGCCGGGGGATCCCAGGTCAGCAAAACCCACCTGCTTCTTGAGCCCGGGATGAAAACCTTTTCTTTTCCCGGCCTTCCTGTGGGAGACAATCCGCCAGAATTGCGCCTGGTGGCAGTCCGTGATGGGCAATATATTGAATTTCGCCACAGATGGGAAAAACCTGCAGAAGAGTCGCTTCCGTTGCATTTTGTTTCCTTGCGTCGGGACACGGAGCCTTATTCCCTTGAATCTTTTGGGATCATGCTTCCCAATAAAGATAACGCCGAGATTTTGGTGAGCATTTTCAATAAAAGCACAGACCGGCTGACCCCCAATAATTTTTATTACCAACCCGCCAGGGAACCGTACAGGCCTATCCCGGCCATACGACACCATTTTATGGATCTTTCAACCTCAAGGAGCAAAACGGAATCCCTTCCCGGGTTGTACTACGCTGCCGGAAGGAACGCCGTTGCTTCCGACATGATATCACAGGAAGAGTCTGATTCAAAAGCTGTTTCCCAACCTGCCGATACCGGTTCCGAAATCCGGGTACGCAGCGATTTTGAGGAAACCCTGGCCTTTTTGCCGCACCTGCTTCCGGACAGCACCGGCATGGTCCCTGTCTCTTTCCGTACGAACGGACTTTTGGGGACGTTTCGCATCCTTACCCTGGCTCACACCCCTGACGGGAAAAATACCACGGCAGAAGACACCCTGCTGGTAAAAAAAGAAGTTATGGCCATGCCTTCTTTTCCGGCTTATCTGAGAGAACACGACCGGATAGAGCTGACTGTTCCGGTTATCAACCTGACCTCATCTCCGATGGAAGGGATTGCCTTCCTGAAAATTGGGGAAAACGAACTGGAAAAGCAGTCTGCCCGCCTGTTTCCTTCTGAAAGAACTCTTTTCAGCTGGAATTACACCACTCCCCGGTTTACCGATGAACGGATTCCCCTGGTGGAAATAACAGCAGGGTTCATAGGTCCCCACCACAGCGATGCACAACTAAATATCCTTCCGGTATTGCCCCTGAAAGAGCAAATCACCCGCGCCAGAACAAGGATACTTACCGGAAACGACGTGGTTACACTGGTCAAACAAAATAAAGAGTCACAGGCCACCCTGGATGTGACCACCCCGTTTACGGCCGCAATCCAGGCTATTCCCTCACTCTGCGAACCTTCCGGGAACAACCTTATGGCCTGGATCCCGGCTTTTTACGCAAACAACACGGGAGCCCGCTTGTTGCAGGAATTCCCCGGCATACTGCCGTCGTTGGACAAAGTGACTGAAGGACAAGCCTCGGCCTTTCAAAAAAACGCCCGGCTGACGGAGATTCTGATCTCACAAACGCCTTGGGCGGATTACCCGGGACGCGAGGCAGAAAGGATCCGGCGCCTGAAGCGACTGGGTGATCCCCGTTACATGCGATCTTTCAATGAAAAAGCCCTGGACTATTTTGGGTCACTGCAACGGCCCGACGGAGGGTTTTCCTGGTTCCCGGGAATGGAGAGTTCGTATACGCTAACTTTGTATTTCCTGGAGGTTACGGGTAATATGAAAGAAAATGGAGTCGTTACAGGGGTGGATGATCGGGTACAGGAGCTTGCAAAAAAAGCCGTTCATTATGCGGACAGTTTGTTTGCCAAACGCTACAGTGAGACCGCTGACCCGGATGTTAACCGGGATGTTTTAACGTATTTTTATGTACGCAGCGCATTCCCGGAAATTCTGGCCGGTAAGGACATGCAAAAAGTGATTGAACATTATTCCGGTATTTTAAAAGAATCGTGGAAAGGAGCCACTGTGGCCGAAAAAGTCTTTCTGGCAGTTATACTGGAAAGAACCGATCAGAAAGAATCGCTTGCCCGGGTCTTATCCTCCCTAAGAGAATTTGCCGTATGTGATGCGGATCTGGGCTGTTATTTCCCGAACGCGGTACCCTATGACGGCCTGATGTATTCAGAAATGAAAGTACATGCCCTGCTGTTGCGTTTATTCAAAAACGATCCGATCATAAGGAACGGGATCACCCGATGGTTGCTGGACAGGAAAGAAAACCAGATGTGGGAATCCGGATCTTCAACCACCGATGTGATCCATGCATTGCTTTATTACGGAAACGAAGAAACAGCGGAGATGCCCCTTTACGAAACAGTTGTACGGGGCACGACATATACCGTCAGAAATCGCTCCCGGGCCCAATTGTATGTAACCCTATACGAACAAACCCTGGAAGACCTTCGTGAGGCCCAACCTTATTCCAACGGGATGGAGATTCACCGGGCTTTTTACCGGTTGCCAGACAACTCACTTATCTCTGAAAAAGACACCCTCAAACGGGGAGAACGGATTGTGGCACGCTATTTTGTAACAAACGAACAAGCACGCAGTTTTGTACATATCAACGTTTCACATGCGGCCTGCCTGAGCCCGGAATCCGAAACATCCCAATACCAATGGAATGATTCCGGTTCGTGGTTTCGTGAGATCAAGACCGGATCCACACAATACTTTTTTCAAACCCTTTCCCGGGGAAAACATATGATTGAAGAACGGTTTTACGTTACACAAACAGGCATTTTCCAACAAGGAAGTATACGGATACAATCGTTATTCGCTCCCCGTTACAGGAGCTTTTCTCCGGGAAAAACCCTGATGGTTACCCATTGAGTCAATGCACTTTTCAAAAGAAAATACCGGGTTTGAACTGATAAATAGAAAAAAACGTATATCTTTGCAGCCCCGATTGGGGTAAAACTTATTATTAACCACTAAAAATCAATTGCTGACAATGGCCGATTACTTAGATGCCCAAAAAAAGCAAGAGATTTTCGGACAGTACGGAACGTCTAATAAAGACACCGGATCTGCAGAAAGCCAGGTCGCCTTATTTTCTTACCGTATCGCCCATCTTACCGAACACATGAAGTCCAATAAAAAGGACTACGGCACACAACGTGCCTTGCTCCGTTTGGTAGGTAAACGTCGCCGCCTGCTGGATTATCTGAAGGCCAACGACATTGAGCGGTACCGTAATATTATTAAAGCGCTCAATCTCCGGAAATAGCTTACAAAGCGATGGGAGCGCGTCTTCCTCGCAAACCAAACAAAGGCTGCACTCTCTCGTTGGAGAACAGCCTTTTTTTATAGAATTTCTTAATTATTCCGATCCAAATTAACGCAATCCGGGGATCGGGATAAGCGGAATGGATAATTTTTAACAACCCCCTTACAGGAAGGGGCGGATTGCAGATGAAAAAATAAATGAAGATCATTAAGAAGGTCATTACATTGGATGATGGCCGTACCATTGAGATCGAAACCGGAAAACTGGCCAAGCAGGCCGATGGTTCCGTAGTAGTGAAAATGGGTGGCACTATGCTTCTGGCAGCAGTCACCTGTGCAAAGAAGCAAAGCCCGACACGGACTTTATGCCGCTCTCTGTTGATTACAAAGAAAAATATGCCGCTGCCGGCAGGTATCCGGGCGGTTTTATGAAACGGGAAGGACGTCCTTCCGATTATGAGATCCTGATCTCGCGTTTGATAGACCGTGCTCTCAGGCCTCTCTTCCCGGAAGATTTCCACGCAGACGTATTTGTAAACGTTTTTCTTGTCTCAGCAGAAAAACAGATAATGCCTGATGCACTGGCCGGACTGGCTGCTTCTGCCGCTTTGGCAGTAAGCGATATTCCCTTTAACGGACCGATTTCGGAAGTCCGTGTAGGCCGTGTGAACGGGGAATTTGTCATCAATCCTTCCTTTAACCAGCTCATGGAAGCAGATCTGGACATCATGGTAGGAGCCACTTACGACAACATCATGATGGTAGAAGGCGAAATGAAAGAGGTCAGTGAAGCCGTTATGTTGGAAGCCATTAAGTTTGCCCACCTGGAAATCAAAAAACACTGCAAGGTACAGATGGAGCTGATGGAAGAAACCGGCAAAACCGTAAAACGCGAGTATTGCCACGAAGATAACGATGAAGAGCTGCGCAAAGCCGTAGAAACTTTCTGTTACGACCGTTGTTATGCTATTGCCAAATCAGGTGATGATAAGCAAACCCGTACCGAGGCTTTCGACGCATTGAAAGAAGAATTCATGGAAACCATTCCCGAAGAAGAACGCGAAGAAAAAGCCATGATGGTTACTCGGTATTATCATGATGTGGAAAAAAGGGCCATGCGCCGGATGATCCTGGATGAAGGTGTTCGTCTTGACGGTCGTTCCACCACTGACATACGTCCCATCTGGAGTGAAGTGGACTATCTGCCTATGGCTCACGGTTCAGCTGTCTTCACACGCGGTGAAACCCAGTCACTGACTACCGTCACCCTGGGTACCAAACTGGACATGAAAGAAATGGACGAAGTATTGATCCAGGGAACTGAACAATTTGTACTCCATTACAATTTCCCGCCCTTCTCCACCGGAGACGCCCGTCCCAGCCGCGGTGTCGGACGTCGTGAAGTCGGACATGGCAATCTGGCACACCGTGCTTTGAAAACCATGGTTCCCACAGGAGAAGCCAACCCTTACGCCATCCGAGTTGTATCCGATATCCTGGAATCCAACGGATCATCTTCCATGGCAACGGTTTGTGCCGGAACTCTGGCATTGATGGATGCGGGCATAAAAATCAAAAAACCGGTTTCCGGAATAGCCATGGGACTTATTACTGATGCCGGCAACAAGAAATTTGCCATTTTATCCGATATTCTGGGTGACGAAGACCACCTGGGAGACATGGACTTTAAGGTAACCGGAACAAGTGACGGCATTACCGCCACTCAGATGGATATCAAAGTTGACGGACTGCCCTACGAAGTGCTGGAACAGGCTTTGGAACAGGCACGCCAGGGAAGGCTTCACATCATGAACGAAATGATGAAAACCATATCCGAACCCCGCGCAGAATACAAACCTCACGTTCCCCGTATTGTACAAATCACCATTCCCAATACTTTCATCGGGGCTGTTATAGGAACAGGAGGCAAGGTTATCCAGGAGATCCAGAAAACGACCGGAACAACCATTACCATTACTGAAAAGGGTGACTTTGGAATAATTGATATTTTCGGAGAGAACAAGGAAGGCATGGATGCTGCCCTGGCCACCATCAAAGCCATTACCACGGTTCCCGAAGTCGGCGAAGTGTATACCGGCAAGGTAGTTTCAATTTTGGAATTCGGAGCTTTCGTAGAAATTCTTCCCGGCAAGGAAGGGTTGCTGCACATTTCCGAGCTGGACTGGAAGAAAGTGGATAAAGTGGAAGATGTGGTTAAAGTGGGTGAAGAGGTAACTGTCAAACTGCTTGAAGTTGATGAAAGAAGCGGTAAGCTGCGTCTTTCCCGTAAGGCTTTGATAGAAAAGCCCGAAGGTTACGTAGAACCCGAACGCAGACCGCGTCCTTCCAATGGAGACCGCAACAACCGCGGTTTCTCCCGTGGCAATGACCGCGGCAACTCACACGGCAGAGGCGGAGACCGCCGCAGATAGTTTTCTTTAACAGCTATAATCTCAAGACTGGCTTTGCTGCTAACCAATAAGAGCACAAAGCCGGTTTTTTTGTAACTGCCACAGCTTCCCGGCTGCGGCTTTAATTTCAATGTTGCGGCCACTGCTTTCCGTTTGCTACTCCCACTTCCAGACTGCGGCCACTGCTTTCCGTTTGCCACTCCCACTTCCAGACTGTGGCCACTGCTTTCCGTTTGCTGCTCCCACTTCCAGACTGCGGCCACTGCTTTCCGTTTGCTACTCCAACTTCCAGACTGCGGCCACTGCTTTCCGTTTGTCGCCACCAAAAAAACCGGGAGCTTTTTTGTATGCCGAGGCTCCCGGTTCTTTTTTGTGGCAGCAATCTGAGTTCATTATATTGATCCACGTATAGAGCCGTTTTTGTGGATGAACCTGTAGTTTTTTGCCATCCATCCACATATAAGGCTGTTTTTGTGGATGAACCTGTAGTTTTTTGCCATCCATCCACATATAAGGCCGTTTTTGTGGATGAACTGCAGGTTTTTTGCCATTCATCCACATATAAGGCCGTTTTTGTGGATGAACCTGTAGTTTTTTGCCATCCATCCACATTTAGGGCTGTTTTTGTGGAGGAACTGTAGATTTTTGTGGATGAACGGGAGGTTTTCCGCCATTTGTAGTTTCCTGATTTTGGTTGACTACCTGAACGTCTTATCTCTGAGTAGCATTGACTTCAGGAACCGCCATTAGGAGTGGAGGCTTTTCTGCGGTGAACCAGAGACTTAGGAATTTCTCAAGAAACCGGGAACAGGTGATTCCGTATAACGCCAGGCAATTTGTAGTCTCACATCTCAAACTCAAGGAGGCCACCCGCCATGATATCCTTATAGTCTATATAAAACTTGTCATAGGGCTTTCCGTTCAGACGTATACTTTTAATACGGGAGTTGTCCGCGCTGTTATTATAGACCATTATGGTAAAGGTTTTTCCTGCTCCTACCTGAATGACCGCCTTATCCATAAGAGGAGAACCAAATATATAGCGGCCCCCTGCAGGTTCCACCTGGTAAAATCCCAGGGCAGAGAGGATGTACCAGGCCGACATCTGACCTACGTCTTCATTCCCGCTCAAACCGTCCGGGGCATCGTGGTACATCGTTGTCAGTATTTCACGAACCCTGGCGGATGTCTTTTCCGGATACCCGGCATAAGCATACATGTATGCAATATGATGGCTGGGTTCGTTGCCATGGGCATACTGTCCTATCAATCCTGAAATATCGGGCGAGGCATCTTCTCCAAGATCTCCTTCCGCCACAAACAGAGAATCAAGTTTTAACCTAAAAGCTTCCCTGCTTCCGAAAAGTTCCATCAGGCCGGGAACATCGTGCGGGACAAGCCAGGTGTACTGCCAGGCATTCCCCTCGGTATAATCATCTTCCCTGTGAGAAGAACGGAAAGGAGAAAAAGTCTCCCGGAATTGTCCGGTTGAAGAGCGGGCCCGTATAAAACCGGTTTCCGGGTCAAACAAATGGATGTTTGCTTTACTGCGTTGGGTAAATAACTCCTCACCAGCCGTATCATCCAGTAGAGCCGCTACCTGTGCAACACACCAGTCCGCCAGGGCATACTCTAATGTTTTTGCCACCGTCTCGTTTGCCGGATCTTTGTCATAGGGAATATACCCGTATTCTTTGTACCATTCCAGGCCCCGTTCGTCCAGCATGGCAGACTGTTTCATAGCTTCGCAGGCACGGGCAGGATCACTAACGTACCCTTTCAGAACCAGGTCAGCCAGGACGGGAATGCCCGGGTTCCCTACCATACAATCTGTTTCATTTCCCATAAGATGCCAAACAGGAAGCTTTCCCTGTTGATCAAAGATATCCATCATGGTCCTTGCATAATCTTCCATTTTTTCCGGATGTATGATGGTTGCTAATGGATGAGCTGCACGGTAAGTATCCCATAATGAAAACGTTGTGTACTTTTTAAAACCGTCAGGATAGTCGTGATCACAGAACAAAGAAGGAGCGATCATGGTATGATAGAGTGCGGTATAAAATATCCTTTTGTAAGATTCATTATCGGTTTCATAGCGAATTTTCGCCAGTTCCCGGTTCCAGGCTTCATCCGCTTTTAAGCGAACGTTTTCAAAATCCCAGCCGGGCAATTCTGCTTGCAGGTTTTCCGCTGCTTTTTCCATACTCACAGGTGAAAGGGCAACTTTGACCAATACCTTGCCGTCCGAAGGAAGATCCGGCACCACCCGGGCATATGATCTGCGGGCCGTTATGCTGTGACCGCTTTCCGGAACAGTTTTGTCAAACATTTTTATTTCTTTCACAGGTACTGAAAATACAACGGTAAAATATACCTCCTGGTGCCTGGCCCAACCGGTCGATGTCCGGTACCCTTTAATGGTCCTGTCTCCGTCCCATTCCAGGTGTCCTTCAATGGGACTGTCCCATCCAATTCCGTGCTCCAGATCAATGACCACACTTTTTTGGACTGTGTCCACGGGAAAAGTATACCGGTGAAAAGCCACCCGGGGCGTTGCCGTCAACTCGGCCCGGATTCCGGACCCTTCCAGTTCCACAGAATAATAACCGGGGCAGGCGTCTTCTTTATGGTGTTTAAATAAGGCACATAATCCTTTGCGATCGGTTTGGACTTCTCCCGAAACCGGCATCAATGAGATGTCTCCCAGGTCCCCTACCCCGGTACCGCTCAAATGCATCTGGGCAAAACCTATTATGGTGGAATCCGAATAATGGTATCCCGAACACCAGTCCCAGCCCTGGTTATACTGGACGGGCCCCGCCTGGACCATGCCAAAGGGAACGTTGGCACCAACAAAGACATGACCATGCCCTCCGCTTCCAATAAAAGGATCCACATATTGGGTCAATGAAACTGCATTATGATCCGGAGAATTATTTTGATCACAGGATGTCATAAGGAAAAACACAGGCATCATAACCAAAATCGCAAAACAAAAACGGGTCTTCATGATTCAAAATTTTTCCCAAGATAAGGAATTCCCTTAAGTTTGGCTTTTTTCATTTTTCAAGTAACTTTACGAAAATAATGCTTCAATCATGAATAAACATAATCTTATAGCCTGTATAGGCTTTTTGGTATTATTTGTTACAGGATGCCAATCTCCTGTTTCTTACACAAAAGGTGTTGGAATCTATCCGGGAGATCCTTCACAGGATTTTTCACCGGAATTGGTAACAGATTATGATCAATACGGCAATGTAGCCTTGAACCGGATGACATATCACTCTTCCGCTTTCGACTACAATCTTACGGGTCAGTTGGCCACAGATGGGATCATAGCAGTATCCTCTCCTTCTTACATAAACGTTACAACGCAAAATGGAGATCTAAAAAAACGGGAAAAAGGATGGCTGTTCGATTTCAAAGTAAATTCGGTATACAAGACGACCGGTGAGGATCTTTTTATTATGTTGGAGCTGGAGGGAAGAGTTCCCGAAGTAACCCGTATGGATCTTACAGGATCGCTTATCTATAAGCCCGAAAAGAAATCCCGTTATCAAGTTCAATGTTACGGTTCACCGGACGGAAAAAAATGGGATCTTATAAAAAGTGAAACAGGCATTGGATTCCCTGGCACGGAACGCCCCAATTCTTATGCACAATGGACAAACATGCCCAAACCTCCTGCTTCCAAAGAACCTCAGCCTTCATATCAATTTTCTTATTCACCTCCCCGGCCGGAACGTATTATAGAGCAGTCTTACGAGTTCCGTCAGCCGGTCCAGTATAAATTTTACAAAATTGAATTCCACGTTCCCGGAGCAGAAGAATGGACTTTTGCCGATTGGGACTTTCACTATAACGATAAACCTGTTACAATCTCGCCTTCTGTGGATTTCCACAGCGCCTGGATGAGTGCCGGAAGCGGCAGCGAATGGCTGATGGTAGACCTGGGAACCATTTCCACAATAGACAGCATTGCCATCCACTGGATAAACAAAGCGGTTAAAGGGACACTGAAAGGGTCTGAAGACAAGAGTAATTGGGCCCATATAGCAACCCTTCCCGGAAGCGAAGATCCTATAGACAGGATCAAACCGGCAACACCGGCTAAGGCTAGATACCTGAAACTTTGCATGGAAGAATCCATAAACGGGGAACGTTATATATTAACGGAACTGGAAGCTTTTGGTACCGGATCCGTAAAACCTGTTCCAAAGGCCAGGAACAACCCTTCCTCCAACAAACTCTCACTCAACGGGGGTGAATGGAAATTACAACGCAGTTCACTGGTTGCGGAAACCGGCCAGATCATTTCCAGAAAAGATTACATGGGCTGTGAAAACTGGCTTACGGCCACTGTCCCCGGGACAGTTCTTACCAGCTATATGAATGCAGGAGCTATTCCGGATCCCAATTACGGAGACAACCAGGTACAGATATCGGAATCATTTTTTCAATCAGATTTTTGGTACAGAACCACCTTTTTCGTACCCGGAAATTTCAACCGGGAAAAGCTTTTCCTGAATTTTGACGGTATTAACTGGAAAGCTCCTGTTTACCTGAACGGAGTAAGAATAGGCAGAATTCGCGGTGCCTTTACACGCGGAAAATTTGATGTTACCAAATACATCATCCCCGGAGCAGACAACGTACTTGCCGTCAGAATCAGAAAAAACAGGCATTTTGGCGAAGTCAAGGAACAAAATGCACAGAGTCCCGACCAGAACGGGGGTATACTGGGAGCCGACAATCCCACTTTTCATGCTTCTGTAGGATGGGACTGGATCCCCACCATACGGGGAAGAAACATCGGGATATGGAACGATGTATTTCTGACTACTACCGGTTCTGTCAGCCTGGAAGATCCCTTTGTGCAGACCTTTTTACCGCTACCGGATACAACCCGCGCCGAGGTCAGCATTGAAGCCACCTTGAAGAATCACCGCGACGAATTTGTCCTGGGTTCTTTGCAGGGATCTTACGGAAACGTTCCTTTTGCCGTGGAAGTAGGGCTGGAGCCGGGAGAGACGCGCACAGTTACCACACAAATTACATTGGAAAACCCCAAATTATGGTGGCCTAAAGGATACGGAGCGCCCCACCTGTACCCCGTAACCATGGAATTCCACCTGGAAGGTTTGAAGTCGGACAGTGTATCCTTTTTCTCAGGTGTCAGGCAAATGGATTTTGATGAAAACAACGGGATCCTGTCTCTGTATATTAACGGCCGCCGTTTTATAGGCCGGGGAGGAAACTGGGGATTTTCCGAATCCAACCTGAATTACCGTGCCCGTGAATACGACATTGCCGTAGCCTATCATGCCGATATGAATTTTACCATGATCCGTAATTGGGTAGGCCAGATAGGAGATGATGAGTTTTACGAGGCTTGCGACCGCCACGGTATTATGGTCTGGCAGGATTTCTGGCTGGCCAATCCCTGGGACGGTCCGGATCCTTACGATGAAAGGATGTTCATGAAAAATGCAGAAGATATGGTACGCCGGATCCGGAATCATCCGTCCATAGCCATTTATGTAGGACGAAACGAAGGATTTCCTCCCAAAACACTGGATGATGCCTTGCGTGACATGATCCCCCGGCTTCATCCGGGAATTCATTACATATCGCACTCATCGGCCGGAGTAGTCAGCGGAGGCGGGCCGTACCGGGCACTCCCCGTAAGGGATTATTACCTGCTGTTCGGCAAAGACCGTATTCATAGTGAACGCGGTATGCCCAATGTAATGAACCATGAAAGCCTGGTACAAACCATGCCCGGGGAAACCTTATGGCCGCATAACGATATGTGGGGATTACACGACTTCTGCCTTGAAGGGGCCCAGGGCGCCGCTTCATTCATGGAAATGGTGGAAAAAGCATTCGGCCCGGCACAAAATGCCAAAGAATTTACCGAGTTTGCCCAATGGATCAACTACAACGGGTACCGCGGCATGTTTGAAGGCAGAAGCGAATTCAGAAGGGGTCTGCTTTTATGGATGAGTCATCCTGCCTGGCCTTCACAGGTATGGCAGACTTACGATTATTATTTTGATCCCACGGCTGCTTATTTCGGATGCAAGAAAGCTTCCGAACCGCTTCATATTCAGTGGAACCCGGTATATGATGATATTGAAGTGGTCAACCTGCATGCCGGAACCCGCGACAACCTTGTGGCAAAAGCCACCCTGATTAATTCAGACGGAACCGTACAATGGGAAAAAGACACTCTTGTCAACAGCCGGGAAGACTCCACGGTAAAATGCTTCCGGCTCCAATTCCCGGAAAACCTTAGCCCGGTGCATTTTATCAAACTGGTTTTAACAGAAAACGGAAAAATCGTATCAGATAACTTTTACTGGAGAGGGTCAGATGACGGAAACCTGCAGTCGCTCAGGGAACTTCCCAAAATTACTTTAAAAGAAAAAACCAAAAGGCAGAAAACCAAAGAGGGCTGGAAACTGACTACTATCCTGGAAAATGAATCGGACACACCCTGTTTGATGGTTCGCCTTAAAGTAGTCGGGAACAAGACAGGAGAGAGAATCCTTCCTGTCTTCTACAGCGACAATTACGTGTTCCTCATGCCCGGTGAAAGCAAAGAGATTATGATGAAGTTCCAAAAACAGGATACACGGGGAGAAAAACCCATTGTAAAAATTTCCGGATTTAATTATGAACCGTAACCTACTGCTGATTTTTATTATCATTATCCTGACCGGTTGCGGATCAAACAAAGACCTGCAGCTTTGGTATGATACTCCTGCCGATATTTGGGAAGCAACGCTCCCTCTGGGAAACGGCAGGTTGGGAATGATGCCGGACGGGAATCCGTCAGAGGAAAACATCGTCCTGAACGAAATTACCTTATGGTCCGGATCAGTCCAGGATGCCACCAACCCCACGGCAAAGGAATACCTGCCTAAAATCAGGCAACTGTTGATGGAGGGACGTAACGACCTGGCGCAGGAACTGATGTACGAACATTTTGTGTGCGGGGGAGTGGGCTCGGGATACGGAAGTGGCAAGGATGTTCCGTTTGGCTGTTACCAGGTACTGGGAACCCTCCACCTGAAGTTAACAGGTAATAAACATGAAGAAGAATCCTACCAAAGAAGCCTCGACCTTAAAAAGGCGTTGGCCCGCACCGAATTTAAGGGCCAGTTCAGGGAATATTTCACCTCCTTAGCCGATGATGTAGGTGTCATCCGCATCAAATCCAAGAAAAAAACACGCGTTGTAATACACCTGGACCGTCCCGAAAGGTTTACCACAACAGTGGAAAACGACCGGCTGGTTATGCGGGGAAGCATGAACAGCGGTGTGGAAGGACTCCCGGGAATGCCCTACGTAGCAAAAGTGGCTGTCAGCTCAAAAAAAGGAAACGTACTGTTTGCCGGAGACAGCATTGTTCTGGATAACACAAAAAAAGCCACACTGATCTTTTCGGCGGCTACGGGTTATTTCTCCGACCATCCGGAAAAGCACTGCGACTCGCTCCTGGAAAAAGCACTCGACAAACGCTACAAGCGGTTGCGCAAAGATCATATCCGCGCATACAGGCAATTGTTTGACAGGGTCTCCCTGCAACTCGGCCCGGTAAAAGATTTACCCGAAATTCCCACGGACGAACGGCTTTCCGCTGCCCTTACAAAAGACGATCCGGGGCTGGATGCACTGTATTACCAATACGGGCGCTATTTACTGATCTCTTCGACACGTCCCGGACAACTGCCACCCAACCTTCAGGGACTCTGGGCCAATACCGTCCAGACTCCGTGGAACGGCGATTACCACCTGAACATCAACCTGCAAATGAACCACTGGCTTGCCGAGCCGGGGAATCTTGCCGAGTTGCACACCCCGCTGATTGATTTTACCGGGGCTATCGTTCCTTCAGGTGCCACGACTGCCCGTTCGTTCTATGGAGCCGAGGGGTGGACCGCACATGTGATTTGCAATCCGTGGTACTTTACTGCCCCGGGTGAACATCCTTCCTGGGGAGCCACTAACACGGGGGGGGCATGGCTTTGCCAACATCTTTGGACGCATTACCTCTACAATCCCAATGAAAAATACCTGCAGGAGGTATACCCGGTAATGAAAGGAGCCAGTGAATTTTTTCTTTCCTCCATGATCCGGGAACCTTCCCACGGATGGCTGGTTACGGCACCTACCACTTCTCCTGAAAATGCCTTTTATATGCCCGACGGGAAAACCATAGTGAGTGTATGTATGGGTTCTACCATGGACAACCAATTAGTCAGGGAGTTGTTTACCAACACTTCCCGGGCAACCGAAATACTGGGTGTTGACAGTGGGTTCCGCGAACAATTGCAAGAGGCCGTTAAGGATCTGCCTCCGCATCAGATAAGTCCCGAAGGCTACCTGCAGGAATGGCTGGAAGATTACGGGGAAACCGATCCGCACCACCGCCATGTTTCACACCTGTACGGATTGCATCCCGGTGTACAGATCTCTCCTACGACAACTCCGGAATTGGCCCGGGCCTGCGAAAAAACGCTGGAACGGCGCGGTGACGGGGGTACAGGATGGTCACGTGCCTGGAAGATCAATTTCTGGGCCCGGCTTCATAACGGCGAACGTGCTTACAAATTGCTGAAGAACCTGCTTTCGACGGAAAGTACGTATCCCAACCTGTTTTGTGCACATCCACCGTTCCAGATTGACGGCAATTTTGGCGGGGCATCGGGCATTACCGAAATGTTGCTGCAAAGCCACCAGGGATATATCCATCTTTTGCCTGCAATTCCGGAAGCCTGGTCGGGCGGACTGTTCCGGGGAATGAAGGTGCAGGGAAATGCAGAAGTATCCTGTCGCTGGAAAAACGGGAAAGTCCGTAAAGTGATACTGGAATCTGCCCAAGGCGGCACTTATGAACTGGAAGCCAATGGTGAACGTGTCAGTGTAACCCTGTCACCAGGTGAAAAAATTCGTTTGCGTTTTCCGCTGAAAAAAAAGAAAGCTGAACAGGAATAATCCATCCCCGGATACCTGAACAAGAAAGCCTCAAAGCATCTTTTGCAGTAGTAACCAATTGCATATGTGGGTTTTTCGCCAATAAACCCCGGATTTTATCCAAGTCTTTTACCGTAAAGCGGTGGTGGTCGGAAAAGCGCAGATGGTAATCCACTTTGTAAGTAGTTTCTAAAAACTCAACCAGCGGTTTCGGATTCGCTATGCCGGTAACAAGCAACAGGGAAGCTCCCCTATGGGGTCTGTTTTCTGCCTGATTCAACGGGACCGGTTGCCCGTAAGACAGATAGGTATAAAACGCCGGAATATTCCACAAAGATGCTTCCGGGGAATCTGTTGGATCAGGCAAATGCGAACAACGGGTATAAACAACACAATCGGCCCTTTTACCTGCCAGCGGCAAATCCCTTAGCCGTCCAAACGGTAAAAGAGTGTCTTTTGATACAGGACGGGTAAAATCCGCCATCAGTACATTTTTGGAAGCACGTACCCTGCGGTGCTGAAAGGCATCGTCCAAAATGACCGGGGGATTGCCCGGAAAATCTTTGCAGATATGTAGAAGTCCCTTAACCCGGTCTTCGCAAACAACAACAGGAACATCCGGATAATGCCGTTTGATCTGGAGCGGCTCGTCACCGGCCTGATCCCAGGTATCTGTGACATTTACATAACGAAATCCTTTGGTTTTACGACCGTACCCCCTGGACAACACGACCGGGGTCACGTTCTTGTCCAGAAAACGGCCTACCAGGTATTCCGTCATGGGTGTTTTCCCGGTTCCTCCCACAGTTATGTTTCCCACACAAATGGTATGAAGCGGGAACGTATGAGACCGGAATATTCCCCTGTCGTAGAGGAAATGCCTCAGGCCCAGTATCCAGGCATACGGCGAAAGCCACATAAGGTACGTACGGTTCACCCCCATTTTTCTGCTATAAAGTCCAATATATTAAACAATTCCTGCGGGTCATTCTCGGTTACCAACCGGAGCCGGGTAGACTTAAAATCGGGCAAGCCTTTGAAGTAACAATTCAAATGACGGCGCATTTCCAGGACGCCAACCCTGTCCCCTTTTACTTCCAGTGATTTTGCCAGGTGTCTTTTTGCCAAAACCACACGTGCCTTAACGCTCATGGGCGCCAACACATGTCCTGTCGCAAGGTGATGCCGTATTTCCCGGAACAGCCAGGGATGTCCAAAGCTGGCCCGGCCTATCATAATACCGTCTACCCCGTATTGGTCAAAAGCACGCCGGGCCTGCTGCGGGGTACTGATATCCCCGTTCCCGATTATCGGGATGCGGATGCGCGGGTTTGCCTTCACCGCACCAATAGGTTCCCAGTCTGCCTCTCCTTTATACATTTGCGCACGGGTTCGGCCGTGAATGGCAAGCGCCGCAATACCTACATCCTGCAACGCCTCGGCAAGTTCCCCAATGATGATGGAATCCCCGTCCCACCCCAGTCTGGTCTTGACTGTGACCGGCGTGCGAACTGCCTGCACCAGGCGGCGGGTAATTTCCACCATTCCTTCAGGGTCACGCAGCCATCCGCTCCCGGCTCCCCTGTTTGCGATCTTATTCTTGGGACATCCGAAATTGATGTCTATCACATCCGGGCGGGCTTCTTCGGCCATTTGGGCGGCCTGTATCAGGGCTTCTGGAATATGTCCGTAGATCTGGATGCCTATGGGTCGTTCATCATCAGATAAGACCAATTTTTCCCGGCTTTTCCATGCGTCCCGGATAAGCCCGTCTGCCGATACAAATTCCGTATACATCATATCGGCTCCGTATTCCTTGCATATATAACGGAAAGATGCATCGGTCACATCCTCCATAGGTGCCAGGAAAAGGGGTTCTTTACCCAGATCAATACCTGCTATCTTCATACGACAAAGATAATTTTTTCTACTTTTGCAGTCGTATGAAAAAGATTAAAACTATAGGAGTTCTTACTTCCGGGGGAGATGCCCCGGGAATGAATGCCGCTATCAGGGCGGTTGTCAGAACATCAACGTATCATGAATGTAATGTTATAGGTATACAGCGTGGTTTCACCGGTTTGTTGCAAAACCTTTTTGTGCCGCTTCAGAATCATTCCGTGGCACAGAAAATTTCCTTGGGCGGAACATTTCTTAAATCTTCCCGTTGTCCCGAGTTTAAAACAAAAGAAGCCCGTTCCCAGGCCTTTAAGAATTTGCAACAACAAGGGATTGACGCGCTGGTAGTGATAGGAGGGGATGGCTCGTTCCGCGCGGCAGACCTGCTGGTAAAAGAATACGGAGTACCCGTAATGGGGATTCCGGGGACCATAGACAACGACATATACGGAACAGATTATACCATTGGCTTTGACACGGCCGTGAATACAGCGGTACAGGCCGTTGACAAACTCAGGGATACAGCCGATTCACACAACATGGTTTTCTTTGTGGAAGTAATGGGACGGGATGCCGGGTTTATTGCCCTCAACACATCCATATCCACAGGGGCTGAAGCCACTATGATCCCCGAGGTCCAGACAGATATCAGCAAACTTTGCGAATACCTGGAACTGGAACGTCGTAAAAACAAAACTTCCGGAATTATCATCGTTGCCGAGGGGGAAGAACAGGGAAGTGCTTCGGTAGTGGCTGCCAAAGTCAAAGAAAGGCTCCCCAATTACGAAACACGGGTAACCACGCTGGGGCATGTGCAGCGCGGGGGATCTCCCACGGCCAACGACCGCGTTCTGGCAAGTATCCTGGGACATGATGCCGTCGTTGCCCTGGTGGAAGGCAAAACCGGGATGATGGTAGGTGTTGTAAACAACCAGACTGTCTTCACACCGTTCCAGGAAGCCTACTCCCGTCACAGTGAAATCAACAAGCGCTGGGTCAATATCGCTTATATACTATCGCTTTGATTTCTAGAAAAAAGTAGTATCTTTGCAGCCCCTTTTAATTTAGGGATCGCAATTTTATTGTATAATTATTATAAAAATCAACCAGGTGAACACATTATCCTACAAGACCGTAAGCGCCAACAAAGCTACCGTTACCAAAGAATGGGTGGTTATTGACGCAACCGATCAGGTGTTGGGCCGACTCGCCGTAAAAGCAGCTACCCTGTTGCGCGGCAAACACAAACCCAATTTTACCCCTCATGTGGACTGTGGTGATAACGTTATTATCATCAACGCAGAGAAGGTCCGCCTGACAGGTAACAAGCTGGACGAAAAAACGTACGTCCGGCACTCCGGATACCCCGGCGGTCAACGCAGCGAGACAGCCAAAGAGCTGCTCAAACGCAGACCGCTTGCTCTTGTGGAACACGCCATTAAAGGCATGCTTCCCAAAACACGCCTCGGTTCTGAGCTTTTCCGCAACCTTTATGTTTATCAGGGACCGGAACATCCTCACCAGGCACAGCAACCCAAACTAATCAACTTAAACGAAAACTAAACAGAGCATGGAAGTAATCAACGCCCTTGGAAGAAGAAAATCAGCCGTTGCTCGCGTTTACGTTCAAGCCGGAAAAGGAAACATCATCATCAATGATCGTCCTTTGGAAGACTATTTTAAAGAAGGGACCCTTCAGTACATAGCCAGACAGGCATTGGAACTGACAGGAACCACCGCTCAGTTTGACGTGAAAGTCAACCTGGACGGAGGCGGCATCAAAGGTCAGGCAGAAGCTTTGCGTCTGGCCATTGCCCGTGCTTTATGCAAAATCGATTCCGAAGCCTATCGTGGTGTATTGAAATCCAACGGGATGCTCACCCGCGATGCCCGCGAGGTTGAGCGTAAAAAACCCGGACAACCCGGCGCACGCAAACGCTTCCAATTCAGCAAACGTTAATCCCTGATTTATCAATGCACGGCAATTGTCAAAACAGCTGCGATCAATTTATTGCTACCGGAAGTTTCGATTGCCGCGGAAAATTAAAGCGGATTGTCTGTGACACTACCCTTTAATTGATAAAAAGAGTTAAAAACAAAATTAAAAAAACACAGTAATGCCAAGAACAAATTTCCAGGACCTTCTTGATGCAGGTGTACATTTTGGTCACTTAAAACGTAAGTGGAATCCTAAAATGGCTCCTTATATCTTTATGGAAAAGAACGGGATCCATATCATAGACCTGCATAAGACCATCATCAAGATAGATGAAGCGGCAAATGTTGTAAAACAACTGGCAAAAGCCGGCAGAAAAATACTATTTGTCGCCACCAAGAAACAAGCTAAAGACATCGTTGCGGAAGCTGCCAAATCCGTCAATATGCCGTATGTTACGGAACGTTGGCCTGGTGGTATGCTTACCAACTTCCCCACCATCCGTAAAGCCGTCAAAAAGATGAACACCATTGATAAAATGATGACCGACGGCACTTTTGAAACCCTTGCAAAACGCGAACGTCTGCAGGTTACCCGCCAACGCGCCAAGTTGGAGAAAAACCTGGGATCCATTGCGGATCTTAACCGTTTGCCTGCTGCACTATTCGTAGTGGATATCCAAAAAGAGGTAAATGCAGTAAGAGAAGCATTTCGTTTAAACATTCCGGTGATCGCTTTGGTTGATACATGTTGCGATCCTACACCCATTGATTACGTGATCCCGGCAAACGATGATGCAGCCAAATCCATTGCTCTTATTATTGAAGTTATCCGTCAGGCCGTAAGTGAAGGTTTGGAAGAGCGGAAGATGGAAAAAGATAAAGAGGTGGTTATGGAATCTTCAGAAGAAGAAGATAATAACGCCCCTGCAAAACATACCCGGACACGCAGGCTACGCATTGACGAAGATAAAGCTCCTGTCAAAAAAGAAGCAGCTCCCGTTAAAGAAGAAGCTCCTGTGAAGGAAGAGAACCCTGCCAAAGAGGAAACCCCCGTAAAAGAAGAAGAAGCCCCTGCCAAAGAGAAGGAAGCTCCTGCCAAAGAGGAAACCCCCGTAAAAGAAGAAGAAGCCCCTGCCAAAGAAAAGGAAGCTCCTGTAAAAGAAGATACATCAAAAGAAGTATCAGAAGATAAAAAATCGGAATAAGTTTATTAAGATATATGGAAATCAAAGCAGTCGACGTAGCAAAATTACGTAAAATGACCGGTGCCGGAATGATGGATTGCAAGAATGCACTTGTTGAATCCAACGGAGATTTTGAACGGGCACAGGAAATTATCAGAGAAAAAGGAAAACTGGTAGCCGCCAAACGCGCTGACCGTGAAACCACGGAAGGTTCTGTGGTGGCACTCACCAACCTTGCGCACGACCGTGGCGTTCTTGTTTGCCTGGGTTGTGAAACCGATTTTGTTGCCAAAAACAATGACTTTCAGGATCTGGCTATGGGAATAGCACACACTGCCCTGGAACGTATGCCCGATTCACTGGAAGATCTGCTTCAACTCCCCTATGGAGAAGGTACCGTTAACGATGCAGTTACCCAGCAGACCGGAAAAAGCGGTGAAAAACACGCCATTCCTTTCTACAACAAACTGGAGGCTCCTTTCGTGGCTTCATACATTCACATGAACAACAAAGTGTCCACTATTGTAGGTTTTACCAAACCAATACCGGCAGAAGCAGGCAAAGAAATTGCCATGCAGATCACCGCAATGGTTCCCGTTTCGGTGAATCGTGATTCCTGCCCTCAGGAAGTCATAGATAAAGAAATGCACATTTACCGTGAGCAGATACGTATGGAAGGGAAACCGGAAGAACTGGTTGAAAAGATTGCCATGGGCAAACTCAACAAGTTTTTCAAAGAATACACCCTGGAAGACCAGACCTTTGTAAAAGACGGGAAGATTTCTGTTAAAGAATACCTGAAAACCGTTGATCCTGAAGTTAAAGTTACCGGATTCCACCGGTTCTCGCTGAACGATTAATTTCATTTTCAGACTTAAAGAAAAGAGGTTGACCCGTAAAGTCAGCCTCTTTTTTTGTTCTTGAATCATTTGCTCCTGACTTATTGAACGAAAGACACCTCCCATTTGCTTCGCAAACGGGTCCTTCCCTCCGCGGGCGCGAGGTCTTTCTTTATCAATAAGTCAATGAGCAAATAAAATTAAAAAATGAACCTGCTAATTCCAGCCGGGGTTCTGGGATATCGTATATCCTTTATCGGTATACATTTCAATTACATCCGTACATACGGGTTGCAGGTAATTTCTCACGGAAAAAGCATCCCTGTTTTGAACACCTTGTGGTATATAGAACCCAACCATATCGGCTTTGTTTGTACCGTCATAAGCCACAATAGAACCGTCCGGTTTCATGACTTTCAAAGCCTTGGCATCTCCCTGGTCTATCTGTTTTCCGGGGATCAGGTAATTGAAATTGATGTCATTCCCGGATTGAGTGGTATTAAAATCACACCATGTCCCCAACAAAAGGTCCGGATTGTTTGCTCCGTTCATCAACTCCAGTTTTCCCCACCTGCGAAGATCCAGAATACGATTGTTCTCAAAAACAAATTCCATACGGCGTTCCCGGCGAATTTCCCACAGAAGCGGATCGTTAACGACTCCTGCCAGTGTGTTGGCTTCACAGGATGCGTTACGTGACGGATCATCCGGAATGGCACCTAACATTAACGGGGCAGTTTTCTGTACACCAAGTGTTATGGCATAATCATCCAAAGGTCTGTTTCGTATGGCATTAATGGATTTGTCCAGATCAGTTTGTGAAACGGCAGCCCCTCCGTAGTAAAGTGCCAGTTCTTGTTTGGCTTCTATCCAGTTAAGCACTACCTCGGCAAGCCTGATGACAGGAAATCCGTTCGTATTGGTACTGGAACCGTATTTGGCGGGACGGGGATCCGAACAATTATCAAAAGAGTACGTTACTCCAACCCTGTCAATGAATTTGCATACATAAAGCAACGTAGACGCAGACTGCAAGGGGGCTCCCCAGAATGTGGCCTCAAAACGCGGGTCGCGGGTAACAGCCATCTTTTTAAGGTCAAAATTGTCGGCTTCTGCAACCGTTGAATTTTGCCAGGGTTTGCCATCGTTGCAGATGAATGATTTGGCAAGAGCCAGGTTGGCAGCAGGAGTCTGGGATTCCGTAAGGTTGGAATAAGACGCAATACAGTGAGTGGTTGACAACTCTGCACTATATTCCCGGTACAGCAGAATTTCGTTTCCCGGTTTGCTGTCTGATCCAAACAGGGAACGAAAATCGGTGTCAAAGGCATATTTGCCTGAATTGATAACCAAATTCCCTGCCGAAACAACCAATTCCAGGAATTTCTTAGCCAGATCATTGGACCCTGATCCGGGGTGATACTTGTACCAGGTACCTTCAAAGAGCATATAACGCGAAGCCAGCGCAGCCGCTACATATTTGTTTATATAGTTTTCTCCGTCGTTCGCCCTGATATTTTCCATGGCGTAGACGAAATCTTCATAAACTTTATCCATAACGGTTGTCCTGGGATCCCTGTCCTTGTATTGTTCATCCATATCTGTGTCACTTACAGTATGATCATAATACGGGACATCTCCGAATGACTGCACCAGGCGGCTGTATTCCATACCCCTGAAAAGCCTGGCCACACCGTTCCAGTGGTTATACTGTTCATCGGTCAGATAGCCGTTCTCTTTCATTATGGCCAGTCGGTCCATGAGTGTGTTCCATTTGCGGACCCAACCGAAGTTCCAGGCAGATGCCCCGCTTTTATAAAGCCAGTAAATGGAGGTTGCCGATTCCGAACGATACCAGTTATCGGCGGGAACGGCTGCAAGAAATGATGTTTGTTTCCCGGCCGAGGTCATATCGTCGTTAAAATTTGCACCCCGGTAAGGAACGTACGCGGTACCCCATGATCTGTCGTATCCGTTGAAATAATTGGGATAACCTCCATTTACAAACAGACGCACATTGGATTCGTTAGTCCAGTAGTTTGAGTCGTCCATAGCCGTTTTCTGGGGACGATCCAGAAAATCGCTGCACCCCGCAAGGGTGAAAGCTGCTAATAAACTTAAGATGATTATTTTTTTATTCATTGTGTCTGGTTTTAGAAAGTTAGCTGAAGGCCTACAGATGCGCTCTTAAAGGTGGGAGTGCCCACACCTGTACGGGAAGAATTGTAATTGTCCGTATTTAGATAGGAATACCCTGCTACTTCCTCCGGGTCTATGGGCAGACCGCGAAGGTGATCAAATGTCAGGAAATTTTCCAGAGACACATAGATACGTACATTGTTGATCATCGCCTTACGGGTCAACTGCCTGGGCATGGAATACCCGATGGTCAGGTTTTTCATTCTCAAATAGGCCATGTTCAACAAATACCTGTCGCATACTTGCATGTTGTTACCGGTACTGCTTGCTCCCAGGTTGTATGCACGGGGATAAAAAGCATCGTAATGGCTATCGATCACATTGCCACTCCCGTCATACGTTTCGTACCAGAAATCCTGGGCAATGACTTTTGGCATGGCGCCATCGGAAGAATTAAATCCCGGAATGGTAAGCGGGCTGGCTCCCCACATTTCACGTTTACCCACTCCCTGGAAGAATACCGAGAAATCAAATCCCCTGTATTCCATGCCAAGACGGAAACTGTATTCATATCGCGGAGTGGTGTTCCCGATAACGGTTAAGTCTCCGTGATCATCTATAAGCTGGCTCCCGTTGTTGATTACCCCGTCCCCGTTTAGGTCCTTGAATTTTACATCACCGGGGCCAAATCTGAAGTTGGAACTTGTCTGCAATTTGCCCTGTGTAGGAGCATTGGGATCTGCCAGCTTATAAACGGTATACCCGTCAGTACTTTTTATAGTAACAAGACTCTTGTTTTCATATACAAAATCATCGTTCTGATACAGTCGGTCAACCTGATAACCCCAAATTTCACCGTACACTTTGCCTTCATACCAGGAATTAATGCTGGTAGTACTTCCGTATTTTGTTATATGAGTTAATGCGTCTGACAATGCAGCACTGGCAGTAATTCGCAGTCCGTTCCCAAACTGATGACCGAAATTCAGGGAGAATTCCCAGCCGTTAGTCCTTAATGACCCGAAGTTTCCTTTGGGCGCCGTTGTTCCGAATGTATATGAGAATCCTTCCCCGGGAACGATCATGTTTTTGGTATCCCTCTGATACCAGTCAAACGAAGCACTCAGCTCACCATTCAGCAGACTGACATCTACTCCCAGATTGAGTGTAACAATATCCTGCCATGTGATAATGGAAGAAACAGCAGCCGGTGTACCAAAATAGGTGTCTCTTGCCCCTGCGTGAAGCCAGTAGGAGTTAGCCCCGTTCATAGTTGGAACATACAATGCGTTACTTACAGACTGGTCACCTATGGATCCCCAGGATCCGCGCAACTTAAAACTTGTTAAAACAGGTCTGGCAAAACTCATCCAGGGTTCTTCCATCAATCGCCATCCGAAAGAGAAAGAAGGATACCAGCGCCATTGAAGGTCTGTCGGGAATTTGGATGTTCCGTCGTAACGAAGATTGGCTTCAAGAAGATACCTTTCCTTAAAATTATAGTTGATACGTCCAAAGAAACCCAACTGGGAATCCCAGCGTGAATCACCTCCCGAGGTTTGTGTTCCGGAAGCCAGGTCAAACTGGGGATTGGTATAATCCATCAACTGCAGTTTCTGAGACCAGGAATAGTTGTAATCATAAGCCACCGCATTCATTCCCACCATAACATTGAACATGTGGACATCATTTATGTTCAGATCATAAGTGGAAGTAAGGTTTAACGTACTGCGGGTTCTGTTGGCTGCAGACCTGTATATATGGTCCGGGTTGGAGCCAGGAGCCGTATACCTTGAATAATTGAGCATATACGCGGGAATGGATGACCCCAGGGCATTGAATTCATTCCATTCGTTGTCCCTGTAAACCCGTGAGCCGTCTTCATTATTCAAAGGAATTGCAGCAACCCAGGTGTTCCCGGCCAGGAAACTGGTCCCGGGCTGAAGGCGAATGCTTTCCTGATTGGAATACGTGTAATCCAAATTGATATTCCAGTTTTCCACCGGTGTTAGTGTTAGTCCGGCATTGGCACTGGTAAAATTATTGGTTTCTGATGCAGAATTGGCTACAGCTGTTTCATAAGTGGCATTACGCAAGGGATTGCCGCTTTCATCCGTTTCCGCCATGGGGTAAGTAGGCCCCCACCTGTACATATAATACCATATATCCGCCGTTGTGGAAGAAGTGGCATATGCCCACCGTTTCTGCGTTTTGGAATACATCAGTCCGGCGTGTACAGACAGGTATTTATTGATCTGAGTTTTGACTCTGGCCGATGCGTTCCAGCGTTGGAAATCATCATGCTTAGCGGTTTTCATCATACCGTTCTGATCCAGGTATCCCAGCCCGATATTGTAATCAGTCTTTCCGGATCTGCCGTTAACCGATAAGTTGTGACTTTGCGTGGGTGCCCATTCGCGGATCAGGTAATCGTACGGATCGTAAGTCCTGACACCTATCTTCCTGTTGCTCGCATCTACATACCAATCGCGGCTGTAGGTCATGGGATCGTAGGGATCAACAGTGTTTTCGTATTTCTTTTCCCAGGCAACTGCCGCATTGTACCCTGCCCTGTCAATCAGCCAGAAAGCCCCTACAGGCGTTGTAGTCCCAATACGTTCGGCGGCTTCTACTGTGTAATGCAAAGCATCTGCTCCGGCCATTTCATACTTTTTAGACATATTCTGAAACGACATATTGCCCGAATAATTCACACTTACACTTTCGGTTCTGGCTCCCTTTTTGGTTGTAATCAGAATTACTCCAAAAGCAGCCTTGGACCCGTAAATGGAAGCAGAAGCAGCATCTTTTAATACAGAAATCGATTCGATATCATCCGGATTAACCAGCTGTATGCTGGGAATTTCGACGTTGTCCAGCAATATCAAAGGAGTAGTAGAACCTTCTGCAGAACCGACATGACCACGTATCTTCATAATAGCATCTGACCCGACTTCGCCGCTCCCAACCTGGATGGTCAGACCCGGAGTGGATCCCTGAAGTGCACGTCCTACATCTGCTACGGGACGTGATGTCAAAGCCTCTTGTACGTTTACGGAAGATACAGCTCCGGTCAGATTCACCTTTTTCTGGGTGCCGAATCCCACGACCACAACATCTTCCAGCGTAATTGCATCTTCTTCCATCATAACGTCAATTCGGGTCCGGCCGTTGACAGGTACTTCAAGGGTCTTATACCCAAGAGAGGAAAAAGAGAGTGAGGCAGAAGAAGGTGCCATAATGGAATAATGGCCTTCCAGATCCGTAGTGGAGGATGACACCGTCCCCTGCACTACAACCGTTACCCCTACCAGGGGACCGGTCTTATCCGAAACATTCCCGGTTACGGTAATGTTCTGAGCGCTTGCATATGCCGAAAACAGCATTATGCAAACCATGAGGATAGTTTTTTTTGATAGCATAGATTAAGTTTTTAGGTTAGATATGTAAAAATGGAACAAGCCAAACAACACTTATGAGTGTTGTTTGTTTCAGGAACATTTTTAGATGGAACTATCAGGAGCAATAAGGAACCAAATCTGAAGAGAACAGGATTGGAACAAGTTTAGGAATCTGTTTTGCGAATATAAGAATTTATATCGACAAATTATAACACCACAGTATTGATCACAAAAATTAAAAAAAGATATCCAAGCGTGGCGTTTTTGTTTATATTTGAAGAATAATTGCACAAGTAATTATAAACCTTAACCATTAATCTAACCTAATTTAAATTACTTATGGATGTTTACAGAAAAAGCGGCCGCCTTTTGGTGGCTATGTGTGTCTTAGTTCTCTCTATGGGAACTGCTTGGGCTCAGAACGTAAACGTTACCGGAAAGGTAACAGACAAGAACGGAGAGCCGATTATTGGGGCCTATGTACTCATACAGGGCACAAACATAGGCACATCCACTGACATTGACGGAGTATACAGCATTCCGTCTGCTCCTGAAAATGGCAATTTAGTTTTTTCTTTCATCGGCTACAAAGATGCCGTAGTTCCCATTAACAATAGGAGAGTGGTAGACGTTGTTATGGAAGAAGATGCCCTTATGCTTGAAGAAATGGTCGTTACCGCCTTCGGGATTAAGAAGGAAAGAAAATCATTGGGCTACGCTGTAGAAGATCTTGGTTCAAATGAACTGATGAGAAACAAAACGGCCAACCCGATTTCCTCTCTTTCCGGGAAAATTGCCGGAGTAAACATTACCCAATCTTCCGGTGCTGCCGGTTCAGGTGCACAGATCATCTTACGTGGAGGAACATCCGGTTCAGAAGGCAAAGACAACCAGCCTTTGTTTGTTGTTGATGGTGTTATCTACGATAACTCTTCAACCATGGTAGGTAACTCAGCGTTTGACGGATCCTACCGTGCTGCCACTACTACTTCTAACCGTATCATGGACATGAACCCCGAGGATATTGAGAATATGTCAATTCTTAAAGGTCCCGCGGCTTCAGCTCTTTACGGTTCACGTGCAGCCAACGGTGTAGTTCTCATTACTACCAAAAAAGGGCAAGATGGTGTGGTTGAAGTTAATTTCAACTCCAAATTCACTACTTCCTGGGCTAAGAGCCTTCCCCAGGTTCAGACCGAATTCACCAGAGGGTACATGGAAGACCAGTACGACAGTAATAAAAATTATACCGGAACTATGTTTAACGATTTCTCCTACAACTCCTGGGGAGAAAAATCGAGCAAAACCTCTTACGACAACATTGGAGACTTTTTCCAGGGAGGTAATATTTTTGATGAAAGTCTTAGTATTGCCGGCGGTACTGAACACAACAATTTCTATTTGTCCGGATCATACTTCGACCAACAAGGTCTCGTTCCTGAAACAGGCTACAAGAAATACACTTTCCGTTTCAATGGAGAACAGAGAGCAGGAATTTTTACATTTGGTGTAAATGCTGCCTACTCACAAGCTCATACAGACAGAACCCTTACCGGAGCCGGTCTGTACGGTTCATCCGGGACAGGTACTCTTTACGGTGTATACAACTGGTCTCCGTTTGATGATATGACTCACTATGCCAACGAAGACGGTTCCCGCTACAGAATGTTTGGTGACCGTCTGGATCCCTGGGACGAACGCGATAACCCGTACTGGATCATCAACAGAAACAAGATGTTTGAAGACAACGAACGTATAACTGCAAACGTTAGCGTGAAAGCAGACATCACCAAATGGTGGTTTATTCAATACCGCCTGGGTGTTGACTCTTATATGTTGGAAGCTTCCAACCGTATTGCTGCCGGTGGCGCCATCAAGCAAGTATGGCAAAACGGAATGATGAGTGATAACAGTAAACGTTTCCAATACCTGTCACACAACCTGATATCAAATATGTCCAAACAATTTGGGGATTTTGATTTTAACCTCTTGTTAGGGGCAGCCATTGATGATACCGAAAGTGACATCAATTACAAGATGGCTTACAACTTCTCTGTTCCCGATTTCTACTCCTATGCCAATGCCACCACAGAGAACAAAGCGTTCTCACACGGTGCCATGCAAAAACGTTTAGTCGGGGTATTCGGGGAATTCCGTGCTTCCTGGAAAAACATGTTGTACTTTACTGTTACAGGGCGTAACGACTGGACATCTACTCTTCCTATTGAAAATCGTTCCTATTTCTATCCTTCGGTTAGTGGAGCTTTTGTATTCACAGAACCTTTCCAAAAATCAGGGATCATGTCAAACGATATCCTCTCATTTGGTAAAATCCGCGTTTCCTGGGCAAAGGTTGGTAAAGACACCGGAGCCTACGAAACCAATACGGCTTTGTGGCCTGTGGGAACTTATCTGGACGGAAAAGTGGGAGTAGGCAACTCATGGACACGTGGAAACCCTTACTTAAAACCAGAGATGACCAAATCTACTGAAATTGGTATTGAATTGAGCTTCTTCCACAACCGTTTACACCTTGACTACGCTTATTACACCAACGACTCCTATAACCAGATCCTGAGCCCCCGTGGCCCTCAATCTACCGGTTATATTTTCTGTTCCATCAACGCTGGTAACGTATACAACAAAGGTATGGAGTTAGCCATATCGGGAACACCTGTTGAAAACAAGAACTTCATTTGGGAAATGGGCTTGAATGTAGCCGGAAACCGCGGTAAACTGGACGGCCTTCCCGAAGGGATGGACGTTATGTACGTTACCGACGTACAATATGCGGGCGCACAGGCTGCTTCCTTTAATGGTGGCAACTTTATGGCGATTGCCGGTACCGAATGGAAGAGAAACGAAACGGGAGACATCATTCTTGATAACAACGGTATGCCTACCTACACTACTTCCTTATCTCAAGTAGGGAACCGGGAAGCAACATTTAGTGGTGGTTTTAATAATACATTTACATGGAAAAATCTATCTTTCAATATGTTATGGGAATTCCGCGTTGGCGGTGACGTAATCAATGGTACACGCTATGCGATGGATTATTCCGGTGTCAGCAAATTCTCCGGTGACGTCCGTAACCAAACTCTCACCGTATCCGGTGTAGACGTAGATGGGAATCCGGTAACCAACAGTTGGAACATCAATGACACATATGTGTTCAATGGTGTGGAGACGAGCGGCTATAACATAATTCAAAGTTATTACCAGACTTATTACCCCAAAGAAACGGCAAACTATATTACTTCCGTAAACCTGTTACGGTTGCGCGCTCTTTCTGTTTCCTATACACTACCTAAAATAAACAAGCTCGGTTTTATTAAACGTGCTTCTGTGGTTGCTTCTGCCAACAACTTACTTCTTTTCACAAATTATGAGGGAGACCCCGAAGTTGCAGCTTCTGGTGCCGGTGTGGGAGGTTCTTCTTCTGTCGGATTTGACTATTTAGGTGTACCTGCCACATCAGGTATGACATTTGGTCTAAACTTAACTTTTTAAAGAGTTTAATCGTATTTAATAAGCAATTTTATGAAACTGATTCGATCGATAATATTATGTACCGCTGTCTTGATGAGCATATCCCTTTCTTCTTGCAGCGAATGGCTTGATGTCAACACGGACCCGGAGAATCCCTCTTCTGCAAGTGCCACTTTCTCTTCGCGTTTAGCGCATATTGAGTTCTATACAAATAGTGCTAATCAATTTGCTGCCTGGCGCAGCAGCCTTTCCATGGGAGACTGGACTAGGTACTACAATGGCAGTACTTACTGGCATATGTCTTATTGGAATCCGCAAACCGGTGCTGTTACTACCCCCTACCAATGGTGGTTTGTGGGTGCCGCTTGTAACATTGATGATATGTACAATAAGGCGTTGGAAGCCGAAGCCTGGCATTATGCAGGTGTTGCTAAAGTAATACGTGCTTACGGCTTTATGCTTATGACCGATCTTTACGGTGAAATGCCTTATACAGACGCTGTAGGTGAAAACGCCACTCCTTTCTACGATAACGGTAAAACTATATACCTGGGTTGCCTGAATGAACTGGACGAAGGTATTGAATTGCTCCAAAAATCACAAGCTCCTGCTGTCCCCGCTTTGACAGAAGGTGACTATTGGAACAACGGTGATGTGACCAAATGGGTGAAATTTGCTTATCTGCTGAAAGCCCGTTACTGCAACAAGCTCAGCAAGAAAGCACCCGGAAGTTATTTGGAAGGTAAATACGATGTGGATGCCATTTTGGAAGCCCTTTCCAAAGGCCCTTTGAGCAACAACGACAACACAGTCATCTACCATACTGATGACAACGGTACTACTCACGACGTTCTGGGTTGGAACGAACCAGTAGACTATTCACCATTATATTCAGTATGCGGAATGAATGCAGGTTATATGGTTACCGAAATGCTGTATAAGAACCTTACCAACTTTGCAGGCAATGGTGTAGAAGACCCGCGTGCAGATAAAATCATTCCCTGGGCCTGGTCAGAAAAATCTGCTTCTACTCCCCCGGAAATCAAGTGGGATGGTAACTGGAGGCGTTCTCTGGGCGTAGATATGACTTCTTCAAGTGCTCCCAACCTTGTAGGTGGCCCTTTAAGAGCCGCATTCAAAAATGGAGATTGGTATATCATCAGCGATTCTCCGGAACGTTTAGGTGACACCGTTTATGTTGAATGCACAAGTTCTTCCAAAGGCTATGCCGCCAATACGGACCTTCTTTACAGAAGGGTGCCCGGTGACGATGAAGCCAGAGAATCGGGTTCTTTCTACACCCGTGTTTCATCCCCTACATATATGGGGACTTATGCAGAGGCTTGCTTCATCAAAGCAGAAGTGCTGTTCAACCAGGGTAATAAATCAGAAGCTTTCAATGCTTACAAAGAGGGTATAAAGGCAAGCATGGATTTAATGAACGTGAAACTTGAAGCTTGGTGTGCAGAGGATAATTCACTGGCTGACTGCCCATCTTTTACTCCAATGACACAAGCAGATATAACAAATTTCCTGAATAACGGTATTGGAACTTCAGCAGATCTTACTCTCGGTAAGATTTTCACACAAAAACGTATTGCACTCCATTTCTCGGTAGAAATTTGGAACGATATGCGCCGTTACGATTTTGATCCAGATCTGTTCCTGAACTGGAATATACCAGCTTACCACGAAATGAGTGCGGCTGCTCAAAAAGGTATTCCCTCAGGAAAACAATACCGTCGTTGGCGCCATTGCTCACACGAGCTGAACTACAACTCCAAAAATCTGCATGCTATTGGTGCAGAAGTTCCCGGAGCCGACACTTCTCTTGATCAATGGAACAGTGCTGACGATGTATGGACCATCAATGTTTGGTGGGATTCCACACAGGAATAATATAAGCGGAGCTACTCTGCTTAAATAAGCCAAAGACCGGTTAAAAAGAAATTTTTAGCCGGTCTTGTTTTTGCTACAGACGGTCGCTGTTACATTTCTTCCACAATTGCCCCTGCAACAATATTTGCCACACGGGTGCGCATACTGACAGCAGCTCCGTCATCGTAAGGATGGACCCGGTTGGCCAGCAATATGACTGCGGTATCGGATTCGGGATCAATGACCATACTGGTTCCCGTGTAACCCGTGTGCCCGTATACCGTGTTTGGATTGAAGAGGTTCCCGTTCCAGGAACCTGCACGGCCCCAGCCCAGTGTACGCCCAAAAGCGGCCACTTCTTCCGGTACCCGGGCCATGGCTTTCACCGTCAGGGGACCCAGGATGCGTTTCCCGTTCACTTCCCCTCCATTAAGCAAAGCTACCGCTATTACGGCCAGGTCCGTGGCATTGGAAAAGACCCCGGCATTCCCGGAATTTCCTCCGTTCAACAGCCGTGCCAGGGGATCGTGCACTTTCCCTACCAACGGCAGCCCGTCTTCCTGCAGCTCCGTAGGTGCACATAATGCCAACGTTTCTCCTTGCGGCATATATGTGGTATGTTTTAAGCCGAGTTGATCAAAGACGTTTTTCTGTGCGTATTGGGCCAGTGTCACTCCGGTGATCTTCTCCAAAACATTCTGCAAGGTGATGAAATTCAAACAACTGTATTGATACCCTGTCTTTGGTTTGAAATCCCTTGGGCATTGACAGATGTACTCCATCAAACCTTGCGGGTTCGGGGATCCGTAACGATCAATTAATTCCTGAGTGGGTCCGTAAGGAGGAAGTCCGGATGTGTGCGTCATCAGGTCTTCAATGGTAATATTTACGTTTCTGCCCGTTTCAGGATCCGTCCAGGGCTGAAAACCGGGCAGGTATTGATCTACACGGTCCATCAGGCGGAGTTGGCCTCTTTCCACCAATTGCATGATGCTTAAGGTCGTTCCCACACATTTGCTGACAGAAGCCATGTCAAAGACCGTTTCCAGGGTCATGGGAAGCGTATCGGGCACCAGCTGGCGGTGCCCGTATGCTTTCAGGTAGGCTATCCGGTCATGGCGAACAACGGCTAATACGGCCCCGGGAATATCCCCGGCACGGATTGCCTCCCGGATCACTCCGTCAACCTGAGCCAGACGTTCCGAATTCAGTCCAACAGATTCCGGGGAAACGACCGGAATGGCGGAATGCGTTGCCGGTTCGCTACAGGCGGCTACTGCCCATATTCCCAGCATCAGAAAAAACAATTTAAATTTCATGATTTTCTATAATAAACCACGGTTGCGGAGTAAGGGAATTTCATTGGGTTCTGCACCGCGGAAACGGATGTATTGTTTCATGGGCTCATCCCAACCTCCTTCTGTAAGGATGTATTTGCGAAATTTTCCGGCTGTTTCCTGATCAAAAATATCGCCTGTTTCCTTGAATGCATCAAAAGCATCGGCATCCAGGATCTCGGCCCACAGGTATACATAATAACCTACCGCATATCCCCCGTTGAAGATATGTGAATAATACGTAGAACGGTAACGGGGAAGGATTTCATCAATGAGTCCGTATTTTTTCAGGGCATTCTTTTCAAACTCATTCACATCGTATTCCTGCTCTTTACCGGCAGAGTGCCATTCCATATCAAGCAGTGCGGCAGCAATGAATTCCACAGTCATGAATCCCTGGTTGAAATGGCTGCTGTTTACCAACCGTTCAATGAGTTCTTCAGGCATGGGTTCACCTGTCTGGTAATGCAGGGCATACTCTTTTAACACTGTCGGCTGAATGGGCCAATGTTCATTGATCTGTGAAGGCAATTCCACCATATCACGGGGCAACGCACCGCAAATGCGGTCGTAATCCCCCCGGCCAAAGAATCCGTCCAAAGCGTGACCGAATTCATGAAACAGGGTCTCGGCTTCATCCCAGCTTAACAGTATGGGTTCACCATCCACCGGGGCGGGGAAATTGGTGGTCACCGTTACCAGGGGAAATTGTTCGTTCCCGTCGGCATTTTTCCTGTAACCGCGCAAACCGGAACACCAGGCCCCGGCATTTTTCCCGGCTCTTGTGGGGTAATCCAGGTACAAAATAGCCAGATGACTGCCATCCTTGTCTTTGACCTCAAAGGTTTCCACGGAAGGATTGTACAGGGGAATGTCTGTCCGTTTTTCAAATGTCAGCCCGTAAAGGTTATTGGCTACATAAAACAAACCGTCCCGGACGTTTTCCAGTTTCAAGTAAGGTTTGATCTCGTTTTCGTCCAGGTCGTATTTTTCTTTGCGCAGCTTCTCGGCGTAATACCACCAGTCCCAGCTTTCCAGCTTAAACCCGGCTTCTTCACGGTCGGCAATTTTCTGCATGGCCGCCAGCTCTTCTTTTGCAACCCGCAAGGCAGGTTCCCAGACTCTTTCAAGGAAAGAACAAACAGCATCCGGGGTTTTCGCCATGTTATTGACCAGGACAAAATCGGCGTATGTGTCAAATCCCAGGAGCTGAGCCCTGCGCACCCTCAGGTTGACTATCTTGCTGATAATCTCTTTGTTGTCGTTGGCATTGTTGTTGTCACCGCGCATATAATACCCTTTGTATAATTTTTCCCTCAAATCACGGTTGTGAACGTATTGCAGGAAAGGTATCCAGGAAGGTTTGTTGGGAGTGAAAACGTATTTCCCTTTCATGTCCAGAGATTCGGCCAGGCTGGCGGCAGCACGAATGTTGCTCTCGGGCAGACCGGCAAGATCTTCCACATTGTCTACGACCATTTTAAAGTCGTTGGTCTCGGCAAGGAGGTTTTGTCCAAATTGAAGGCTCAGTTTGGAAAGTTGCGTATTGATGTCCTTCAGTATTTCTTTATCTTCATCGGACAGTGCGGCTCCGCCTCTGACAAAATCATCGTAATATTTTTCCAGGGTTCTCATCTGCTGAGCATCCAGATTTAATGAGTCCCGCTTCTGGTAAAGACATTCTATTCTTTCAAAAAGAACGGGATTCAGTTGAATCTCGTTACTGTGTTTTGTCAATTCAGGAGTGATCTTACGGGCAAGTGCCTGCAATTCTTCATTGGTATCCGAACTGTTCAGGGTAAAGAAAGCAGCTGTAACACGGGAGAGAAGGTCTCCGGCCCTGTCATAAGCAGCAACGGTATTTTCGAATGTGGGATCTTCCTGATTGTTGACTATCGCGTCAATTTCCGCACGGTGTTGCTCCATGGCTTCCCGGACGGCAGGCATAAAATGAGCTGTTGTTATCTTATCAAACGGGGGAGTCTGGAAAGGAGTGTCATACTCCTGTAATAAAGGGTTGTTTTTCATTGGATTGGTTGAACAGGCCACTAAAAAGCCCAGTAAAAGGATTAGAAGTGATTTTTTCATGGTTTATATGGGTTTTGATTTTATTTTATTCGCAAAATCGGTTACTTCGGCGGCAAAATGTTCCCAGGTTAGGACTTCTTTTTCTTTCCGGATGTTCACCTTAAAAGGATTCCTGTCCACACTGAAAAATTTTCTAATGGCAAGCTCTATCGAGCGGGCATCCGTTCCTGCAGCTACCAGGCCGGTTCCCGGACCTTCTACGGCTTCAGCCAGTCCTCCGGCAGGAGTCACGATCAAAGGCACCTCATAATGATACGCCATAGCCGAGATCCCGCTTTGCGTGGCTGTACGGTAAGGCAGGATACAGACATCCGCAGCAGAGAAAAAAGCGGGGACTTCCGAATCGGCAATATACCTGTTAAAAACCTTTACAGACGAGGGATCGGGCAATGCACGGATCTGTTTGTCGTATTTTTCAAAACTCCCGTAACTTTCTCCGGCTATCACCAATTGATACGTATCTCCAAGATCAGCGAAAGCTTCCAGCAGCAGATCCAGGCCTTTATAATCCCTTATGAAGCCGAAAAACAGCAAGGTCTTTCGTTCCGCATCCAGGCCGAGTTGTTTTTTTGCCTGTGCCGCAGGCACCGGGGCTCCAAAATGATCATACAAAGGGTGCGCTTTCAGAATATAGGGAATCTTCGGGGCCAGTGACAAAATATCATCCCGGACTGTCCTGCTCATGGCAATACACCCGTGGTTTTGCTTTAAAAACCAGCGGGATAAGGTTTTGTCAATGAAAGTTCTTTCATGCGGGACCAAATTATCAACAATGGATACTACCGTGCATCCTTTATGCTTCAATTGACGGGCAACCCGGCCCAGAGACGGAGCAAAAAAAGGCATCCAGTAACGCAATAGAAGCAGGTCAGGTTTGTATTTAAGGATCTGTTTTGCGGTACGGCCGTAAGAAAACGGATTGATGGAATCCAATACCGGCGTACTTTCTATGAAAACAGCCTGATCGTCTTCGGGAATGCGTTGTGTCTTCCCCGGGAAAAGAACCTTAGGGTATTGCCTTTTAAAGTTAAACGCTTTTACCTGATGTGATTTTTCCAGTTCCCGGTAAAGATTGGCGTTGAACTGGGCAATACCCCCGCGAAAAGGATAAAAGACAGATAAATATGCGATCTTCATAGTACAAAGTTAATCAAAGAGAATCAAAAAAAAAGCACCTCGAAAGGTGCTTTATTTCTCTGTCGGTATAGTTATGGTCTTCTGTCTCTTCTTCCTCCGTCACGGCGATCTCCCCCGCGACTATCTCTGCGATCTCCCCCGCGATTATCCCTGCGGTCTCCTCCACGACTATCCCTGCGATCTCCGCTGCGACGGTCTCTTCCACCGCGTGCTCCACGCCTGTCAGATGGCATATTGCCTGCTCCTGCAGCAGATGCGGCTGTACCTATATTGGGGGAAAGGTCACGTTTCCCGTATACTTCTCCGTTGCAAATCCACACTTTGATACCCAGGACGCCTACTTTTGTATGAGCCTCGGCCAGAGCATAATCTATATCTGCGCGAAATGTATGTAAAGGAGTACGGCCTTCTTTGAATAATTCGCGACGTGCCATTTCGGCACCGCCCAGACGACCTCCTATCAAAACCTTTATCCCTTCAGCTCCCATACGTATGGTCGAAGCCATGGCCATTTTTATGGCACGGCGGTATGAAACACGACCTTCAATCTGGCGGGCTATGTTGCTGGCAACAATGGTTGCATCCAGCTCGGGGCGTTTTACCTCAAAGATATTGATCTGTACTTCTTTATTGGAAATTTTCTTAAGCTCCTCTTTCAGTTTTTCCACTTCCTGACCGCCTTTTCCGATAATGATACCGGGACGGGCTGTATGGATGGTAACAGTAATGAGCTTCAGGGTCCGTTCAATCACAACGCGTGATAAACTAGCCTTTGCCAGGCGGGTAGTAAGGTACTCCCTGATCTTGGCATCTTCGGCCAATCGTTCTGCATAACTTCCGCACCAGCTTGAATCCCAACCACGGATGATACCTATACGGTTACTGATAGGATTAGTTTTTTGTCCCATATTATGCTTCTTTTAC
>JBAZDQ010000004.1:0-87843 GCA_041654355.1 Bacteroidales bacterium
AAAGGAGGACCTGCACGTATAGGACGCCGTCTGAACGATAAGGGTAAACTGGTACGTTACGCTAAAAAATCGGGAGAGGAGATCAAGTAATGGCAAAAGCAGTAAAAAAACAACAACCGGCACCTGTAGTGGTAAAAGACTATGTGCCCGCCCTGCAGAAAAAATACAAAGAGGAAATTGTGCCAAAGCTGATGAAACAATTCGGCTATACTTCAGTTATGCAGGTTCCCGGGCTGGAAAAAATCGTTTTGAATGAAGGCGTAGGTTCTGCCACTGCCGATAAAAAACTTATTGAGACAGCACAGAACGAACTGACACTCATAGCCGGGCAGAAAGCGATACAAACTTTTTCACGTAAAGACATTTCCAATTTTAAATTGCGCCGGGGAATGCCCATTGGTGTTAAGGTTACTTTACGTTCCGCAAAAATGTATGAATTTTTGGACCGTCTGATCTCCATTGCACTTCCCCGCATCAGGGATTTTAAAGGGATTGCTGAAAAATTTGACGGACGCGGAAATTACACGCTAGGCATCAGGGAGCAGATCATTTTCCCCGAGATAGATATTGACAAAATCTCAAAGATACTGGGAATTGAGATCACCTTTGTTACAACCAGCGGGAAAGACGAAGAAGCTTATGCCCTGCTGCGTGAATTCGGATTACCTTTTAAAAACATAAAAAAACAACAATAAATGGCAAAAGAGTCAATGAAAGCGCGCGAGGTCAAACGTGCCAGATTATGCGCCAGGTATGCAGAAAAAAGGAAAGCTTTGAAAGAGGCGGGAGATTGGGAAGGTTTGGCAAAGCTGCCCAAAAACTCCAGCCCGGTTCGCCTGCACAATCGCTGTTCCATTACAGGCAGACCCAAGGGATACATGCGTGAGTTTGGAATTTCCCGCATTCAGTTCCGCGAAATGGCAAGTAACGGTTTGATCCCCGGCGTACGCAAAGCAAGCTGGTAGACAAAGGCCCTTTGTGGGCCGGCCATACATATTATTTATTGGATATCGGGCAATTTATTGCCGAAAACAAATTTAAAAACCTTTATTATGACTGATCCAATAGCAGATTATCTGACAAGGATTCGCAATGCGGTGACCGCAGGACACAAAGTCGTGGAAATACCCGCATCAAAGGTAAAAACGGAACTCACCCGTATTTTACACGAAAAGGGTTACATACTCAGTTATAAAATTGAGGAAGGAACACCCTCCAACACCATTAAGATCGCATTAAAGTACCATCCCGAGACAAAACGCCCGGCTATTAAAAAGCTTATCCGCGTTTCCAGTCCCGGTTTGCGCCGTTATGCGAGTGTGGATAAAATGCCCCGCGTTCTGAACGGACTGGGTGTTGCTATCATATCCACATCCAAAGGAATAATCACCGACAAGGAAGCCAGGACGCTCAACGTAGGTGGTGAGATCATGTGTTACGTATATTAATGAAAAGAACAATATGTCACGAATAGGAAAACTCCCTGTAAACCTGCCAAAAGACGTGAGCGTAACCATAGGCTCGGGCAATTTGGTGACGGTGAAAGGCCCTCTCGGAGAATTACAACAAAAAGTAGATCCGGACATCAAAGTGTCAATAGAGGGAACTGAGCTTAAGCTGGAACGTCCTACAGATCAGCCGCGCCACCGGTCAATGCACGGTTTGTACCGTGCCCTGATCCACAATATGGTGGTTGGCGTTTCTACAGGTTTTACCACTAAGCAGGAATTGGTCGGCGTGGGTTACCGCGTTGAGGCAAAAGGACAAATGCTGGAATTCAACCTGGGTTATTCTCATGATATCCATTTCATGTTACCCAAGGAGATAAAAGCATCGGTGGAAATTGCCCGGAAAGGCGCGAATCCCGTCCTGACACTTACGAGTCATGACAAGCAGTTACTGGGAACAGTCGCTGCCAAGATTCGGTCACTGCGTGTTCCCGAACCTTACAAGGGCAAGGGTATTAAATTTGTAGGTGAACAAATACGCCGTAAAGCCGGGAAATCGGCCGGAGCTAAATAGTAGGAGATGAAATTATGGCTTTAACAAAACAAGCAAGAAGACAACGGATAAAATACCGCATTCGCAAGCGGATCTCCGGAACTCCAGAACGTCCCAGAATGGCCGTTTACAGGAGTAATAAACAGATATATGTACAGATGATAGACGACACCAGGGGCATAACTTTGGTGCAGGCTTCTTCCAAAGACGCTTCCCTGGTTGAAGCACTCAAAGGAAAGAATCCCGTCCAGATATCCGCACTTGTAGGCAAACTGGCTGCAGAAAGGGCTCTGGAAAAAGGCATCACCACAGTATCATTTGACCGTGGAGGATACCTCTATCACGGAAGGGTAAAAAGTATAGCAGATGCCGCCAGGGAAGGTGGTCTAAAATTCTAATACGGATATGGCAAGTATAAAAGCAAAAAAAGTAAAAGCCACGGACCTTGAATTAAAAGACCGTCTGGTGGCTATTCAGCGTGTTACCAAAGTAACGAAGGGAGGGCGTCATTTCAGTTTCGCCGCCATTGTCGTTGTTGGTGATGAAAAAGGAGTTGTGGGATACGGATTGGGAAAAGCGGGAGAGGTAACCTCGGCCATATCAAAAGGTATTGAGGATGCAAAGAAGAATCTTTACCGCATTCCTTTGAACAGGGAAACGATTCCCCACGAAATGGAATCCAAGTTCGGAGGAGCACGCGTATTTATGAAACCTGCCGCACCCGGATCGGGCGTTATTGCGGGGGGTGCTATGCGCGCTGTTTTTGAATCGGTGGGAGTACATGATGTACTGGCGAAGTCCAAAGGGTCTTCCAATCCTCACAACCTGGTCAAGGCAACCGTACATGCCCTTATGGAAATGCGTGATGCATACCAGGTGGCCGGCGTACGCGGCATTAAAATGGATAAAGTCTTTAACGGATAAGGAGGAAGGATTATGGAAATTTGGAAAATCACACAGATTAAAAGTAAGAATTCCGCCACAGAACGCCAGATAGGCACATTGGCTGCCCTGGGGATTCGCAGGATGAACCATTCGGTAGAAAAAGAAGCCACTCCGGTTATCCGGGGTATGGTGGAAAAAGTACGTCACTTGGTGTCTGTTGAAGAAGTAAAGTAAAGGAGGAAACAATATGAACTTATCAAATTTAAAACCCGCAGAAGGGTCGGTTTCCAAGAGAAAACGTATTGGACGCGGTGAGGGATCCGGTAGAGGAGGCACCTCTACACGCGGACACAAGGGAGCCCAGTCACGTTCAGGCTATTCCCGCAAACCCGGATTTGAGGGGGGGCAGATGCCTTTGCAGCGTCGTCTTCCGAAATTCGGATTCAGGAATATCAACCGGGTAGAGTATAAGGCCATCAACCTTTCCACTTTACAGGCGTTACATGAAAAAACAGGCGTTACCGATATAAACGCAGACACATTGCGCGAAGCCGGACTGGTGTCCAGGAACGACCTTATTAAAATATTGGGGAACGGTGAACTTAATGTCAAACTGAACGTTACTGCGCACGGTTTTTCCAAAAAGGCAAAAGAAGCTATTGAGGCAAAAGAGGGGAAAGTTGCTGTCATTGAATAACCCAGAACAAGCCTGACCAATGAAAAAACTGATAGAAACCATACAAAACATTTTCAAGATTGAAGAACTGCGCAAGCGGATCGTATACACGATATTGCTTCTGCTGATCTACAGGCTGGGCAGCTTCGTGGTTTTGCCCGGGATAGATCCCATGCAGTTGAGCAACCTGCAGGCACAGGCTTCCGGGGGTCTGGTGGGATTGTTGAACATGTTTTCGGGCGGAGCGTTCGGAAATGCATCCATTTTTGCCCTGGGCGTTATGCCCTACATCTCGGCTTCCATCGTAATCCAGCTTCTGGGTATTATGATACCGTATTTCCAGAGGATGCAGAGGGAAGGAGAAAGCGGTCGAAGGAAAATGAACCAGTGGACCCGCTACCTGACCATACTGATCCTTGTACTGCAGGGGCCGATGTATCTGACTAATTTACATGCACAGCTTCCTGAATCGGCATTCCTGCTGAGCGGATTTTCGTTCAATCTTTTTGCCACGGTAGTACTCATAGGCGGGACCATGTTCATTATGTGGCTTGGTGAAAGGATTACGGATCGCGGACTGGGTAACGGTATTTCCCTGATCATTATGGTCGGGATCGTAGCCCGCCTGCCTTTCGCATTTGTTGCCGAGGCCGGGGACCGTTGGTCTCAATCATCCGGGGGTATCCTCATGCTGGTTGTTGAACTGATCGTATTATTCTTTATCTTTATAGCTTCCATAGCATTGGTACAGGGTGTCCGCAAGATACCTGTCCAATATGCAAAACGCATTGTGGGCAACAAGCAATACGGCGGCGTACGTCAGTACATTCCCTTGAAGATCAATGCTGCCGGAGTTATGCCTATCATTTTTGCACAGGCACTGGTGTTGTTTCCCATGATCTTTGCCAGTTTTGACGCCACCCGCGGCTTTGCGGCCGTAATGAGCAACACGCAGGGATTTTGGTATAATTTTGTGTTCTTCATTCTGGTGGTAGCCTTTACGTATTTTTATACAGCCGTAACGGTCAATCCCACCAATATGGCGGACGATATGAAAAAGAACGGAGGTTTTATTCCCGGTGTTAAACCCGGAAAGAAAACAGCCGAGTACATTGACACTATAATGTCCCGTATCACCCTGCCCGGTTCCATATTTTTGGGATTTGTGGCGATCATGCCTGTTTTTGCGCAGATGATGGGGGTGAACATGCAGTTTGCCCAGTTCTACGGAGGAACATCGCTGTTGATTCTTGTAGGTGTTATACTGGATACTTTGCAACAGATAGAAAGTCATCTTCTGATGCGTCACTATGACGGATTGATGAAGACGGGAAGGCTGAAAGGCCGTTCCAATATGTAGAGATTTAAATTGTTCTTTGTTTAATGATTATTACGAAAACCGAAGAAGAGATCGCGCTTATGCGCGAAAATGGGATGCTGGTTTCCAAAACACTTGCGGAAGTAGGAAAGCATATTGCCCCCGGGGTGACCACCGGTCATCTCAATGCAATTGCCGAGTCTTTCATTCGTGATCACGGAGCTGTTCCCGCTTTTCTCGGATATAACGGTTTTCCATTTACCCTCTGTGTTTCTGTTAATTCGGTAGTGGTCCACGGTTTTCCCGGGGATTACCTGTTGAAGGAAGGAGACATAGTTTCTGTGGATTGCGGGACAAAGTATAAGGGGTTTTTTGGGGACTCGGCCTACACTTTTGGTGTAGGACAAGTTTCCGAAGCGGCTGAACTGCTTATGCGCACCACCCGGGAATCACTTTTCAAGGGTATTGAGAAAGCCGTTACCGGTAATCGCACTGGCGATATCGGTGCTGCAGTTCAGACTTATGTGGAAGAACGGGGATTTTCAGTGGTAAGGGAAATGGTAGGTCACGGCATTGGCCGCCACCTTCATGAAAAACCGGATGTGCCGAATTACGGCAGGCCCGGTCAGGGGAAACACCTGGAAGAAGGAATGGTGATATGCATAGAACCTATGATTAACCAGGGAGGAAGAGGCGTTTACCTGGAAAGAGACGGTTGGACACTAAGAACAGCAGATAACAGGAATTCGGCCCATTACGAACTGACGGTTGTCATTCATAAAAACAAGGCAGAACTTCTGTCAACATTTGCCTTCATAGAAGGTGAAACCATATAAAAAGAAAGAGATTATAAAGGATTAACACAAATGCCCAAACAATCTGCAATTGAAAAAGAAGGTGTAATTATTGAAGCATTGTCCAATGCCATGTTCCGTGTGGAACTGGACAACGGACATGTGATAATTGCCCACATTTCGGGAAAGATGAGGATGCACTACATCCGTATCCTGCCCGGCGACAGGGTTCGGGTGGAAATGTCTCCCTATGATCTTACTAAAGGCCGCATAACCTTTAGGTATAAGTAATTATGTTTAAAGATTACTACAATGAAAGTAAAAGCATCCGTAAAAAAGCGCAGTGAAGATTGTAAAATCGTAAGACGTAAAGGACGTTTGTATGTGATTTGCAAAAAGAACCCCAAGTTCAAAATGCGCCAGGGATAAAAACCAGTAAAATAAAAAAGTATTATAAATTATGGCACGTATAGCCGGAGTAGACTTACCCAATAATAAACGCGGAGAAATAGGACTGACCTATATCTACGGGATCGGTCGCAGCTCTGCCCGGGAGATCCTGGGCAAGGCGGGGATCGATTTTGACACAAAAGTGAAGGAATGGAATGACGATCAGATCGCAGCCATCCGTTCGCTTATCACGGAAGAGTATAAAATTGAAGGAGAACTTCGTTCTTCCGTTCAAATGAATATCAAAAGGTTGATGGATATCGGTTGCTACAGGGGCATCCGTCATCGTATTGGATTGCCGGTACGCGGTCAGACCACCAAAAACAATGCACGTACACGTAAAGGACGCAAGAAAACGGTGGCCAACAAGAAGAAAGCAACCAAATAACAACTGAGATTATGGCAAAAAAATCAAATACTTCCAATAAGAAGAAAGTGGTCAAGGTGGATGCTTACGGACAAGCCCACATATCTTCGACATTCAACAATGTGATCGTGACCCTGGCTAACGGTGAAGGACAGGTTATCAGTTGGTCTTCAGCCGGAAAAATGGGATTCCGGGGTTCCAAGAAAAACACCCCATATGCTGCCCAGACAGCTGCCGCCGATTGTGCCAAAGTTGCTTATGACCTGGGATTACGCAAGGTAAAGGCATACGTGAAAGGACCCGGATCGGGCCGTGAGTCTGCCATTCGTACGATCCACGGAGCCGGTATAGAAATTACGGAAATCGTAGATGTAACCCCTCTCCCTCATAACGGATGCCGTCCCAAAGGACGTCGCAGGGTATAATTGTTGATCAATAAAAAAGAAAGAAGATGGCAAGATATACAGGCCCAAAAACAAAAATAGCCCGTAAATTCGGTGAGCCGATTTACGGTCCTGATAAAAATTACGAACGTAAGAATTATCCTCCCGGACAACACGGGATGATGAAAAAACGTAAAAAAACATCGGAATACGGTATTCAGCTTAAAGAAAAACAAAAAGTTAAATATACTTACGGTATTCTGGAACGCCAGTTCCACAACCTGTTTACAAAGGCTTCTTCCATGAAAGGCCGTAAAGGTGAAAACCTGTTGCTTTTACTGGAGAGCCGTTTGGATAACATCGTATTCCGTATGGGAATAGCTCCTTCCAGACCGGCAGCACGCCAATTGGTCACTCACCGTCATATAACGGTAGATGGAAAGGTATGTAATATACCTTCAGCCCTTCTCCGTCCCGGTGCCATAGTAGCTGTCAGAGAACGTTCCAAAAACCTGGAAGTTGTTCAGGAGAACATCTCCCGTTCTGTCAGCAAATATCCCTGGATAGAATGGGATGCCGCTTCCGTTTCAGGTAAGTTTTTGAACTTCCCGGATAGGACAGAGATTCCTGAAACTATCAATGAGCAATTAATCGTGGAGTTGTACTCCAAGTAACATTTTTAAATTTCTACAATGGCCATTTTAGCATTTCAAAAACCCGATAAAGTAATCATGCTGGAAGCAACCGACACATTCGGACGTTTTGAGTTCCGTCCCCTGGAACCCGGATACGCCACGACCATCGGAAATGCGTTACGCAGGATACTGTTATCCTCATTGGAAGGATACGCACTGACATACGTCAGGATAGACGGAGTGGAACACGAATTTGCAACCATCCCCGGAGTGATGGAAAATGTAGTGGATATCATCCTCAATCTGAAGCAGGTGCGGTTCAAAAGAATGATCGAAGACGTGGATGAAGAAACGGTCAGAGTGACTGTTAAGGGAAAAGAAATTTTTTCTGCAAGTGAAATTTCCAGGCAGCTTACTTCTTTCAAGGTGCTCAACCCGGATTTTGTAATCTGTAACATGGATCCTTCGGTTTCACTTAGCATGGAATTTCATATCGGGAAAGGACGCGGATATGTCCCTGCCGAAGAAAACCGGATTGAAAATGCGCCGTTCGGGTTAATAGCCATGGATGCCATTTATACTCCCATCAAGAATGTGAATTATTCTATGGATTATTGGAGGGTGGAACAAAAAACCGACTACGAAAAACTGAACATTGAAGTTACCACCGACGGGTCCATTCATCCCAAAGACGCGCTGAAAGAAGCCGCCAAGATACTGATCCACCACTTTATGCTCTTCTCTGATGAGCGGATCAGCCTGGAGCTTCCACAGGAAGATGTCAGTTCTGAACTGGATGAAGAATCTTTGCGGATGCGTCAGCTTTTGCTAACCAAACTCTCAGACATGGAACTTTCCGTTAGAGCACTGAATTGCCTGAAAGCTGCCGAGATTGAAACATTTGCTGACCTGGTTTCGGTGCCCCGCCACGAATTGATGAAATTCCGCAACTTCGGGAAAAAATCGCTGACTGAAATTGATATGCTTATGGAGCGTCTGGATCTCTCTTTTGGAATAGACGTTACCAAGTACAACATTGAAAAGAAAGTAAAGAAACATGAGACACAGAAAGACATTTAATCACCTGGGACGTAAAACAGGTCACCGTAAGGCCATGCTGGCCAATATGGCTTCGTCCCTCATACTTCATAAGCGCATAGAAACTACTGAAGCAAAAGCCAAAGCATTGCGCGTATACGTGGAACCGCTGATTACCAAATCCAAGCTGGACACAACCCATTCACGCCGTACCGTGTTTTCCTATCTGAAAGATAAAAACGCAGTTAGTGAACTTTTTCGGGTGGTAGCTCCCAAGATCGCCGATCGCCCCGGAGGGTATACACGTATTCTTAAAACAGGTTTTCGTGCCGGAGACGCAGCCGATATGGCCATGATAGAACTGGTAGACTTCAATGAAACGGCTCTTGCCGGATCAACCAAAAAAGAAGTGAAGAAAACGACACGTCGCGGTAGGTCAAAAACTGCTAAAACTAAAACCGAAACACAAGCCCCTGTAGAAAAGCCTGCAGAAAAGTCTGCAGAAAAGCCTGCAGAAGAACCGGTTGAAGAAGCCGTGACGGAAGAAAAAACAGAAGAAACTGCTGCCGAAACGGAAAAGGAGTAAGCAGATGATCAGAAAATGTTCCCGGGAAATTTTTCCGGGAACATTTTTTTTATGCAGGAAGACCTATCTTTGTAAGATGAATTTCACTGTAGAGAACAGCGACCGGGAAAGTGCCGCACGAACCGGCAAGATTAAAACTGATCACGGAGAGATAAATACGCCCGTTTTCATGCCCGTAGGGACTCTGGCTACGGTGAAAGGGCTTTTTCACAAAGATCTGGCTGAAGATGCCAAAGCACAGATCATACTGGGGAATACCTATCACTTATACTTACGCCCAGGCACAGATGTCATTAGGAAAGCAGGCGGGTTCCATAAATTTTGCAGTTGGGATAAGCCTGTTTTGACCGATAGCGGGGGGTACCAGGTTTTTTCCCTGGCTGCAAAACGCAAGCTTACGCCGGAAGGGTATTACTTTCAATCACATATTGACGGGTCCCGGCATTTTTTTTCCCCGGAAAAAGCAGTGGATATTCAACGAGAAATAGGAGCCGATATTATCATGGCATTGGATGAATGTACACCCGGAGATGCCACATATGACTATGCCCGCGATTCTATGTTTTTAACACAACAATGGCTGGAAAGGGGTATGGCGCATTTTAACAAAACCGAAGAACTGTACGGTTATAGCCAGGCTTTTTTCCCTATTGTACAGGGATGTACGTATCCCGGGTTGAGGAAACAGGCAGCTGAACATGCTGCCTCACTGGAAGCCGAAGGATATGCTGTCGGGGGACTTTCCGTAGGGGAACCGGCCGAGGTTATGTATCAGATGATTGAAACCATACACCCGTACCTGCCTGAAGACAAACCCCGTTATTTAATGGGGGTGGGGACCCCTGCCAATATTCTGGAAGGGATCGCCCGGGGAATTGATATGTTTGATTGTGTCATGCCTACAAGAAACGGCCGTAACGGCATGTTATTTACCCGGGACGGTATTTTGAATATCAAAAACCGGAAATGGGCAGACGACCTTTCTCCCGTTGATGAAAAGGGAACCTCCTTTGTAGACCGGACCTATTCACGTGCCTATTTAAGACATCTGTTTGTTGCAGGTGAAATGCTGGGGCCGCAGATAGCCAGTCTGCATAACCTGGCGTTTTATTTGCAACTGGTTAAGGAAGCTGCTGAACATATAGTAAACGGGGATTTTGTCTCCTGGAAGAATCAAATGGTTAAACGTATGGAAACGAGGCTGTAATGCAAAGGAATAAAAACAACAGACGACCGTACAATTTCCATATTACCACGCTTGACTGGTATATAATACGGAAATTTATAGGCACGTATTTTTTTGCTATTCTTATAATTATTGGCATCGTTATCATATTTGACATCAGTGAAAAGATTGACGATTTTGTAGACAAAGAAGCGCCTCTTAGAGCCGTTGTGGTAGATTATTACATGAATTTCATCCCGTATTTCATGAATATGTTTTCCCCGTTGTTCGTCTTTATTTCCGTGATTTTCTTCACCTCCAAACTGGCCGGACACAGCGAAATCATTGCCATGCTCAGCGGGGGTATCAGTTTCAACAGGATCATGTATCCGTATATTTTGTCTGCTTTGTTCATCGCCATTCTCTCACTGGCATTGAACTGGTTTGTTATACCACCTGCCAACAAGAACCGTCTGGCATTTGAAGAACACTACTTGAAAACAAGGACGGAATACAACCGCAATATTCATTACCAGGTGGAACCCGGTTCATATGTTTATATTGAATCCTACAATACATGGAACTCTACGGCCATTCGCTTTACACTGGAAACCTTCCGGGGTAACGCGCTGATCTCAAAACTTTCAGCAGAAACCGCCCGATGGGATTCCACTTCCGGTAAATGGCGCCTGAATGAATACAATATCCGCCGTTTTTCGGACACAGCACATAAAGTAACCTGGGGCAGGCAGCTGGATACCCTGATAAACATTACGGGGGCGGATCTGGTCCGTCGTAAGGAGTCCGTGGAACAGTTCAATCTCAGCCAGCTGAACCGCTTTATAGAAACACTCAGAATGAGGGGAGACACGAATATTAAATTTGCCCTGATACAAAAAAATTCAAGGCTGGCCATCCCGTTTTCCTCGTTTATTCTTACAATCATGGGAGTGGCCTTGTCCTCCCGTAAAAGAAGGGGAGGTATAGGCTTGAATATCGGGATCGGGATCGCTTTGAGTTTTTCCTACATTCTATTCCTGAGGTTTTCGGAAATGTTCGTACATGCCGACACGTTGCCGCCGGCCATAGCTTTATGGATACCCAACGTGCTGTATGCTATGATCGCATTGGTATTGTATCGCCTGGCTCCAAAATAAGGATATAAAACCTGAGATTTATATGAGTAAAACTATTTTAATTGTAGGAGCCGGAGGGCAGATAGGATCGGAGCTGATTCCGCATATGCAGGCTATTTACGGGGAAGACCGTGTAATTGCCGCCGAATTACGTCCTGAAGTGTGCAGCAAATTATCGGAAAGAGTTCGTGTTGAATGTCTGAACGCTTTGGATACAGCAGCTTATGCAGAAGTAATAAAAAAATACAGGCCAGACTGGATCTTCAACCTGGTGGCCGTACTTTCGGCAACAGGCGAAAAGAATCCACAGACGGCATGGCACATCAATATGGGCGCCCTGCTCAACAGCCTGGAACTGGCCAGGGAATACGGATGCGGTGTTTTTACCCCCAGTTCCATTGGAGCTTTCGGGAACAACACTCCTTCAAACGGAACGCCTCAGGATACCATAATGAGACCGAATACCATATACGGAGTTTGTAAAGTATCCGGCGAACTTCTGTCAGATTATTATTTTTCCAGGTTTGGAGTAGATACACGTAGTGTTCGTTTCCCGGGCATCATTTCTCACGGAACGCTTCCCGGAGGGGGTACAACAGACTATGCCGTTGAGGTATTTTACGCGGCAGTAAAAGGGGAGTCCTTTACCTGTCCTATTTCTCATAACTCTTATATGGATATGATGTATATGCCGGATGCCCTGCAGGCATGCAGCAGCCTTATTGAGGCAGATCCGGAACGATTGGTGCACCGGAACAGCTTTAACATTACGGCTATGAGCTTCTGCCCCAGGGAACTGTTTGAAGTCATCCGCAGGCGAATTTCGGGTTTTCGGATGGATTACCAGCCAGATCCGGTAAAGCAGGCTATAGCTGATTCCTGGCCCAATTATATGGACGATTCCTGTGCACGTGAAGAATGGGGCTGGAATCCTAAATGGGATATCGATGCCATGGCAGATGACATGTTAAAAAATCTGAAAGCAAAATTGTTGAAGTGAGATGGATTATTTATTGATTGTTGCAGGTTTTGTTTTATTAACTGCAGGAGCCAATTTTCTTATAAACGGGGCGACCGGACTGGCTGCCAAATTTAAAATATCTAACCTGGTGATTGGATTGACAGTGGTTGCTTTTGGCACTTCCACCCCGGAACTGGTAGTTAATGTGGTGGCGGCTATCGAAGGCAGCAATGAAATTGCCTTGACCAATGTTCTGGGAAGCAATTCCATAAACACGTACGTCATACTCGGCCTTTCTGCTTTATTTTTTCCTTTGTTGACACAACGTTCTACCATTCGTGTGGAGATCCCGCTGAGTTTGTTCGCGGCAGTGGCGGTGCTTGTACTGGGGAGCGGTTTGATCTTTTCTCCGGTGACGGGAATATCCCGTCTGGACGGGGTGTTTTTCCTTGTGTGCTTCATTGCATTTATGCTTTATGTCTTTTACCTTGCAAAAAAAGGGGAGGCGCCTGTGGCAGATGAAAATTACCGGCCCATGGGCATTGCCAAAGCGGTGCTTTTCGTGCTTGGCGGACTGGTAGGACTGACCCTTGGGGCCGAGATAATTGTCCGTTCCGCGGTAAACCTGGCTGTTTCGTGGGGTGTAAGCCAGGCTGTGGTGGGGGTGACGATAGTGGCTTTGGGAACATCACTTCCCGAGTTGGCCACTTCCGTGGCCGCCGCCTATAAAAAGAGCGCTGATATTGCCGTAGGAAACATCATCGGATCCAATATATTCAATGTTTTCCTGGTATTGGGCGTAAGTGCCCTAATCAGGCCGCTTCCTATGTATCCGAACCTGATGGCAGATGCAGCCGTAGCGGCAGCAGGAAGTCTGTTGTTACTGGTTTTTGTGGGAACCGGCAAAAAACACACGCTTAAGAGAACGCACGGAATCATCCTGCTGGCAGTCTATGCCGCGTACCTTGCGTGGATCATTGCTACGTTGTAAATGCTACAGGAACATCCCGATCATGGAAGCCGACAACAAACCGGCCAATGTGGCGCCCAACAGGGCCCTGAAACCGTATTTGGCCAGTAAATGCCTTTGGTTGGGAGCAATACCCCCAATGCCGCCTATCTGTATCCCGACAGAGGCAAAATTGGCAAAACCGCATAAAACATAGGTGGAAATGATTAGTGATTTTGTGCTGACAAATGAACCGGCCTGGATCATTTCTGCCAGGCTGCTGTATCCTACAAATTCTGTCATTATAAGCTTCTCTCCCAGCAATCGGCCTACCAGGGCAAGATCCTGTCCGGTAACACCGGTTAACCAGATCACGGGAGCAAAAAGATAAGAAAGAATGCATTCCATGGACAGGCTGTCGTACATCCCGTTGGTCCAGTTGGCAATCAGGTTGTTCAAATGGGTCCATTGGCCTACTTTCCCGAATATGTAATTCGCTCCGGCTATCAAAGCATAAAAGACCAGTAACATGGCCGCTACGTTAGCTGCCAGTTTAAGACCGTCAATAGATCCGTTGGCAATGGAATCCAACGCGTTTTTTCCCATTTTTTCCTTGGAAACGCTTACCGAGTTGTCGATGGCTTCGGTCTGCGGTACCAGGATCTTGGCCATGGCTATGGCTCCGGGTGCTGCCATGACCGAGGCGGAAAGAAGGTGTTTGGCAAAGGCTACGCTCATTTGAAGGTCTCCGCCTCCCAACATCCCTATGTAAGCAGCCAGTACACCGCCGGCCATAGTGCTCATGCCCGCTGTCATGACGAGCATGACCTCGGACTTTGTCATTTTAGGAATATACGCCTTTACCAGCAGCGGAGCTTCAGTCTGTCCCAGGAAAATGTTTCCGGCAGTGGAAAGACTCTCGGCACCGGACAGGCGCATGAGTTTTGTAAAGACCCAGGCCATTACCCAAACCACTTTCTGGATGATTCCCCAGTAAAAAAGCAGGGAGGTAAGTGCCGAGAAAAAGATGATAGTGGGCAGGATCTGGAAGGCAAAAACGTAGCCGAACCGGCTTTGGTCCATCAGCGAGCCGAACAGAAACTCAGATCCTGCTCTTGTCCAGTCCAGAACTTTTACGAAAGCCCTTCCGAAGACATCAAAAACCATCTGTACGGCAGGTACGGATAAGATCCCTATAGCAATGAGCAATTGCAGGGCAAGGGCTATTCCCACGGTGCGCCAGCTGACATGGCGCCTGTCAGTGCTGAAAAGCCAGGCGATTAACAACAAGGAAAAAATACCCAGCAAACCCCTAAGTATGGATTTAATGTTGAAGACGAATTGACGACTTTCCAGGATACCCTGGTAGGGATTCTCAGCTTCCAGGATTTCTGTGCCGGACTGAACCACGAGAGTGGAATCGTTTTGTGCCTGCATGACATTTACCGATAACACCATACAGAACAGAAGGAATAGAATTTTTTTCACAAGGATGGTTTTTGGAGTAACAACGCAAAGATAAACAAAATGCTAACTTTGCGCATATGGAATGGCAAACAAAAATCACAACAGAATCTCTACAACCCCCGTTTTCTTACGCAACACGATTCCTGTTCGCGGGATCCTGTTTTGCACAGGAAATGGCACAGCAGATGAGGGAGCTGCATTTCCAGGTAGCTGAAGATGCTTTTGGACCGTTGTTCAACCCTGCTTCCATTGCTTCCGCACTGGAGCGTCTGGAAAATCCGGGATTCTTTACTTCCGAAGATGTAATGCAATTCCCTTATGAAGCCTTCGGCTCCCTGTCCCATCATACTTCATTTTCCCGGGAAAATCCGGAGGCATTTCTGGATCATGCCAATGTTTGTCTGAAAAAAGCGGCGGATTTTTTCAAAGCGGCAGGTATTGTTATTATTACATTGGGGACAGCCTGGGTTTACAAATACAACGGTGGAGTAGTGGCAAATTGCCACAAAATGCCGGCCCGTCTGTTTGACCGAGTTTTTCTGGAACCATTGGATATTTTTGAAATGTTGGCACCTGTTATTGAACGGAACAGGGATAAAACATGGATCATGACCGTCAGCCCCATACGTCACCTGGCCAACGGGGCGCACGGCAACCAATTGAGCAAGGCTTCGCTTCATCTTGCCATAAAACGATTGCAGGAAAGATTTTCCGGTATATGGTATTTTCCATCTTATGAACTGATAATGGACGAATTGCGTGATTACAGGTTTTATGCCACCGACCGCTGCCACCTTACGCAGGAGGCTATTGCATATATTCGGGAACGTTTTCTGGAAGCTGCTGCAGATCAGGAAACCATGGCACTTGTCAGAGAAATGGAGAAGCTTAATACTTCTTTGGCACACAAGCCCCTTTTTCCCCGGTCCGGATCTTATGAGAAATTTATTAAAAATCTGGATAAACAAAGGGCTGAATTGCTGCAAACTATTGGAAACAAAATAAAAAAGTGTTAGATTTGTGGCAACTACATTGTAAAAATTCATTTAACCTAATATTTACTATTATGAACAAAGCAGATCTTATTGCCGCAATGGCTGCAGAATCCGGACTTTCAAAAGTTGATTCAAAAAAAGCGCTGGACGCTTTTCTTGCTACCACGACCAAAGCAATGAAAAAGGGTGAAAGAGTTACTCTTGTGGGGTTTGGCTCATTTGTTGTAGGACACAGGGGCGAAAGGACAGGACGTAATCCTCGTACCGGGGCTACCATTAAAATCAAAGCAAAAAAAGTTGTTAAGTTCCGCCCCAGTATTGAACTGTAGCCAAGGTTACAACATCAGCCTGATGCAAATCGGGTTAGAAAAAGGAGGACGCGTATGTTCTCCTTTTTATGTACGTATTCAGGATAAATGAAGCAACATATTACTGTTATAGGCATAGTATTAGAGATCTTTCTGGGATTGATGTTGCCGGCAACCGCGTTGCATGCACAGACAACGCATACCCTGTCCGGAAAGGTTCTGGATTCGCATGAAGGAGAAATGCTTACGGGAGCCGTTGTCAGGGTATTGGATGGAAATAATACCTGGACATTGACAGATGCGCGTGGCTATTTTGTTTTGAACCTTCCTGAAGGCCCCGTGAAACTGGAAGTTTCCTATATCGGTTACGAAACACAGGTACACGAAATGATGCTTGACAGGAACAAGGACACCGTGTTCTTTCTGGCACCATTGTCCTATTACCTGGAAAGCGTTACCGTTTTTGCTGAAAGTGCCGGAACAAGACTCCGCAGTGCAGAAATGAGCATAGAACGAATAGATGCAGAAGTCATCCGGCGGGTTCCCACGCTATTCGGAGAAGTGGACCTTTTAAAAGTAGTGCAGATGTTACCCGGAGTACAGGCGGCCTCTGAAGGGAGCAGCGGGTTTCATGTCCGGGGAGGGAGTCCGGACCAGAACATGATCTTGTTTGATAATGCAACGTTGTACAATGTGTCCCATATGCTGGGCTTTTTCTCTATTTTCAATTCCGATGCCGTCAGTGATATGACCTTGTACAAAGGAGATATCCCGGCCCGTTTTGGCGGACGTCTGTCGTCCTTATTGGATGTAATACCGGCCGATGGAGCCGGGCGTTTTTCCGTTAACGGTGGTATTGGATTGATATCCAGTAAAATAGCCATACAAGGCAGCATCGCTGGAGACAGGCTGACATACCTGGCGGCTGGAAGACGGACCTATGCGGATCTTTTTCTGCCTCTGGCAAAAAATGAATTGGTCAAAAATGCTACCATACATTTTTATGATCTAAATGGCAGGGTGCGTTGGCGGATAAATGACAACAATTACGTTTACCTGACATTATACAACGGACGGGACAAGTTCGCGATTTCCGACATGGGTGTCAAATTCGGGAATTCGGTAGCGGCAATAAACTGGAACCATACGTTTTCCGATCGTTTTTTCATGAAACTGCATGCGACTTATACCAATTATGATTACGACTTTAAAGGCAGCACCAACGAAATGAAAATGGAGTGGGTCTCCCGGATACAGGATGCCGGAATGCGTCTTGATTTCACGTACATGCCTGCTGCCGGGCACCTTTTTGAATTTGGCTATACATCTAATTTTCAATGGTACCAGCCGGGTAAAGCTATAGGTATCGGAGAACTGGAAAGCGGGGTCCGGATAGAACAGGATATTACCATGTCCCGACGCCAGGGATTTGTTAATGTGTTGTTTTTTTCCAATGAGCACAAGCTGTTCAACAAAAGAATGGAATTGCGTTACGGCTTACGGCTGAACCGGTTTGATAATGCAGGTCCTACAACTTTATACAGAGTGGATGAGAACTACAACCTTATTGAAGAAGAAGGGGTGGATATTCCTTCGGGAGACTTTTTTCATCATGAATACGGTTTGGAACCGCGTTTGGGTATCTCTTACCTGGCGACTCCCAATATTGCAGTTAAAGCCTCTTACGCACGCACACTCCAGTATGTTCATTTGCTTTCGTTTTCCTCAGCCGGGTCTCCTATGGAGATATGGATTCCGTCCAGTCCCTGTATAAAGCCGCAATCATCGCATCAGGTTTCAGCGGGGGTTTTTGCCACCCTGTTCAGGAAAGATTATGAAGCTTCCGTAGAACTGTTTTATAAAGACCTGGACAATGTGCTGGATTTTAAAGATCACCCAAACTTGTTATTGTACGACAAAATAGAAACGGAATTGCGTTTTGGAACCGGGAAGAGTTACGGTGCCGAATTTCTTCTCAGAAGGAACAAAGGGGCTCTGACGGGCTGGGTCAGTTATACCTGGTCCCGTTCTTTCCGGACCATTCCCGGTGTAAATAACGGGCAGAAATACCGTTCTCCCTCTGACCGCCCCCATAATATCAATGTAGTTCTGTTTTATGACATTTCGCCACGCCTAGAGGCTTCACTAAACTGGATCTATGCAACCGGTCAGCCCGTTACTTTGCCGGAAGGACGTTACTGGTTCTATAATGAACTGATTCCGGTATATACGGAAAGAAATTCTTACCGCATGTCAGATTATCACCGAATGGATGCTTCGTTGACCATCAGGCTGGGAAACATGAACAGGCGGTGGAAGCATTCCCTGAATATTTCCGTGTACAACCTATACGGGAGAAAAAACCCGTGGGCGATCAATTTTCGCATGAACCCTAAGGGGGAACAATACCTGGAAATGACATACCTGTTTAGTGTCGTTCCGTCCATAACCTGGAATTTCAGTTTTTAGAAAAATGAGACACATTAAGATCATACATACAGCTGTTATTCTTCTGGTCATCCTGGGTGGAGCAACAGGTTGTTCCGAGCCTATAGAGCTGAAAGGGGATGACATGGAATCCCGGTTGGTGATCACGGGAACGCTCTCCACCGAACCAGGATACCAGATCATTGAGATTTCTTCCACAGCCCCGTATTTTGGCACGGAATTGCCGGAAAACATAGATGCTGCAAAGGTGGTGCTCAACGCGAAGGAATTAACCAGGGATGCCCCAGGGATCTATACCACGGGAGAAAATTTTGCAGCCGTCGAGGGAGAAACTTACATGCTGGAAGTGTGGATAGATTACGACGGGGACGGGCAGCAGGAATATTACTCAGCCACTACGACGGTGCCTTATATTCACGTGTTGGAATCGTTGTCAGTGAGATCGCTGGTCCCGGGAGAGGTTGACGTTCCTTTTGTATTGCTGGCCGGATTCCAGGATACTCCCGGAGATGATTATTACGGGGCCGCCTTGTGGATCAATAACGAACTGTACAGCAACAGGATATTAAGGTATTACATCCATTCACTGAACGATTACTCCCAGGACGGATCGTACATTCGTTATCCCATACCGGAATGGATCATTACTGAATCATTGGTGTGGGACAATGGAGAAACATATGATTTGTATTCCGGGGACGTACTAACTGTTGAATTGCAAACGCTCAGTCAAGAATACTACCGGTTTTTACAGGAAGCCAAAATTGAGAAGAACCAGCATTTTCCACTTTTCTCCGGTCCCAGGGGAAATGTTACCGGAAACATATCAGGTGGCGCTTTGGGAATATTCGGCTCTTACGCGGTAAGCCGGAAATCGGTTATTCTTCCCAAATGCCCCGGTCTTCCGGAAAGACAGTAGGATGTGTCATGTAGATCAACAGGGGGCCGTTCCGGAAATGTACTTCCAGCCGGTTGGCGGTACAAATATTAAGAGTCGCTTTCCAAAAAGAGTCAAAAACCACGTTTTCTACGGAATATTGCACCCCCTTGACTTGTAGTTTCAAGGCAGGGTCCAGTCCAAAAAAAGAAACGGGATTGTCTTTGATACAAGGTATGGAAAAACGCACAAACCCGTCTGCCTCAGGTGTTTTGTCAGTATAAGCCCAAAAAGTGCCGTAATCGGTAACCATTTGCACTTTATCCATCATTTGGGCATAATCTCCCAGCAGTGAAATATTTCCCAGCATATGGTCTTCCCTCAGCCCGGTAGCCCCCAGAATGGTGATATGGCGGATCCCTTTTTCATGACAGTATTGCACTGCCTTGGTAAGGTCGTTTGTGTTTTGGTCCGTATTTCTGACCAAACGGGATGCATACCTCTTTTTCATGGGATACGACAATGAATCCAGATCTCCCACGATGATATCAGGATCTCTGCTCCTGAGGTTATTTACGGCGCCATCGGTACAGACGAGCATCTTTGCCTGGTGTAATATCCGCAGGGGATACGGATGAAAAGGATAAGCTCCCTGTGCAAGTATGACTGCCCGGTCTGTCATGCTATTGAAAAATTGCGTTATCTGAATTTCTGAATCCGGCCAGGAAAGCAGGTGTTTTCAAGTGTTTTTTTCCGGGGGTCTGTAATTCCAGTATATGTACAAAGCCTTTATTGCATGCTACTTTTAACGTTTTTTTCCCGTCTGTGACAATACTGCCGGGCTTTTCCCGGTGGGGCAACCATTCTGCCCCGGCCCTGAATATTTTTACGTCCTGAACCACATCCCCGTTTTTAAGGGTAGCGTAGGCGGCGGGAACAGGACTTAGTCCGCGGACAAGATTCGTTATACGGACAGGATCCAGAGACCAGTCGATCCGGCAGGTATCACGTGTAATTTTTGGTGCCGTTTTCAGATCGTTTTTGGAAACCAGCTGTTGAGGAGTGGCTTTCAGGGACCCGGTCCACAAACCATCTATTGTTGTGGCAATCAATGGTCCCCCGGCAGTCATCAGTTTGTCGTGCAGCGACCCCGCATCATCTTCCGGATCAATGGTGACAGGTTCCTGCAAAAGAATGGCCCCGGTATCCATGTGATCATCTATGAGGAAAGTAGTCAGCCCGGTTTCCTGTTCCCCGTTTATCAAAACATGGTTAATGGGGGCGGCGCCCCTGTATTGCGGCAACAACGATGTATGCAGGTTAAAACAGCCGCAGGAAGGTATTTCCCAGACACAGCGAGGTAACATGCGGAAGGCCACAACCACGAAAACCGGGGCGTTCCATTGCCTGAGCGTTTCCAGAAAAACAGTGTCCTTCAAAGACTCCGGCTGCAGAACCGGGATTCCAAGTTCTACAGCTGTGGTTTTTACTGCCGACGAACGGGCTGTCATGCCTCTTCCGGCAGGTTTGTCGGGAACGGTAACAACCCCTTTAATGAAATATCCCTGCCCGGCAAGCATGGAAAGAATCCCTGCTGCAAAGCCGGGTGTTCCCATAAATACGATTTCAGGTTTGTTTTTTACGTTTGTCATGGCCAAAGGGTAGGTGTTTTTTGATCTTTTTCAAAAAAACAAGATACGCATCTTTATTGAATAATGCCGAGTCTGTGGTGGCCTTGTAGGTGAGAAAAACGCCAATGGGTAACAATACCAACGCAGAGATCATGGTCCCCATGGCCGCCGAGACAGAACCGTCTGTAGCCAGTTTTTTCCCCGAAATGTCAATAACATAATAAACAACAAAGAATAACATTGACACGATTACGGGAGTGCCCAGCCCGCCTTTACGGATAATGGCGCCCAGCGGGGCGCCTATGAAAAAGAAGATGAAACAGGCGAAAGCAACGGTAAATTTCCGGTACCATTCCACTCTTGTCCTTCTCAGCGGCAGGTGTATCTGGAATTCTTCCACCACAAAAGCATCCACCTGGTTGGACAATTGGTCTGTCTTTCCGAGAGCTCTGTTCATAAGATCTGTAAAATGCGGATGGTTTTCCAGGGAAGGGAGCGTGTCAAGGGGAAAATATCCTTTGTATTCCTGTTTGTTGGCAGTGTCCAGTTGGCGCGCGTAGGTAAGTCCTCCGGTAATGAGCATACGCTTGAGGAACTGGCTGTGTGCAATGGAATACAGTGAATCCAGTGAATCCCTTCTGTGTGCCAGGCTGCTGAGGCCCTGGGCCATCACATCATTCCCAAACCTGTCTCCGTCCCGGCGCTGGAAGGCGTAATTTGTCAATTCAATGATAATATCCTGTCTTTCAAATTTAATGCGTTGCATGGCAAAAGACGTATCTGCCGAGGACTGCCGGTCTCCTTCTTCGTAGGACTCACCGCTGTATAGGGTAAAAATGATATTTCTCTTATCCTCGGTAAGTCTCAACGCTCCGGAATCGGCCAGGGTCACGCTGGTGTTTCCCCTGCGGGAACTGTGGTTGTATACCATCACATCGTACAGCATATCGGTTTTTTCGTCCCTTTCCTCTACCCGAAGACTGTAATTGTCAATGCCGTTATAGAAAATCCCCGTAGGGATGCGTATTTCCTCTTTTGTCCGGGAAATATCATCCCGCAATGCAAAAATGTTTTTGTAAGCCAGCGGCATCAGGTTGTTGGCTGCAAAAAAAGCTCCGATTGAAATAAAAAACGAAAGAATAATCAGGGGGCGCATAATGCGCTGTAAGGGAATGCCGGCCGCTTTCATGGCCAGCAATTCGTTGAATTCCCCCAGGTTGCCCATGGTCATAATTGAGGCCAGCAGGGTAGCCAGGGGAAGTGCCATGGGGATGACGGTGCATGTCCCCCAGAAAAGAAATTCCAGGATCACTTTTAATCCGAGTCCTTTTCCAACCAGTTCATCAATGTATACCCACAGAAACTGCAATATAAGCACGAAAAGTACTATGAAAATTGTCAGAAACAGGGGGCCCAGGAAAGAACGGACCAGAAATCGGTCAAAAATTTTCACCGTCTTTTATTATTTAAAGGTTCTTCAATGCATCGGCAATGGTGTCCAGTGCAGCTTGCAGTCCTTCCGGATCCTTGCCTCCCGCAGTAGCGTAAAAGTCCTGTCCTCCTCCTCCTCCACGGATATGGGTGGAAGCCTTACGAATGATTTCCGAGGCATTCCATCCGGCTTTGACCAGGTCATCAGATATGAGCAGGGTCAGGTTGGCCTTGCCGTTATGTTCATAGGCAGCGGCAAAGGCCATATTGCCGGAAGTCGCGTTCCGGAAGGAAAAAGCCAGGTCTTTTATTAGTTCGGGCATGTACACGCCCCGAAGTGATACAAATTGAATGCCGTTCAAACCGATCCTTTGTTCCCAGAGTGATTCCCGGAGTGCTGCAGCCCTTTCCCGTATGTTTTGTTCCATGGCTTTCCTGAGATCGTCGTTCTCCCGGACCAGTTTTTTGAGAGACGTGATTACATCCGGATTGTCATTCATCATATTGCGTACACCGGACAGGATGGTTTCCAGTTCTTCCATTTTCCTTTCCACGGCAAGGCCCGTAATGGCTTCAATCCTGCGAACGCCTGCAGCAATGGCGCTTTCGTTCACAATTTTGAACATACCGATATTTCCGGTGGCCATTGTGTGAGTTCCGCCGCATAATTCAATGGAATCTCCAAAACGGATCACGCGCACCTTTTCGCCGTATTTTTCTCCGAATAAAGCCATGGCCCCCATCTGACGAGCTTCTTCCAGGGGAATGTCTTTTAGGGTTTCCCGGGAAATGTTGCTGCGGATCAGGCTGTTGACCAGACGTTCGGTTTTTTTTATCTCATCGGGTTCAAGGCGTACATAATGGGAAAAGTCAAAACGGAGTCCGTCCGGGGAGACGTGAGAACCTTTCTGTTCAATGTGTGGCCCCAGAATTTTTCTGAGAGCATAGTGCAACAAATGTGTTGCGGTATGGTTGTTGGCTATTGCCTGTCTGCGTTCTTCATCAACTACGGCATAAAATTCTGTTTCGGGATTTTCCGGAATTTTTGAGGTTATATGAAGGATCAGGTTATTCTCTTTGACAGTGTCCGTTATGCGAACCTTTTCCCCCTGGGTATTTTCCAGGAACCCGGAATCTCCGGTCTGTCCCCCGCTTTCCGCATAAAACGGGGTTTGGTCAAGTACTACCTGGTAGTATTCCCTGTTTTTTGATTTTACCTTCCGGTACCTGGTAATTCTTGCGTATGCCCTTGTGGTTTCATAACCAAGGAAAACCGGCTGAACGATAGGTCTTAATTCTATCCAATCACCTTCTTTGGCCTGCGTGGCTTGCCGGGCACGATCCTTTTGGGCCTGCAATTCTTCTTCAAATTCTGATGTATTTACCGTAATCCCTTTTTCCCTGGCCATCAAAATGGTCAAGTCCAGGGGAAATCCATACGTGTCGTACAGCAAAAAGGCATCCTTGCCGCTGAATTCCTTAAGGGTTTCGTCTCGCGTGAAATATTCAAACAAACGTATACCTTTCTCAAGAGCTCGCAGGAACGCTTCTTCTTCCTGGCGAATGATGTTCTGTATGATCTCTTTTTGTTTTTCCAGCTCGGGGAATGCCTGTCCCATCTCCCGGATAAGGGCGGGGACCAGGTCACACAGAAAAGGTTTGTCAAATCCCAGGAAAGTATAACCGTAACGTACGGCCCTGCGAAGAATGCGCCGGATAACATACCCGGCTTTCACGTTGGAAGGAAGCTGACCATCCGCAATGGAAAAACAAATGGCTCTCAAATGATCGGCAACAACCCGCATAGCGACATCTGTGTTTGTGTCCCGGCCGTATTCTTTTCCGCACAATTTGCCGGTGGCTCCTATCAGGTTTTGGAACAGGTCTGTATCGTAGGTACTGAATTTTCCCTGGATGGCTACGCACAAACGTTCCAGTCCCATTCCGGTATCCACATGCTTCTGCGGGAGCATTACCAGTTTGCCGTCTGCTTTCCGGTTGTATTGTATAAATACCAGATTCCATACTTCCACCACCAAAGGATGTCCCGTGTTGACCAGGGAAGCTCCCGGGATGACGGCACGGTCTCCAGGAGGCCGCAGGTCAATATGTATTTCACTGCAAGGACCACATGGTCCTGTATCACCCATTTCCCAGAAATTGTCCTTTTTGTTTCCGGCAATAATCCGCTCTTCCGGCAAAAAACGACTCCAAATGGCACGGGATTCTTCATCGGCGGCAATGTCGTCGTCCGGGGCACCTTCAAATACCGTGGCATAAAGGCGGTCCGCATCCAGCTTGAAAACGTCATGCAACAATTCCCAGGCCCAGGAAATCGCTTCCTCTTTAAAATAATCGCCAAAACTCCAGTTGCCCAGCATTTCAAACATGGTATGGTGGTAAGTATCGTGTCCCACTTCTTCCAAATCGTTATGCTTCCCACTCACTCTCAAACATTTTTGGGTGTCGGCGACACGTTTGTACAGAGCGGGTTCATTGCCCAGGAACCAGTCTTTAAACTGGTTCATGCCGGCATTGGTAAACATCAGCGTGGGGTCGTTTTTAATTACCATGGGAGCCGAGGGCACGATGGTATGTCCTTTCTTTTCAAAAAAATCCAGAAATGTTTTCCTTATATCGCCAGAGGTCATTTTCTATAATATTATCGGGCAAATATACCGCTTTTTACTAAAATTACTTATCTTTGCACGTTAATAACGTGTTAACAAACTTAATGGCAGGGAGAAGAAAATACAAATATAATCCGGAATCACTTTCTTACGAACTGCAAAGACCTTCTTTGCGCTACTACCTTGTACGGACATTGATCATACTTCCTGTAAGTATGGTGATAGCTTTTGGGTATTACGTGCTCTATACGGAAGGATTTAATCTTAAGACACCCCGTACTGTACGCCTGGAAAGGGAATACAACACCGCCCGGTCAAACCTGGAACTGATAAACAAACAAATAGGGCAGTCCGAAATGAAATTGGAGGATCTGCAGATCAGGGACAACAACATTTACAGGAATATTTTTGGAATGGAGCAGATCCCTCCCGAAGTCAGAAATGCCGGATTCGGAGGATCCAACCGGTATCCGTATTTGGAATATTCGGAAAACTCGGCTCTTTTAATAAATACCGCACTGCATTTTGACAAGCTCATGAAAAAAGCGTATATCCAGTCCAGGTCTTTTGATGATGTGGAAAGGGTGGCCGGTCAGGCGGGGGAGGTTGCCAAATGCATTCCTTCTATTTTGCCGCTTCCCGAGGATACTAAGCATTTCAGATGGTCAGGTGCCTTCGGGTACAGAAAAGATCCGGTATACGGAGATATCCGAATGCATGAGGGAATAGATCTTACCGGCGCTACCAATTCCCCGGTTTATGCCACGGGAGACGGGAAAGTGGAGACTGTTCGTTACGAATACAACGGCTATGGACGTTATATCATAGTTGATCACGGATTCGGATACAGAACACGCTATGCCCACTTGAATCAAGCCTCGGTTTACGAAGGCCAGCCGGTAAAACGCGGAGAACAAATTGGACTTCTGGGCTCAACAGGCAAATCTACCGGGCCCCATGTGCATTACGAAGTAATTTATATGGGACGCCCCGTCAATCCTTACAACTATTTCAACAACAATATTGCCACAGAAGATTACCACGCGGTAATTTTGGGCGGACGCCAATAATTTCCGGAAATGAACCGTTACCAGTTCAATGAAGAAAAGTTGGAATTCACCAAAGTGCGTCCCAATATCAAAACGGTTTTCAAACGCATCTTTTGGGTTTTCCTGGGCAGTATCGCACTGGCCCTGGTTTACTATTTGATATTCGGTATGTTCATTTTATCTCCTGCCGAAAGAAACCTGGTTCGTGAAACTGAATTGATGCAGAGTGAATATGAAAGACTGAGCCGGGAAACAGAAAATCTGAACAAAGTCATTGAGGAATTGGAGGTGCGGGATAAAAACATATACGGAACGGTGCTTCACTCAACGCCGTTGGAATTGACGGAAGAAATTGATATTTCGCATTACCGGGCCCTTGTTGAGGATCCTTCCTTTGCGCTGGCTTATCATGCTGATTCAGTGATAACGGGACTGGAAAGAAAAGCCGCCCTGGTAACCCGTGCTTTGTACATGGCCGGAAACCAGGTATACGATCAACTTGACAGCCTGGATTACCTTCCGGCTGCTTTCCCTTTGCGCAACCCACCCATGGAAGCTATGGGTGCTACCATAGGACGCAGGATACATCCGTTTTATAAAATTCCCATAGACCATACCGGAATGGACTTTCTGGCGGGTCTGGGAACCGATGTGCTGGCCACGGCAGGCGGGCGTGTGGTCAATGTTTCCCGCTCTGCCAGGGGCAGGGGAAATGTGGTGGAGATAGAACATCCTTACAGGGGATACAAAACGGTTTATGCCCATTTGAGCGATATTTTTGTGAGGAAAGGACAGTATGTAGAAAGAGGGATGGTAATAGCCCGTGTGGGATCTTCCGGAATGTCTTTCATGCCCCATTTGCATTATGAAATTCAGCAAGAGGGACTGATTAGGGATCCGGTACATTATTACTTCATGGATGTTTTGCCCGGAGAATACAGGCAGATTATGCTTACGGCATACAATACAGGTCAATCTTTAGACTAAAGAGATATGGAAAAGATGTATTATACAATCGGTGAGGTGGCCGAAATGTTGGGCGAAAGTACTTCTTTGGTACGTTTTTGGTCCACAACCTACAGTGAATTTATAAAACCGGTCCGGAACAAAAAAGGCAACCGCCTGTTCACGGCAGGCGATGTGGCCAACTACAAGATCATACATCACCTTGTCAAGGAACGGGGCATGACACTGGAAGGAGCCAGGAAAAGAATGCACGACAATAAAGAAGGCGAAGACAGGACCGTAGATATTATGGCATCACTTAACAAGATCAAAGCTCAATTGGTGGAGATCAGGGATATGATAGAATGAAACTGAAAGCGTCAGAAATAATGGAAGTCCTGGAACAATGGGCACCCCCCGGGTTACAGGAAGACTGGGACAATTCCGGACTTTGTATAGGGCATCCCGATACTCCTGTTACCGGTGTCATTGTTTGCCTGGATTGTACTAAAGAGATCTTGGAAGAAGCGGTAAAGGAGGGGATTAACATGATTGTTTCACACCATCCCCTTATTTTCAGGGGACTTAAGCATTTACGTAATATTACGCCTGTGGAGCAGACAGTATCACTGGCCATACGTAATAACCTTGTGGTGTATTCCACGCATACCAATGCAGACAAGATCATGAATGGTGTCAGCGGAGCCATGGCCCGTGCCCTGTCGCTAAAAAATGTATCCATTTTGGCTCCCGAAAAAATCTGTGAAGACAGTACCGCGCCCTGTGGACTGGGTGTGGTGGGCGATCTGCCGGAACCCTTACCGGCGGAAACGTTCCTGGATTTGCTAAAAACAGTATTTCATACCCGTGGACTTAAGGGATCTGAAATATTGCACCCGGTAATATCAAGGGCGGCTTTGTGCGGAGGCAGCGGATCATCACTGATCCCTGACGCCCTGCGCTCCGGGGCACAGGTTTTTGTAAGTGCAGATTTCAGCTATCACACTTATTTTGAGACGATCCCCCGTATGATGCTGGTTGATGTCGGGCATTATGAATCAGAGGCCGGTGTGCAGGACGAGGTATACCATGTGCTTAGGAAAAAATTCCCTACCTTTGCCGTCCGCAAAACACGTATCAATACCAATCCCATTCGATTTTATTAAGTTATCAATAATATTATGACTAAGAAAACGACAAAGCAAGCAGGAACAGATGTCGGATCATTTACCGCACTGCAAAAAGCGGAACAGGACGGGACGCTGACCATGGAAGATAAACTTCGTCTTCTTTATCAGCTTCAGCAAACCGATTCACAGATAGACAAAATACATCTGTTACGCGGCGAACTCCCCCTGGAAGTCCAGGATCTTGAAGATGATATCAAAGGACTGGCCACCCGGATGGAAAATCTGCAAAAGGAAATCCGCGATATTGAAAAAGACATTGCTTTTCGCAGGATCGACGCCGATAACGCAAGAGCCATGGTGGCAAAATACGAGGCGCAACAGACCAATGTGAAAAACAGCCGTGAATTTGATTCTCTTTCCAAAGAGATTGAAAATCAAACACTCGATGCCGAACTGGCCGAGAAATATATCCGGGAATTTTCCCTTTTGCTGAAAGACCGTAAAGAGACTCTGGATCAAGCGCGCGAAGCTCATGATGAGAGGAAGAAAGACCTTGAGGTAAAGAAAAAAGAATTGGAAAACATAATCAGTGAAACGGCCAAAGAAGAAGAAACCCTGCTTAAAAAAGCTGAACAGATCCAGTCGCAGATAGACGCACGGGTTCTTTCCGCGTACCGCAAAGTCAGGAACAACGCCCGTAACGGGCTGGCCGTTGTTACGGTTAAACGTGGTGCCTGCGGAGGATGTTTTAACAAAATTCCTCCTCAGCGTCAACTGGATATCAAGATGAGTAAAAAAATCATCGTTTGCGAATATTGTGGCAGAATATTGGTAGACCCAGCGTTTGAAGAATAAACAGACCATACGCGAACAGTTTTACGCCCGTCTGGGGCAAACTTCCCCCTCTCCGTTAGGCATTGAGATCCAAAAAGCAGAGGGGGTATTTCTTCTTTCGCCTGATGGGAAACGTTATGTGGATCTTATATCCGGTGTATCTGTCAGTAATGTGGGACATGCCCGGCAAGAAGTCATCCGCGCTATTGAAGATCAGGCCAGGGATCATTTGCATTTGATGGTGTACGGAGAAGTCATTCAAAAACCCCAGGTTCTGCTGGCATCTTTACTAACGCAAAACCTGCCGGAGTCCCTGGATTCGGTGTATTTCGTCAATTCAGGTTCGGAAGCCAACGAGGCGGCCCTAAAGCTCGCCAAACGTATCACAGGCCGTTCCCGTATGGCGTGTTTCCGGAATGCCTATCATGGCAGCACACATGGTGCACTGAGCATGATGGGTAATGAGACTTTTCGCCGTTCTTTCAGGCCCCTTTTGCCCGGTATTACGGCATTGCGTTTTAATTGCGTTGAAGATCTGGAAAAAATTGACAGACAAACAGCCTGTGCTATTGTGGAACCGGTACAAGCGGAAGCAGGAGTCCGCCTGCCGGAAAAGGGGTTTTTACAATTGTTGAAAGAACGTTGTAATGATACGGGAACTTTGCTTATCTTTGATGAAATACAGACTGGGTTCGGACGTACAGGCAGCCTGTTTGCCATGCAAAAGTACGGTGTGACACCTCATATGGTTACCCTGGCCAAAGCTTTGGGTGGCGGAATGCCGTTGGGTGCCCTTGTATGTTCCCGGGAACTTATGAAAGCCTGGCAATCGGATCCGGTGTTGGGACATATTACTACTTTTGGCGGTCATCCGGTTTGTTGTGCAGCCGGATTTGCTGCTTTGCAGGTGTTACTGAAAGAAGGCTGGACCGATCATGTAGCGGAAAAAGCATCTTACCTCAAGTATGAGCTATTGCGACATCCCCGTGTCCGGGAAGTCAGGGATGCCGGATTATTACTGGCCGTGGAACTGGGAGAAGAGGGAAAGGCTGAAGAAATGGTAAGGTTGTTACTGGAGGAAGGAGCCATGTCCGACTGGTTTTTATATTGTGACACAGCGTTCCGCATTTCTCCGCCGTTATGTATAGACCGCGAAGAACTGGAATTAACCGTGCAGATAGTTATTCGGGCGTTGGACAGATTGACATAAATACTCATACAATAATGGCAAAACGTGCACCGGTAAATAAAAATGTGAAAGGGAAAGACCAGTCCCAGGTAGAAATGGTAGGTCTGGACATGGGAAAAGTCCCTCCCCAGGCCATAGATATTGAAGAAGCCGTTCTGGGCGCTTTGCTTTTAGAGCCGAACGCGTCGCTTGATATTGTAGGGGCGGTTAAACCGGAATATTTTTACAAGGAAAACCACAGGAAAATCTTTGCGGCCATTTCGGCACTCGTTTCCTCGCACAATCCGGTGGATATGTATACCGTTGCCGAAGAACTGAAAAAAAACGAACAGCTGGATGAAATAGGTGGCCCTTATTATTTAAGCCAGCTGACCATGCGGGTGGCCGCAGCTTCTCACCTGGAATACCATTCCAAGGTATTGACACAAAAATTCATTCAAAGAGAGCTGATAAACACTTCCTACGGGATTTTGCGGGATGCTTTTGATGACACAATACCGGCCGATGAATTGCTGGACACTTCCCAACAGAAGCTTTTTGAATTGGGCGAGATGAACCTTCGCCGGGACACCCGTCCGGTGCGTTCTATTTTGGGAGATGTTCTTGACGAGTTATCCGACGTTCAGACAAGGGACGACGGGTTGAGCGGGATCCCTTCAGGATTTACTTCTCTGGACAGAATGACGCTCGGCTGGCAGAAAGCCGATCTGGTAGTCATTGCAGCCCGCCCGTCCATGGGGAAAACTGCTTTCGTGTTGACCATGGCACGCAATATGGCAGTGAGCCACAACATTCCCGTTGCCTTCTTCTCTTTAGAAATGCCGGACTCCCAGCTGGTCAAAAGGTTGTTGGTGAGCGAGACCGGGCTTTCCTCGGAAAAAATCCGGGGAGGAAAGAAACTCAAGAGTTTTGAATGGGAACAGCTCAACCAGCGGATCATTAACCTTACCAAAGCCCCTCTTTATATAGACGACACCCCTTCGCTTTCCATTTTCGAATTCAGGGCGAAAGCACGCCGGCTGGTTTCCGGGATGGGAGTTAAAATGCTGATAATAGACTATATGCAGTTGATGTCCGGACCTCCTGAATTACGAGGTATGAGGGAACAGGAAGTTGCAGCCATATCACGCTCCCTTAAGGCGATCGCCAAAGAATTAAACGTTCCCGTGATCGCCTTGTCACAGATGAACCGTTCTTCGGAAACACGTGGAGGAGCTCGCAGACCCCAATTGAGTGACTTGAGGGAATCGGGCGCCATTGAACAAGATGCCGATATTGTAATATTTCTTTACAGACCTGAATATTACGGACTTAAAGAAGATGAGAGCGGGCGTTCTTTGGAAGGCATAGCAGAGGTGATCCTGGCAAAACACCGCAACGGGGCCGTGGGAGAATTCCAGATGCAGTTTAGAAACAGTGAGATCCGTTTTCTGGATATCAACGAAGGTGGTCCGGATTTTGCAGCAGGAGAAACCGTTACGTATGCTTCCAGAATGAACCAAATGAATGATCTGAATGACAACTTTGACGGGTTATAAGAGTACCATTCTGACATTGTTCCTGATCACTTTATGTGGTCTTGCCCCGGCGCAGGAAAAAGAAAAACCGTGTTTACCGGTCCGTGATATTCCGCCTTCCCAAATGGCGTTCCGGCCGGGAGAAAAACTGACCATTATTGCCAGTTATCAATGGGGTGTGGTGAATACGGATGTCGGGACTGTTTCTCTTGAGATATCTGAATCAGACACATTAGAAGTCCCGCTTTATATTGCAAAAGGACGCATTCAGACAGCCCGTTTTTTTAATGCGTTCTTCCGTGTTGACGATTATTACGAAAGCCGGTTCAACCAATCCACCCTTCGTCCTGTCTATTTCATGAGGGATATTCGTGAGGGAAAATATACCATTCAAAATTATTATAACTATAACCGGGATTATTCCATCAACGCCCGGATTATCCGGAAAGACGGTTCTGTCCAGGATACTTTGCTGCCCGGACGTGTCTGTACGTTTGATTTCATTACTCTGTTCTATTTCCTGAGAAATCTTGAATTCAGTAATATGAATCCCGGGGATGTCTATCCCATCTCGTTTGCCATAGATGAAGAAATTTTTGAATTATACCTGAGGTATGATGGGAAGGATGAAATCCGGGTGCAGGGCCAGGGTACATTCAGATGCCTGAAATTCTCTGCACAGACGGTTGCAGGGGTGGTCTTTGACGGGAAGGAAGATTTGCGTTTCTGGATCAGTGACGATAAAAACAGGGTTCCCTTATTGATTGAATCCCCTGTTGTAGTAGGACGTGTCACCGGGAGATTGGGCAGTTATGAAAACCTGAGGTTCCCCCTGACCAGCAAAATAAAATAAGCATGGCTTTTGGATCGGTTATCAGGCATAAAGGTGTAATAACAGGGACAGATCCGCTTAAGGCAGAGATACTTACCCAGTCTGCTTGCGCATCATGCCATGCCCGGGGATATTGTTCGCTGAGTGAGAAAAAGCGTAAAGAGATCACCCGTTTGAAGGAACCTGCAGGGTGGAAACCTTACGTGGGACAGGAAGTATATATAGAAATGCGAACCCGTTTGGGATTCAAAGCGTTGTGGTATGGGATGGCTTTGCCTGCCGTCATTTTGGGTGTTGCAATTGCCTTTGGGGTACTCTTCCGTTTTGCCGAGTTGCTTCAGGGCCTAATTGCCATAATGAGTATAGGAATCTATTATTTTGTTCTATATTTGTTAAAAGATCGTATCCAAAATGACTTCTACTTTACTGTACACAATATTAAGCCTTAGCTTATTGGGCGGGCTGTTGGCTGTTGTATTGTATCTAATCGCCCAAAAATTCAAGGTTCAGGAAGACCCCCGTATAGATCAGGTTCTGGAAGTATTACCGGGAGCTAATTGCGGAGGATGCGGCTATGCCGGTTGCCGGGCTTTTGCGGAAAATTTTGTTAAAAATCCCGACAATCCGGACTTTTTTTGCCCGGTAGGGGGAAACGATGTCATGAAAAAAGCGGCTGCCGTGCTGGGAAGGGATGTTCAGGAACAAATCCCTAAACTGGCGGTGTTGCGTTGTAACGGATCGTGTGATGTAAGGCCTGTTCTGAACACATATGACGGCAGTCCCAATTGTGCCGTAGCCGCCGATCTTTACGGGGGAGAGACAGGCTGTTCTTACGGATGCCTTGGATTAGGAGATTGCGTGGATGCCTGTACCTTTGATGCCATACATATTAATCCGCAGACAGGTCTGCCGGAAGTGGTGGAAGATAAATGTACCTCTTGCGGAGCCTGTGTAAAGGCGTGTCCCAGGAACATTCTGGAATTAAGACCTAAAGGACCGAAAAGCCGCAGGATCTATGTGGCCTGTGCCAACAAGGACAAAGGGGCCGTGACCCGGAAAGTCTGTTCGGTCGGTTGTATAGGATGTCAATTATGCGTAAAAGCTTGTCCCTTTGAAGCTATAACTTTTGCCGATAATCTGGCGTATATAGATCCCGCAAAATGCCGTTTGTGCCGCAAATGCGTTGCCGTTTGTCCCACAGGCTGCATACTGGAGATCAATTTTCCACCAAAAAAACAAGTGACCAATAATGAGTAAAACGTTTTCAATTGGAGGAATACATCCTAAGGACAGTAAATTCTCCAGGGATAAGTCCATTGAAGAATTTCCCTTCCCAAAAAGGGTTGTCATTTCAATGAATCAGCATTTGGGAATGCCTGCCGTTCCGGTAGTGAAAAAGGGCGATGTGGTAAAAACAGGTCAATTGATCGCCGAACCTGCAGGATTCGTATCAGCTCCTGTTCATGCTTCCGTCAGCGGAACGGTTGCCGATGTCGCCCCATATCCTGATTTTTTAGGAAAAAAAGTGTTGTCTGTTGTTATTGACACCGACGGAGATGAATGGATGGAAACCATTGACCGTTCTCCGGAGATTAAGCACGAGATCACAGCTACTCCCAAAGAGATTTTTAAAATTATTTCTGACTCGGGGATCGTAGGACTCGGGGGGGCGGCATTTCCCACCCATGTCAAGCTTACGCCCCTGGAAGGAATGAAACCTGAGTACCTGATCCTGAACGGTGCCGAATGTGAACCTTACCTGACATCGGATTACCGTCTTATGATTGAGCATGCCCAGGAAATACTAATAGGAGGAGAAATGATGCGCCGCGTTTTGGGAGATGTGGCCGGGATCATTGGTATAGAAGAAAACAAGCCCAAGGCTATAGAGTTGATGAAAAGGCTGACAGCCAATTATTTACAATGGAAAGTAGTGCCTTTGAAAAAGCGGTACCCGCAGGGCGGTGAAAAACAATTGATAGATGCAGTCCTGGGACGCAAGGTGCCTTCCTTCTCTCTTCCCATATCAACAGGGGCAGTGGTGCAGAATGTGGGTACGGCTTATGCTGTTTACGAGGCCGTTCAGAAACATAAACCCCTTATCACAAATGTTTTATCAGTGAGTTCTTCTGATACTTCCATTCAAAAGAATTACCGGTTCCGTATAGGAACGCCAATACGGGAATTTTTATCGGCGGCAGGGGCCATGGATAAAGAAGGAAATTTATCACGTTCTTTTTGCAAAGTGGTTAACGGAGGCCCGATGATGGGAAAACCTGTTTCCAATCTGGAAGGACCGGTAATGAAAAGCACATCCGGTTTTGTCCTTTTTACGGAAAAAGAAACAAAAAGACAGGAACCCGGGGAATGCATCCGGTGTTCCAAATGTTTCCAGGCCTGTCCCATGAGGCTACAGCCCTATTTACTATACCAGCTGGCATTGGCCGGAAGAACCGAAGAATTGGATGAAAACCGGGTTTTCGACTGTATTGAATGCGGGTGTTGCCTCTATTCCTGTCCGGCACATATTCCTTTGCTGGATCAGATCCGTTTGGCCAAAAACGTATCATTGAAAAATAAACGCAAGAAATAATATGGACAAACTACTTATTTCACCGGCTCCACACCTGCACAGTAAAGACAGTACCCGAAGGATAATGCGTGATGTGATTATTGCGCTGATGCCTTCTGTTCTGGTGAGCGTTTATTTTGCAGGCCTAAGTGCATTGCTGGTTCTGGTTGTGTCGGTTGCGGGTTGTGTTTTGCTTGAACATCTCATAGCCCGGTACCTTATGAAAAAGAAAACAACGATTAGCGATTTGTCTGCCGTTGTAACCGGGATACTGCTGGCCCTGAATTTGCCTGTATCCTCTCCCTGGTGGATGGTACTGATAGGATGTATAGTAGCTATCGGCATTGCAAAAATGACCTTTGGGGGTCTGGGTCACAATTTATTCAATCCGGCCCTGGTAGCCCGGGTTTTCCTTCTGATCTCTTTCCCGGTCCAGATGACCAACTGGACGGTTTCAAACAGTATTTTCAGGCCCGATACATGGGAACTTCCCAAAGGCCTTTTAGGCGCTCAGGGTCAATTACTGGATGCCTCTTCGGGTGCCACTCCACTGGGTATTATCAAGGAAGGGCTGGCCAACGGGATGACCATGGAAACACTTAGCCAACAACATGATTTCTCTTATTGGCATATGTTGTTCGGTCATATTGACGGCTCCATGGGAGAAGCCTCGGTTCTGGCCATTCTTGCCGGATTGTTCTACCTTCTGATAAGAAAAGTCATACGTCCGGTTATTCCTTTATCTATAGTAATCACCGTTGCTTTGTTCTCGGGTATTTTGTGGCTGACGGATCCTTCCCAATATGCAGATCCTATCTTCCACTTGCTTACAGGGGGTTTGTTGCTGGGAGCTGTTTTTATGGCTACCGATTATACCACTTCGCCCATGTCTCCGCTGGGAATGATCATTTTTGGTGTTGGTATTGGGGCAGTTACCATGGTGATCAGGATCTGGGGTGCTTATCCGGAAGGGGTCTCGTTTGCCATTTTGTTTATGAACGCTCTGGTCCCACTGCTAAATAAGATCAAACCGTTCCCTTATCAAAAGGAGGTGAGTCGTGGCTAGAGAATCAAATTTCAGAAACATGTTTCTTTGCCTGCTGATTATTTGTCTTGGCGGATCGGCTTTACTGGGAGGCGTTTACCTTATGACATACCAACCCATAGCAGATGCGCAGGCCACAAAAGTGAACCAGGCACTGGCCGGGGTATTGCCGGAATTTGACAATATCCCCGCTGAAGAAGCTTACCAGATTCAGATGGACGGCAGGGCAGTAACCATTTATCCGGCAACAAAAGCCGGGGTGTTTGCCGGGGTGGCAGTAGAAGCTGTTACCACAAAAGGTTTTGGAGGACCCATAACCTTGATGGTAGGCTTTAAGGCCGATGGCACTATTTACAACACTGCCGTTATTTCGCACTCGGAAACACCGGGTCTGGGAGATAAGATGGACCCGAAAAAAAGTGATTTCAGTCAGCAATTCAAAGGTAAAAATCCCAAGACCTTTAAACTGGCTGTAAAAAAAGACGGAGGACAGGTGGACGCCATTACGGCAGCTACTATCAGTTCCCGGGCTTTTTGTGATGCGTTGGACCTGGCATACAGAGCATTCACACAGGCTGCCCAAAAAGGAGGTGATCAATGAATAAATTAAGTATTATAACCAAAGGCATCATAAAAGAGAACCCCATTTTTGTGTTAGTACTGGGTATGTGTCCCACCCTGGGCACCACAACATCTGCTTTTAATGGTTTGGGAATGGGACTGGCAACGACTTTTGTACTCATGTTGTCAAACCTGGTTATATCCCTTATCGCGGGATTGATCCCGGCTAAGGTCAGGATTCCTTCTTTCATAGTTGTCATAGCTGTTTTTGTTACGGTGGTGCAATTGATCATGCAGGCTTACGTGCCTGCCCTGTACGAAACGCTGGGGTTGTTTATTCCGCTCATTGTTGTCAACTGTATTGTATTGGGTCGTGCCGAGGCCTTTGCCAGCAAAAACAGACCGCTGGACTCTTTCCTGGACGGAGTGGGGGCCGGCATTGGTTTTACACTGGGATTAACAGTCTTGGGAGCCGTACGTGAGTTGTTGGGCTCGGGTGCTTTCTTCGGCTGGAAGATCCTGCCCGGAGATGCCATGCTGGTCTTCATCCTGGCACCCGGTGCCTTTATAGCGTTGGGTTATCTGATGGTCCTGTTCAACAAGATAAAAAAGGCATAGGTTATGGAATATATTCTGATCATTATATCGGCAGTATTTGTCAACAATATTGTATTGAACCAGTTTCTGGGCGTATGTCCGTTCCTGGGTGTATCCAATAAAATATCCACTGCCGCAGGTATGAGTGCCGCCGTGGTTTTTGTAATGACACTGGCTACTCTTATCACCTATCTGATACAAAATTATGTTCTGAATCCGCTGAATATCGGCTTCATGCAAACGGTCACTTTCATTTTGGTGATCGCTTCGCTTGTCCAGATGGTAGAGATCATACTGAAAAAAATATCGCCTGCCCTATACCAGGCTTTGGGAATATTTCTTCCTTTGATCACTACCAACTGTGCCGTCCTGGGTGTTGCCATTATTGTGGTAACCAAAGAATTTACTTTTTCCGGAACTGCAGCCATGCTGAATTTGCCCCAGGCTATTGTTTATGCTGCTTCCATGGCTTTGGGCTTTGGCCTGGCCCTGATCATTTTTGCCGGGTTGCGTGAACACATGGATCTGGTGGGTGTCCCCAAACCGTTCAGGGGCGTTCCTATAGCATTGATAACAGCCGGGATACTGGCATTGGCTTTTATGGGTTTTTCGGGAATTGTCTGACCTCAAAACCATGTATTTATGGAAACTATTGAACAACTGGAAAAATTTGTAAAGACCGCAGAAGGATCCCGTGACCAGACAGCGTGGTATAAATTGGGGGATCTGTACCGTAAACATGAAAGGTGGGGAGATGCCCTGAATGCTTATGCCAAATGTATGGAGCTGGGGGCCTGCAATGCAGCAAGGGAAGCTTCGGATGCCATCCACCGTATTCTGAATTTCAGGAATACGGATAGTATGAATCCCTGATCCTTTTTAATTCAGAAGAGCAGTAAGTCCGTAATCCATTAACCGGGCAGCATCTTTATACCGTAAGTGTGATGACGGAGCTTTCATGACTACTGCGATGACTCTTTTATCTGCCAGTTTTGCGGTAGCCGTTATACAGAGACCCGCCGCAGAAGTATAACCTGTTTTAAAACCATCACATCCGTTGTAGGCGTAAGAACGTCCCGGTAATAATCCGTTTGTAGCCCAATAGGTAGTGCCCCTGAAAATCATGCTGGTCAAAGACGTGAAATTTAAAATATCAGGAAATCTGATGATGAATTCACGTGTGAGAAGGGCCATGGATCGGGGAGATATTCCGTTTCCGGAAGACAACCCGGAAGCATCCGTATAATGGGCGTTCAGGCCCAGCGAATCTGCATAACGGTTCATGATGACCGCAAAATCCTGTTCCGTTCCGCCGGACAGGTATTCTCCCAGTGCAACGGCACAGGCATTGGCAGAAACCACGCATAAGGCTTGAATCATTTCATCCACCGAATAGGTAAGGGTCTCATTCAATGGCACGTTGGATTCTCCGGGATTGACCGATCGGGAAGCGGCATAAGTACTGACCGGGATCTGGGATTGCAACGACAGGTAGCCTTTCTCTATATGATCAAAAACGATGTACATGGTCATAACCTTTGTCATACTTGCCGGTACAAGCAGGAAGTCAGGGCCTTCCGAATACAATTCGGTCCCTGTGGCAGCGTCAATGACTATAGCCCCCTGACAACTAAGGCTTAAGGAAATTCCCGGTTCCCCGCCCGGACCGGGTTCGGGAGTGATCTGTTTCCCGCACGATGCAAGAACCAGCAAAAGCATCCACAAACCCTTCAGAGGTACATTTTTCATGGTTCCAAAGATATGAAATATAGCGTTATCTTTGCTTTATGAAAAGAATTGCCTGGATGCTTTTATTGGGGATCATTTCATGTAGTGATCCTGTGAATTACGCCATAGAGGATATTAACACCGGATGGGAATTTTGGACAGAACAGACTCCCGGAGATGTACAGGAAGTTTTTTTACCGCATACTCCCCGTCTTGAACCTTACCTGGTCAACAACCAGTGGCAGGGAATATGCTGGTACAAAAGAAACTTTAGAATCCCCAAAGGAAAACACGTCCTGGTTCGTTTTGAGGGAGCCATGAACGTTGCCGAGGCGTGGGTCAACGGGCATTATGCGGGTAAACATATGGGAGGCTTTCTTCCTTTTGTCATTGATGTGACAGCAGTTCTGAAAAAAAACGGAGACCGCTCTTCCCTTGCTGAACTGAAAATACGGCTTGATAACCATGATAATCCGGTTACCGGACCCAAACCGCTGGAACTGCTGGATTTCAACATGTACGGAGGACTCTACAGGGAGGCCCGTATGGTAATCAAATCATCTTTATACATCACTGATCCTATTCTGGAGAATACGCCTGCCGGAGGGGGTGTCCTGGTTACTTATCCCGCCTTTTCTCATGAAGAAGTTCTTACGAATGTGCTAACACACATCCGTTATGCCCCTTTGAATGAAAAAGAACCGGAGCGGCAGGTTTTTACCGTGCAACAGACCCTCTTGGCCGGAGACAGTGTTTGTGCGGTGTCCCGGAAAAACTATGCGCTGGATAAAAACAGTTCCTTTACTGCGGCAGATTCCCTTATTATTGAAAGCCCGGTACTCTGGAGTCCGGACCATCCTTTTTGTTACGATCTGGTAACAGAAGTCCTCATAAAAGACACGAAAGGAAAACAAGCAGTAATTGACAGTCGTAAGACCACAGTCGGTTTACGACAGGTTGAATTTGAAGGGAAAAGCCTTTATGTAAACGGCAAAAAAATATTTTTAACAGGTGTGAACCGCCACCAGGAATATCCTTATGTGGGATATGCTGTTCCGGGAAACGCACAATGGCGGGATGCCGTTAAGATCAAAGAAGCCGGTTTTGATCTGGTTCGGTTGTCTCACTATCCCCACTCACCGGAATTCATGGAAGCTTGTAACCGTTTGGGTTTATTTGTACTGGATGCGGTACCGGGCTGGCAGTATTTTTCGGAAGACTCTTTGTTCCAGGAACAGGTGATACAGACAGCCCGGGATATGATACGCCGGGATCGCAATCATCCCTGTGTGCTGGCCTGGGAAATATCCCTGAATGAGTCTTGGATGAGTGAAGATTTTATTGACAGGATCATTCAGGCTTCCCGCAGCGAAATGCCTGTTCCTGTCTATACCGCCGGCTGGCAGGAATACGGTTACGACATACTCTTGCAGGCCAGGCAGCATCGTTTAAGTCATTCCCTTGCCCATACGCCCAAACCTTATATAGTTTCTGAATACGGAGATTGGGAATATTACGCCATGAACGCCGGTTTGTCCCAGGAGAACTGGGAAAATCTGATGCCTCAGGAACGATCCAGCCGCCAGTTAAGGGAATACGGCCAAAAACGTTTGCTTCAGCAGGCTACCAATATACAGGAAGCTCATAATAGCAATTATGCGGTCAATGCCTGCGGGGATAATTATTGGGTAATGTTTGATTACAACAGGGGCTATGCCGAGGATTTGGAAGCCTCTGGTATCATGTCTGCTGAAAGGTTGCCGAAATTTTCATATTATTTTTTCCGATCGCAACGATCTCCGGTACAAGATCCCATGGTATATATAGCCGATTATTGGGAAGAAAAAGAGACTCCTGACCGGGAAGTACGTGTTTTCAGCAACGCCGGTTATGTGGAATTGTGGCTGAACGGAGAGTTGTTGGAAAGAAGAAGCCCCGATGAAAACGCATTATCCAATAACCTGCCTCACCCACCGTTTACTTTTAAAATTCCCCGATACCGCACAGGATGGCTAAAAGCCTTAGCCTATTGCGGGGACCGGGTATGCGCCACTGACAGCGTGCATACCCCGGGTGAACCCGTTAATGTTGAATGGTGGACGGACACAGGTCACGTGGCTCCTGCACCCAATGATCTGCTATTTGTTTATGCTCAGGCCGTTGATAAGATGGGGAACTCCGTTCCTTCGGCCAAAGGCAACGTTATGTTTACTGTGGAAGGAAAAGGTATGTTATTAATAGGGGAAGGCCCCGAAGGAATCCCGATGGAATCCGGCCGTATAAGTGCTCCGTTGCGTGCCGGAACGGCATTTGTTTTATTGCGCATCTTACCCGGATGGAAAGGAAATAATCCGCAAATTTCCGTAACTTTGGAATTATGAAAATGAATATCAGAATATTATTCCTGGTTTTGGCAACCGGCTTTATGACTGCTTCATGCCAGGATTTGGGTCACACGTATACGTATTATTTCGGATCCCGTACCGAGATCACCTTCAGTGAAGTTACCGCTTCTACGACACCCGGTTTGCGGGAACTTGCCACCATGCTTTCCGAAAAAAGCAATGACATCCAGAAAGATTTTCAATTTGACTGGATGGTAAACGGAGCAGGAAGCACGAAGGAAGAAGCCCTGGACAATGCCGTAAATGAGGCTATAGCGGGATTTACAGTCAGTGTGGTTAATTCTTTTACATTGGAAATGAGTGCTTTCCGCACCGAGTTTAATGTAAAAAAACAGGAATTATCCGGACTCCTTTCCCAGGAAACAGGATCGGTAAATTTCACGGTTCACCTGTATTTAACGGCAGACAGTGATGTTACTGCAGTCTATGAAATACCCCTGGCCGTTTCAGAATCCTTTACGTTTGAGTGTCGCGGAAAGAATGATACGTATTAAAGAACGGGCAAAATACTGATAATCCGAATGTCTTTAACAGGCCGGTCGGCCGGACCGGTTTCCGTGGCAGCGATCTTATCTATGATATCCAGTCCTTCGATTACTTCTCCGAAAACAGTATAATTGCCATCCAGTTGACGGCACGCTGTTTCGTTGTGAACGATATAGAATTGAGAGCCTGAAGATGCTTTTTCTGGATTTACCGAATCGCCTGTTCTGGCAGCGGCAATCGCACCTTTTTTATGTACCAGTTGGGGTACAAATTCAGCCGGGACTGTGTAGCCGGGACCTCCTGAACCAAGTCGTTGCCCGGGGACTGCATTACGTGATTGCGGGTCACCGCACTGGATCATAAATCCTTCAATAACCCTATGGAACAATATATTGTCGTAAAATCTTTCGGAAGCCAGTTTTACAAAATTATCCCGGTGAAGCGGGGTGTCACTGTAAAGGCGAATGGTCATGGTCCCTTCAGTGGTTATTAATTCAAAAACGGGCTCCGGGGGAAGACCGGCAGGGTCAAAAGCCGGTGCTTTCACGGTTTGAGAAGGTTCATCACTTTTAACGGCAGCCTGGTCTTTTGCCTTTTTACCCGTGTTGTTGCAGGATCCCATAAATAATGCACTCATACAGATCAGTAAATAAAAGGTAGTTTGTTTCATAAGACTAAGGTAGTGTTTTTTTTTTACATTTGTATATTATGAAAGTCAGGATAATCAACCGTTCCCGGTATCCTTTGCCGGAATATGCAACCCCTTTGTCGGCCGGTATGGACCTGCGTGCAGATCTGCCGGAATCTATCTTGTTAAAACCCCTGGAAAGGATACTGGTTCCTACAGGTCTTTATATTGCCCTTCCCCCGGGCTACGAAGCTCAGATAAGGCCCCGCAGCGGAATGGCTGTAAAAAAAGGACTCGGCATATTGAACAGTCCGGGAACTGTAGATGCCGATTACAGGGGAGAGATCAGGATCATCCTGGTCAACCTCTCTGGTGTTCCCGTAGAAATTGAACCCGGGGAAAGGGTGGCACAAATGATCGTGGCCTCTCACCAAAGGGTTGAATGGGAACCGGTCTCTGAACTGGAACAAACCGAACGCGGAGAAGGCGGATTCGGGTCAACAGGAGGTAAATAATGCAGGCATGGAGGAAAAGCTTTATTCGTTGTTTTTAAAACATCCCGATGTCTGCACAGATACCAGGCAGATCCGTCCGGGTTGTCTTTTTTTTGCGCTCCGCGGTGAACGTTTTGATGGGAATCATTTTGCTCTCGATGCACTCGGCAAGGGTGCTGTTTATGCTGTTGTAGACAATTGTTCGGGAGACGATCCCCGGTTGATCAGGGTGCCGGACGTTCTGGATTCTTTGCAGCAGCTCTCTGTAACCCACAGGAAGACTTTCAATATTCCCGTGATAGCCCTGACCGGATCCAACGGGAAAACCACCACCAAGGAATTGATCCATGCCGTACTTGCTACCCGGTACCGGGTTACGGCAACACAAGGCAATCTTAATAACCATATAGGAGTCCCGCTGAGTCTTCTGACAATGAACAGCAAAACACAAGCCGGGTTGTTTGAAATGGGCGCCAGCCATCCCGGAGAAATTGCTTTACTTACAGATATGGTCAGACCTGAGGCAGGTCTGATAACCAACATCTCGGGAGCGCATATGGAGGGTTTTGAGACGATAGAAGGGGTCAAAAAATGCAAAGGTGCCTTATACGATTACCTGGCATCTTCCGCGGGTGTGGTGTTATATAATGCAGATGACCCTGTATTGGGGCGTATGCTGGAAGAAAGGAATATTAATGAAAAAGCAATAGCTTACGGCACCGGTGTACAGGGAGTACAAGCGGAAATTGTGGAAGGCTTCCTCCAATTGCAGGTGGACGGGTACCCGTTGATCAAAACAAATCTGGCAGGGCATTACAATACGCCCAATGTTCTGGCGGCTTTGGCTGTAGGGAAGTATTACGGAACCGATCCGTTGAAAAGCGCACATGCCGTAACTTCTTATAAGCCTTCAAATTACCGCTCTCAATGGATACAAACATCCCGGAACAGGATCCTGGCAGATGCCTATAATGCAAACCCGGTGAGTATGGTTTTGTCACTGGAAGGTTTTTCTGCAGCCCGGGGGTCCCGAAAATGTCTTATCCTGGGTGATATGCTGGAATTGGGAACGGACTCGCACCGGGAACATCTGAAGATCGTAGACCTGGTGACAAAAATGAAGGCAGAGAAGGTTTTCTGGGTGGGACCTTTGTTTTCAGCGGCGGTAAAAGAAAGAGGGGCAGAAGGCATCTGTTTTCCTCATGTGGACGCGTTCATTACTTACCTGGAAAAAGACCCTCCCGATGGATGGATCATTCTGATCAAAGGATCCAACGGAATCCGTCTTACAAAACTTATAGCATCCGGAGTTTTTGGAAAGTAAGTTTCTTCCCGGATAGAAAGAAACGCCACACAATACTTCCCCGGTACATAACAGATCTTAGGTCCGGTTTTTTCCCCGTCGGGCGTGACGTGAGACGGTGCATCCTCCAGAAATGCAGGTGTGCTTTGTATACGGACAGGGTGAAATTCCATTTTCCCTGGAAAAAATAAGCAACGGCCGATAGATGATCTGCCAGTATACGTAGTAATAATACGGGGACTATTTCCGGTTTTCCCAGGTTTTTGTACATCATCAGCAGGTTGTTCCTGTAATTCAGATAGAGTTTGTGCGGAGAGTCATTGGGAAGCGTTCCGCCTCCCACATGCAATACCTTTGATTGGGGAACAACACGTACTGTATAACCTGCCCATAGCGCCCGCCAGCAAAAATCGATCTCTTCCATATGCGCGAAAAAAAGATCGTCCAATCCCCCCAGCCGGTGAAAAAGTTGCGAGCGGACAACCATACAGGTTCCACTGGCCCAGAAGACAGTCACCGATTGGTCGTACTGGCCGTTATCCTTTTCAATGGATGTAAGGATCCGGCCACGGCAAAACGGGAATCCAAGCCAGTCAAGATACCCGCCGCAGGCTCCGGCATATTCAAAGGTGTCGGGTTGTGCCCGGGAGAGGATCTTTGGCATACACACACCGCATTCGGGCATGTCATCCATCAACTCGGCAAGGGGAGTCAGCCAGCCGGATGTGACTTCCACATCTGAATTCAGGAGTATGTAATATGTGGCATCTATCTGTTTCAGGGCCCGGTTATATCCTCCCGTATACCCCAGGTTGCTTTGAAAGACAATGCGCTCAATATCAGGAAAATTTTGAGTAAGCCATTCTACGGAACCGTCTGTGGACCCATTGTCTGCCACATAAATACGGGACCAGGGTTCAGGAGTACGTTCCCTTAACAGGGGAAGGAACTGTTCCAGGAAGTGTTTGCCGTTCCAGTTCAGGATCACTATGGCTACTTTCGGCTTCATAAGACAAATGTAAGTGTTTTTAGTAAATTTGCAGCATGAAGCAGCGCATAGAATTGCTGGCTCCGGCCAAAGACCTGGTATGTGCCATGGAAGCCGTAAACCACGGGGCAGATGCCGTATATATGGGAGCCGTCCGCTTTGGAGCTCGTGCTGCGGCAGGGAATACCACCCAAGATGTGGAAAAAGCGGTAAGTTATGCGCACCGTTACGGCGCTTCTGTCTATGTGACGCTGAATACTTTATTGTATGATCATGAGCTGGCAGACGCCGTTAATCTGACACGTGAATTATACCAATCCGGGGTGGATGCTCTGATCATTCAGGATATCCGTTTGTTGTACCTCAGGCAACAACACGTGCTGCCCCCCGTTCCCACACATGCCAGTACACAAATGGACAATGCCACGTTGGAAAAAGTCCTTTTTCTTGAAAAAGAAGGCTTTGACAGGGTTGTTCTGGCCAGGGAGATGGGATTGGATGAAATCAGGAATATCCGCAAGAACACTACTGTTGCGCTGGAATGTTTTATTCACGGGGCATTGTGCGTAAGCTACAGTGGTAAATGTTATATAAGCCAGGTGGATTGCGGCAGAAGCGCCAACAGGGGCGATTGTGCGCAGTATTGCCGTTTGTCTTATGATCTGGAAGATGCTCAGGGGAAAGTGCTCGTTAAGAATAAACACCTGCTGTCTCTCAAGGATATGGACCGTTCTGATGTTTTGCCCCAATTGCTGGATATGGGGATGAATTCGTTGAAAATAGAAGGCCGGCTGAAAGGGGTGGATTACGTCAAAAACATAACGGCTCATTACCGCCGTAAGTTGGATGCTCTGGGAGGGCAAAAAACTTCCCTGGGTTCGTGTACCTTTTTCTTTACACCGGATCCCCGTAAAACATTTCACAGGGACCGGACAGAATACCTTCCCGTTAAGGGACGTTTCACAGAAGAGGTTCATCAGTGGAATACGCCTAAATCAACGGGAGAATTGCTGGGCAAACCCATTCGTGTTTTTCGGGACGGGTTTCAGATAAATGCCGGGATCAGCACAGGTGACGGCCTCTGTTTTACTCTTCCTGACGGTACTTTTACCGGGTTTGCCGTCAACAGGATAGAGGAAAACAGTATTTTTCAGCGGGGACTTTCGCTGACAACAGACACAGAGATTTACAGGAATTATGACAGGCAATTTGACAAAATCCTGAAAGGAAAAACGGCGGAACGAAAAATGGACCTGGATGTTATTCTCAGGGAAATTCCGGGAGGTAACGGGTTTGATCTGACCCTGGTCCGGGAGGCACTCCCCGGGACAGAACCGATGCGGGTGACCGTCCCTGTTCAGGCAACACGGCAAGAGGCAGAAGATCCTATACAGGGCCGGGAATACCTGGAAAAATCATTTTCCCGTATGGGAAACACACCGTTCTGTATCCGTAATATATTTTTTGAACCTAAAGATTTTTCTTTTTTTATTCCGGTCTCAGCCATAGTTGCAGCCAGACGGAATGCCCTTGCGCTTTTGGATGAAAAATCCCGGCAGGATCTGTCGGCTGGCAGAATGACCGGGGTACAAGATCTTTCCGAGGAGAATCCCTTGAAAATCCTGGAAAATGCATATCCCGGGAAAAAGTTTCATACGGCAGCAACTCCTTTATCTGAAGATACCCCGCTGATGACTTGCCGTTATTGCTTAAAACAAGCCATGGGCTATTGTTCTCCGGAACCCTTGTATTTAGTGAGAGGAAAGAAAAAATTCCCGGTTTATTTTGACTGTCAGGCTTGTCTGATGTTCGTAGGTAATGCGGTTTCCAGTAAACGGGAAAGTCCCCATGCAAGGAAAAAATAAATTACAGAAATTACTATCAGGGGGAAAAAAGCATCGAATGTGCGACTGCGGATCAGATCGCTTGCTTTTGTAAGGTCCTGTACGGCAATGTATCCCACAATGGAAGTAAGCTTTATCAGGGCAATAAGTTCGCCTTTAAAAACAGGATAAACCCGACGTAAGGCCTGGGGGAGAACAATGTAAACAAAAGTGCGTATGCGGGAGAACCCCAAGGCAATTCCGGCTTCTGACTGCCCTTTTGGTACAGATTGTATGGAAGATCGAAACATTTCCGACACATACGCCCCAAAGATCAGTGAAAAAGTAATCACAGACACACTCACACCGTTCAAACCGGTAGATGCAAAAACCACGTAATACATAAGCATCAGCAGGACTACCTGGGGAATGCCCCGGAAAAAGGCAATGTATGCGCGTGCTAAAAGAGAGACGGCTCTCCATCGGCTCATGCGCATAAAACATATTAAAGCTCCTGTCAATGTGCCGCCCAGGGCAGAAAGCAATGCAGTGAGCAATGTGATCAAAAGACCATCACACAAAAGCATATACCGTTTATCCCGGATCAGGTTGTTGTAAAACCGCTGTCCGATGCTTTGCCGGGTTGTCTCCGCTTTATCTGTGTTTTGGATACGGGTTTGCAGGGTGATCATAGACGACCAGGTGGTCAGGTACGTGTCTGAGAAAGAAAATGTTTTGCTTCTTTCTTCGGTAACCATGATATAATTGATCATCATATCAATTTTCCCGGCAGACATTCCGGCCAGCATGCCACTGAAATCGGAAATGATAAATTCAGCTTTTTTACCCAGCCTGGCGGCAAATCGCCGGGCCATTTCAACATCAAACCCGGCCGGTTGGTTTTCCTGGTAAAAAGTAAACGGTACATCCATACATGTTGTGCCAATTCTTATTATATCGTTGCTTTTATTGGCTTCAGGGAAATCGGGCATGGTTCCGTCGGTTCTTTCAAGCCATCGGTCCACCATTTGTGCATGTATTCCGTTTTGGATGATTTCTTTTAGAAATTTGTTGAATTGAGGACGTAACACAGTGTCTTCCAGGCTGAATCCCACAGATACGGATGTGGAGGCGGCCTGTTCACATAAAAAAGCCAGATCGGGCGATTCTTCAAGAATATAAAGGCATACGGGACGTGCCAGAAACACCACATCACAATCACGGTTCCTTAATAAAGAGATCAGGTCCGTTGTGTTGGTCAGGGGAATGATCCGGGCTTTGGGGAACTGTTCACGGGCATAATTTTCCTGCCACGTAGCAATAAGTACGCCGATTCTTGTATGGGGATCATTCAGGTCTTCCAGGGATTGCAAAGGTTTCTGTCCGTAAAGGAAAGAGAATGATACTGAAAAAAGGAGTATGCAGAGGAAAATACTTCTATAAATAGTATAACGTTTCATGACAGAGTGGGAAAAGACCTTTTACGCGGGAACCGGGATAAGACAACGCCTGTCACTATAAGAACAAGTCCAATGAGGGTGGAAGGAAAAATGGGCTCTTTCAGTATGAAATGTATGAGAATCAGAGACAGGAACGGGAATATATATACCAGGGAGCTTACCACAGCTGTGTTTTTTGCCACCTTCAACGCCTTAATCCATATCACAAAGGGAACAGCCATTTCAAAGATTCCTATATAAATACCGGAGAGTATGCTGCGCAGTGAAGCCGGTGAAACTCCGTGTTTATGTGATATCAGGTGTTCAATTACTAAAAACACGGCAAGGTAAATCCAGGCAAAAAGAAAATTAACAAAAAGCGATATATCATCGGGCAATTTGTTTTTCATATTGAGCAGAAAGTATATGGCCCATAAAAAGGCACTTCCCATGGCCAATACTATTCCCCAGGGATTTTTAATATGCAGACCTTCCCTTATGATTGCAAGCGGGTCTCCCTGCATTGCAATAAATAAAGCTCCCGTAAAACTGATGATCATGGCCAGTATGGCTATCCAGCCAATCTTTTGGCCCAGAACAGGGATAGAGAGAAGAACCAGGATCAGTGGCCATATCATATTCAGGGATTGTGCTACCTGTGCCGGAAGCAGGCTGTATGCCCTGAACAGGATCAGGTAGTAAAGAAACGGATTGATAAATCCAAGAAATGCAGCTCTTTTCCAGGCATGCCGGGGAAGTGATAAAAAATCGCCACGTTTTCCCCTTGCATACATTATAAGGAATAACGTGGCGATCGCAGATGTGGTTGCTATGAATAATAAAACGGCAGGCGAGAGATCAGCAAGTGCCCATTTGAAAGCCGTGGCCACTGTAGACCAGCATGCGATGGCAATGGCGGCATAAAAGCCGGCTGACCCTCGAAGTTTATCTGCTATTTTGCTACCCGATCCAACCATTTAACCATAGACAGCATGGTAATCATAGAGATGAGACATACTACAACAAATACCGTCCAGGTAGCCCATAAGGGAATATGTGAATACATCAGGCCTCCAATGAATAGCAACTGGTTTCCGGCAGCCGTAGCGGCAAGCCATCCTCCCTGCATCAATCCCTGCATGTGAGGCGGGGCAACCTTGGACACGAATGACAACCCGAGCGGACTGATGAACAACTCGGCAACAGTCAACACAAAATACGTTGATATAAGGATGAAGGGCCCTACTTTGGCAGATTGCGCCAGGCCTCCGGCTGCTTTTACGTCACTGAAAAGCGGAAGGTTTACCGATGCAATGGTCATGATCATGTATGCGGCTGCAGCAATTCCCATACCGATGGCGATCTTTTTAGGGGTTGAGGGTTCAATCCCTTTTTTGTTCAGCCAGGAGAAGAACGGTACAATCAAAAGGGTCAGTAATACAACAAACAAAGGATTAACGGATTGGAACATCTCTGCACCTACAATGCGTGTAAATCCAAGATCAATGTCGATCATGCTCAGATCTGTGTAGTCCCTGGCAAAGAATGTCAGCGAGAGGCCGTTCTGGTGGAATGAGAACCAGAAAAAGATTACGATCCCGAAGACGGCAAACAAAGCCAGAAGGCGGCGTTTAACTTCGGCCACATCCATTTTGGTTACTTTGGCTTCCGGGTTTTCTTCTGTGGCAATACCGTCTTTTTTAACGTCCGGCAATCTGTTTTTGGTCATCAAAAAGATCACTAATGATATGACCATGGCTATAATGGCAACGAAAAATGCATAATGGAACCCGGTATTGAATACATCCAGGTACCTGTCGGCAAATGCAGCCAGATCGGTAATCGGACCCTGATTGGCCTCGGCAGCGGCCATGGAAAATTTCTCCATTGCCTCACCGGTCATTTCTCCTGCACGGAATTGATGACAGAGAGCGGGCAACTCGGCATTGTATACCAGGCTGTGTGATTGCAGCCACCAGTTTCTTACGGCGATGGCAAAGAACGGGGCAAAAATGGCTCCGATGTTGATGAACATGTAGAAGATCTGGAATCCGGTGTCGCGTTTTCCGGAGTACTTGGGATTGTCATACATTTGTCCCACGACGGCCTGCAGGTTCCCTTTGAACAAACCGTTCCCGAAAGCAATTGTAAACAGACCAATACAGGTAATTGTCAGATAAAGTGCCAGGCTGGGGACAGGTGTAGGTGTAGGAAACCCAACGATCAGATATCCTACAGCCATCATGATAATACCTATAAGAATGGTTCCCTTGTAATTTTTTGTTCTGTCGGCAATTATACCTCCTACCAGTGCCAATACATAGATGAGGGCATAAAAGATGGCGTAAATAACTCCAGTCGTCGTTTCGTTCAGGCCGAATTTTGCCGATATAAACAGAGACAAGATTGCCATCATGGTGTAAAAACCGAAGCGTTCGCCCATATTGGCGAGCGCAGCGGCAATCAATCCTTTGGGTTGTCCTTTGAACATAAGTGGTTATATTTTTTTGGTTTATACCCGGCAAAAATACAATAAATTTGGTAACTTTGTTTGCTTATGAAGGCCATGTTTTCGCGGATTTGTTTTTTAGTCGTTTACACGATTATCTGCCTGCTCAGTTTGTTGCCCCTGTCTCTTTTATACGGACTTTCGTTCATTTTTGTAGTATTGCCGTTGAGGATAGCAGGTTATCGCAGAACGGTTGTTACCATCAATATGGCCCGGTCTTTTCCTGCCAGATCGTACAGGGAAATTCAACGGATGGTCCGGGATTTTTACCGTTACCTGGGAAGGTTGTTTGCCGAGACCATCTGGCTGTTCACCGCGTCCGGGAAAAGCGTGATGAAGAGGTTTTCCATTGAAGATTGCCGGGTGTTGGAAAGCTTGCGGGAAAAAGGAAAAAGCGTTGTAGTCATGCTTCCTCACATGGGAAACTGGGAATTTTTAAGGGCTTGCAGCTGTCCGAAACAGAAAACCGTATGCGGGTATGATGTACAACAGCTTCATATGGTTTACCAGCGGGTGAATTCGCCGTTGTTTGAAAAATTGATGTACACCCTGCGCAACAGGTACAAAACGGGCTGGAAGATACTGGAAAGCAGGAACGTGGCCCGTTATATGGCACGTCACCGGGAAGTTCCGGGAATCTATGCCATGATCTCTGACCAATGTCCAGGCCCTGCAGGAAAAAGTGTTCCCGGGTTGTTTTTGAATCAGCCTACACTGATGATAGAAGGTCCGGAAGCCCTGGCTCGTAAATTCGGGATGGCTGTTGTATATGGTGTTTTAAGACAAACCGGCAGGGGCCGGTATTCATTTCATTTTTCGCTGATCACGGAAAATGCATTGGAAACAGAAGAAGGAGAGATAACCCTGAAATTTGCCGGATTGCTGGAAAAGGATATTGAAAGGACTCCGCACTTGTGGTTATGGAGTCATAAACGATGGAAAAGGGTCCCTCTATCAAAGGCTTGATATTTGCATTAGACTTAAAAAATTATAACATGAAAAAACTGATAATCTTATTACTGGCCTTAAGTCTGTGGATACCCATCCAGGGACAGCCCGTGTCGGAAGGACAACAGATTCCCCAGGGTGCTGTTGTATACAGTCTTCCTCGGACATGTATAAGAATAGTGGCCGAAGCTCACTATACACAGTTTATCCCCGGACCCTATGCACGTTATGCCCGGAAGTTCCTGGGAATAGATGCCGGGCAGAACAGGACAATTACTTACGAGCTGTCGCGTATTGAAATGACACCTATGCTGGAAACCGATCCGCATCAGCTTTATATGGTCCAACTAACCAAAGAAAATCCGGAACCCTGGTTTTTACAGCTAACTTCCCAGGGGCTTGTCATGCTTGCCGATGCTTACCGCGCCAAAGAAACCAAATGGAGGTTCCCTGCTCCGGACGGAGCGGAAGATGTGTCAGATGCCGGGATCATAGAGAACCTGAAAGAAGAGCGCACTACTTTGTACCGGTCACAGGTGGAAGGACGTGAAGTGTCTGCTATACCCGTTCAACAAACACAATTGGTGGAGAAAACACCTGAACAGAGAGCCGAGGAAGCAGCACGGAAAATATTTCGTTTGCGGGATATGCGTTATGCCATCATAACCGGTGATACCGATGCCATATACAGTGGAGAGGCCATGGGTGCAGCCGTAGAGGAAATGAGGCGTATGGAAGAAGAATACCTGAGGCTTTTTTTGGGAGAGACAACAACCGGCAAAACACATATTTCAGCAGATGTGCTTCCCGATCAGGAGCGAACCCGTTACGTCGCATTCCGTTTTTCTGAAACCGAAGGGTTGCTTCCTGCAGATAATGTGGGCGGAAGGCCTGTTGTTTTGGAAATTGATGAAACAGGACAGGAGCCGTTCCCCCGGATAATCACCGATGAAAGCAAAATGCGTTCGGGAACCAGGCTTTTTTACCGTCAACCGGTCATCACGCTGGTACGTTTGACAGACGGTCAAAAAGAATTGTTACAGGCACGGATCCCTGTTTACCAGAAAGGTCCCGTATTGAATTTTATAATTAATTAAAACATATTTTATGGACATAATTGATCTCAAACCACAAAGAGTCTGGAAACATTTTTATTCATTGACCCGTATACCGCGGCCTTCTAAGAAAGAGGAAAAGATACGCACTTTTCTGGCCGAATACGGAAAAAAACTAGGGCTGGAAACCATTGTTGACGAAATAGGGAATGTAATTATCCGTAAGCCGGCCACTCCGGGAATGGAAAACCGCAAGGGCATCATTCTGCAGGCACATATGGATATGGTTCCGCAAAAAAATAATGCTACCCAACATGATTTTGAAAAAGATCCCATTATTCCTCGCGTAGAGGGGGAATGGGTATATGCCACCGGAACAACCCTGGGGGCCGATAACGGTATGGGTGTTGCTGCGGCTATGGCTGTTCTGGAAGCCGATGATCTGGAACATGGTCCCGTGGAAGTACTGATCACAACAGACGAAGAAACCGGAATGACAGGTGCAAGAGGGCTCAAATCCAATGTACTAAAAGGCGATGTTTTGCTGAACCTGGACTCGGAAGATGAAGGGGAATTATACGTAGGTTGTGCAGGAGGAGAAGACGGATCGTTTGAAATGGACTACAACCCCGTACCCGTTCCCTCAGGGTGGGAAGCAGCTCACATTAATGTTACAGGATTGAAAGGAGGACATTCCGGAATGGATATCATCCTGGGACGCGGGAATGCCAACAAGATCATGGTTCGCATACTTTATCATTTACTGGAGAATTCAGATATTGTTATTGCTTCGGTTGAGGGGGGGAATCTGCGTAATGCCATACCCCGGGAATCCGATGCCGTAATATGTTATGATCCGGTAAACAAAGACCGGGTTAAAGCACTTACAGATGAAATGACCGGTATTATAGCAACGGAATTGAAACTGGTGGATCCCGGCCTGGAAGTCACCCTTGCAGCCGGTGAAACACCTGAAGACATTATTCCAGGGGACTTAGCCTTAAAGATTATTCGTGCCGTGTATGCAGCCCCCAATGGAGTATGGGCCATGAGCAACTCTATGCCCGGATTGGTGGAAACATCTTCCAATATGGCAATTTTTAAAGCAAAAGAAGGACAGGTTGCCGTACATTGTCTGATCCGCAGTTTGGTAGATACTGCTAAAGAAGATATGGGAACGGCATTGGCCTGTTGCTTTACCAATATTGGAGCCCGCGCCACTTTCTCTGGTTCTTACCCGGGATGGAAACCCAACATGGATTCACCCATATTGCAGGTTATGCTTGACACGTACAAAGAAATGTTCGGGCAGGAGGCAAAGGTAAAAGCCATACATGCAGGCCTGGAATGCGGCATACTGGGAGGGACTTATCCCCATTGGGATATGATCTCTTTCGGACCCACACTCCGCTCTCCTCATTCTCCCGATGAACGGTGCCTGATACCTACCGTACAGAAATTCTGGGATTTGCTGGTGGAAACACTTAAAAATGCACCCTTAAAATAAGCGGGCGTTGAATACCTTAAAAAAAAATTTGCCGGGCTGCAGGAATTTCCTATCTTTGCAGCCCTTTTACAATTTAAATAATATACAATCACTATGTTAAAACAGTACGAAACCGTTTTCATTTTAACTCCCGTTTTGTCTGAAGTTCAGATGAAGGAAGCGGTTGCCAAATTTCGTGATCTGATAGTAACCAACCAGGGCGAAATCGTTTACGAAGAGGATTGGGGGCTGAAGAAGCTGGCGTACCCCATCCAGAAAAAAACCACCGGGTTTTATCACTTATTAGGATTTAAAGCGGACCCTGATTTTATTGCTAAACTGGAACTCCAGTACCGCAGGGATGAGCGCGTGATCCGGTACCTTACTTTCGCTATGGACAAACATGCCATCGCGTATTCTGAAAAAAAACACGGCCCCGCTAAGGAAGCAGTTCCCGTAAAGGAAGAAAAACCGGCTTCTAAACCCTTAAAACCGGTCGTGAACGAAGACATTGATATTGAAGAGGAGGACTAGAATATGGCAAATAATAATGAAATACGTTTTTTGAACCCTCCTACAGTTGAGGTAAAAAAGAAAAAATACTGCCGTTTCAAAAAAGCAGGTATCAAATATATTGACTACAAAGATCCCGAATTCCTGAAACGGTTTTTGAACGAGCAAGGTAAGATATTGCCCCGCAGGCTTACCGGTACATCCCTGAAATACCAGCGTAAAGTGGCTCAGGCAGTAAAACGTGCCCGTCATCTGGCTTTATTGCCCTACGTTACCGATTTACTAAAATAAGGAGGAAAGAGGTCATGGAAATTATTTTAAAGCAAGATGTGATCAATCTGGGACATAAGGACGATATCGTTAATGTCCGTAACGGATATGCCACCAACTACCTTATACCGCGGGGAATGGCCGTAATGGCTACATCTTCTGCCAAAAAGATGCATGAAGAAAACATGCGTCAACGGGCCCATAAAGAAACAAGGATCCGTGAAGAAGCCGGTGCTTTGGCCGCAAAACTTGCGGAAGTACAGGTTAAGATTACCACTAAAGTGAGCAGCAACGGAAAAGTTTTTGGCTCGGTCAACAACATTCAGGTTGCAGAAGCTTTGGCAGCCCAGGGGCTGGAAGTAGACAGACGCAATATTTCGTTCCCCGGCGGAGACGCTCTTAAAGAAGTAGGTGTTCACGATGCCTTGGTTAAAATCTACCGCGACATCACTGCTACTGTAAAAGTAGAAGTGACTGGAGAAGAATAATTTGAATTATGAGTTGAGAAGAAACCCGGTCAAACCGGGTTTTTTTGTATCTTTACAGATTAAAAAATTTATGATATGAAACAGGATATAGCTCTTTTTGATCTTATCAGAAAGGAGGAAAACCGTCAGTCTAACGGGATTGAATTAATTGCTTCCGAAAATTTTGTTAGCCCTCAGGTTTTAAAAGCCATGGGGTCGGTACTGACCAACAAATATGCAGAAGGTTACCCCGGAGCCAGGTATTACGGGGGATGCGAAGTCGTGGACAAATCGGAACAGTTGTGCATAGACAGGATCTGTGAATTGTTCGGGGCCGAGTATGCCAATGTGCAAGCACATTCGGGAGCGCAGGCAAATATGGCCGTATTCCTGGCTTGTCTCAAACCCGGGGACACATTCATGGGACTTGATCTGGCGCATGGCGGACACCTGACGCATGGTTCGCCCGTTAATTTTTCCGGGATCCTGTATAATCCTGTAGCTTACAAACTCAATCCCCAAACCGGTCTGATAGATTATGATGATATGGAACGGCTTGCCCTGGAACATCAGCCGAAAATGATCATCGGCGGGGGTTCTGCTTATTCCAGGGAATGGGATTACAAACGCATGCGTGAGATAGCCGATAAGGTGGGAGCTATATTTATGGTAGACATGGCCCATCCGGCCGGCCTGATAGCCGCCGGACTGCTGGAAAACCCATTACAATACGCTCATATAGTTACATCCACCACCCACAAAACCCTTAGGGGACCACGGGGAGGGATTGTTCTGATAGGAAAGGATTTTGAGAACCCGTGGGGAATTACCACCCCTAAAGGCGAGATCAAAAAAATGTCCGCCATGATCAATTCCAGTGTTTTTCCCGGTGTTCAGGGTGGCCCGCTGGAACACGTCATAGCCGGTAAAGCCGTAGCTTTTTTTGAAGCCCTGCAGCCTGAATTCAAGGAATATCAGATCCAGGTGCAAAAGAATGCCCAGGCCCTGGCTGCCGCTTTTACCAAAAAGAATTACACCATTGTATCCGGAGGCACCGACAATCACCTGTTGTTGATAGATCTGCGTTCCAAATTCCCCGATCTGACCGGAAAAGAAGCCGAGAACACCCTGGTTAAAGCAGAAATTACGGTAAATAAAAATATGGTACCGTACGACTCGCGTTCTCCGTTTAAGACTTCGGGTATCCGGGTAGGTTCGCCCGCCGTGACCACTCGAGGATTAAAGGAACATGACATGGAATCCATTGTGAATTTGATAGATGAAGTGCTGTCCCATATAGATGACCAGACCGTAATAGAACGAGTGAAGAAACGCGTAAAAGAATTAATGGGCGGGTTACCCTTATACGCCTGGTAAAAATAAATAACCATGAAATTAAAATTTACTGTTGCCCTGATAGCAGCAATTATATTGTTGCCGTCAGGGATCGTTGCGCAAACCCGTCAACGCGGAGTTGTGGAAGCCGTCATCGGTTCAGATCTGAACAGTGTTTTACCTGATGATGTAGTCTATATGTATCCCGAATTCCAGAAGGGAACCATTTTATTTTCTGACAGAAGCACTTCTGAAGGGAATGTCAATATTTATCTAATAGGTTCAAATGTTCATTTTATTGCTCCCGCGGGAGATACTCTGGTGATGAAAGACCAGGATGCCGCCCGAATTCTCTCAATAGGAAAGGACACTTACATACGTCATGATAAATCATGGATAAGACTACTATCAGTCATGGGCACCAAGGCTGTTGGCATACGTTCATCTGTGAATATTGAACAAGCACAAAAGATTGGTGCTTACGGTGTGACAGATGCAACATCATCAATTTCCAACGTATCTGCTTTGTATGATATCCCGGGATCCCCGTCCCATACTGTTTATCTGAAAAGTTTACGGAATATTCCTTATACAGTAACTCACCAGGCACTTCTCTATGACGGAAACAAGCTTTACATAGCCAGCAAAAGAAATTTCAACAAATTATTTCGCGATAAAAAAGACCTGATAAAAAAGTATATCAACGAAAACAAACTTGACCTGAATAAAGCGCAGGATGCCCTGCAGTTATTCAACTTTCTGAGTCTCTGATTCTTTTTGTTCAAGAATTGTGGTGATTTTCCTGCGATTTGGCGGAATGCGTTGCCTGATGCGTGTAGGCTGCGGTTCCTCTTGTTGGCGGATTTCCTCCCCGGGTTTTGGTGGAGTGGTACTGTCCATTAAAGACTCCAATGGCAGGAACGGGTTTATTCTGTTTTCGCTTTCCCGTCTATTCAATTCTTTTACGGCATCAATAGTAACACCGCTACGCAGTGTGGACGGAAGGGCATGTACACTTGGAAAATACTTAAGGGTGTAAGGGAAAAGCGGTGGTTTATAAATAATTCCCGTTTTAAGCGGCGACGGAATGATGCTTCTTTGGGTAATGCTGTACCTGTCTACAGGCCTGTCGGTAGCTCTCCAGTTGAAATCGGCCAAACGTTCCTGTTCCTTTTTCAGATCAAAAAGCGGTATCATATCACTTTTTACTGATTTTTTGTAAATAATGCGTTCTGCCCTTCTTTCTTTCAGCATTACATTCATTTCATCACATTCTTTAATATTAAGCGATGTGATGAGACTGTCCTCCGGTATATAAAAAAGTGCTTTGACGTTTTTCAAGGCATCAAAACGGAAAATATCGTTGTCCCGTATATGTGCCTGCATCATATCTCCCTTGATCTGGTGAAAAAATATTTCTTCTTCCTGCGAAATAAGGAACGATCCCGAGAGAAAATCAACCCGGTACAAGGAGTCCCTGCTGAAGCGGAAAAAGATACTGTCTGCACTCAACTGGCTTTCCTGGTTCCATATGACAGGTTTTCCGTATTGTCTTAGCACAGAGTCTATGCTGTTGAAAACCAAGGAATCACAGACTGACTGCAGATCACTTCTATAGACTTTGACGTTGTTATATCCATAGAAAAGATGCACTTCTGTAGTATTGAACAAACTGTCCCCTTCCTGACGTACACCGGCAAGAAACATACTGTCTATTTTGATCAGGTTTATTTGTATATCCAGTGAATCTGTCAGGATCATTCTTTTGGTCAGTTCATTTTCGGGATCGGGAACCGTATCTGTTTTTTCGGGAACAGATTCCGGTTTTTTAACTGTTTCAGAGGCGATAAGCGTGTCAACGGTGGTAATGGTGTCAGCGGCAGCCAGGGAGTCTGCCGGAAATGAAGCTTTTGTACGAACAGGTATTTCCCGGCGCTCAAAAGCACGGGTTCTGTCCAGGGAATCCATCCGGCCAATAGTAGTGGTAAAGACGCGAAGGGTATCTGCGCCCAGGAATAGCGAATCCGTACGGTTTGTTTCCGGATCTGTCTCGGAGGCAACAAAGACAGGATTTTCCGTTACCTGTACCCAGTCCGGTTCACGCCGGAAATCCAGGCGGTCTCCCAGGACCAGGATCTGCTGGGTAGTATCCCGAACCTGCACGTTTTGCAACAATGTTCCGGAATTGCTCAGACGATCGTAATGAACGTCATCGGCGTTGATCTCCTGTTCCTCGGTTTGAATGAAGACATCATCTAAAAAGTGAAAAAGCTCTTTTTCCCTTTCGTAAGTCCCTTCGTGGCAGGTAAGAAATCCATCCGTGTGCCATGCCTGCACGTTTCCCCAAAACTCGGCAAGGTTAAGATCGGTGTGGTAATAAAGGGAATCGGCCTTTATTTTAAGGGTGTCTGTCCCCATTTCCACGTGCTCATACAGGCAAAACAGCTTTTCCTTGGAATAATAGTAACCCCGGCGGCTCTCCAGCAGGGTCCCTTCGTTATCGACCATACTTCCCCCGTTGAAGAAATACCCGATACTGTCCTTTGTGTTGAAGTTAAGGTGTTGTGTACGAAGACGGTTCTGGTCTTTGTCTATGAGTTCAACCACCCTTCCGCGGACTTCTGCAATATTAAGGTTTCCCAGATAATGTATGGTTTCACCGGTCAGGCGGGTCCCTTCCTGGATAATTTCAACATTTCCAACGGCATGGATCACGTTCTGTTCGGTATTCCAGATGGCCGTGTCACAGAGAATGAACGTGTCATTGTGGAGAAAACGGGCCGGACCGGTTACTTTCCGGTAACTGACCCCGAACAATTCGTACATTTCCGCCACCTGTGCACTGATCAGATGCACTTTGTCATCTTCCGGCCGCTCCTGAACTGAGGGTTGTCCCAGAACGTGATGACTGGCTGTTATCAATCCCGTAATGCATACGAGAAACAGCAAAATCCGGTGTTTTTTCATTATTTGATCCAACCGTCCCGTTTGAAAGTACAATCCCTGAACAGGGGATCGATGCGGATATATGTGGTTTGTTGTTTTTCTTTAATGAAGTTTTCTATGGCGTCCATACGTTGTTTGTTTTCGGCCATATTCTGAATGACATTGTAATCATCTTCCATGTTGGCTGTATGGGAAGGAATTATCTTGTCCAGCCGGATGATCTTGTAAATTACGTTTCCTTCGCGGCCTTCATTGTCCCTGCTTTCAAATGCCGTGGAAATATCACCTTCTTTCATGTCCTTGATTACGTTATAATCACTGGTTTTGAGCTGGTCCTTTTCAAAAAGCATGGATCCGGTATTCTCATCGGCCATACGTCCCCCGTTCAGACGTGAAGGAGGGTCTTCCGAGTAAAGTACAGCAGCTCTTTCAAAAGTGATGCTGTCCGTTTTTATAACATTACTTAAGCTGTCAAGGCGGTTCATACAGGTAATCTTCTCGGAGCTCAGAACCTCGGGTTTCAGGAGTATATGACGAGCATTGAACATATCACCTTCGCGCTCAATTAACTGGATAAGGTGATAACCGTCAGGAGTTTCCACGATCTGTGAAACTTGTCCTTCTTTTAATACAATGGCGGCGTCCCCGAATGCAGGCCAGTACATCTGTTTGGCAGCCATGCCCAGTTCTCCGCCGCGGCGGGCCGAGTAGGGGTCCTGAGAATATAATGTGGCCAGGGTACTGAAACGTTCTCCGTTCAGGATCCTTTCCCTGAATTCCAGAAGACGCTCTTTAACCATCAGGATGGCTTCCTCTTTTGGGGGATAAAGCACTATCTGGCTTAGCTGGTACTGAGTGGGAATGATGGGAAGGCTGTCCTTTGGGGTGTCCCGGTAAAAATCTTCAATGTCTTTTGGAGTAAGGGGCGGTACGCTTTCGGTAATGGTAGATTGCATATCCCGGGTAAGGCTTTGTTCACGGAACAATTCCCTCCATTCCTGTTTAAGCCTGAAGATGGGTTTGTGGAAATATTCTTCGGTTGCTTTTTCTCCGCCCAGACGTGTTTTGATGTCCTGCAGCCTGTTTTCCAGTTCAAGTTCCACGTATTCTTCGTTCACGGTAAGGCTGTCCAAACGGGCCTGGCTAAGCATCAGTTTGGAAACCAGCATGTTCTCCAATATTTCACAACGGATGTTTTTATCCGAGATAACCCCTTGCATGATCTGCATTTGTACTTCTTCTTCTATTGTCGAAAGCTGGATCATTTCATTTCCTATCAGGGCAATAACTTTATCCACCAGGCCGTTGCCGTATTTTTGTCCAAAAGCCGAACCGGCGGTTAACAGAAGAACCAAAATACTTATTGCAGATTTTCTAATCTTCATCCTTATCGTAGATTTTTATTGTTTGTTTGTTCCAACCCTCTTTCAGTACCCGGGTCTCGAGGTCTTTTAACAGTTGCTGCTTTCTTTTGCTGATAATAATCTGGCGTATATTTGCCCGGATGTGTTCCATAGGGGCGGAATTTCCGGCCGGAATAAACTCACTTACCGATACCAGGTACGCATACAAGCTGTCCCTGGTGTCTATGTATCCGGCAGGTTTGAGTGCCTGCAATACCGTTTCCCTTCCAACGGGCAAATCTTGTGCCAATTCACCGGCTGATACCCATCTGTTTTCATAATTGGTATAGATCTCGGCAGAACTTTCGCAGAGCCGGTCCAGTTGGGCAAGATCTTCCAGGGTGTTGGAGCGGTAAATATTGCGTACCATTGGAAGATAAGGTGAATGCAGCCGCATACGGATAAGCCTGGCCCTGACCAGGGGCTCATCCAACAGAAAAAGTTCAAGGTTGTCTGTGTAGTAGTCTTGGATCTCATCGGTATTAATGAGGGTATCTATGCGTTCTTCAACGTATTTTTTCTGATACCGGAAAACCAACAGGGATTTTCGGTAATCAGCAAGTTCCTGTTCCACGTCTTTTTCTTCTCTAGAAAGCTCTTCTTCCGCCTTTTTCAGGAGCAGGTTATCGATAGCCCAGAGATCTATATAATGGTTTACCATGTTCTGTGAATCTCGGGCAGAATATGCTTCCTGCAGCAACCCTTCCACGTCTCTTTTGTAAAGAATCTCTTTTCCTATTTGTGCCATGCGCTCCGGTTCATTGCCAAACCATCGTTTCAGATGTTGACAGGAAGTCAGTGTAATAAGACAGAGTGTAATGTAACCCCATTTTTTCATGACAGGAAAAATTACCGGGAATAATTAGGTGCTTCACGCGTAATGGTCACATCATGAGGATGGTTTTCTATGACACCGGCAGAGGTGATTCTCACAAATTCCGCCTTCTTCAGGGAAGCCAGGTCTGGTGTTCCGCAATAACCCATTCCGGCCCTTAAGCCTCCGGTCATCTGGTAAAACACTTCACTCAGTGTCCCTTTATAGGGGACCTGGGCCACGATCCCTTCCGGAACTAATTTTTTAATGTCATCTTCGGTGTCCTGGAAATAACGGTCTTTTGATCCCTGCTGCATGGCTTCCAGCGAACCCATGCCGCGATAACTTTTAAATTTCCTGCCGTTTAGGATGATGGTTTCACCCGGGGATTCTTCCACTCCGGCAAAGAGGGATCCTGCCATGACCGTATCTGCTCCGGCCGCCAGGGCTTTTACCATGTCCCCCGAGTATCTTATTCCACCGTCGGCAATGACCGGGACACCTTTTTCCCTAAGCGCCTCGTAAGTTTGCATAATGGCCGACAACTGGGGTACGCCCACTCCGGCAACAACCCGGGTGGTACAGATGGAACCGGGGCCGATGCCGACTTTTACGGCGTCGGCCCCGGCCTCGGCAAGGGCTAATGCTCCGGATGCCGTGGCCACGTTCCCCGCCACAATATCCAAATGAGGGAAGGTCTGTTTTGCTTTTCTTACCGTCTCCAGCACTCCGGCAGAATGGCCGTGTGCTGTATCTATAACAACGGCATCAATATCAACGGTAAGTAATTTCTCGATCTTTTCCAGTGTATCGGCTTTTACCCCGACGGCGGCAGCGGTGCGAAGCCTCCCCTTGCTATCCTTGCTGGCCTTAGGGTTGTCCTTGATCTTGGTGATGTCTTTGAAGGTCAGCAACCCTATTAGTTTAAAGTTTCTGTCCACTACCGGAAGTTTTTCAATCTTGTAGATTTTCAGTAGTTCCGTGGCACTACCCAGGTCGGCTCCGTCGTGAATTGTGATCAGGTTTTCTTTGGTCATGATATCCCGGATGGAAGTCCCCAGATTTTCTACAAATCGCAGATCCCGGTTGGTGATGATCCCTATAAGACGGTGTTTTTCATCTACTACGGGTATGCCACCTATATGGTTGTCTGCCATTAATTTCAGGGCGTCTCCCACGCAGGCGTCCGGTGAGATCACTATGGGATCATAGATCATGCCGCTTTCCGACCTTTTGACTTTACGTACGTGTTCCATTTGTTGTTCTATGGACATGTTTTTGTGGATGACGCCTATTCCGCCTTCCCGGGCAATTGCAATAGCCAGGGATGAGTCGGTAACGGTGTCCATGGCCGATGAGACAATAGGAGCACTTAAAACTATATTCCTTGAAAAGCGCGTGGTAAGATCTACGTCACGCGGAAGTACGGAGGATGCGGCCGGGAGAAGAAGAACGTCATCAAAAGTGAGTCCTTCATAAATAATACGATTGCTGAAAGATTTCATGTCCGGTGATTTTATCTTGCAAATATAAAGAAAACGAGGGATTATGTATTATCTTTGTGTACATGAAAAAATGGAAAGTCGGATTGCTTGCCAGGGTTGCCATTGCCATTGTACTGGGCATCGTCTCCGGCTTGTTTTTTCCCGTTTGGGCACAGCGTATTTTTCTAACTTTCAATGATCTGTTCAGCTCTTTCCTGGATTTTATTGTGCCGTTGATCATCTTGGGGCTTATAGCCCCCGGGATAGCCGAATTGGGAAGGGGGGCAGGTAAAATGCTGGGCACTACCCTGGGTCTTGCTTATGGTTCCACGTTGTTGAGCGGGTTCTTTGCCTATTTCACATGCCGGGCAGTATACCCGGTATTGTTGAACAGTAATGGAAACGCCTTGAGCATGGTACCTGACGGGACAACGGGTCTGGCGGAAAATGTTGATAAACTTATGCCTTACTTTTCACTCGACTTTCCCCCTCTGTTCAGCGTCATGTCTGCCCTGGTTTTTGCCTTTGTTCTGGGGCTGGGTCTTGCAGTTGTCCGGAACGGAGAGGCGCTCAGAAATGTGCTTTCAGGGTTCAGGGAAGTGGTTAATAAAACAATTTCCGGGGTGATCATCCCGTTGTTGCCTTTGTTCGTATACGGCATTTTCCTGAAAATGGCCGCCGAAGGACAGGTTCAGCAGGTATTGGGTATCTTTTTGAAGATCATTGTACTAATCTTTGGTATGACCGTCATCCTGTTGCTGTTCCAGTTCATTGTGGCGGGACTGATTGCAAGAAAAAATCCCTTCGTTCTTTTAAAAACTATGTTGACGGCTTATGTGACCGCTTTAGGCACACAGTCTTCCGCCGCGACCATTCCCGTTACCCTGGGGCAGGCGGTCAAATGCGGTGTGGATCCCAGGGTGGCAGGCTCAGTGATCCCTCTTTGTGCGACTGTACATTTATCGGGGAGTATGCTTAAGATCACCTCTTGTGCCATGGCTGTTATGATATTGATGAAGATGCCTTTGGATCCTGCGGTTTTTGCCGGGTTCATCTTTTTGCTGGGCATCACCATGATAGCTGCTCCCGGAGTTCCCGGAGGTGCCATCATGGCTGCCATAGCCGTACTTCAGTCTGTGCTGGGTTTCAATGCCGAGGCTATTGGTCTGATGATTACCCTGTATATTGCCATGGACAGTTTCGGGACAGCCTGCAATGTGACGGGTGATGGGGCAATTGCCGTAATAGTGAATAAATTATATGCAAAGAGTTAGCGTTTTTTGCGGGTCCCGGAAAGGGAACGATCCGCTGATCATCCGCCAGGCAGTACTTCTGGGAGAACTTCTGGCCAAAAAGGGGATAGAGCTTGTTTACGGGGGAACCCGTGTGGGCATTATGGGAGTTTTGGCAGACAGTGTCCTGGCACACGGGGGAACGGTAGAAGGTATTATGCCCGCTTTAATTGAAGAAAAGCAGATAGCTCATGAGAACCTGACAAAAATGGTACAGGTGTCTGATCTTGAAGAAAGGAAAAAAAGACTGATCGCAAATTGTGATGCCATTTTGGTTTTTCCGGGCAGTTACGGAACGTTGGATGAAATGTTCAATGCTTTGGTCTATAAACAATTGGACAAAATCCAAAAACCTGTTATTCTGTTGAATATAGGAGGGTTTTACGACCCTTTACTGCTCCAGTTAGACCGGATGGTTGCTACAGGATTTATGCCGGAGCGTTTTCACCGGAATTTGCAGGTGGTTACCGATTGTCGGGAATTGGATTTTCTAGGGGAGTAACATATTTTGCTCCCTGAAATGTGTTGCGTTCTTCCAGGCGTTTTTCCAGGAGACGTATAATTTCAACATTACGTATCAATCCCCAGGGTGTTGCATTAACAAAACGGGGAGGTACTTCTCCGGCTATTCGTTCAATGAAAATATCCGGGCGCAGCAATTCCAGAAAATCAACAACAAAATCCAGGTATTCAGGAAGTGTGAAGGTCACAAAGTCTCCGGGGAGTTTTTCAAATTCTTTTTCCATGGGAGTGCCTTTTACTATCTGTAGCTGGTGCAGCTTAAGACTTGTTATTGGTAATTTGCTGAGTATAACGGCTTCTTTGAGCATATCTTCACGGGATTCACCCGGAAGACCCAGAATCATGTGAATACCTGTGTGGAGGCCGTTTGCAGCTGTCGCCTGAATGGCTTCCACCGACTGTTCCCAGGTATGGCACCGGTTAATGCGCCGTAGTGTCCTGTTGTAACAGGATTCCACCCCGTATTCCAGCATTACGATCTTTTCTTTTGACAATTCCCGGAAATAACCCAGTTTTTGCTCATTTATACAATCCGGACGGGTCCCGATTACAATCCCGCGTATACGTGGGTCCTCCAAAACAGGTTTGTATATACGGCGCAGATCTTCCAGGGGTGCATGTGTGTTGGAGTAAGGTTGAAAATAGGCCAGGTAACCCCCGGCTTTCCGGTACCTGATGTGATGGAATTCAATGCCTTCATCTATTTGCTGCGTGAGACTTTTATCTGGAGTGCTGTAGCCGGGATGAAAAGCTTTGTTATCACAATAGGTACATCCTCCTGATCCGACTGTCCCGTCGCGATTTGGACAGGTAAAACCTGCGTCAACCACGACTTTCTGAAGCCGGGTCCCGTATTTCTGAATAAAAAAACCCGTAAATGAACGATACCTTTGCATGCTACAAAGGTAAAAGTAAGGCTTGTCATATCAAAGATTTGCCCTAAATTTGTAAGTTATGAAAAAGCTAAGCAATTACCTCCTGGCGGCTTCTGTCGCAATTGCCGTTCTCGCCGGGTGCGCGAAAGGCAGGACTCTGGAACAGTTATCGGTAATTTCCGAAAACATGAAATCGGCTTTCGCTCCTGACAGAAGGGAGAAAGTCTATGATATTTCTTTTGAAAAGCAGAAAGGTTCAAAGAGTTACATCGCGCGGGGAATCACTACTGAATCGGAAGTGGTACCTGCTTTGATCGCAGCAGCCGCTTCGCAGGGCATTGCACTGACCGACAGTGTAAAGGTATTACCTGATCCGGGGCTGGGTGAATTTATTTACGGCGTGACTTCCCTTTCAGTTGTAAGTCACAGGTACGAACCGCGTCATGCTTCCGAATCTGCTACACAGACTTTAATGGGAACACCGTTGAGGATATTGCAGGAGAAAGGAGGCTGGACAATGGTGAAAACACCTGAAGGGTATATTGCATGGGCGCCATCTTCCGGGGTACAGGTCATGGACCGACAAGCTTATGAAAAATGGATGGCGGCTTCAAAAGTAATCATAAATAAACATTATACATTATTCAGGGAACAGGCTTTGCCCGGAGCACCCATCGTTGGCGACGGTATCTGGGGAGATATTGTTGAATTGGAAGGACAGACCCCGCTGTATTACAGGGTAAAACTCCCAAACGGGAAACAGGCTTACCTGTCGCGCTTTGATGCAGAACCTTTCAGGGAATGGGCAATGAAAGAAAATCCCATGCCGGAACAGATAATTTCCACATCTTTACAGTTTATGGGATTTCCTTATTTATGGGCAGGAACATCTGTCAAGGCAATGGATTGCAGCGGCCTTGTAAAAAATTCGTATTTCCTGAACGGGGTGATACTCTTGCGTGATGCTTCCCAGCAGGCCCGTATGGGTGAGGAGGTTAACATTACCGAAGGATGGCAGAACCTGCAAATGGGAGATCTGATATTTTTCGGAAGAAAGGCTACGGAAAAAAGAAAAGAAAGTATTACCCACGTGGGCATCTATATTGGAGACAGCCGTTTTATTCATTCCTCCGGTCTTGTCCGGGTGAATTCCCTGGATCCTGCCAGTGAAATTTATTATACGGGATCCGACCGGTTGTTGCGGGCCGTCCGGATACTCAATCATATAGATGACGGAACCCGGGTGATATCTGTCAGGGAACATCCCTGGTACGGACTATCGGCAAATTAAGTTACAACATACCTATAGAACATGAATTCAACCAGACGCGATTTTTTAAAAACATCCATGGCCCTGGCCGCAGCAGCTGCGGTAGCCAATCCTGTACGTCTTTTCGCATCGGGAGCAAGCAGTAAGAGAAGGTCCGGAAAAGTCTCCGGAACGGATAAAATGGTCCTCACATTTGAGCCGTTTGAAGCCCGGATGAAACACGTTTTCACCATTGCGGGATCTTCCCGGTCCACGACCCCCATTGTATTGACCAAAATTTCTTACCAGGGTTATGTAGGTTACGGAGAAGCTTCTATGCCACCTTACCTGGGAGAAAGCACGGCTTCTGCTATGGATTTTCTCAGGCGTGTAGATCTAAGCCGGTTCAGCTCTCCGTTCCAGATGGAAGATATTCTGACTTATGTGGATAATATAACGACCAACAATACCGCAGCAAAATGTGCCGTAGATATTGCTTTACACGATTTGTGCGGCAAAATCATGGGACAACCCTGGTGGAAAATCTGGGGATGGAATAACCGGGATCTTCCCAGTACTTCGGTAACAGTCGGTCTGGCCTATGCTCCCGACGGAAGCATTGATAAAGAAGAAGTCCGTAAAAAAACCCTGGAAACCCTGGATTACAACTTGATAAAAGTAAAACTCGGTAATACGGAAGAAAACGACAAAACCATGATCACTACCATTCGTGAGATTACCGATCTGCCTATAGTAGTTGATGCCAACCAGGGCTGGAAAGAAAAAGGTTATGCCCTGGATATGATAGAATGGCTTGCCCAAAGAGGAGTGGAAATGGTAGAACAGCCCATGCCAAAATTATTGCTGGACGAGGCTGCCTGGCTGCGGGATCACAGTCCCCTTCCGATTATGGCCGATGAAGCATGCCAGCGATTGTCAGATGTTAGAAAGCTTTACGGAGCTTATGACGGCATTAACATCAAATTGATGAAATGTACAGGAATGCGGGAAGCCCGTGAGATGATCTCCCTGGCGAAAGCCCTTCATATGCGTATCATGATGGGATGCATGACCGAAACGTCTGTTGCGATCTCGGCAGCAGCCCAGTTTGCTGATCAGCTTGAATGGGCCGATTTAGACGGGAATTGGCTGATAGCTAACGACATATTTACCGGAATGAAGGTGGTAGACGGACGTATAACCTTGGAAGACAAACCCGGAATAGGGGTTGAACCTTTATAATATATTTTTTAAAAGAACTAGTATGCCTGAAAATTTAAGAACATTAAAGAAAGATATTGATTATTTGATAGATGAAGTAATCTCTGATTGCTGTACATTTATATACATTAATCCCGACAAAAAAGAAGAAGAGGCTATGGAAGTGATCAACCAGGCGATTGCCTTGAGGGATGAAATGTTTGAACGACTGAACAAAATTCACGAGAAACCTGCCAGGCCTCATTTCAAGGCGTTGAAAGAAGAATTTCTGAAAAGAGTGGATGACTTGTTTGAGACAATAAGTGAATTGGCTAAACAGTAAGCCCGGATCCCATCTGAAAGGGCGTATATTGATCCTGGACGGCGCAATGGGAACCATGATCCAGCGCCACAGTCCGTCTTTTCCCCCGGGAGCAGAGGGAAACAATGATATTCTTGTCCTTACGCAGCCGGCTCTTATACAGTCAATCCACAAAGAATACGTAGCGGCGGGAGCCCATATAATCACCACCAACACCTTCAATGCCAATGCCATATCCCAACAGGATTACGGCATGCAGGACCAGGTGTACCAAATGAACCGGGAGGCTGCCCGGCTGGCACGTGAAAGCGGGGCCCTTTTGGTAGCGGGATCTATGGGTCCTACGAATAAATCAGCTTCCATATCTCCGGACGTGAACCGTCCCGGTAAACGTGCTGTCGATTTTATGACCCTTGTAAACGCATACAGGGAGCAGGTCCGGGGGTTGAAAGACGGGGGCGTGGATATGTTTCTGGTAGAAACGGTATTTGATACCCTTAACGCCAAAGCTGCTTTGTTTGCACTGACGGAAGAAGCTCCCGGAATGCCGGTTATGTTGTCTGCTACAATTGCGGATAATTCAGGACGGGTATTGTCCGGGCAAACGATTGAAGCTTTTCTGGTTTCTACCGAACATGCCGGATTGTTCAGCACGGGATTGAACTGTTCTTTCGGCCCGGATAAAATGTTGCCGTTCCTACGCACTTTATCCCGGCATGCAACAACTTTCACCAGTGCACACCCCAACGCCGGATTACCGGATTTGTACGGGAATTACAACCTTACACCGGATGAGATGGCCCGCCAAATGAGGCCCTTTGTTGAGGAAAGTCTTGTTAATATTGTAGGAGGATGTTGCGGAACCACTCCTGCCCATATAGCTGCACTGGCTTCTATGGTACGTAAAAGTACTGCTCCGTTAAGGGCTGTTACAGAAAGTGAAACCCGGGAACGCTCTCCCAAAATGGTTTTAAGCGGGATGGATGTATTGTGGGTGCAGGATGAACCTGCGTTTGTGCTGGTGGGTGAACGGACGAATGTCTCCGGAAGCCGCAAATTTGCCCGGCTGATCCATGATGAAAACTATGATGAAGCCTTGGAAACCGCTCGGAAAATGGTTCTCGACGGAGCCCATATCCTGGATGTGAATATGGATGACCCCATGTTGGATGCGGTCGCAGCTCTTAGGGAATTTCTTTTGAGATTGGGTTCAGATCCAGAAATTGCTCGTGTCCCCGTGATGCTGGATTCTTCCCGGTGGGAAGTTCTGGAAACCGGATTACAATGTGTTCAGGGAAAATCCATAGTCAATTCCATAAGTCTGAAAGAGGGTCCGGAAGAGTTTCTGCGACGTGCCCGTCTTATAAAACAATACGGGGCAGCTGTCATTGTAATGGCCTTTGATGAGCAGGGTCAGGCAACCACTTTTGAGCGCAGGATAGCCATATGTACCCGGGCTTACAAAATGCTGACAGAAGAAGCCGGATTTCATCCTCGTGACATTATACTGGATCCCAACGTGCTGGCGATAGGCACCGGGATGGAAGAACACCGTCGTTTTGCCGTAGATTTCCTGGAAACGGTCCGGTATTTGAAACAGAACCTGAAAGATGCACCGGTAATTGCCGGAGTAAGCAATCTGTCGTTTTCATTCAGGGGAAATAATACCGTACGGGAAGCCATGCATTCTGTTTTCCTGTATCACGCCATAACAGCCGGTTTGGACATGGCCATAGTCAAACCGGGAGAGCAGCCGGTTTACAATGATATTCCCGAAACCTTACGCAAAGTCATTGAAGACGTAATTTTTGATTCCGATGCGGAAGCCACATCCCGTTTAGTGGAAATTGCCGGAGACTTCAACAGGAAAAATGAACCCGGAGCAACCGGTACCCGGGATGCATGGAGGGATTTGAACGTCCGGGAAAGACTCATGTACGCGCTGGCTCACGGAACGGAAACGTTCTTGGAAGAAGATCTTGTAACTATGCAGGATGTTCCGGCCATGGAAATTGTGGAAAATACCCTGATGGAAGGAATGAACCGGGTCGGAAAATTGTTCGGAGAAGGAAAAATGTTTCTTCCCCAGGTGGTTAAAACGGCACGGACTATGAAAAAAGCCGTAGCCATACTGCAGCCCCGGATAGAAGAGGAAAGAAAAAACGATATCGCAACCGGAACGGGAAATGCAGCGATCCACGGTCTTATTGCAACGGTAAAAGGTGACGTACACGATATAGGAAAAAACCTGGTTACCCTGGTTATGGAATGCAATAACTACCGGGTTACCGATCTCGGGGTAATGGTCCCCGCTCACAAAATAGTCCGGGAAGCCGAACAAAGCCGCGCTGCCTTTGTGGGATTGAGCGGTCTGATCACGCCCTCGCTGGATGAGATGGTGGAGGTTGCCCGTTCCATGGAAAAAGCGGGATTGACCATTCCGCTGCTCATAGGAGGCGCAACTACATCCGCAATGTTTATAGCGCTACGAATCGCACCTGAGTATAGCGGGCCGGTCATACATTGCCCGGATGCGGCCGGTGTAGTGCCGTTACTGGCAGATTATTTTTCCAGTGACGATAACATAAGAAAACGGTTTGTCACTGATTTGAAAAATTCACAGACCCTTATGCGCAATGCATATACAAATGCCCGCTCCAAACGGGAATACGCAACAAGGGAAGAAGCCTATGCCAACCGGTGGGAGTCTACAGTCAACTGGAGGATGCGAAACCTGTGTCCGCATTGCGGACAACGGCACGGACTGGACGATTTCGTACCTCCTTTTGTCGGAGTGAGACAGTTCAATGTTCCCTTTGAAGAACTCGTCCCTATGATAGACTGGGATATGTTCCTCAAAGCATGGGAGCTGCAGGGGGCTCCGGAGCAAGGGGAAAAAGCGAAGGAAGAAGCCCGGAACATGATGAACCATCTTATTCAGGGCCAATACGGAGACATTGCCTTTGCCCGTGCTGTGGCCGGATTCTGGCCCGCCTTTTCCACAGAGGAAGATCGTATTGTTTTTTATGCCGATGCTTCCCTCAGGCGCGTTTTGCTGGATTTGCCCATGGAAAGGGATATGCTGCGTCAAAAGGACGGTTCTGCCAATCTTTGTCTGACTGATTTTATTGTTTCCGAAAATCCTGCACACACACCGGATTATGTGGGATTGTTCCTGTTAACGGCTTCTTCACCTGAGATGGAGAGACAAACAGCACGTTTTAAGGAAGAAGGTGATATATACAGTGCCCTGATGATGCAGACGTTGCTGGACAGGCTGGCAGAAGCTGGCAGCGAATACCTCCATCGTGAATTCATGAAGCTGCCTTGCGGTGCGTTGCGGGGGATTCGCCCTGCTTTCGGATATCCTTCGTGTCCTGACCATTCTTTGAAAAATGATGTAGTTGCCCTGTTACAGGCGGAAAAAGACCTGGGAATTACCCTTACTCCGTCTTTTATGATGCAGCCGGTTTCATCGGTATGCGGCATGTATATAGGCCATCCTCAGGCCCGATATTTTACCGTGCATAAAGATCCCGGGGCATGAAGATAACGGACATATTCAAACAGAAGGAAAAAACTTTTTCTTTTGAATTTTTCCCTCCTAAGGACGAAATCGCGGCCGTGGATTTTGGGATAAACATAGGTCAGCTTATCAAGCTGGATCCTTCTTTTGTGTCTGTCACATACGGTGCGGGAGGATCAACCCGTTCCCGTACTTTCGATCTGGTAGATTACCTGAAAAACAGGATAGGTCTGAATACTGTGGCTCATTATACCTGTGTGGGCAGTACAAAATCCAAAGCCATGGAAGATCTCAGGAGTTTACGGGCAAAAGGATTGCAAAACTTCATGTTGTTGCGGGGAGATCCCGAAATCGGATCCAAATACGGTTTTATTCCTTGTTACGACGGGTTTGCCAACGCTACAGAACTGATCTCCTATACAAGAGAACATATACAAGACTGCTGCATAGGAGGGGGGGCTTATCCTGAAGTACATCCGGAATCGGTCAATGCAGAATATGACATTAAGAACCTGAAGAAAAAAGTGGATGCCGGATGTGACTTTTTAATCACCCAGTTTTTTTTTGACAATCAGAAATATTTTGATTTTGTGGACCGCGCCCGCAAAGAAGGCATCCAATGCCGGATCATCCCCGGGATAATACCTTTGATAAAATACGCCCAGCTGGAAAGATTTGTCAATTTATCACGTGCCGGTATACCTTCCGGATTTCTTCAAAAATTAGAAGAAAACCGTTACAACCCAGAGGCGGTATACCACGCCGGAATGGATTTTGCCATCAACCAATGCCGGGATCTGTTAACCAGGGGAGCTCCCGGAATTCATTTTTACACACTCAATAAATCCCGGGCTACGGTGGAGATCTACAGGACTTTAAAAGTAAGGTAACATTGCCACAAGACCACTCCTACTGCTACAGAAACATTAAGTGAATGTTTGGTCCCGTGTTGAGGGATTTCAATGCACCCGTCACAGGCATTGACCACTTCCTGTTGGACTCCCTTGACTTCATGACCAAAAATCAAAGCGGTCTTTGTTTGCTTATCCGGGCGGAATTGCTCCAGGTTTATGGCTCCTTCCGCCTGTTCCACGGCCCATACCGTATATCCTTTCTTCTTTAACGATTGTATGGCATCCAGGGTGTTTTCATAATACGTCCACGGCACGGTGTTTTCCGCTCCTAAAGCCGATTTGTGAATTTCAGGGGAAGGAGGGCAGGATGTAATACCACATAAACAGATGTGCTCCAGGGCAAACGCATCTGAAGTCCTGAAAGCGGCTCCTATATTGTGCCTGCTGCGAATATTGTCCAAAACCACTACGACAGGCATTTTGGGACTTTCACGGAATTCTTCCGGGGTCAGCCGGTGGAGTTCTCTGTTGGGAATTTTTCTGGGCATTGGACAAAGGTACGGGTTTTTAGTGTAAATTTGCATTATGCCAACTATGTATGTGATAAGCGGCTGCAACGGGGCCGGGAAGACGACAGCTTCTTATACCATCCTCTCCGAGGTGCTTCAATGCCGGGATTTTGTAAATTCAGACGAAATTGCCAGGGGCATCTCTCCTTTTGACTTGTCTCATGCTGCAATTGATGCAGGAAGGGTTATGCTCAAAAGGATCAAAGAACTTACAGATACCAAAGAGGACTTTGCTTTTGAAACAACATTGGCCGTGCGGTCCTATGCCAGCCTGATAGAAAAAACAAAAAAGAAAGGGTACGAGATTATGTTGGTGTATTTCTGGTTGAACAGTCCCGACCTGGCGGTGGAGCGTGTACAGAACAGGGTAATAGCCGGCGGACACAGTATTCCGGAAAACGTGATCCGTCGTCGCTACTGGTCTGGGATGAGAAATTTGTTCAACATCTACATGCCTTTGAGCGACAGGTGGTTGCTGATTAATAATTCAGAGACTCCTTCCTCTCTGATAGCAGAAGGAAGCGGGCTGAAAGAAACAAAAATCTATAACGGCAGGGATTACGAACAACTCAAAACATTATCGCAAACCCTCCTCCCGGGCTTAAACGCACAGTAAGCGTGTCTTCCCGGGTCACTTCCCGTTCTTCTATTTTGTAATCGGTCGCGTGACGGTGCGCATTGATCCCGTCACTAAAAATCCTGGCCTTATAGGTACGCCCGGGTTCCAGGAACGACAGGTCCAGCGTGATCGTGCGCGGGGTCCAGTTTGTCAATGCGCCTACAAGCCAACGGGATCCGTTCCTGCGGGCAGATACTATGTATTCTCCCAACTTTCCCTGCAATATCCTGGTCTCATCCCATACTACGGGAATCTGTGTGATAAAATCCGTTGTTTCCTGTTCTTTCATATAGGCGGTGGGGTTATCGCATAACATAACAAGCGGATTGTCAAATACAATATAGGTAGCCACCTGTCTGGCACGTGTCCCGGCGGCCATTGGATTGTTGTAAACAGGATGGAAGTCCTGGCGGGTAGCGTTTCTCATAGCCCCCTGAGTGTAGTCTACAGGGCCGGCAAGCATACGAATGTAAGGAAAGGTGACTTCATAGGGAACCATGTCTTCGCGGCTCCACTTGGATTGTTCCAGTCCGAAAATGCCTTCGAAATTTATTACATTGGGATACGTACGGTTTAATCCGGCAGGTTTGTACATGCCGTGCAGATCTATCAACATATTGTAGCGGGCAGCAGTATGGGCAATACGATACAGCATGTCTACCACAAGCTGGTCGTCCCGGTCCATGAAATCCACCTTGAATCCTTTGAATCCCATTTCCGAGTATACCCGGCATGCCTCTTCCAGTTTTTCATCCAGCACATATCCCACACACCAGAGGATCAGGTCGACGTTTTTTTCTTTGGCATAAGACACCAATTCTTCCAGATCAATCTGCGGGATCACTTTCATGACATCATGCCCGGCGGGCGGGGACCAACCTTCATCCAGGACAACGTATTCTATCCCGTTGGCACTGGCAAAATCTATGTAGTACTTGTATGTCTGTGTGTTGATGCCCACCGGGAAATCCACACCGGTAACACCCCAGTTGTTCCACCAGTCCCAGGCGACTTTTCCCGGTTTTATCCAGTCTGTATCTCCAATCCTGTTTGGAGAACCCAGAAGGTAAACCAAATCATTCGCCGGCAAAGCGGTATCTTCTGCAGCCACTGCCATTATCCGCCATGGGAACGATCGGGTCCCGGTGGTTTTTGCCAAAACGTCCGAGTATTCCGCTGCCTGAACCTGCCCTCTTCCCGGTTCTGTCCGGGTTTTTGAAGGAATGGGTGCGAATACGCCTTTGAATTCAAAACCGCCGGTTGTTTTTCCTCCACGCAGGTACATGCCAGGGTATGATTCCAGATCCGATTCCGTCAGGGCGATTTTCATTCCATTTTCCAGGCAAACCAAGAGGGGTAAAAAAGCCAGTTTTTCCCGTTTAAAAGCACTTATCGGTATGACCGAGTATACGTTTTCAAACGAATTTTGGAAAGGATTATCTTGTCCAAGACTGTAAGGGACGTAACAGGTGTGGTCTTGTTCAAAAATGAAACCGGCGGACTCGTCCGTTATACACAAAGGATCTTTTCGCTCAGTATAAAACTGATAAGCAGCTCCCTGGTCGTAAATTCGAAAGCGGATCCCGAATCCTCCCCGGAATTTCATATCCAATTGCTGGTGTTGATCAGCAATTTGGGATTTTCTGTACAAAGGAGACGGGATGACATCCTGTGAATCAGTTGTTTTTGCTTTTAGAAGCCTGGCATTCGGCCCCAATACCGTACCGTCTTCCAGTGTCAGTGACAGGGGAGGGGAAGATACCAGTACGTTGTCTTTGTGCAACAGGCAAAAAGAAATGTTTGTATCTGTAACCACTTGTAATTCAAGCTCCCCGTTGGGAGATGTAATAGAGTATACTTTTACTTTTCCTGCCAGGGGTGATGTTGCAAAGCTAAAAAGGAGAAAGGATAAAAGGATAAAGGGAAGGTGTTTTCCAAAAGAAGTTTTCATATCAGTAAATTTTATTTGTGTCAAGAATGGAACAGGTAAAGGAGTAATCTCCGTAGGGCAACATATATTGTTTTTCAGGCAGCGCGCCCCATGCATTGATGCACGCTACGCCCATTTGAAGGAGATCAATGGAGCATTGGGTGAAATTTTCTTCTTCCAGATCCCGGGAATGCCGGTTGTGCTTGACGGGGCCGTCGTCCAGCAATTCCTGAGAATAATGAAGGGCCGAGGCGGAAAAAAGGGAATCCGAGTCCACCAGCATCCCCGAGCCCCGGTGATCCAGCAATTGCCACCACCTGATATCCGTTTTGGTCCCGTTTTCCTGGGGCCGGATGTAGGGGTAAAACTGTTCTTCAACGCGCTGACGGTAAAGCCCAACAAAAGAAGCATCTTTCCGGTCCGGGTAATTTTCCCCGGGACCCCGGCCGTAATAAACAAGGCTGTTGTATTGTTTTGGGGTAAAGAACCTGATGCCGAACCGGAACAGCGCGGGCATATCCAGAACTTCATCCTGCAACCTCCCGGTTTTAAGTTCCTGGGTTATGCGCAATCCGCCCCTGGGATCGGCACTGTACTTCATAAAGAGTTTGGCGTTGAGTTGCGGCAGGTCATACTCGGCACAAAGTTGGTCTTTCTCTTTGCTGAATCCTTTGAATTCCATGACAGGATCCTTCCAGGCAGCTTGTTTTATCTGTAACCATGCTCCAAAATCGTTATCTGTGGGAGCCCGCCAGAAATTAGGCCTGATAAAGGTGTTCTCCAGGAGCATTTCCCTTCCGGAGAAAGAAAGTGAAGCAACAAAACCGTTCTGTTTGCTGAATTCCACCTGCATCTTCCCGGCTTGCACAATCAGCCAGTTGCGATCATGATCATTCACAATTATTTTTTCCGGGGAAACGGTGTCGGTTTTCCGGGTTTGCGGACCGCGGATAAGCAGCTGGCCTTTGGACAGTAGTTCTCCGGCTCTCAGAAGACCTTCCTCTTTTTTCGTGTAAAAATAAACATTCAGGAACAATTCTTTGTTGCCGTAAGGCAGGAGGTCTGAAGAACGGTACCCCAGATCTGTGAGGCGGCTTTTTTGAGATTCAATATTCAAATCGTTCACAGTTCCTCTTAAGACAGGGATGCCGTCTGCTGATAGTTCCCATTCCATGTACAAGTGAGACAGGTCCCTGAAGAAATATTCATTGAAAATACGGATCTTTCCGTTAGTCGCATCACCATCATGTACCCATACGTTCTGGTAATGGTATGCCACTTCCATGGCATGCGGGTTGGGCTTTCTGTCCGGACTGAATAACCCGTTGCAATTAAAATTCTGATCGGATGCGTCGTGACGGTTGTAATCGCCCCCATAGGCAAAAATGTAGTGACCGGCAGGCTTTTCAAGGAATAATGCCTGGTCCACGAAATCCCATATAAAACCTCCCTGGTAATGCGGGTATTTGCGTATGATTTCCCAGTAACGGCCGAACCCTCCCTGGGAATTTCCCATGGCATGGGCATATTCACATTGGATCAGGGGCCTTTGGGGATCGTTTTCCAGGTAACGTATACAACCTTCATAGCCCATGTACATGGGAGCAAAAATATCTGAAATATCTGCCCGGGTAGCCCGTTCGTATTGAATGGGCCTTTTTTGAACATCGGCCTCACGCAACAATTCATATCCTTTGGTGAAGTTGTGGCCGTCCCCGGCTTCATTACCCATGGACCAGACAATTATACAGGAGTGATTTTTATCTCTTTCAAGCATTCTTTCCATGCGCATCAGGTGTGCCTGCAGGTAATCCTCCCGTGCGGCCAGGGTGTGTTCTCCGTATCCCATACCGTGGGATTCAATATTGGCTTCGTCCACTACATAGATCCCGTAAAGATCACAGAGTTCGTACCATAACGGGGTGTTAGGGTAGTGACATGTTCTGACGGCATTGATATTGAATTGTTTCATGAGCCGTATGTCCTGGATCATCCGTTCCCTGGAAACAAAGTAGCCTGCAGAGGGGTCCATTTCGTGCCTGTTGGCTCCCTTTATCAGTACCGGTTTTCCGTTTACAAGCAATTGGGCATCCCGTATCTCCACGCTTCTGAAGCCTACTTTCCAGGGGATGTATTCCACCGTTTTGCCGGTGCGTCGGTCTTCAAGGGATAATACAAGGGTGTACAGGCGGGGTAACTCGGCGGACCAGGGTTGCACGTCTTTTACTACAAAGTTCCCTGTAAAGAGACTCTCCCCGCTTTCAGAAAGTATTTTACTTCCCAGGCTCAGGCCTTGCGGGTTGGTCAACTCGGCTTTCACAATAAAATCGGCAGAAGGTTTGTTCAGGGTTGCCGAAAGGGCCAGGTTCCCCTGCCGGTAATTTTTTTCCAGGGAAGGGTTCAGGATAAAATCCTGAATGTGGGTTTTTTCACGTGCAAAAAGGTATGCATCGCGGGCAATGCCGCTCAGGCGCCAGAAATCCTGGTCTTCCAGGTACGTGCCGTCGCACCAACGGTAAACCTGTAAAGCGATAAGGTTCTCTCCGTCATTAAGGTATGGCGTAATGTCAAATTGAGCTTCCAGTTTGCTGTCCTGTGAATACCCGACGAACAACCCGTTGATCCACAGGTAGGCATTGGAGGTTACGGATCCAAGGTGTATGAAAACCTGTTTGTCAGTCCAGTTTTCAGGCAGGGTAAAGGTGTGCCGGTAGTAACCGGTATGGTTGTTCATCAAGGGAACGACGGGAGGATTGGACCTGTATTGGTTCATCCATGCATATCCCATATTCAGGTAAAGGGGGTCACCGTACCCGTTGAGTTCCCATAACCCTGGAACGGGCATGTGATCCCAGGACCTGTCATCGTAAGCGGGCTGGTGAAAATCCGTATATCCGCCGTCGGCATCCTGCGTCCAGGCAAATTTCCAAAGACCTTTGAGATCTTTGAACATTGCCGAGTTGGCCTTGCTCCCGGATTGTGCCAGCGGAAGGCTTTCATAGGCAAAATAGGAAGTGCGCATGGGCGCCCGGTTTACCTGGCTCAATTCCGGATCCTGCCATAATGCAACGGGTGCGTAGGTGGGATTGTCAGTGGTAATATAATCCACACCTGAAAGCGTGAAATAATGAATGTCTTCCGGACGGTTTACGGTCCATACGTTGACAGTAAGGCCCATCTGTTTTGCTTGCCGGATCCAGTTGGGATTTTCCCGGAGCACCCTCATGTTGTAGTCCAGACCTGAATAGCCCCTTTCTTTTAATTGTTCCGGGGAGAGTGATCCGCCCAGGTAAGCAACACGGGCAGCAGGCCGGGAAGCGATCACCGTTTCACATGCATGGGAAGAAAAGCTGATGTATTCCACTTTGTCGCGGACACCTGCCTGGTCCACCAGTTCCAGGATCCTTGCTACGGCATCTTTTTCCGTGTCTTTTTCCCGGTGGGTTTTTATTTCTATGATCAATCTGGTACGTTGCTGTGCAGCAATAAGGGGCAAAATCTCGTCAAGCAATGGAAGGGTTTCTCCGTTGGATAGCGTATGACCTGAAAGATCATTGTACGTGCTTTCATCTATACGAACCCCGTTAAGTACCGGATCATGGATCAGTACCACTTTGCCGTCAGTAGTCAGATACACATCAATTTCCACCCCGTAGCAACCTGCATTGATGGCATTTTGTACGGAACTTCTGGAATTTTGGGCAGATCCTTCCCGGTTCCAGAAACCGCGATGGGCTATGATGCCCGGTTGCGCCGTTAAAGAGAAGATCGAAGCCAGAAAGAAGGTTGTTGTAATAATTATTAAACGCAGCATGTTGTTTTTATTTTGTAAATTGCCGGATCATTTGACATTCTGATATGCGAATATACGACATTTCCCAGGAAATATTCAGCGGTGCCATATTCAAAGGAGACCCGGTCCCCGCGGCCATCCCGCTATCCCGTATAAAAGACGGATCCCCGTACAACCTGTCCTCGGTGTCAATGTGTCTGCACAGTGCGACGCATATTGATGCGCCTTCCCATTATATAGAAGATGGCAAGACCGTTGACCAGGTACCACTGGAGTATTGCATAGGCCCGTGTATGGTCTTAACCGCTAATGGTCCTATTGATGAAGGTTATCTTTCCCCTTTGTTGGGCAGGGGGGTAAAGCGCCTGTTATTCAAGGGAAAAGGCTGGTTGACACTTAAGGCAGCCCTGGCTCTGGCAGAAAGCGAGATCATATTGGTTGGAACAGAGAGCCAGACAGTAGGACACGGTAACCAGACAGATGAAGTACACCGCACCTTGCTGGAAAGCGATATGGTTATCCTGGAAGGGCTGGTCTTACAGGATGTCCCTGAAGGCAACTATTACCTGGCTTCACTGCCGCTCAAATTCGGAGGAATGGAAGGTTCTCCCTGCCGTGCGGTTCTTATGGATTATCTTCCGGGATCGGATTAACGGGTCCCGAAATCGTACTCAATTTTCTGCAAATACAATTCTCCCGGTTTTAAAACACAATCGGGATATTCCGGATGATTGGGACTGTCCGGGTAATTCTGGCATTCCAGGGCCACTGCGTGACGGTTTTTGTGAGGGATCCCGTTCTTCCCGTTCCCATTGCCATCCAGCCAGTTCCCGGTATAAACCTGGATTCCGGGCTGGGTAGTACGAATTGTAAGGGTGCGTCCGCTTGCCGGATCTTGTAAAAAGGCAGCTTGTTGCATGGTTCCGTCACTCAGGGGCAGACACCAGCAATGGTCGTAGCCGTTGCCTATGCGTAATTGTTCGTTGTCCGTACCTATATCCCTGCCTATGGGTTTTGGATCCCTGAAATCGAAGGGAGTTCCTTCCACAGGGGCAGGTGCTCCCAGTGGAATGCTTGTTTTATCAACGGGGAGGTATTTCTCTGCATTGATTTGCAGAAGATGGTCGTAGACAGGAGCGATGCCTTCTCCCGCCAGGTTAAAATAGGTGTGACTGGTCAGGTTGATGAGTGTGGGCAGATCGGTTATGGCGCGAAGTTCCAGGGTCAGTACGTTGTTTTCATTCCACCGGAAAGTAGCTGTTACCTGCATGTTCCCCGGGTAATTCTCTTCTCCGTGGGGACTGGCATAAGTAAAGGAAACGGCCTCATCTCCTTCTTCTATGCGTGAAACCCATACCTGTTGACACATGGATTGCGGTCCGCCGTGAAGGTGGTTTGGTCCGTTGTTTACCGCCAGTTGATAGGCCTTTCCATTCAGGGTAAACATTCCCCGGGCAATACGATTGGCGTAACGTCCTACCGTCTTACCGAAATACGGAGGGTCCAGGAAATAATGCATGATGTCTTCATATCCGGGGACTACATCTTTCACTATCCCGTTGCGATCGGGAACACCAATGCCCATAACTGTGGCTCCAATGTTACAAAGTTCTACATAAGCTCCGTTTTTGTTGGATAATTTATAACTGACAATAGCTTCTCCCTTTGGAGAATAACCTTGAATATGCTGGGTTGCTTCCATAATGCTGTTTATTGTGAGAACCGTAAAGATAAGAATAATGTCATATTTTCTTAAATTTGCTTTTATTACTATAGTTTAAAAAATGAAAAAAGTCCTAGTTGTTTTTTCTCTGTGCCTGGGCGTTTTGCTGTATTCCTGCCAACCGTACCAGGATGCTCCGGCAGAAAATCGCTACCTGGCCGGCGTTCACCGGATGGTTGACCTGAACATTGATGAGCTTTATGATTCTTTTGGAGTTGAGGATTATCCCGAGATTACTTCCAAACTGGAGTATATCATTTCAAGCCGGATTTTCAGGGCTGTGGTGATCACTTACCATACAACCGATCCGCAGGGCAACCCGGTTATAGCGGACGGTACTCTGTATTATCCCCTGGACCGGGATATCAAAGGTGTTGTGGAAATGTCCGGGATTGCCCATATGAACAAAAACGGGGGCTCATCCGAAGACATCCCTGTGTTGGAAGCCCTTCCGGTACTGGCCGGTTACGCCGTAATCCTGCCCGATATGATCGGCTACGGAAAATACGGGAACACCAAAGAGTTGTATCATCCTTTTATGATGATAGACAACCTGGGCAAAACCGCATGGGATATGCGCCAGGCAGCTACTGAATTTTTTGCCGGGTTGGGTTACCGAATCCCCCAAAAAACGGTTATTTCCGGGTATTCATACGGAGGTGGGGTAGGACTGGCCGTTGCTCGCTATTACCAGGAACATCATCCGCTTGAGGTCTCTGTGGAACGGGTAATAGTGGGCGGAGGTGCTTACGATCTGAATGCCACTTTTGACGGGTTCGCCAAACATCCAATATGTGTGTACCCGCTTTTACCCGGTATCATTATGTCCCTTGACCATTATTACGGGCTGGATCTGGATTACAGCCGGATTTTCAGGGGCCCGTTGGTTGACAATTATAAAGAATGGTATGACAGAACCCGGAATGCCAGTGGCCTTATAGCCTTGATATCTGACGATATGCGCAATTACATGCACCCCGATTTTTTTAAACCGCGTGAAGAAAGAAATGCCGAGTTCCAAAAGATCCAACCCGTGCTGGATATGAACTCGGCTGTTGACGGGTGGGTTCCCCGCATGCCCATATACATATTTCACAGTACCGAAGACCAATATGTTCCGGTTGAAGCTGCCGAATATGCATACAGGGAATTCAAAAAGAACGGTGCCTATGTGCAATATCAATCGGGCCCGGGGACACATGCTGACTGGGGAGTAAAGGCATTTGCCCCTTTGTTGTTGTACCTGGCGGTACAGTAAAATTTATCGTTTTGATACCGTATATTCGGCTATAATGCGCAAAACAACGTGTGCCGCTTTTTCCATACTTTCCAGGGGGAGGTATTCCATTTTGCCGTGAAAATTATGCCCGCCGGCAAAGATGTTTGGACAGGGCAATCCGCGGTAAGACAACTGAGCCCCGTCTGTTCCTCCCCGGATGGGATGAACTATAGGTGTTATGCTTTCGGCCTTTATCGCACGGATCGCTTTGTCTACTATGTGCATATGCGGTTCAATTTGTTTGCGCATGTTGTAATACTGGTCCTTTAATTCCAGGGCGACGCATTTTGGTCCGTATTTTTTATTAAGAAAATCAACAACCTCTTTAATAAGTCCCTTTTTCTGTTCGAATTTATCAGGATCATGATCCCTTATGATATAATTCATCTGTGCTTCTTCCACCGTTCCCCGGAATGAGGTGATGTGATAAAAACCCTCATAATCCCGGGTGAATTCCGGCCTTTGTTCCACCGGAAGCATGTTGTTCAGTTCCGTTCCAATGATCAGGGCGTTGATCATTTTGTCTTTGGCATAACCGGGATGGATGTTCCGGCCCTGTATATGGATGTTTGCCGCAGCTGCATTGAAGTTTTCATATTCCATTTCTCCAAGCTGTCCGCCATCTATGGTATAGGCATATTTTGCCCCGAATTTTTCTACATCGAATTTGGCTACACCGCGTCCAATTTCTTCGTCCGGAGTAAAGGCGATCTTGACGGGACCGTGTTTAACCTGTGGATGTTCCATCAGGTACTGGGCTGCCCACATGATGGCGGCCACGCCGGCTTTATCGTCTGCTCCCAGCAGTGTGGTACCGTCTGTGGTGATGATGGTCTGTCCTTTGTACAGGAGCAATTCGGGGAATTCTGCTGGGTCCAGGTACAAATCCTTTTCTTTATTCAAAAGGATTCGTTTTCCGTCATAATCCGGGAAGATCTGCGGGTTGATATCATTCCCGGGGGCGTCGGGCGAAGTATCTACATGCGCAATAAAGCCCACGGCCGGAATATCCCCGGGAGTGTTCGAAGGGATGGACGCCATAACGTACCCGAATTCATCCAGGTGCACATCGGCTATGCCCATTTTTTTTAACTCGGCAAGAAGGAGTTCCAGCAAAGCGAATTGTTTTGCCGTACTGGGCTGGCTTTCGGACATGGGATCAGAAGCCGTGTCAAAGGAAACATATCTAAGAAATTTATCCAGTATTTTTTCCATAGTATAATTTTTTATTTTTGTTTTCCGGCTTTCATACTACTGAGGGCCAGGTATATGATTATTCCGGCATAGGCTGCCAGGGCAAGTGCCTGGGCTGCTGACGATCCCTGCCATTGTGAGTTGACCAGGTTAACCCCGGCAAAGCGCATGACAGCACTGACCACACCCATGAGGGCGCCCCCGGCAATGAATCCCGAAGCAAGCAGGGTTCCGCGGTCTTTACGTTCTTCATTTACGTTTTTGTCTTTACTGCGCGTGGAAACATACCAGGCAATCGCTCCGCCCACCAATAAAGGAAGGTTGAGTTCCAGGGGAATGAACATACCCAGGGAAAAGGCCAGAGCCGGTATCTTGAATACGGTCAACAGGATGGCAATAATACCTCCTATCCCGTAAAGGAGCCAGGGGGCTCCTCCCCCGGACATGAGCGGTTCAATCACGGCTGCCATGGCATTTGCCTGCGGGGCAACCAATGCGTTTTCGCCTGTAAATCCGTATGTTTTGTTCAGTACAATCATGACACCGCCAACTGTGGCAGCGGCCACCAGTGTGCCGGCAAATTTCCAGATCTGTTGTTTAAAGGGTGATGAACCCAGCCAGTACCCGATCTTCAGGTCTGTTATAAAGGATCCGGACACAGCCAGTGCCGTACATACCACCCCGCCGATGATCAGTGCGGCAGTCATCCCTGCCGTTCCTTTCAACCCGGCAGCCACCATAATTACCGAAGCCAGGATAAGGGTCATGAGTGTCATACCGCTTACCGGGTTGGTCCCCACGATAGCAATGGCATTGGCCGCTACGGTTGTGAACAGGAAGGCTATCACGGCTACCACTACAAGAGCTATGATGGCATGCCACAGGTTGAAGTCAAGAACCCCAAAGTAGAAAAAAACAAAAGTCAGGGCCAGAGTTATCAGCGTGCCAATGACAATGATCTTCATGGAAAGGTCGCGCTGGGTACGTACCGCCAGTGCTTCTGCAGAGTTCTTTTTTCCGCCGAGTTCCTTTTTGGCCATCATCAAAGCCGATTTGATAGTCCCCGAGGCTTTTATGATCCCGATGATCCCGGCCACTGCAATGCCGCCGATCCCGATGTGCCTGGCATACCCTGTGAAGATCTCCTCGGGACTCATTTGTCCGATAGTCTGAAGGACTCCGCTTCCCATCAGGTCAATGACCTGTTCTCCCCAGATAAGGTTCATCAGGGGGATGATCCCGAACCAGACCAGGAAAGAACCGCAACAGATGATAAATGCGTATTTCAGTCCGATGATATACCCCAGGCCGAGTACGGCGGCACTCACGTTCAATTTTCCCACCAGTTTGGCCTTATCGGCAAGGGCAACCCCCCAAGGGATTACCCGGGTGGTGAATACTTCGCTCCACCATCCGAAGGTGGAGACTATGAAATCGTAAAGTCCGCCTATCAGCCCGCTGATGAGCAGGTATCGTGCGCTTTTGCCTCCCGTTTCCCCGCTGACCAGCACCTGTGTAGATGCTGTGGCTTCCGGGAACGGGAATTTGCCGTGCATGTCCTTTACAAAATATTTACGGAACGGAATTATGAACAGGATCCCCAGGATGCCCCCTAACAGGGAACTGAAGAAGATTTTCATAAAATCCACCGATATAGCCGGGTATTTGTCCTGTAGGATGTACATGGCCGGAAGGGTGAATATGGCACCGGCTACCACTCCGCCTGAACAACCTCCAATGGACTGGATAATCACGTTTTCGCCCAGGGCATTTTTCCGTTTCAGCGCCGAAGAAAGGCCGACGGCAATTATGGCAATGGGGATAGCGGCTTCAAAGACCTGTCCTACTTTCAGGCCCAGGTAAGCCGCTGCGGCCGAGAACAGGACGGTCATTAAAAGGCCAATAACGACAGACCAGAAAGTAACTTCCGGGTATTTCCTGTGTGGCGACATAAGGGGCTCGTAAGATTCGCCCGGTTTTAATTCCCTGTAAGCGTTATCGGGAAGTTTTACGGGTTTGTTTTCCGGTGATTTCATGATATTCTTCCAGTGTAATTTTATTTTGATATATATAGGTAGCTGTTTTTTTCCCTACGTACCGGTAGTGCCAGGGCTCATAACGGTAGCCCGTGATGTGTTCTTTTCCCTTGGGATACCTTTCAATAAAGCCGAAACGGTGTGCATGTTCTTTTAACCAGGCTGCTTCCGGGGTGTTTCCAAAGGAATAATGTACGCTGTTGATGTCTGTGGTCAGCCCGGTCTGGTGTTCCGAGTGTCCGGGACGTGCGGAAAATTGTTCGGCGTTTGTCAGGCCGCTGCGCATGACCGCATTTTCAAACAGCTCCTGCTGCACGGTGTCTGACCTGTAGGCCGACCTGTTCCAGAGCGTAATGCTGTCTTTGGCCGCGCGGCGGCACATGTTGGCAAAAGCCGAGGCAGCTTCTTTACGCAACAGGTTCATTGCTCCGCGGTTGTATGCTTCGTCTATGGGGACAAGGTCTCCGGAACGGTATCCTTCGGGAAGTTTACGGTTTTTATTTACCAGGATGAGAATTCCTGCGGAAGTGTCTGCTTCTGTTATGTTTACATAACCGTTAGTTCGCTGTTGTGCGATGGTGCCCGGGAACGAAGAAAAGACTTGTATATACAGTAAACACAGCAAAAACAGTTTCATCATGCGAAATTAAGGAAATATTTGTACAAAAATTTGCGAATTATGGAAAATCATTTACCTTTGCAGCCCGTTTGAAAATAAACGGTCGTTCATTGACGTATTAAAGAGAGATAATAGAGGTAAAAATAAAACAAGATAGTCTGTAATAATTAGGTCTAAGGACCGTTAATAAATTAGGGACTACAATTTGAGAAGATCAAGGGTTGCCGGCCGGGAGGTCGGTGACAGCGAGAGATTCGGAACGAGAAAAAGTTACGAAGGGCGTATGGGGGATGCCTTGGCTTCCGGGAGCGAAGA
>JBAZDQ010000005.1:0-79440 GCA_041654355.1 Bacteroidales bacterium
CACTCTTAGCTCGTCCCGTTACGCTCATTCTTTTCTTCTCAGAAATTAACGTTCTGCTCTTGTACTTTTTGTTGTTGTACTTGTTCTTCCAATCTGTCAATGAACTTCTTTTTTGTACCCTCTCTCGTGAAAGGGGATGCAAAGATAAGGGTTTTATTTTTTCTAAACCAAATATTTTTGAAAAAAAGGACTAATACTTGCAGTGAAAAATTGTATTAGTCACATTATCAACTACTAAAATTTAAACAAAAATTATGCCTATATTTGAGGCACATTATTACTGTTCATTTTCCCGTATATGCAAGAAAAAATCCTGGTTATTATTCCTACCTATAATGAAAAGGAAAATGCGGAAAAAATCATCCGCAAGGTCTTTTCTCTAGAGGGAACGTTCCACATTTTGGTAGTTGACGACGGATCACCTGACGGAACCGCGGATATCGTACGTTCCCTCATGCCTGCATTTCCCGAACGTTTGCATATGTTGGAACGAAAAGGCAAACTGGGCCTGGGAACGGCCTATATGGAGGGTTTCCGCTGGGGCCTGGAAAAAGAGTATACGTACCTCATAGAAATGGATGCTGACTTTTCGCACAATCCCGAAGACCTGCCAAAACTGGTTCAGGCTTGCCGTGACGGTGCCCGGGTAGCCATAGGGTCTCGTTACAGCAAAGGGATAAGTGTGATCAATTGGCCAATAGGACGTGTTATTATGTCCTGGTTTGCTTCTGCATTTGTCCGCAGGGTTCTGAATATGCGCATATACGACTGTACCGCAGGTTTTATCTGTTACCACAGGGAAGTATTGGAGAACATAGACCCCCGGTGGATCCGCATGAAAGGATACGGATTCCAGATATCCATGAAATATTTTGCTTACAAACTCGGGTATAAAATTGTTGAAGTTCCCATTATATTCGTAGACAGAACAGAAGGCATTTCCAAGATGAGCAGTGGCATTTTTGGTGAAGCTTTCTGGGGTGTTATCAAACTGCGTTTTACCGGGATCCGGAAAAAAGTGAAATAATGCAAACGATCATTCGGAATGCTCTTATTGTAAACGAAGGGGATGCCTTTGAAGGGTGCCTGGTCATTGACGGCCAACGCATTAATAAAGTATTTCGGGGCAAAGGATCAGAAAAGGAAGCAAAAAGGTATTCCGGGGTCAATCATACAGATATTGACGCTTCCGGGATGATACTGATCCCGGGGATCATTGACGACCAGGTGCATTTTCGTCAACCGGGACAGACCCACAAAGGCACCATGACACGGGAAAGCCGTGCTGCTTTACTGGGAGGGGTTACATCTGTGATGGACATGCCCAACAACATCCCGCCGGTTATCACTGCAGAAGCACTGAATGAGAAATACCTGGTGGGAGCCGCCAATATGTTTGTTAATTACGGGTTTTATATGGGGTCCTCCAACAACAATATGGAAGAGGCCCTTGCCCAAAAAGAACATAGTTGCGGTCTGAAAATCTTTATGGGCTCGTCAACAGGGAATATGCTGGTAGATAACCCGGTTGCACTGGAAACTTTTTTTCGTCAGTACCCCGGGGTGATAGCAACCCATTGTGAGGAAGAATCCATTATCCTGCAGAACCTGGAAAAAGCAATATCCCGTTTTGGAGATGATATCCCCATCATACTGCACAATACAATCAGAAGCCGGGAAGCATGTATTGCGTCTACACGGAAAGCCCTGGAACTTGCGCTTAAATACAACACCCGCTTACATATCCTGCACATAACCACGAAAGAAGAAATTGATTTGATCCGGAAAGCACGGCGTATCAATCCCCTCATCAGCTGTGAAGCGGCCTTGCCTCATCTCTTGTACACACAGGCAGATTACGTCCGTTACGGAACACAGATCAAATGCAATCCTTCCATTAAAACGGCACAAGACCGGGATGCGATCCTGGAAGCCCTGGAGATCGGAGACATACAGACGGTAGGATCCGACCATGCCCCACATACCTGGGAAGAAAAACAAAATCCATACACACAGGCTCCTTCAGGAATCCCGTTGATCCAGCATTTCTGTCAGATCCTGATGGAACAGGTGCAACACAACACACTTTCTGTCACTTCCCTGGCAGATGCCTGTTGTCACCGTCCTGCCCAAATATTCAACGTAAAGGACAGAGGCTATATCCGGGAAGGATACTATGCAGATCTGGTGTTGATCAACCCTGATAAAGAACAGCGGGTCACAAAATCACAACTGGAATATGCTTGCCGCTGGAGCCCGCTGGAAGGGACCACATTCTCTTCAAGTATTTCCCACGTATTTGTTAACGGAACACTGGCCGCAGAAAATGGCCAGATCATTCAAAAACCACCTGTTTTTCCCATTTCGTAACTTATGACCAGACAACGCATCCGGGCATATATTTTTATATGTACTACCGTTTTTCTTTGGGGGATCTCATTTTTCTGGACCAACAAATTGCTTGTATACCACGTTCCCGTATTTTTCATGATCTTTACCAGGATATCTCTGGCTGCTTTGATCTTGTTTGTTTTTGGCAGGATCACGGGAGTCATCCAACGCATTAAAAATAAAAAAGATGTATTATGGTTCATGGCCCTGGCCTTGATGGAACCTTTTTTCTACTTTACCGGGGAAGCTTACGGGGTGAAACTCACGGCAAGTCCAAACCTGAGCTCAGTAATTGTTTCCAGTATTCCTATCTTCGGACTGATTGCAGGGATCACTTTTTACAGGGAAAAAGTAACACCTCGCAACATAATAGGTATTATCCTTACACTCCCCGGGCTGATGATGGTAGTTCTGGGAAAATGGGGATTCCACCTGGGAACGCCCGCCGGTCTGCCGGGTACCAACATGACTGCAGGGATACTTTTTTTGTTTATGGCTGTTTTTTCAGCTGTGGGACACACCGTGATCCTGAAAAGAATTACCATGTCTTACAACGCTTATACCGTGACTTTTTACCAACATGCCCTGGGAGCCGTGTATTTCCTGGTACCGGTTCTGTTTTTTGACCTGAAACGCACCGATGTATCCATCTTCCTTACCGACTGGAATTTTTGGTATCCCATCATCATGTTGTCCGTTTTATGCTCCAGTTTTGCGTTCCTGCTCTTTACCACTGCCATTAAGGAATTGGGGGTAACACGAACCAACACCTTTGCAGCGATCATCCCTATTGTTACAGCCGCAGCCGGATTCATTCTTGGAATTGAATCATTGAACGGGATACAGGTAGCCGGCATCTTTGTTGTAGTAACTGGAGTGATCCTTTCTCAGTTGCGTTCCAGACGTAATTGAATCCTGTTCCTTTCAGTATCCACTTTCAGAACCTTCACCATCACATGCTGATGCAATTTTACCACATCAAGCGGGTTTTTTACATACCTCTCTCCCATCTGTGACACATGGATCAAACCGTCCTGTTTTATGCCGATGTTAACGAAAGCTCCGAAGTTGGTCACGTTGCTGACGATCCCGGGGAGCACCATGCCCTCCTTCAGGTCTTCGATACCCGAGACAGACTCGTCGAACTCCCACACCTTGATCAGCGGTCTGGGATCCCTCCCAGGCTTGTCCAACTCGGCCATAATATCCTTTAAAGTGGGCATTCCCACTGCTGTGGATATGTATTTGGAAAGATCGGTTTTTTTGCGAAGCTCTTCCGAGGCTACCAGTTCTTCCACTGTCACGCCCAGATCGGCCGCCATCCGTTTGACCAGGTGATAGCTTTCCGGATGCACCCCGGTGTTGTCCAAAATATCTGTTCCGTCGGGAATGCGCAAAAACCCGGCACATTGTTCAAAAGCCTTTTCTCCCAGCCATTTTACCTGTGTCAGTTGCTCACGGCTTGAAAAAGGGCCGTTTTCCTGCCTGTATTCCACGATGCTCCCGGCCAGGCGAGGCCCCAGTCCCGAGACATAGGTAAGCAATTGACGGCTTGCGGTATTCAGATTGACACCCACATGATTGACACAAAATTCAACGGTACGGTCCAGACTTTCTTTCAGAAGTGCCTGGTTGACATCGTGCTGGTATTGTCCCACTCCCAGGGATTTGGGATCAATCTTTACCAGCTCGGCCAGCGGGTCCATGAGCCTTCGACCAATGGAAACGGCACCCCTTACCGTAACATCGTAATCAGGAAACTCTTCCCTGCCTGCCTGGGAAGCGGAGTAAACACTGGCTCCGTCTTCATTTACCGAGAACACCTGAACTTTGTGCGGAAAGGCGATCTTTTTCAGGAATTGCTCCGTTTCCCTTCCGGCCGTTCCGTTCCCGGTGGCAATTACTTCGGTCTTATATGCCTCGACCATATGCAATAGTTTGCGCATGGCCGTACTCCGCTCATTTTGTGGCGGATGCGGGTATATCGTATCGTTATGGAGCAGGTCTCCCTGTGCCGAGAGGCAAACCACTTTGCACCCCGTACGGAAGCCCGGATCGATGGCCAGTACTCTTTTTTGTCCCAGCGGCGGAGCGAGCAACAGCTGTTTCAGATTTTCCGAGAAGACCCTGACCGATTCCTGATCGGCTTTTTCTTTGTATATATTGAGCACCTCATTTTCAATGGAAGGATGGATCAGCCTGCGGTAAGCATCGGCCAGTGCTTCCTTCATGTTCCAAAGGCTGCCGGCTTCTGCGGAAGGAAAAAGCCCCGTTGATCTGCCTGCCAGGAATACCTTCTCCATTTCCTCGGGCACGGTGTCCGGATGCGGCTTCAAAGACAGCGACACGATCCCTTCCTTATGTGCCCTGAGCAAAGCCAGGAGCCTGTGGGGAGCCATGGCCCTTAGCGGTTCGTCGTAATCAAAGTAGTTGCTGTATTTGAACCCTTCTTCTTCTTTGCCTTTCTGAACTTTGGAGGTAAGCAATCCTTTCTGAACATAGGTATTGCGGATCCGGTCCCGGAGCAATGCGTTCTCACTGACCGTCTCGGCAATAATGTCGCGTGCCCCGGACAGGGCTTCTTCGGCCGTTTTCACCCCTTCTTTTACAAATCCGCAGGCCAGTTCCAGGCAGTCCTGCTTATCCAGGCGCATGATGGCATCTGCCAGGGGTTCCAACCCTTTTGCCCGGGCTACGGAAGCCTTGGTTTTCCGTTTAGGACGGTAAGGCAGGTAAAGGTCCTCAAGACGGTTCATCTGCCAGCAATCCTCAATTTCCTTTTTGAGTTCAGGTGTGAGTTTATCCTGTTCATCTATGGACCTGAGAATGGCTGCTCTCCGTTTTTCCAGCTCACTGTAATTGTTCCACAGAGTTTTCACGGCAGCCAGTTGCACCTCGTCCAACGATCCGGTGGCCTCTTTGCGGTAACGGCTCACAAAAGGGATGGTGGCTCCGTCCTCCATAAGGGTTACGGCATGTTCCGCCTGCCATTCCCTGATGTGCAGTTCGCTGGCTATGAGTTCTATGTGCTTTTTATTCATGAGACACCTGTGATAATTGTTCGCGGTATGCAGAGAATATCCTTGATTTTGAAACAAAACCCAGGTAATGGTAGCCCTGGTCCAGTACCGGCAGATTCCAGGCACCGGAACGTTCAAATTTTTTCATCACGCTTTCCATCCGTTCGTCAATATAAACATAATCCAAAGGACGGTGCATGAGTTCGTATACAAATACGCTTTTGTACAATTCTTTACGGAACATAATGGAACGGATGTCATCCAGAGTCACTATGCCCTGCAGGCGGTTTTCTTTGTCCAGCACCGGGAAAATGTTTCTCTTGCTCTTTTCCACCACATCCACCAGGTGTTCCAGTGGGTCGTGTGTATTGACATACAAGAAATCCGACTCAATGACTTCGGATGTTTTCATTAGTGTCAGAACTGCCTGATCGCTGTCGTGAGTCAGTAACTTTCCGGCCTGGGCCAGCCGTTTGGTATAAATGGAGTATGGTTCAAAGTTTCGCACCGTAACATAAGAACAAACAGAGGTAATGATCAGCGGCATGAGCAATTCGTACCCTCCGGTGATCTCGGCAATCAGAAATATGGCGGTCATGGGAGCCTGCATTACTCCGGCCATCAGTCCGGCCATCCCTACCAGGGCAAAGTTTGACTCGGGCAGGAGCGAAACCCCTGCCAGGTTGATAAACCGGGAAATCACAAACCCCAAAACCCCTCCCATGAAAAGCGTGGGGCCGAAAGTTCCTCCGACGCCGCCTCCGGCATTGGTAAAGGACATGGCAAAAACCTTAAGCAGCAACACTGCAGTAAAGAAAATGGGGATGAACCATACGTTCCCGCTTAAAGAACCGTATATCATACTGCCGACAGCCCCTTCCACGTTGTTGTTCAAGAGTGATATGAGCGAACCGTATCCTTCTCCGTACAAAGGGGGAAACAACAAAATAACCGTTCCCAGGGCCAGCGCCGATACAGCCCAGCGGATATAAACATTGTTTATCTTTTTTATTCGCCCTTCCATCATGAGCGTAGTCCGGGTAAAGAACAAACTGACAAATCCGCATACCACACCCAAAAGCAGGTAATAGGGAATGTTTGACAAGAGGAAAGGATCTATGGAACTCACATAACTCACTCCGCCTCCCATGATTAGAGAAGCAACGGCAGTCGCTGTTATAGAGGCCGTTAACAATGGAATGATAGACCCCATGGTTAGATTGAAAAGCAGTACTTCAAAACAAAACAGGACACCGGCCAGGGGCGCCTTGAAGATCCCGGAAATGGCGGCAGCGGCCCCGCAACAGACCAACAGCGTGATACTCCGGTAATTCAAACCGAATCTTCGCCCAATATTGGATCCGATGGCAGCCCCGGTGTATACAATAGGGGCTTCAGCACCTACCGATCCGCCAAAACCTATGGTTACGGCACTGGAAACAACAGATGAATAGCAATTGTGGGGCTTTATTCTGGATTTATTTCCGGAAATGGATTCCAGCACCCGGGTTACCCCGTGGGATATGTTATCCTTTACCAGAAATCGGACAAAGAGCAGGGAAAGCAACATACCGGCCCCGGGTAAAAGAAAATAGGTGAGGCTTTCTGCTTGCAGACTTCCATGTGTGGTAAAAAGTTCTTTGATAAATTCAATGGACAATTTAAGCAATACGGCAGCCAGTCCGCTGATCAAACCTATAATCAGGGCCAACACCAACAGAAGTGTGGATTCGGGTAATTGCTTAATCCTGATCCAGATCGTCTTCAGCATCCGTAAAATTAGAATCATCTGTGTCGGGGAAGTCGACACTGTCATCATCTCCCTGTACATCGTCTCCGGAACCGAAGATGTCTTTTTCAATTTCGTCGTAATCGTCAATCTTGACTTCAACCTTCACCAGGTAAATGGCTTCCGGTATTTCCAGCGTTACTGCATAAAAGAATGAACCGTCCGCTTTGTCAACTTTCATAATATCCTCCATGAAATCGGCATAACCCCTGGGATACTTCTCTTTCCAGATTTCCACAAGCTGGGGCGGCATGTTCGCATAGCCGATAACCAATCTTTTCTTGTTCTCAACAGGTTTTTGTGCCGGAGTCTTTTTCATACGATATAATAAAATCAGAATTTGCTGCAATTATACAATAATATTTTGAATTGCAAATTACATCCTTTCCGGTAATACGATGCCAAGTAATTCCATGGACAACTTCAACAGTTTTGACACCTGGGACAGCAATAACAGGCGCTGTTCCCTCAACAAAGCGTTTTCTTCGTGAAGTACAGAGACTTCGTGATAATATTGATTGAATTCCCTGGCCAGATCAAAGCTGAAATTCGCAATTTGAGCCGGTGAAAATTCTTTTGCGGATTCTTCAATAACCCGGGGAAAATCCGTCATAAGTTTTATCAGTCTCCATTCTTTTTCCAACATGGGTATCCTGTGCAAATTTGAGGCATAACCTCTTTCCCCTGCTTTTCTCAATATGGAGCAGATACGGGCATAGGTATATTGAATAAAAGGCCCTGTATTTCCATTAAAATCAATGGATTCCCTGGGATCGAACAGCATGGTTTTGCGGGGGTCGACTTTCAGAATAAAATATTTAAGTGCTCCCATACCCAGAATTTCAAAGAGTTTTGCCTGTTCTTCTTCGGGCATATCTTCCAGTTTCCCGGATTCCAAAGATGTTTCACGGGCTGTCTCCACCATATTATCCATCAAATCATCGGCATCGACCACCGTCCCTTCGCGGGATTTCATTTTACCTTCCGGTAATTCCACCATGCCGTAGGACAAGTGAATGATATTATCGGCCCAGGAATAGCCCAATTTCTTAAGGATGAGTTTTAAAACCTGAAAATGATAATTCTGTTCGTTCCCTACTACATAAACATGAGTATCAAATTTAGAAATTTCATAACGGCTCACGGCCGTGCCCAGATCCTGTGTCATGTATACAGAAGTACCGTCAGCTCTTAAAAGCAGTTTTTTGTCCAGCCCGTCCTGCGTCAAATCACACCAGACAGATCCATCTTCATTTTTGTAAAAAACGCCTTGTTCCAGCCCTTTCATGACAAGCTCTTTTCCCAACAGATAAGTACGGGATTCGTAATAAATGGTATCAAACGAGACTCCCATCCGTTCGTACGTCCGGTCAAATCCGCTGTAAACCCATCCATTCATTTTTTCCCAAAGCTCAATTACTGCGGGATCGCCCTGTTCCCACCTGACCAGCATATCTTGTGCTTCTTTCATTATAGGGGCTTCCTTTTGTGCAGTTTCCTGATCCATGCCTCTTCTGACCAGTTCCCTGACCTGTTCTTTGTATTCCTTGTCAAAACGAACGTAATAATCGCCAACCAGGTGGTCCCCTTTTATTCCGGTCGATTGGGGAGTGCTGTTTTCCCCAAATTTAATCCAGGCCAGCATGGATTTACAAATATGTATACCCCGGTCGTTTACCAGGTTCACTTTAATGACACGGTGGCCGTTGGCTTCCATGATCCCGGACACGGACCATCCCAGCAGGTTATTCCGTATATGTCCCAGGTGAAGCGGCTTGTTTGTGTTTGGAGATGAAAATTCTATCATTACCGTTTTCCCGGATTCCGGTTTCTTTCCGTAATCCGGATCTGCGGCAATTTTTTCCAGGTTGCGCATCCAGTAACCAGCTGACATCTTGAGGTTTAAAAAACCTTTAATTACCTGGAAAGATTCAACTTCCTGCACATGCAGAACGATAGCCTGCCCCAGTTCCTGCGCTGTCTGTTCCGGTGATTTCCGGCTTAGACGAAGCAATGGAAAAACCACAACGGTATAATCTCCTTCAAATTCCTTACGGGTAGCCTGAACCTGAAGGACCTCGGGCAGAGGGTGCGATCCGTAAAGTTCCTTAACGGTTTCCCTTAATGCCTCTGTTATTATGATTTCTGCGTTCATTTTTTAAAATACTGCTTTATAGCCACCCTGACCCTGGGAGAAAGCATGACCATAGTGAATACCGTACAGAAAGCCATAAAGGCAAAGGCAATGTCTATGATATCAACCACTGCCGATAACGGTATGACGGCTCCCATAACCAGGGTTGCAAGGAAAAGATAATTGTAATAATGTGCCCGGTGTGCGCCAAATAAAAAATTGGTACACTTAGTTCCGTAATACGAATAAGAGAACATGGTGGAGAAAGCAAATACAAGCACAACTCCCATGAGCAAATAATTTCCCCATCCGGGGATGGAACGTTCAAACGATTCCATGACCATCTGCATGCCCTGCACATCTGAAACATTGTATTGTGCATTGATCAATACGGCCAGGGCCGTTAATGTGCATATCAGCCCCGAGTCTATGGAGGGGGCGATCATGGCCACCAGGCCTTCACGTACCGGCTGGCTGTTGCGGGAAGCACCGTGCATCATAGAAGCCGTTCCGATTCCCGCCTCGTTCACAAAGGCAGCCCTTCGGGCTCCTATAACGATCACCGAGCCGGCAAAGCCGCCTAATCCGGCTTTGAAATGAAAAGCCTGGGTGAAAATGGATCTGAATACCTGGGGTATTACATCCAGATTAGTGAATATGATATAAAAGACTATTAAAAAATAAAAGGCTACCATAAACGGAACGAGCCGGGAAGCAACTTTCCCTATTCGTTTGATCCCTCCCAGTACCACAACCGATACAATGGCCGCTATTACCAATCCTACGATAAACCTCAGGCCAATCGAATTTTCTATTCCTGCCGGCGTAAAGACAACGGTTTGCAAAGCTTCTGTAAGCTGATTGGACTGCATCAGGCAAAAGGTACCTATCATACCTGAAACGGAAAAAACCACAGCAAGGGGTCTCCACTTTTTACCAAGGCCCTGTGTGATCATGTACATGGTACCGCCCTGCATCTCTCCCGCACTGTCTTTCCCTTTGTACATTATGGAAAGAGTTCCTTCAAAAAATTTAGTGGCCATGCCCAGAAAAGCACTCACCCACATCCAGAATATGGCTCCCGGTCCCCCTATGGTTATGGCTACGGCAACACCGGATATATTTCCCAGGCCCACAGTAGCTGCAATGGCTGATGTCAGTGCCTGAAATGAACTAAGTTGTCCTTCCGCCTTGTCTTCTTTTACTCCCGTGGCTTTTAAAGCTTTTCCGTAATACCGAAAAGGTATGAAGCGGGAATAGATCATAAAGAACAATCCCCCTCCGATAAGGGTAATGAATAATGGCAGATTCAGCCATGAACTAAAGGAATGCAGTGCGTTACCCAGTGCTTCAAACATAAACTAACCCAGATAAGCTTTGAGTAATTTGCTCCTGGCACTATGACGCAGACGGCGAATGGCTTTTTCTTTTATTTGGCGGACACGTTCCCGGGTAAGTCCGAATTCTTCCCCGATCTCTTCCAGTGTCATTTCCTGGGTCCCGATACCAAAGAAATATTTTACGATATCCCTTTCGCGCTTTGATAATGTAGACAACGCCCTTTCAATTTCCTTGTTCAGACTCTCGTTGACCAGCCCCCGGTCTGCGTTGGGAGAATCGTTATTCACCAGAACATCCAGCAAACTGTTGTCCTCTCCGTCTATAAAAGGAGCGTCAACGGAAACGTGGCGACCCGATACACGCAGGGTGTCAGATATTTTTTCACTCGGTATTTCAAGAATCTCGGCAAGCTCTTCCGGAGAAGGTACCCGTTCGTGTTCCTGTTCGAACTTGGAAAGAGCCCTGTTGATCTTGTTGAGCGATCCCACCTGGTTCAGGGGAAGTCTTACAATACGGCTTTGTTCGGCCAGTGCCTGGAGAATGGATTGCCTGATCCACCAGACTGCATATGATATAAATTTGAATCCGCGCGTTTCGTCAAACTTTTCAGCCGCTTTGATCAGTCCAAGATTTCCTTCGTTGATCAGATCAGGCAGGCTCAGCCCCTGATTCTGGTATTGCTTGGCAACGGAAACCACGAACCTCAAATTAGCACGTGTCAATTTTTCAAGCGCTTCCTGGTCACCTTTCCTGATACGTTGTGCCAATTCCACTTCTTCTTCCACAGAGATCAGGTCTTCCCTGCCTATTTCCTGTAAATACTTGTCCAGAGAGGCACTTTCTCTGTTGGTAATGGATTTTGTGATTTTTAATTGTCTCATCCAAATAAAATTATAAACTGCCCTCTTATACGTAAAAGGGCAGTTTATGTTTCAAAAATGCAATAAAATTGATATAATTAGTTCCCTAAAGCGTAATAATATACCGATCCGTCCGGATAACGGCCTTCTATCAGGACACCACGTTGTGCAGTTTGCACGGCCAGGGCAAATTGTTGAACGGTTTCTATTAGGTTCTGGTTGACATGTGTGATCACAAAACCTTTTCGTATACCGGCGTCTTTGAGTTTGCCGTCACCAATCGTCGTCACTTCTATCCCGGCACGGATACGCAACTGATTCCTGAGTTCTTTTCCTGCAGACCGTAATTGGGCTCCCATAAAGTGGGTTACATCTCCTTCTGTTTCATTAATAAGTTGTGTATCTCCGGATTGGTTTTGAAGCGTTGCCGATACTTTTACCTCTTTATTGTCTCGCAACAGGCTCAGGTCTACTTTGTCACCGGGGCTGAATTTGCTTATTTGCTCCTGCACTGAAGTCCCCGAATTTACTTCTACCCCGTTCACTTCAACCAATATATCTCCTTCTTTGATGCCCGCCTTTGCAGCGGCGCCATCTTCAAGAACCTGGTGAATGTAAACGCCTTTGATTTCTTTGATTTTCTTTTCTTCTGCCAATTCGCCGGTAACATCCTGCATGGTGATTCCCAGTAAGGCCCTTTGAACGATCCTGTACTTACGCAGGTCATTGACCACTTTTTGTGCAATACTGCTGGGAACGGCAAACGAATAACCGGAATAAGAGCCGGTGCGGGTGGCAATAGCTGTATTGATCCCCACCAGTTCTCCTTTGGCATTGACAAGGGCTCCTCCCGAATTTCCCGGATTTACGGCAGCATCAGTCTGAATAAAGGCTTCAATTTTGAATTCATCCGTGTAAGAAGGCAGGCTGCGGCCTTTGGCACTTACAATCCCTGCGGTAATGGTTGAACGCAGATCGTAAGGATTTCCAATGGCTATGACCCACTGCCCTAAGCGAAGGTCATCGGAATTACCGAACTTCAGAGAAGGCAGATCATTGGCTTCTATCTTTAATAACGCAATATCTGTTGCCGGATCTTTCCCTATAACACGGCCTTCGAATTCCCTTTTATCATCCAGTGTGACTACTACTTCATCGGCTCCGTCTATGACGTGGTTAGCAGTAATGATGTATCCGTCACGTGATATGATGACTCCGGAACCTGCCCCTACCTGGGGACGTGTCTGAGGTGAGGAATTCCCGTAACCGAAAAAGAAATCAAACAGACTTTGCGGTCCCATGGCCTGCTGCCCGTTTTTCACCACCTTTACATGCACTACAGCCTTAACACCTGTTTCAGCTGCATAGGTAAAATCGGGATACTGAACCTCGGGAAGCGAAACCTGCTGGATAACGGGTTTCTGATCGGATGTGACATATACTTTTTCAACGTCTTTTGAATTACCCGCAAAATGATTGACCAGTAAAGTGGTCCCCACACTTAACAGGATCGTGATAACTACAGTAAGTCCAACTTTGTTTTTCATAATATATATCTCTTTAAATTTAATTACTTTTGTTTCGTCGTAATATTTTCAAAATTCATACCAAACCAATGAAACTGCCATTTTGTAAATACCACGGAGCCGGTAATGATTTCATATTGATCAACAACCTTTCAGGCTATTGCCACTTATCAAAAAAACAGATCAATGCATTGTGTCATAGGCGTTTTGGCATAGGCGCAGACGGACTTATACTTTTGGAAAAGGATGAGCCTCCCTACAGTTATTTTATGAATTTTTTCAACTCGGATGGTACGGAAGGCACCATGTGCGGAAACGGGGGCCGCTGCCTGGTTGCTTTTGCCGACAGCCTTGGCTTGAAAAATCATTATTTCAGATCCATTGACGGACCTCATACCGGGCAGGTGCTGGAAAGAACGGGACAATACACCAAAGTGAAATTGCAATTAAATAACGTAGAGAATATCCGCATCTACGACAAGAATAGTTATGTGACAAATACCGGATCGATGCATCTGGTTAAGTTTACCGATAATGTTAATGCTATTGACATAGCGGTGGAAGGACCTTTTTGGAGATGGCACAGGGATTTTGGGAAGGAAGGTGTCAACGTGAATTTTGTTGAGGTATTGGATCACGGATGTCTTTTTGTACGAACCTTCGAAAGGGGCGTGGAAGATGAAACATGGGCATGCGGGACAGGTTCCGCTGCTGCGGCGATAGCCGCCTCGGCACATATCAAAAGCAATCTAGACCATTGGTTCATCCAGACTAAAGGAGGCAACCTGGAAGTGGAATTCACACAAAACGAAGACAGATACTCAGATGTTTACCTTACCGGAGGAGCCGTACTCACTTTTGAGGGCGAGGTGGAAATATAGCGCTGCCAATGCGCACCATAGTACTTTTTTCTTCCAGCGCGATGGGAAAATCTCCGGTCATTCCCATTGAGCAATGCACAAAGGACGGATTTAAAGAGTAAGGACCTGTTTGTAAAGTGTCAAACAGTTTCCTCAGATGCCTGAACTCACTCCTGACCTTTTCCTTGTCCTGTGTGAATGTTGCCATTCCCATCAGACCGCAGATATTCACGTTAGGCAATTTTGACGGGTTAATGTCGCTCATTTCTTCCGGAAGAAAGCCCTGTTTGGTTTTTTCCCCCGCAATATAGATCTGTAAAAGGACATCTTGTACTATCCCGCTCATTTGTGCCTGTTTCTGAATGGCATTAAGCAGCCTGAGACTGTCTACGGATTGAATCAGCACCACGCGTCCTACTACATCTTTAACTTTGTTCGTCTGCAAATGTCCAATAAAATGCCATTGGATATCCTTTGGAAGGAGCGGTATTTTTTCTAACAATTCCGGGGAACGGCTTTCTCCGAACAGACGTTGTCCTGCCCGGTATGCTTCCAGGATCAACCCGGGGGGCTGAAACTTAGAGACGGCCAGCAGGGATACGTTTTCAGGTATTATTTCACGTAGATCATGTAAATTCCGGGCAATCATTTCCGGTTCCTCATTTGCTGCTGCTGTTGGCGCTGCATATCTTCGAGTCTTTGCTGAAATTTCGATTTTTTAGGCTTAGCGGGTGCTTTTTCGGCTTTTTCCTTCAATTGCCTGTATAGTTTTTCTTCATCCACAAAGAATTTCTGAATGATCCATGTCTGCAGCATGGTGATCAAATTGGAAAGCAGGTAATAATAACTCAGAGCTGCTGAAAGGTTGTTACAGACCACCAACATCATCAATGGCATGAAATAGAGCATCATTCCCTGCATTCCCGGCATTTGCTGACTGGAAGCGGGTTGCTGTTTCATGTTCATCTTTGAATAAAAGAACATGGATAATGCCATCAGGAGGGCAAACAAACTGATATGATCACCGTACAAGGGAATGTTGAATGGCAGTTGCAGTATGGAATCGTACCCGCTCAAGTCGTCTGCCCACAGGAAACCTTCCTGGCGCAACTCTATGGAACCCGGGAAAAACTTGAACATGGCAAAGAGAATGGGCATCTGGAACAACATGGGCCAACATCCCCCCATCATGCTTACCCCGGTCTTTTTGTACAAAGCCATGGTTTCCTGTTGCTTTTTCATGGCATCTTCCTTCTTGGGGAATTTGGCATTGATCTTATCAATCTCCGGTTTCAACACCCGCATTTTTGCCGATGACATGTGTGATTTCAAGGTAAAAGGAGAAATCACCAATTTAATAAGAATGGTCATCAGGAAGATGATAAGTCCGAAGTTGCTGATGAAACGGTTCAGGAAATTGAAAATGGGAATGATACCGAAACGGTTGATCCATTTGATCAAAAAGCCGCCCATGGGAATGATCTGTTCAAAAGAACGGTCATAGGCTTTCAGGGAATAATAGCCGTTTGGTCCAAAGTAGAACTGTAAGGGAATGCTTTGCTGGGGAACTGCCTGATATGGGATTTGCATGTATGCCTTGCAATTCATGAGCAAGGTATCTGCATTTTCGGCTTCATAGAACCGGAAAGAAAGGTCCCCGCTGTTAAAGCTTTCATCGGCTATGAGAATGGCAGAAAAAAACTGTTGCTGAAAAGCTACCCATTCCAGGCGTGTGCTGATGGATTCGGAACCGTCGGCTTTTCTGAGCCCCATGTTTTCTACTTCTGTGGAATTGGGGTATTTATAAGCCATAGTGGAATTATTCTTTTCGTTGTCAAAACCTTTTTCCAGATGGCGGATGTCTACAATCCAGCTGAGGTCAATCTGGGTAACGTTGCGCGGGATATAGCGATCCATCCCAACCAGATTTATATGCAAATCAAGCAGATAAGAATCTTCGTTCAGCGTGTATACATACTCCAGATAAGCATCTTCGTCAAAATGAAGGTTAAATATGAGCATGTTCTCCTGTTCTATAAAACGGGAAGTGAAGAAAAATTCTCCGGTATTGATTTGTTCTCCAGTGTAAAGATCAAGTGAAAAATTGTTACCCGGACCCCGGAATAACTCCAGGCTGTCCCCGCCGTAAGTCTTGAAATTTTTGATCTGTACGCTGTTAGGTTGACCTCCACGGTTAGTAAAAGCGATTCTGATCTTGTCATTTTCCAGTACATACAGGGAATCTGTACCTTCCAGTGCCTGATTCAGATATGCGTTTGAAAACTGGTATCCGTTCCCTGAATCTGCAGGCTGAGTATCACGCGCTTTTGCGGCTGCCGGCAAAGGCAAAGTGTCTGTTACTGCCTTATTTGCAGCTGTTTTTACGGCTTCTGAATAAGCAATAGAATCACGTACGAATTGTTCTCTTTGCTGTTCTTTGGCCACTTTGTTATTGTAAAGACTGAAGCCTAAAAGTAAGGCGCCTATCAGCAAAACGGCCCAAATCGTATTTTTATTCATTGTTCTCTATCTGTTTGATCTTTTCTTCCAATTCCTTTAATTCGGATTTAGCTTCTTCTATTTTTTTGCAGGTATCTGCAATTATCTTATCTGCATTCTTGGACTTGGCAAAGAAACCCATGTTGTTTTCCCACACAGTGATCTCCGATTCCAATTGGCGGAAACGTTGAATAAGTTTATCGTGTTCAGAGTAACTTTCTGAAGTCTTTCTTCTTCCCTGCCGTACATTTCCGCGTTTTTCCGAAAATCCAGGATTCAGACGTCCAAAATGTTTGTTTATCAAATTTTTATACTTATTCTGAATGGTGTCTTTTTCCTTAATGGGAACAAAGCCTATCTGATTCCATCGTGCTTGAAAATCCCGAAGCGCGCCTTGCAGATCGTTGACGGAAGAAGTATCTAAAGCTTCCAGCTCGCCTAAAACGGCCACTTTTTTTGCCAGATTATCTTCAAAAGAAGACTCCAGTTTGGAAAAATGTTCGGCTTTCCGGGTAAAGAAAATATCACAGGCAGAACGGAAACGTTTCCATATAGTTTCTGCCTGTTTCCTGGGTACGGGGCCTATCTCTTTCCATTGCTTCTGAAAATGGATTAACTGATCAGTCGTGCGACGCCAGTCATCACTCATGTTGACTGCCTCGGCTTGTTCACACAAGGCTGTTTTCTGAGCGAGGTTTTCCTGCATTTCCTGTTTGAATTTTGCATAAAACTCTCTCTTTTCTCCATAGAATTTATCACACGCTGCCCTAAACCTGTCGTACACCTTCTGGTTCTCCTTCTTGGTAGCAAAACCAATGGCTCTCCATTCTTTTTGCAACGCTTCCAGTTCACTGGCTCTTTTATTCCAGTTGATTTCGTCATTATCTATCAGCGCGACTATTTTCTCGGCTTTTTCGCACAAGATCAGTTTGGCTTCAAGGTTTTCCCGTTGATGCTTTTTCTGCTCCTCAAAGTACTCCTGGTGTTTTTTATTGATTGCAGTAGTACTAAGCTTGAAACGTTCCCACATGGGTTCCCGTAATTCACTGGCTATTGGTCCCGTTTCCCTCCACTCTTCGTGCAATTTCTGCAATTTGTGAAATGCCGATACCACATTGGGTTCATCAACCAGAGCTGCAGCTTTTTCACAAAGCTTTTCCTTGATCTCCATATTACGTTTGAAATCCAGGTCCCGCAATTCTTTATTTATCTTGACGTAATCGTAAAACTTCTCGACGTAATGCTGATAGGTTTCCCAAATATCCTTGGTCCGGGTTATGGGGACAGGGCCAACTTCTTTCCAATGCAATTGCAAAGCACGGAATTCGGGAAATGTATGGTTAATGTCCTCCTGTTTATCAAGAAGTTCTTTTATACTGTTTATGATGGAAAGTTTTTCTTCCAGATTCCTCTCCTTTTGTTGTTCAATACTACGCAAAAGGTCAGCTCGCAATACTTTGTAACGAGCATACAGCTGTTTGAAAGCCGTTTCTTCCGGGGTATCCTGGACCTGAGCTGAGACCTGTGGATCTCCATTTTCGACAGGTTGGTCTTTCCGGAGCAATTTATAGAAACAGGACTTGATGATATCTGCATTCTTATGCATTTCCGTCTTTTCCGTGGCCTCTATAAGTCTTTCAAATTCAGTCAGAAGCTCTGTTATAGACAAAGTTGAGTAGTCTATGATTTCCGGGTTCTGCGTAGATTCGACCACATTGTTTTCCTGCTGTTTTTTGTCGTCGAATTGCTCCATAGGAGCAGAGTTGTTCAATTCAGGATCCATTGTACGAGAAAGGAATTAGTATTTATAGCTTGCAAATGTAATGAAAAACTCCAATATATGGAATTATGATTACTTTTGCATTATTATGAGAATCGACATAATAACGGTACTTCCCGAGTTGTTGGAAAGTCCTCTTTCTCATTCCATAGTCAAAAGAGCCAGGGCCGGATCCCTGGTAGAGATCGTGATCCACGATCTAAAAATTTATGGTAAAGGAAAATACCGACAGACAGACGATTATGCATTTGGCGGAGATGCCGGAATGGTCATGATGATTGAACCAATATATAAACTTTTGGAAGATCTTAAGAAAGAACGCTCCTACGAAGAAATACTGTACACCAGTCCGGACGGGGAACCTTTTTCACAGAAAGAGGCAAACCGCTTGTCCTGCCTGCAAAATATAATCATCCTGTGCGGCCATTATAAAGGGATCGATCAAAGGATCAGAGACCATTTGATAACTAAAGAAATATCTATAGGAGATTATGTGTTGAGCGGAGGAGAACTGGCCGCTGCCGTCATCACGGATGCCGTGGTGCGTTTGCTCCCCGGAGCACTGACAGATGAGACCTCGGCCCTGACAGACAGCTTTCAGGACGGGCTGTTGGCCCCTCCCATTTATACCCGTCCTGCCGATTTCAGAGGGTGGAAAGTTCCCGATATACTGCTTTGCGGTGACCCTGTTAAAATCCGCAACTGGCAGGAAGAAAAAAGTCTCGACCGTACGGAACGGTTGAGACCTGATCTTTTACATCGGGATACCGGGGACTAGAAACCGAATCCGTCCACTTTAATATCAATAGCAGCATCAATGACCGGTGCATCTGCCAGTCGTTGTTCGGACAACGGAAGTACTACAATGGCTTTCGGCCTGGCCGGACAAATGAATTCACACCCCCCGCAGCCAATGCAAAGGGCCGGAGTCGTTTTGGGAAACAGTTTATCACTTCCTTCCCGGGGAGTCATTTTTACAGCCTTTACGGGACAATGTTCATCACACGCTCCACAATCCGTTCCGAATTTTTCCACAATGCAATTTTCAAGCATGAATTTTACCACACCTATTTTGACCCGTTTTTTTTCATCCAGGGGCATCAATTGCAACGCTCCTGAAGGACACACTTCCATGCATCTCCGGCAATCAAAGCCACAAAAACCGTGATCATAAGAAACAGAAGGCAACAGAAATCCCTGCCACCCGAAAGCACCCATGGCCGGCTTGATAATATGAGCCGGGCAAGCAGCTATACAAGCATGACATGCAATACAGGTGTCTTTCAAACGCTCGAGGGTCCCTGCACCCGGAGGCATGGTTTTGGGAATTTTGAGCTTCTTGTTTTCGGTAAATCGATTCCATAAAACAATCCCGGCACCCGTTCCCATAGCAGCCAAAAGAAAAGCCCTCCGGCTGTTTCCCCGTAAAGGTTGTTTTTCTTCAGAGGCAGATTTTATTTTCTTTTCAGGTTTCCAGGCAAAACGGTAACGTATGGATCCTTTGGCACATTTTGAAATACAGTTAAAACAGACCACACAGCGGGAATTGTCGATTACCGGCTTTTCGGCATCTATGCAGAAAGATTTGCAATTCATACTGCACAACCTACAATTTGTACAGGATTCGGGATCTATCTGCACCCGGAACATGGAATACCTGGATATCAATCCCAGTAAAGTCCCCACAGGACATATGGTATTGCAGTAGAGCCTCCCTTTTAAGTATGCCGTAACGGTCAATGCCGCCAGGATAACGGCTGAAACCAGAAAGGCGGTCAGGTTCCATGCATCATATTTTGAACCGGAAACAAAGTAAGCCAAAGGCCTGCCTATGTTGGCAGCCATTTTTCCGAATAACCCGTAAGGATCAAGCCATACCAGGGGCAAAACAAAAGAAAAAGCAACACATATAACAACAATTATCAATATGGAATATCTGAGTATGTTACGCGCTTTTGTATAATGTGTCCGGCGTTTCTTCTTATTTCTGATAAATAAGCCGATCCGGTAAACAATGTCCTGATATATGCCCAGCGGACAGAGCAGTGAACAGTAAATACGTCCGAACAACAAAGTTAAAAGCAGCACTATAAGTACTGTGAACAGCCCCCCCGTGGCAATACCCAGTATGGCAGGGACTATCTGTAATCCCAGGATAGTGCTCCAAATTCCGGCTGCCTTAGCGGAAAAAGCAACAAAAAAGTACGTCAGCCCTGTAAAAACTGCCAAAGCAATAATCCTTCGGGCCCATCTCAAAAAACCGTAGAGGTGCATTAGAGGCGGATTCGTTTTATATTCAAAGTGTCAAGTTTTGTAGTTCCCAGCTGATGCTTTTCTGCCAGCAAAATGTGGGAAGCGTCTTCAAGCGTCATGGCACTAAACTGGTTGAAAAATTGTGTGGCTGCCGTGTCTACCGCAACAATATCCTGTGACATAAACAAAGCTTTAGGGGTTTGCACATCTTCCAGGCTGCGGCCTTTAGGTCCGTTTTGTGTCATGATGCGGTATCCGTCCACAATATTGAGCACCGGACGTTTTTCAAAGGTTGCGGCATCAGCTATACATTGCTGAAGGTCATTGGAATGCATATACCGGCGATCCCAGACGATCCCCATATAGTTCTTCATGCACAGTGTCATCCGGGCACCTCCGTGATTTTTAAGTATTGGCACGTTGATCCATGCATCGCATTCAAGGAGGGCTTCGTGGATCTTTGGCGTTTTCATCCTCAGGGCCTGAGGCAATTCAGTTTCCCGAAAATACTTTTCTTCATGAGCATTTACCATCTCTCCGCCTGCCTGTTTGACAGCTTCCTGAATGCCGCTGTTTTCATAACAACCTCTCCAATGATCACAAGTATGATCAAAAACTTTTACTTGTGAAGCCCCAGCTGCCAGGCAGTCTCTGATAATGGCACCTACCAGCTGCGGATTGGTACATGCCGCATATTCGGGGCTTTTGTCCCATCCTATATTCGGTTTAACGACTACTTTCATCCCAGGTTTTATGTACCGGGACATGCCTCCCATTTCCTGAATGGCACGGGAATATAGCTGTTCGGGTTCTCCACCCATAATGGCTACCATGTCGGGAATGTCGTCTTTACCGGGAAGGGTTCCGGATACTGTTTTTTCCGAGGCAAAGAGCTTCATTCCTTTCAATCCCACCGTTCCGGCTACTGCACCCAGTACAGCGGTCTTTAAAAAATGTCTTCTTTCCATAATGATTTTATTTGTTGTGTTTTAAGGCTGCTTTTAATGTATTTTTCAATAGTGATACTCGTGTCATGGGACCCACTCCGCCAGGAACAGGGGTGATGTAACTGCAACGCGGAGCCACCTCATCAAAATCCACGTCGCCTGCCAGACGGAATCCCGATTTTGTATTCTTATCTTCCACTCTTGAAATGCCTACGTCAATCACCACGGCTCCTTCTTTCACCATATTTGCCTTCAGAAAGCCGGGACGCCCCAGGGCAGCAATTATAATATCGGCCCTGCGACAGACTTTTTCCAGATCCATAGTACGGCTGTGGCATAAAGTCACGGTGCAATCCCCGCCGGGTCCTTTTTGGGACAACAGGTTAGCCAGGGGTTTTCCCACAATGTTACTGCGCCCTATGATCACACATTCTTTACCTTGAGTGGGGATCTTGTAATATTCAAGCAAATCCACGATACCAGCAGGTGTAGCAGAGACAAACGAAGGCATCCCCAGGACCATGCGGCCTACATTGACCGGGTGAAACCCGTCTACATCCTTGGACGGATCAATGGTTTCAATGATCTCCTGTGCATCCAGATGATCCGGCAGGGGCAACTGGACAATCAAACCGTCAATTTCCGGATCCTCGTTAATAGTCCGCACGCAGGAAATCAGTTCTTCCCGGGTAATCGTGTCCGGGAATTTATAGAGGGACGAATCCATCCCGACTTCCTTACAGTCCTTTTCTTTATTTCTCACATAAGTCTGGCTGGCAGGGTCTTCTCCTACCAAAATGGCAGCAAGATGAGGCCTTCTGCCGTATTGGCTTATAAACCCGGCAACATTTTCGGCTATTTCCTTTTTGAGGTCCTGTGCCGTTTGTTTTCCATCTAATAATTTCATCATCATAAGCCTCCTTTTCTTAATGCATTTGCCATAGACATCCCACGACCTCCGCGAAGGTCCTTCATCATTTTACGTGTATCGTCAAACTGCTTGATCAGGCGATTGACTTCGGTAATGGATGTACCGCTGCCAGAAGCTATACGTTTGCGACGATTCCCGTTTAAAAGCGAAGGATTATCTCTTTCTTCAGGTGTCATGGAAGATATGATGGCTTCTATGCCTTTGAACGCATCGTTATCAATATCCTGATCTTTGATCATTTTGGAAACCCCGGGAATCATGGATGCCAGATCCTTGATATTGCCCATCTTCTGCACCTGTTTGATCTGGTTTAAAAAATCATTGAAATTAAAATTATCCTGGGCCAGTTTCTTTCTTAATTTTTTGCTTTCTTCTTCATCAAACTGTTCCTGTGCTTTTTCCACCAGGCTGACAATATCTCCCATACCCAGGATCCTGTCTGCTATACGAGAAGGATAGAACACATCCAGTGAATCCGGTTTTTCCCCTGAACTGACAAATTTTATGGGTTTATTTACCACGGCACGTATGGTCAGAGCTGCTCCACCGCGTGTATCCCCATCCAGTTTGGTCAGTACGACCCCGTCATACTGCAACCTTTCATGGAATACACGTGCCGTTTCCACGGCATCCTGACCGGTCATGGAATCTACCACAAAAAGAGTTTCGGTGGGATCTACCGCTTTTTTGATGGCTGTGATCTCGGTCATCATGGCCTGGTCAATGGCAAGACGGCCGGCCGTATCAATGATCACCACGCTATACCCCTCTTTTTTGGCTTTATCTATGGCATTACGTGCAATATCGACCGGATCCCGGTTCTCGTTTTCAACATACACATCAACACCTGTCTGCTGCCCCAATACCTGTAACTGTTCCATTGCAGCGGGGCGATAAATATCCCCGGCAACCAGCAGTGGCCGGAGGCCTTTCTTTTTCTTTAAATGGAGGGCAAGCTTTGCCGAGAAGGTGGTTTTACCGGAACCCTGCAGGCCTGCGACCAGTACAATCCCGGGATTTCCTTTTATATTTATTCCCGAGGCATCACCTCCCATCAGGTCAACCAGGCGGTCGTGGACAATTTTGGTCATCATCTGACCGGGACGCACAGAATTAAGCACATCCTGTCCCAAAGCCTCTTCTTTGACCTGGTCGCAAAAAGTTTTTGCCACTTTGTAACTAACGTCGGCATCCAGCAATGCCCTACGCACATCCTTGAGGGTTTCCGCCACGTTGATCTCAGTGATTTTTCCTTCACCCTTCAACAATTTGAACGATCGTTCCAGTCTATCCGTCAGGTTCTCAAACATATCAAAATTCTATTTATCATGTAAAGGTTTTGGACCTTCCCGAATAACCAAAGGTTCGGGGCCCGTACAATCAATAATTGCCGAGGGATCCTGTCCCCCCGGTCCACCGTCTATCACAATGTCCACCATATCACCAAACCGTTCATTGATCAGGTCCGGATCGTAACCGTATTCCGGTTCTGCGTCATCCCAGGGCAGTGAAGTAGAAATGATAGGAACTCCCAGTTCTCTGAGGATCTGTTGCAAAATGGGATTATCGGGAACACGGATACCAACGGTATGCTTTTTCACCTTGAACATTTTGGGTACCAGACTGTTTCCCAGCAACAAAAAAGTATAAGGCCCCGGCAGGTTTTTTTTCATCATCCGGAAAATGCTGTTGCTCATTGGCTTGCAATACGAGGACACCTGCGACAGATCATAACAAAGAAACGACAATCTGGTAGACGGAGTATAATAACCTTTTATCTGCTCCATACGCGGAACACTCCCCAAAAATTCAATGGAACAGCCCATCCCGTAAACACTGTCTGTGGGATAAATGACGATCCCTCCCTTTTGCAGGGTGGAGACAGTCTGTTCAATGAGTCTGTCCTGTGGATTATCCGGGTATATTTTAAAATACATTACTGCTATAAATCCGGTGAGTAGTATGCCTGTGCCAGTTCCCGCTGGTTGTAACGCATGCTCATAACCTGTCCGTAGGCTCCGGACGTACAAATGGCTACCATATCGCCCCGCGATGTTTCGGGCAGATGCACCGACAATCCAAAGCGGTCAGCCGATTCACAAACCGGTCCCACCACATCGTACACCTCTGTCTTTTCCGATGCCGAAGTAAAATTACAAACCGCGTGCCTCGCCCCGTATAAAGCAGGTCGAATGAGATCGTTCATCCCTGCATCCAGTATTGCAAATTTCTTGCCTTTCCCCACTTTGACATATAAAACCCTGGAAATCAAAAAGCCGCACTGTGCTACCAGGGCCCTGCCCGGTTCAAAATGCACTTTCTGCCCTTTTCTCAATTCCAGGCTCCTGTTAATAGTTTCAAAATACGTTTCAAAAGGACTGTACAAATTCTCCAGCGGGTTTTTGTAGTCTACGGCAACACCGCCGCCCAGGTTAATATGTTCCAGACGGACATCCTTTTGCTCAAACCAACGCTGGAAATAATTCACTTTATCGCATAACATTTCGAACACATTCATGTCCGTAACCTGTGACCCTATATGGAAATGAAGGCCTATTAACTTTATATTTCTGCTTTCGGAAAACACCTCTAAAACATCATCCAGCATCCATTCACTAATGCCAAACTTGTCCCGTGATCTTCCCGTGGTTATGTGTTTGTTGGTATGTGCGTCAATATTGGGATTCAACCTGAGTGATATCCGGGCGGTCTTTCCCATCTGTGCAGCCAGGTCGTTAATAATCTTTATTTCGGGAACCGATTCGCAATTAAAGGAAAATATTCCCCCATGTAACGCGGTACGGATCTCCTTGTCGGATTTTCCGACGCCTGCGAATACTATAGTATCCGGATCAAATCCCATATCCAGTGCCAGCTGTACTTCATTCCCGCTTACGCAGTCTGCTCCCAATCCGGAACGTTGTATGATCTCAAGGATACGCGGGTTGGCATTAGCTTTCATGGCATAATGTGCTTTGTATCCGTATTTTATGAGATTTTTTGTATAGGTTCTGAGGGTTTGGTCCAGGATGTCCAGATCGTAAAAATAAAAGGGGGTTTCCAGACGATTGAAGGCATTGATAAAACGTGAAAATTGCATATTGTTACGGAATGAATTATCCGCCAAAATTAACATTTTTTTGAATTAAACCCTTACCTTTGAAGCGTTATATAAAGACACTGTTATGACTATAAAGAAAAAAGACCTGTTAAAAGATGTCATTCAACACATTGACATCACCAAGATCAATTCAACAGATATTATTGATTCCATGCGGGATATGTCATTTTCTTCACGTGATACGGCCAGGGCTGCCGACATTCTCCAGATGATGATCCGTGACAAAGACTGTACCAACTGGCTAACCCTGGCAGGCAGTTCAAGTGCCGGCGGTTGCATGCAGGTATATGTGGATATGGTACGCTTCAATATGATAGACTGCATTGTTTCCACAGGAGCCTCCATCATAGATATGGACTTCTTTGAAGCCCTGGGATACAAACATTACAAAGGCACCCCCTTTGTTGATGACGGCATGTTGCGCAGTGTATACATTGACCGCATCTATGACACCTATATAGATGAAGAGGAATTGCAGCATTGTGATGCCACCATCAAAAAGATTGCCGACAGCCTGGAACCCCGTCCCTACTCTTCCAGGGAATTTTTATGGGAAACCGGTAAATGGCTGAAGGAAAACTCGGTAAAGAAAAACTCGTTGATCCAGACCTGTTACGAACAAGGCGTTCCCATATTCGTTCCTGCCTTTTCCGATTGCAGTGCGGGATTCGGACTGGTCCTGCACCAACAGGAACGCATTAAAGAAGGAAAGCCTTACCTGACTATTGATTCGGTTGCCGATTTCCGGGAACTGACCGATATTAAGATCAACGCCAAAACGAGCGGACTGTTTATGGTTGGCGGCGGTGTACCCAAGAATTTTGCCCAGGATACGGTAGTATGTGCCGAATGCCAGGGACTGGATGTGCCCATGCATCAGTACGCCGTTCAGATTACCGTAGCCGATGTACGGGACGGGGCCTGTTCCAGTTCCACGCTCAAAGAAGCCTCTTCCTGGGGAAAAGTCAGCACCGTGCACGAGCAAATGGTATTTGCCGAGGCCACGACCGTCGTCCCCCTGATAGCCGGTTATGCCTACCACAAAGGGGATTGGAAAAAACGGAAAAATTACCGCTGGGCGGATATTTTCGTGAAATAAAAGAACATTTGGCTGAATACATAAAAAGGCGGATCTGCTGCAGCAAATCCGCCTTTTTGTTGGTCTTGATAATTAATTAGTCGGTCAATAAACCAACGATGCCAGAAATCACAGATAGCAGGATTACTCCAACACCGAGAAATGCAAAGATAAACCCAGTTTCAAAATCTTGGAGGCCCATCCACATATCGTTGATAATTGCTGTGAAAATTTCTATGATACCCATTTTTAATTCGAATTAAATGATTAATCTTTTTCTGCCTACTCTTAAGGATTTTCGGCGGCTCCCCCTACTCTTTAAAGGATTTTCGGGATATTCCTTTCTACGTTTCTTCAGGGAACAGGAACATTAGAATGAAAGGAACAATCATTCCCAAAACCGCAAGAATCATTGCAAATCCCAAGTTGGATTCAGGATTGTGAATTAGTTGTTTCAAAATTAAAATAATTTCTTCCATAGTTACTATAATTGATTAAATGTATAAATTTTCAAAGGTCATGGCAAAGTTAAAAATCTTTTTTTAACTACCAAATACAACGGTTTCAAATATTGTGCTCTTTTCTTAATAAATCATTAACTGTTTTCACGGGATTAAAAGTACTCAGCGGCACTTCCACAAAAGCCGTATTCCATCCACTCATGCTTCCGTTCCATAATCCGGGCAATTCCAAAGCTTTTAACTCTCTCCCATCCAGGCTTTTATGTGAAATAAAGCCTGTGTCGTCGTCTCGGTAATCGGACAAATGATACACCTTCCCGTCGTAATTTTTAAAGGAACAGACTATGTCAACCGGATTGAAATGCGTGGAATCGTATTTTTTTCCGTTCAGTTGTACGCTTTCCAAGATTTGTAAAGAACCGGATCCGTCCTTGTCCCTCACCCGGAAAGGGCCTCCCCCCGGTTCCCCCGTAGAACGAACCATGCCGCATACACGGACAGGTCTGTTCAGTTTGGAGAACAAATAGGAGCGGAATTCCTCTTCTTCCATGGGAGGATGCGTAATTCCGAATGCCTGCTCTAAAAAATCGGCCATTTCCCTTAAACGTAAAGGATCGGCATGATTTTTAAGTTCACCTATATATTTATATACCTGTCTTCTGCACCTGAGCAGGTACCCGCCAAGCACTTTTCGCCAGTGAATGACCGGTTCCAGCAACGCTTCCGGAACAACATTGTCAATATTCCGGATAAATACCATGTCCTGCGTCAACGTATTCAGATTTTCCAACAAAGCTCCGTGCCCGCCCGGTCTGAGTACCAGGGAGCCGTCATCGGTACGGAACGGTCTGTTTTGCATATCAACGGCCAGAGTGTTGGTGGAAGGACTTTGGGTGGAAAAAGTCACGTTGAGTTCCATTCCGAACCTTCTTTGGTAATCCCCTCGGATTTCTTCCAAAAGGGCGGCAAACAAAGGTTCGTGTTCCGGGGAAACCGTAAAATGAACGTTTATCGTTTCACCTTCAGAAGTATCGCACAGTGCCGATTCTACCAGGTGTTCCCGGAACGGGGTACGTGGTTCGTCGGCGTATTTATGGAACGGGATCAGGCCTTTGGGCAATGAGCCGTAATTCAACCCTTCATCCTCCAGCAACAGCGTAAGGATCTTCAACGGCTTGCCGGATTCAAATCCTCTTATTTGTGAAAGTTCGGGATAAAATGCAAATTCCTGAAGATGTTCAAAGAAGGTTTGTACAGTTTCCGGAAGATCTGCCTTTTCATTGTCCCGGAGCATGCCGGCTGCCGAGAACAAATCCTTAAACATACGGCTGGCGGCTCCCGAGGCGGGAACAAATTTAATACGGCTTCCGTTCCATTGATCGTAACGGGTTACCAGCTCTTCTTGTTGTGCTTTGTCAAGACATACGATTCCGTTGCCGGGAACGGCAGGACCAATTATGTCAAGAGGTGGGATTCCCCGGGAAAAGATGTGCAGTTGCGTTTCAATATCATTGAACGTCAATCCGTTGCGTTCAATGAATTCCAGATCTTTTTTGGTAAACATAAAGTCAATTGCCTGTATTGTTCCTGTGTCCATTCCCTGCGGTAAACATATGCTTTTCTGAATGCTTCAAATTGGCGTGGAGCATTTCGCAACTGTTTATCCTCTACAAATATAGGAAAACAATGGGTGAAAAGCAAATCATCGGGTACCGGCAGGGGCAGCGGTAATGATATGGTATGATCCTCCAGTTCTTTCCATCCGAAATGATCTGCCAGCGCACGAATCACAGCTTCTGAGGCATTTCTCTTTCCCTCCAGAGAATAACCTGCAATATGGGGTGTGGCTATATCTGTGATCTGAAGAGTCTCAACGTCAATATGCGGTTCGTTCTGCCATACATCCAGGATAATGCCTCCCAGATTTTTTGCGGCATCTTTCAAAGCTTCTTCGTCTACTACCTCTCCACGGGAAGTATTCACCAGGCAGGCACCTTTTTTCATGGAAGAAAAAAACGTCCAGTCTGCCATACCGCGTGTATCCGGGGCAAGGGGGACGTGCAGGGTGACGATATCGGCATGCGTGAGCAACTCGGCAAGTTCAACAAAACAGGCAGAGCCCTCGGCAAGAGCGCGCGGGGGATCGTTCAAAAGGGCTTTCATGCCCAGATGATTGGCCAGTTCCACCACTTTCTTTCCCACATTTCCTACACCCACGACGCCCAGCGTTTTGCCGGCAAGATCCTCGTTCTTCTTTGCAGCCCAGGCCACCAGAGCAGTGAAAACGTATTGCATGACAGCCCCGGCATTACAACCGGGTGCGTTAACCACCTTTATACTGCGTGATTTACAATATGCGATGTCAATATGATCCGTACCTATGGTGGCAGAACCTATAAAAGAAACGGGAGTGCCTTCCAGCAGGGAGGCATCGCAACGGGTCCGGGTGCGGACAATGAGTGCATCTGCCGCTCGTATGGCTTCCTTGTCAATCAGATGTCCTGAAAGTCGCGTCAGACGGGCAAGCCGGAGCGGAATGCCTTCCAGAAAAGGGATCTGGTCGTCTGCTACAATATGTGGTATGCTGTTCACGATCAACGTATGATGAGTTCCCTCACAACGGTTTTTTTCAGACCGGCATTCAGTTTTCCCATTAGAAAGGTTTTCTGCATATCCAGCTGGCAACGCAAAACGGAAGATTTGATCCTGACGGTGTAAATCCCGTCACGAAAAGATCGTTCCCCGCATTCGCGGGCCGCCGTTTCGCCTATGAGTTCGTCCCAGGCATGATGCAAACGAAGTGTATCCAACCCTTCCCGCAAACCGGTTTCTTCCAGGGTCTGGTCAAGAACCTCCTGCAATGTTTTAGTCTTTTGTCTTTTCATGAGTAAAAACACCTCCTTTTACACTGTATATGGTATGTGGTCCTCCCAATGCATGGATCAGTTCCTCTATCCTGACCTTATTGCTGTCAGTCAGAAATATCTGGCCAAAACCGTCTTCCACCACCAAATGCAGCAAATGAGACACCCGCCTGGCATCCAGTTTGTCAAAAACATCGTCCAGCAAAAGGATGGGAGCCAGTTCCTTCATTTGCCGGATTAAAGCGAACTGGGCCAGTTTTAGCGCCAGAAGGTAAGATTTCTGTTGTCCTTGGGATCCGCACACTTTCAGGGGATGTCCTTCCAAAGAGAATTGTACGTCATCCCGCTGAATCCCCGTCCCTGTGTATTGCAGCATCCTGTCTTTCTGCCTGTTCTTTTTCAGCAGACCTGCCATGTCCTCGTGATTAAGGTCGGAGTCATACCTCAAATCCACCTGTTCCTTTCCGGCAGAAAGCAACCTGTAATAATGGATCACATGAGGGTGGAGCAAACGGCATAATTCTTTCCTCTTATTATATATCAGATCCGCACGTACCGATAAAGAATTATCCAGGGCGTCCATCACATCATCGGGAATTTGTTCCGATTTCAGGAGTTTGTTTCTCTGGTGAAGCAGTTTCTTATATTCCAGGACGGTCTGAAGGTAATCCGGCTCTGTTTGTGACAGGAGAAAATTCAGGTATTTACGACGTTCTTCCCCCGAACCGTATACTAGTGATGTGTCCTGGGGTGAAACCATGACCACCGGGATGAGACCTACGTGAGTCGATAATTTTTCGTAACGTTTCCCGTTTCGTTTAAATATTTTTTCACCCTGCCTGTTAACGGTACAGGAGATTTTCTCGGTTAAGGTATTCCCCATGACATATTCCCCAAAGAGTGTGGTATCCTGGTATTCATACCCTATGACATCCCTGTCCGGTATGCCCAGAGAGCTTTTACAGACACTCAGGTAATACAGGCCATCCAGCAAATTGGTCTTTCCTTCCCCGTTATCACCATATAAAACATTAATGCCCGGGGAAAAGGTCAAAGATGCTTCATCAATGTTTTTAAAATGAGACAGCAACAATCGGGATAAATACATATAGATTCGTTCAACAAGTATGCAAACATAGCAAATTTTACGTATATTTGCCGCCTCAAAACAAAGACCTATGTCAAAAAAGAATACCAGCGCAAAGCATAAACAGAAGAAAGAAGAACCGGCAGCAGTTGCCGAAGCTATCAGCAAAACAGAAGAATTTCTGGCTAAGTACAAAAAACACCTGATCTATTCCGCCACGGGTATTTTGGTCCTGCTTGGCCTGGGTTTCGGATACATGAAGCTTATCCGGGAACCCCGCCGCCAGGAATCTATGGCACAAATGTTCCCGGCAGAAAGTTATTTCAGGGCGGATTCCTTTGATCTGGCCTTAAACGGAGACGGGAACGTCCTTGGCTTTAAAGACATTATTGATGAATACAAAGCGCTTCCCGGACAGATAGTATATTTTTATGCAGGTGTCAGTGAACTGCACCTGGGAAATTACGCGCAGGCTATAGAATACCTGAAAAAATACAAATCCGGAGATGAGATCATACAGGCACGCGCTTATTGCACTATTGGAGATGCCTATTCAGGACTTGACGATTTTGATAACGCACTGTCATGGTACAAAAAAGCGGCTCAATACAGAGATAATGCCTATGCGGCTGCTTATTACAAAAAGGCCGGTATCCTTCTGGAAGAAAAGGGAGATTATGCCGGTGCCCTGGAAATGTATAACACCATTAAGAATCAATACCCCCAAACCATTGAGGGAGTTGATATAGACAAATACATCTCACGTCTGGAAATCCTGATGGAACAATAAAACGTTATCTATGGGAAGGGCATTTGAATACAGGAAGGCGAGGAAACTAAAACGTTGGGGCAATATGTCCCGTACCTTTACCCGCCTGGGCAAAGAGTTGACCATAGCTGCCAAACAAGGCGGCACAGACCCTGAAAACAACCCCCGCTTAAGGGCTATTATTCAAAATGCACGCTCCGAGAACATGCCCAAAGACAATATTGAACGGGCCATTCGCAGAGCAGACGAAAAAGACAAGGGAGATTACAAAGAAGTCGTATACGAAGGATACGGGCCCCATGGTATTGCCATTCTTATTGAAACCGCGACGGACAATACCACCAGGACAGTGGCAAATGTCCGCTCCTATTTTAATAAAGCCGGCGGGAACCTGGGTACATCGGGCAGCGTTGAATTCATGTTTGACCACAAGTGCGTTTTTCATGTCAAATCAAAAGATCCCGTTGATCTGGAAGAGTTGGAACTGGAACTGATAGATTACGGAGGAGAAGAAGTCTTCATGGACGAGGAAGAAGAAGAGATCGTGATTTACGGCAGTTTTGAATCCTACGGTTCTCTTCAAAAGTACATAGAAGAAAAGGCAATGGAACTGGTAAGCGGAGGTTTTGACCGTATTGTGAACGGGGAAATGAAAGAATTAACGCCGGAAGAAAAGGCGGACATAGAAAAATTACTGGAGCGTATAGAAGAAGACGATGACGTTCAGAACGTTTATACCAACATGGCTTAATCTGCTACAGTAAGCCGGTCTTCCACCAGCCTGTTGTTGTATTGCTGACGGAAAGCTTTTAAAAAGAGCTCATTGGAGGGCTCTTTTTCTTTTTCATCCCTGAGTATATTCCACCCGGAAGGATAATTTACGACAAACGGTGTGGTCAGCGTGTCCAGGATACTCCTCCCGAATGCAAAAAAGGAGAATGGATAATCCAGCATGTCCAGTAAGGTGGGCATAATATCAATCTGTTGTGTGTACCGGTCGTACATTAGCCCTTTTTCTGCTATTATACCTGAAGGATCGTGATATACCACGGGAATGGCCATGCTTTCAATATCTGTCTGGTAGTTAGGATGTATTAAGGAAAAAGTGCCGTGATCGGCCACCACAACAAATAATGTATTAGAATACCAAGACATGTCTTTTACCGTTTCAAAAAAACATTTCAAGGCATGATCGGCATACCCTATGCACCGGTGCACCGGAAGTGTGCCTTCGGAAAAGACACCTTCGTATTCCCGGGGTATGACAAAAGGATGGTGTGAAGAGATTGTAAATACGGCCGAGGCGAAAGGTTGGGGAAAAGAATTCAGTGTATGGGCAAAGAACTGAAGGAAAGGTTCATCCCAGATCCCCCAGTAACCGTCAAACTTACTGTTGTCAGAGAACGCTTCCTTACCGTAATAATGATCAAACCCAAAATGACGGGACATGCCGTCCAATCCCATAGACCCTTCAGAAGCTCCGTGAAAGAAAGATGTGTGATAGCCTGCTTTCATTAATGCATTTCCCAACCCTTCCACACTGTTCAGTGCATAAGGCGTCAGGGCAAAAGACTGTTCCAGGCTGGGAATACTTCCCAATACGGAAGGAATGGCATCTACAGATTTTCGCCCGTTGGCATAAGCCAATGAACAAGTTAGTGACTGCGACATCAAAGAGTCCAGAAATGGAGTGAATGTCTGCATGTCCGGGGGATTCAAATACCCGATATACTCCCTGGAAAAACTTTCCAGTATAAGGATGACCACATTTTTCCGGGCAGCCTCCTCTTCCGGAATTATTGGCATACTATCATTTCTGTGAACCGGGGAATAAATACCGGACATCGCCTCCCTGTCGGAAAAAAAGTCGAGTTTTTCAACGTCGCTCTTCCCCAGTGTACGGATGATGCAAAAAGGTGTGTTCAACACAATGGCCGCTTCCATGGGGCGGGAAACATACGCTGCGGCATTGCCCAGGGTTATCGGCCTGGTGGTTCTGTCCGTTCCACCGCGGATTGCAGCAACTCCGGTCAACAACACCAAACACAGAACAATCGTTCTTAATGTAAAAAAACGAAAAGTAAAAGGCGGCCTTGACAGGTACTTTACACGGCCGTACAGGAACCATATCCCAATGACCAAGAGAACCCAAAGAAAGAAAAACAACACATACTGGCGTAATCCCTCCAAAAAAATATGACCCAAATTGACATCGGCTGTAAATTCACTAAAAAAAGTAAAATCAATCCTACGCAGTCTCGTACGGAAAAATATAAAATCAAATAACTGAAAAAAAAATCCCGCTGCATTGAAAAGCACAAAAAGGATCTTAAGAAAATGCTGGTACAGAATCGAGAATATAAAAGGGAAAGGCAGCAGAGCCAAGACCAGGTAAATGGTGTTCAAATAGAAAAGGGCCGAGAGGTCAAACCGTATTCCGCCACGGAAAATGACAAGCATGTTTTCCCATTCAACGCCCGGGAAAAGGTATTGATTGTACAAGTAAAACGCTAGCCGGCTGAGAAGTAAAAAAAACAAGACCAAAGACAACCGTTTGATCAATGAAAAAAAGTAAGAAAATCTTGTGTAATTTTTGGGCCGGTATATACTTTTCATATATGTTTGCAAATATAAAGAATCTATCATTATGCTATCCATTTCAGATAAATTTCCTATTTTTGCAGGATTGAATTTTAATTTTTCTTTGTACAAAAACCCGAATCTTTATGAAGATAAAACATATTGAACACATTGGTATAGCTGTCAAATCACTGGAATCAGCCATTGATTTTTACGAATCAAAACTCGGATTGAAATGTTATGCCATTGAAGAGGTTCAGGATCAGAAAGTCCGTACTGCTTTCTTTAAGGTGGGGCAGACAAAAGTGGAATTGCTGGAAAGTACGGATCCAGAGGGCCCGATTGGCAAATTCCTGGAAAAAAAAGGAGAAGGCGTGCATCACATTGCTTTCGCCACGGAAGGATTGCAGGAGAACCTTGACGAGCTGTCCCAAAACGGGATCCGCCTGATAGACAAAAATCCCCGTAAAGGCGCTGAAGGACTGCATGTTGCATTCCTGCATCCCAAAGACACCGTAGGTGTACTGACAGAATTATGTGAAAATCCGGAATAACTATACAATATTATATAAAATGAGCAATCAGTTGGAACAAATCAAGGGGTTGACGCAACTCCGCGAAAAAGCCCGCCTGGGAGGGGGTCAAAAACGCATAGATGCGCAGCACGAAAAGGGAAAATGTACCGCACGTGAACGCATTGCAATGCTTTTGGACGAAGGCAGTTTTGAAGAATTTGACATGTTTGTCAGCCACCGATGTGATAATTTTGGGATGCAGGAAAAAACCATCCTGGGTGACGGTGTAGTGACGGGGTACGGAACCATAGACGGTAGGCTTGTTTATGTTTTCGCCCAGGACTTCACTGTCTTTGGCGGGTCCCTTTCGGAAACCATGGCCATGAAAATCTGTAAGGTTATGGAACAGGCTATGAAGGTGGGAGCTCCCCTTATTGGTATCAATGATTCCGGCGGTGCGCGTATCCAGGAAGGCGTTAATGCTTTGGCAGGCTACGGAGACATCTTCCAGAACAATATTCTGGGATCCGGAGTGATTCCCCAGATATCTGCTCTTTTCGGTCCCTGTGCCGGAGGGGCAGTTTACTCCCCTGCCCTGACCGATTTCACCATCATGATGAAAGGTTCCAGCTATATGTTTCTCACCGGGCCTAAAGTGGTTAAAACCGTTACCGGTGAAGATGTCACCCAGGAAGAACTGGGAGGCGCAAATGTACATGCCAGCAAAAGCGGGGTGGCCCATTTTGCCGTTGAGACGGAAGAAGAAGGTGTGGAACTCATTCGTGAATTGTTGAGCTATATACCTCAAAACAACATGGAAGAGCCTCCGCGGACCGAGTGTGACGATCCCGTTGACCGCCTGGACGATTCGCTTAACGATATTATTCCTGACAGTCCAAACAAACCCTATAATATGTTTGAGATCATCCATACGTTGGTGGATGACGGAAAATTCCTGGAAGTCCATAAAGAATATGCAACCAATGTTATCGTTGGATTTGCCCGTTTTAACGGAACTTCGGTAGGGATTGTGGCTAACCAGCCCCGGGTGCTTGCCGGAGTATTGGATATCAATGCATCGCGCAAGGCTGCACGTTTTGTGCGTTTTTGCGATGCTTTCAACATTCCCCTGGTAACCCTGGTAGACGTTCCGGGTTTCCTGCCGGGAACTCACCAGGAATACGGAGGCGTCATCCTGCATGGTGCCAAATTACTGTATGCCTATGGAGAAGCTACCGTTCCCAAGATCACTGTCATTCTCAGAAAAGCATACGGAGGAGCTTATATAGTAATGAGTTCCAAACACCTTGGCGGGGATCTGAACTACGCATGGCCTTCTGCTGAAATTGCCGTTATGGGACCTTCCGGAGCCATTGAAGTTCTTTACGGTAAAGAAATGGCGCAGGCCGACGATCCGGCACTCTTTGTGGAACAAAAAGAAAAAGAATACCGTGACACTTTTGCCAATCCATACAATGCGGCACGTTACGGTTACATAGACGATATTATTGAGCCGAGGAACACACGCTTCAGGATCATCCGGTCTTTGCAGCTTCTTTCTACAAAAAAACAAAGTCTTCCTCCAAAAAAACACGACAACCTACCCTTATAAACCCATCACTGCATGAAACGATATATAACATTCATACTTGCCGGGTTTTTTGTTCTCTTTCATCTATCCCTTCAGGGACAGAGCATGACCGATTTGAGGTTGAATGAAATGCTCATTATCAACACAAACGATTACCAGGATAATTTTGGAGAACATAGCGGCTGGTTTGAAATATTCAATACAGGCTACGGCACCGTGGATATTGGCGGTTGTTACCTGAGTAACGATCCCGGTAATTTAAAAATGTATACTATTCCACGCGGAGACATCCTTACTAAGATTAAACCCAGACAACATATACTGTTCTGGGCAGACAACAAACCCAACCGGGGTTCTTTCCATGTGAATTTTACCCTGGCAGAATCTAAAGTACTTATACTGACCAGCAGCGACGGAAGTAGTATTTTGGACAAAGTTACCATACCCGACAATTTGAATCCCGACCAGTCTTTCGGACGTCTTGTGGACGGAGAAGGTTCCTACGGGACGGGATCCGACAACACCGGATGGGGCGTTCTTTCCCGTACTTCGCCAAGTACCAACAACCATTCGCTGGACGGCTTGTCACGGAGTGAGCAAATGAAAGAGACCGATCCTTTTGGATGGATCCTGGCCGTTATGGCCATGTCTGTTGTCTTTTCATCGCTCGTGCTGTTGTTCCTGGTATTTAAAGGCACGGGGAAAATTGCGTTGCGCTGGTCACAGAAAAAGGCCGATGCCTTTCATAAGAACAAATCTAAAAAAGTATCCCTGGCCGAAACATCCGGAGAAACATTCGCTGCTATTTCCATGGCGTTGCATTTATACGCAAACGAAACGGAAGTCCACGATATTGAAAACACTATCCTCACCATAGAACAGGTTAGGAGAAATTATTCTCCGTGGAGCTCGAAATTCCATTCCATGAGAAGGCCTCCTATCATGAGAAAAAAATAATACAGATAACACATTGCACTATGAAAGAATACAATCTGATAATCAACGGGAACAATTACAACGTTGTAATCAACGAACTGGAAGAAACACTTGCCGAGGTGGAAGTGAACGGCACCCCTTTCCAGGTCACCATTGATAAACCTTTGAAAAAATCAAATCCCGCGCCTTCTCCGCGAGCACAACGTACGGCTGCTCCCACAACTGCCAAAGCCTCGCACAGCACACCTAAAAGTGCTTCGGGCAGTTCCTCCACGGTAAATTCCCCGCTTCCGGGAGTAATACTGGAAGTAAGTGTAAAGGAAGGAGATACGGTAAAGGCAGGCCAAAAACTGATAGTACTGGAAGCTATGAAGATGGAGAACAATATTGAAGCCGAGAGAGACGGAGTGGTGGCATCAATAAAAGTGAACAAAGGAGATTCCGTACTGGAAGGAGCTCCCCTTATAATCATGAACTAATATGGACCAAATAATTAACAACCTCCAACAGTTCTGGGAATATACAGGTTTTGCCAATGCTACTTATCAGCATATCCTGATGATATGTATAGGTATTATTTTTATAACCATGGCCATAGTCAAGGAATGGGAACCGTTGTTGCTCATTCCCATTGGTTTTGGTATGATCATTGGCAATATTCCGCTTTTCGCCGGTTTGAACGTAGGCATATATGAAGAAGGATCCGTATTGAACATCCTGTACCACGGGGTACAAAAAGGATGGTACCCCCCACTGATATTCCTGGGGATCGGGGCTATGACGGATTTTTCTGCACTAATTTCCAATCCCAAGCTGTTGCTCATTGGAGCAGCCGCACAATTCGGAATTTTTGCCGCCTATGCCATTTCCCTCTCACTGGGCTTTGAACCGAGTGCTGCCGGTGCCATCGGCATCATCGGGGGTGCAGACGGACCTACAGCCATATTCCTGTCGTCCCGGCTTGCTCCTGACCTTATGGGTGCCATCGCCGTATCGGCCTATTCGTATATGGCTCTTGTACCGGTGATCCAGCCTCCCATTATGCGGTTGCTTACCTCCAAAAAAGAGCGGCTTATAAAAATGAGACCACCCAGGGCCGTTTCCAAGATGGAAAAGATCGTATTCCCTATTGTGGGACTTCTGCTTACCGCGTTTATCGTTCCTTCGGGTCTGCCCCTTTTAGGTATGTTGTTCTTCGGTAACCTGCTGAAAGAAAGCGGAGTTACAAGAAGGTTGGCAGAAACGGCACGCGGACCGCTGGTGGACATTGTCACTATCCTCATTGGACTGACAGTGGGCTGTTCAACACAGGCCGATAAATTCCTGCAGCTGGATTCCATATTGATCTTCGGTCTGGGCGCTTTGTCCTTCATAGTAGCTACAACCGCAGGAGTATTATTTGTAAAATTCATGAACCTGTTCCTGAAACAAGGCAACAAGATCAATCCCCTTATAGGAAATGCCGGTGTATCAGCTGTTCCCGACTCGGCACGTGTCTCGGAAAATATCGGATTGTCCTTCGACCGTTCCAACCACCTGCTGATGCACGCCATGGGGCCAAACGTTGCCGGAGTGATCGGCTCGGCAGTTGCGGCAGGAATTTTGCTTGGATTCTTATCTTAAAATTATAGACCATTCTGAAATTATATGGAAAACAAACTGCAAGAACTGACTAACAAGCTTTACCAAGAAGGCTTGGCCAAAGGCAAAGACCAGGCAGAAGAGATCATTGCAAAAGCCAGGGATGAAGCTGATGCCATTGTAAAAAAGGCAAAAAAAGAAGCCACCTGGATGGTAGAGCGGGCAGAAAAGGAAGCTGCCGAACATAAAGAGCAGGTAGAGAACGAGATCAAGATGGCCTCCCGTCACACCCTGTCTTCCCTGAAAAAACAAATTGAAAACCTGGTAGTTCTCAAGTCGCTGGAAAGTCCCACCCGGAAGGCCATGGAGGATGACGCATTCATACAGGGTATCATCAAGACCCTTATAAATGCTTTTAATCCGGAAGATGCTGCATCCATGGATCTGGAACTGGTACTGCCCAAAGAAAAGCAAAAATCATTTACTGAATTCTTGAAATCCCAGACTTCCAAAGTCTTCGAAAAAAAACTGAAAGTCACATTCAGTCCGGATATGGAAAACGGATTTGTCATAGGACCCGCCGACGGAGGGTACCAGATACGTTTCTCGGACAAGGATTTTCTGGCACTTTTCAATAAATACGTCAGTCCCAGGACTCAAGAATTGCTCTATGGCGAATAACTACGAATTCATTGTTGCCGGACTGCCCCAGCTGGCTCTGGACTTTCAGTCCGGGAGCTTTGATATGGAAGGGCTTACCGGGTCTCTCCGGGCATTGCTGAATAAAAAAGACAACCGATGGCTGGATTGGCTGACTAAAGGATTGCAAAGTAAATACATGCATTCCCGCTTTTACCGTGCAGCAAAGAATTGCAACAATGCTTTCATCAACCGTTATTTTTCTTTTGATCAGGACATCCGTAATATCATAGCCGCTTACACGGCCAGGGAATACGGACATGAAATCACAGGTAGCCTGATAGGAAAAAATCCGGTCACGGATCAGTTATCCGTTTCCAAAGCAGAAGATTTTGAGCTGGAGTACCTGACGCCTCTTTCTGCTGCATTGCATAAAATCATGCAATTGAAAGATCCAGTGGAAAGGGAACAGAAAACAGATATGCTCCGTTGGGAAAAAGCCACTGAACTCACTACATTCCATTACTTTGATATAGATGTTATACTTGCTTTTTTACTCAAAGCCTCCCTGGTGGCACGTTGGGCTAAACTGGACAAAGAAACAGGAACCAGATTGTTCAGGGAACTGGTAGAAGAAGTAAAAGGCACATACAAAGCAGATAAACAATAATTATGCAAACAAAAACCACCGGAAAAGTAAAAGGCATTATTGCCAATCTGGTTACCATAGAAGTTGACGGACCGGTTGCCCAAAATGAAATATGCTTCATCCATCTGGGAGACACCCGTTTGATGTCGGAAATCATTAAGGTAACGGGGAACATTGCTTCGGCCCAGGTATATGAAAGCACTCGCGGACTGCGTGTGGGAGACCATGTGACCTTTGAGGGTCATATGCTTGAAGTTCAACTGGGACCGGGCCTCTTGTCCAGTAATTACGATGGGTTACAGAACAACCTGGCCACCATGGAAGGTGTATTCCTGAAAAGAGGCGAATATACCGAACCTATTGACAGGGAAGCAAAATGGGATTTCAAACCCCTGGCAAAGCAAGGGGACACGGTAACAGCCGGAGACTGGCTGGGAGAAGTCATGGAAGGCTGGATGGTCCACAAGATCATGGTGCCTTTCGTCATGACAGATACCTATACCGTCCAGGATATCACCAAAGAAGGCTCCTACACAGTAGACCAGAAAATTGCCGTGCTCAAGGACGCAGACGGGAAAACACACGAAGTCACCATGGTGCAAAAATGGCCTGTAAAACGAGCCGTTACCGCATACAAAGAAAAACCCAGACCCTACAAAGTCCTGGAAACCGGGGTGCGAACCATAGACACCTTTAATCCCATGGCCGAGGGAGGGACCGGGTTCATCCCAGGACCGTTCGGATGCGGAAAGACTGTGCTTCAGCACGCTTTGGCAAAACAAGCCGAAGCCGACATTATTGTGATGGCCGCCTGTGGGGAGCGTGCTAACGAAGTGGTGGAAATATTTGCCGAGTTTCCCAAGCTCATAGACCCGCGCACCGGAAGGCACCTGATGGACAGGACCACCATTATCTGCAATACTTCAAACATGCCTGTTGCAGCGCGTGAAGCATCTGTCTATACAGCCATGACCATTTGTGAATATTACCGTGCCATGGGACATAAAGCGCTTTTGCTGGCCGATTCCACTTCCCGTTGGGCACAGGCATTGCGTGAAATGAGTAACCGTATGGAAGAGCTTCCCGGACAGGATGCCTTCCCTATGGACCTATCGGCCATTATTGCCAATTTTTATGCGCGTGCAGGAATCGTAAAACTGAACAATGGTCAGACAGGCTCGGTTACCTTTATAGGAACGGTATCTCCTGCCGGGGGCAACTTAAAAGAACCCGTAACCGAATCCACCCAGAAAGCAACCCGTTGTTTCTATGCCCTGTCACAGAACCGTGCGGACAGAAAACGCTATCCGGCCGTGGACCCCATGGAAAGCTATTCCAAATACCTGGAATACCCGGAGATTATGAAATACTTTTCTGAAAAGATAGGCGAAGATTGGATAAACAAGGTATGGGAAGGAAAGAATTTCGTAAGACGTGGTAAAGAAGCCTACGAGCAGATCAACATTTTGGGAGATGACGGAGTTCCCCTGGATTATCACATCAGTTACTGGAAATCGGAATTGATCGATTTCATTATCCTTCAGCAGGATGCTTTTGATGATGTAGACGCATCTACCCCAATGGAACGGCAGAAATACATGTTTTCAAAAGTTATTAATGTTTGCGACAGGAATTTTGAATTTGAAGATTTTGAAGCCTGCTCAACATATTTCAAGAAAATGATCAATATTTTCCGTCAAATGAATTATTCGGAATACGAATCCGATGATTTCAAGCGTTACGAAACCGAAATTGAAGAACTACTGGCCGAAAAGGTTCAGGCATAACAATATAAATATGGCACAAGCTTTTCAACGCATATACACACGTTTAGAAGGAATTACCAAGGCAACGGTCGTTTTGAACGCACAACGCGTAACCAATGACGAACTGGCAACAGTAGACGGCCGGCTGGCCCAGGTAGTAAAGATCAACGGAGACCGAGTCACCTTACAGATATTCGGAGGCACGGAAGGGATCGCCACCAACTCGGAAGTGGTTTTCTGGGGAGAAGCCCCGTCACTCAACGTGAGTGATAACCTGGCCGGGCGTTTTTTCAACGCCTATGGCAACCCCATTGACGGAGGTCCCCAGGTGGAAGGAGAACACCGCGAAATCGGAGGCCCCTCGGTAAATCCTTATAAAAGGAGACAGCCTTCGCAGCTCATCCCAACCGGGATCGCAGGCATCGATTTGAACAATACCCTGGTCTCGGGTCAGAAAATTCCTTTTTTTGCCGACCCTGACCAGCCATACAACCAGGTAATGGCCACCGTAGCCCTGAGAGCCGACGTAGACAAGATAATCCTGGGTGGCATGGGCCTGACCAACGACGATTACCTGTATTTCCGCCAATCCTTTGAGAATGCAGGAAAACTTTCCAAGATCATCAGTTTTGTCAATACAACGGACGATCCTCCCGTGGAGCGGTTGCTTATTCCTGACATGGCTCTGACAGCTGCCGAATATTTTGCCGTGGACAAAAACGAAAAAGTACTCGTTTTGCTTACGGACATGACACTTTATGCAGATGCACTGAGTATTGTCAGCAACCGTATGGACCAGATCCCTTCCAAAGATTCCATGCCCGGCTCCCTTTATTCGGACCTGGCCAAAATCTATGAAAAAGCGGTTTTGTTACCCAGCGGCGGTTCCATCACCATCATTGCCGTAACCACATTGAACGGAGGAGATATTACACACGCCATACCCGACAATACAGGTTACATTACAGAAGGACAGCTCTTCCTGCGCCACGATTCCGATACAGGTAAAGTTATCGTAGACCCCTTCCGTTCTCTTTCACGTCTAAAACAGCTGGTTATTGGAAAGCAAACCCGTGAAGACCACAACCAGGTGATGAATACGGCCATCCGGCTTTATGCGGACGCTGCCGACGCCAAGACGAAATTGGAAAACGGTTTTGACCTGAGTGATTACGACCTGCGTGCCCTGGATTTCGCCAAGGAATACTCCTTGCAACTTTTATCCATAGACGTAAATATAAACGTAACGGAAATGCTGGAACGGACCTGGAAACTGTTTGCCAGGTATTTCAGCAAAGAAGAGGTCAGTATCCGTGAAGACCTGATTGATCAGTACTGGCCCAAAGGAGAAGAATAAATATTATCAGTATGGCCATTAAATACCAGTTTAATAAAACGTCGCTGACTGCCCTGGGAAAACAGCTCAAGATAAGGCAGAAAGCACTCCCCACGCTAAAAAACAAGGAAAGTGCCCTGCGTGCGGAGGTAAAACGTGCCAAACAACGATCGGACGAGTTGTTGGAAGAACTGGACAAGACCTTATCTTCATACAGGAATATGGCAGCCCTGTGGAATGAATTCACACCGGGGCTGATAACCGTAAAAGACGTGGAACTGGAAATCGTCAAGATTGCCGGCATTAAAACTCCCGCTCTTAAGGAAGTTATTTTTGAGGTGCAGCCTTTTTCACTGTTCTCACAACCTCAATGGTATACCCAGGGTATACAGATCCTGAAAGATCTGGCCCAGATAGGCATTGAAAGCGAAATATTTCTGGAGAAAAAGAATTTACTGGATTTTGCGCGTAAGAAAACCACCCAAAAAGTAAACCTGTACGAAAAAGTACAGATACCGGGATACCAGGAAGCTATTCGTAAGATCAAACGGTTCATGGAAGATGAGGAAACACTGTCCAAAGCCAGTCAGAAGATCGTAAAAACACGCCATCAGGAACAGGAGGAGGAACAATGATAACCCGGATGACAAAATATTCTTTTGTTTTGCTCAGTGAGCAAACTCAGGAATTCCTGCAAAAGCTACAGGATTTGGGTATGGTAGATATTAACCGCCAGGAAAAACCCGTAGATGAGCATTCCAAAGAAATTACCAATCAGCTTGTCCGGATAAACCAAACTGTTACCCGCCTGAAACAGGTTGCCAAAGAAAAGATCCAAAAAGAAGTTGTGCCTTTTGAGGGTGACGCATCTACCCTGCTGGATGAGACTACCCGGTTATTTTCACAAAAGGAGGCTTTACACAATGATATCAACGTTCTTAACGAGCAGATCAAACAGGCTGAGCCTTGGGGTTCATTTACACAAGAAGATCTGGACAGGCTCCGCGATATGGGATTTACCATTCATGCCTATGTGCAGCCGGTTAAAAGACTGAATCCCTCACTGGAGAAGGACTACCCGCTCTACGTGGTAAACCGGGCAGACGGACAAGCCTATTTTATAGTTCTGGAGGTTGAGGGAGAAACTTATGATTTCCCGGGTAATGAAATCACATTCCCGTCCGTATCATACGACAAATTGCAGGAAAGGCTCCGGGAAAAGGAAGCCGCCCTGGCATCATGTATATCCCGGCTGGAGGCATTGTCGGATCACACCGATCTGTTAAAAGATCATGCAGCCGTGATCTCTTCGCATCTGGACCTGTACCTGGCCAATGCATCTGCCCGTAAAGAAGTGGAAGACCATGTGGATCTGCTGACGGGTTTTGTGCCTTCTGAAAAAACAAAAGAACTGGAAGCCTTTCTGAACTCCGAGAGTTTATACTATATAAACGCTCCTGCAGAAAGTGAAGACAATCCCCCCATCAAGCTGAAAAACAATTGGTATACCCGATTGTTCGAACCCATTGGGGATTTGTATATGCTTCCCCGGTACGATGAATTGGACCTGACTCCCTACTTTGCTCCTTTTTATATGCTTTTCTTCGGATTCTGCCTGGGAGACATGGGATACGGCCTGGTGTTCATGATATTGGGACTGTTGGGAAAACGGTTCCTTCCAAAAATGAAAGGATACCTGAACCTGATATTTTTCCTGGGACTGGGATCTTTTGTGATGGCCGCTTTTCCCGGTATATTTTTCGGAGTGAAGGTTGCCGATATAATACCCTCTGTGAGAGAGAACAATACATTTTTGTTTAACTTCTCGGACATGAAAATGTTCTGGTTTGCCATCCTCTTTGGATTGTTCCAGATTGTTTTCGCTCGCATTCTTACAGGGATCGATTCCTTCATTCGCAAGGGATGGCAGCACGGCATGGCTCCCTTTGGATGGGCAATACTTATAGTATGGTGTACCATTGCTTATGCCTCTATGGAAGTGCCTTCAATGGCATTGCCAAAAACCGTATCGCTTACTATGATAATTGTGAGTGTTGCATTGATCCTTTTTTTCTCCAAACCCGAAGGACCCATTTACAAAAGACTGGGAAAAGGCCTGTGGGCCATGTACGATATAACCGGCGTTTTCGGAGATATGCTGTCCTACATTCGTCTCTTTGGACTCGGTACGGCAGGAGCTATACTTGGAATGGTATTTAATTCAATAGCCATGAGTCTGTCCGGTGTCCCTTACGTAGGATGGCTGCTCACGATCATAATGCTCCTTTTTGGACATACGCTGGTATTGGCACTCAATTCACTTGGAGCCTTTGTGCATCCCATGCGTCTGACATTCGTGGAATTTTACAAGAATGCCGGGTTTACAGGCGGAGGACGCGGATACAAACCCCTTAGATCCATATCAAATAATAAAGAACAATAGAAAATTTAATAAACAATTAACCAATTAATTATGAACACATTACCTTTAATTTTAGCCTATATCGGTTTGGCTTTTATGTTGGGTCTTGCCGGAATCGGAAGCGCTATAGGCGTGACCATCGCAGGAAATGCCACTGTGGGAGCTCTTAAGAAAAATCCCAACATATTCGGATCTGCTATGATCCTGAGCGCTATGCCTTCAACTCAGGGTCTTTACGGATTTGCCGGATTCTTTTTGAATTTGGGTGCCGTAACCGAACTGGGTGATGCCCTTACCCTGGGACAGGGTCTGGCCGTTTTTGCAGTAGGGCTGGCCATGGGCTTTGTAGGTCTCTTTTCCGCTATAAAACAGGCTTCCATCTCGGCAAACGGAATTGTTGAGATGAGTAACGGACATAATGTATTCAGCAGCACTCTGGTTTTAGCCGTATTCCCGGAGTTATACGCAATTCTGGCTTTTGCCTCGTGCTTCCTGGCAATGCCCAGCTAAGCCATGAGTCTTATTAAATCGATTTCCGGAATTAGGGGTACTATCGGCGGTTTGCCGGGAGTATCCCTTTCTCCTTTGGATATAGTGCTCTTTACAGCCGGTTATGCCCAACTGATCCGGGAATCTTATCCGGGTCGGTCAAATAATGTTGTTGTGGGCCGGGATGCGCGCATTTCCGGAGATATGGTCCGTCAATTGGTCTGCGGTACATTACGTGCCTGTGGAATGAACGTAACGGACATCGGGATGTCAAGTACTCCGACAACGGAGATGGCAGTTGTCTTTTCCGGTGCATCCGGGGGTATCATTCTGACTGCCAGTCACAATCCGCGCGAGTGGAATGCCCTGAAATTATTGGGGCCTGAAGGCGAATTTTTGAATGCCGAGGAGGGAAAACGTCTGTTGGAGATCGTTGCCCAAAACCGGTTTGATTTTGCCGGAGTGGATTTTCTTGGTTCTTATGAACAGGTAAATTTTACTTCAAAACATATTGAAGCCGTTCTGAACCATCCCCTGGTAGATGTAGAAGCCATTTACCGTGCAGGATTCAGCGTTGTTGTTGACGGGATCAATTCAGTAGGCGGACTTGTCATGCCTGAACTGTTGGAAGCCCTGGGTGTGACGTGTCACAAAGTTCACTGTGAACCGCACGGGAATTTTGCCCACAATCCTGAGCCGTTACCTGCACATCTGACTGACCTTTCTTCTGAGGTTGTTTCCCAAAAAGCCTCCCTGGGAATATCGGTCGACCCGGATGTAGACCGCCTTGCAATTGTTTGCGAAGACGGCACCATGTTTGGGGAAGAATACACTCTGGTAGCCTGTGCCGATTACGTATTACAAAAGTATACGGAAGAAAATCCCGGAGAAAGGGTCCATACCGTATCCAACTTGTCTTCCACCAGGGCTCTGAAAGATGTTACCCAACGGTATAAAGGCACCTACACGGCGGCTGCCGTAGGAGAAGTCAATGTGGTTGAAGAAATGAAACGTACCCTTAGTATCATAGGCGGAGAAGGGAACGGCGGAGTTATTCTGCCCTCGCTTCATTACGGCCGGGATGCCCTTATCGGGACTGCTCTTTTCCTTTCTTACCTGGCCTCAAGAAATATACATGCTTCTGCCTTAAGAGACTCCTATCCCCGTTACTACATGAGCAAAAACCGAGTGGAAGTAAAAGAGGATATTCCTTTGGGATCCCTGTTCCAAAAGATCCGGGATGCTTATCCCAAAGCAGTGGTAAACAATACTGACGGATTGCGTCTGGATTTTGAAGATGAAAAGAAATGGGTTTGCCTGCGCAAATCCAATACCGAACCAATTGTGCGCATCTATTCGGAAGCACCTGACAAAGCCGAGGCAGAAGCATTGGCTCACGAAATCATGGCTTTCCTGTGATTATTTATTTGGCCGAGCCGAAAAAATGTGTACCTTTGCAGCCCGTTTGCAAGAAAAAAAATAAACTTTACATACAATGAAACAAGGAATACACCCCGACACCTACAGACTGGTTGCTTTTAAAGATATGTCCAACGACCATGTATTCATTACACGTTCCTGTGTCAATACAAAAGAGACTCTTTCCGTGGACGGAATTGAATACCCATTGTACAAACTTGAGATTTCAAACACGTCTCATCCCTTCTACACAGGAAAGATGAAGCTGGTGGATACAGCCGGACGTGTGGATAAATTCAGAAGCCGTTATGGTGACCGGAAAAAATAATCCAAAACCCGTCAATACAGAAAGCTGTCCCCGACCGGACGGCTTTTTTTCTGTAAGCCCGGCTCCTTATATAGAAACATCGGACGGTTCACTGACCCTGATGAGTTCCTGTGGGGAGACTTACCATTCTACCGGCGGGGCCGTGGAGGAATCACAACATGTATATATAGAATCCGGGTTGCGGTATTACCTGGAAGAAAGGGAAAAAGCGGGCCTGGTACCGGCAGTTGTTCACATTTTTGAATTGGGATTGGGAACCGGTCTTAATGCCCTGCTAACTTACCGGGAAATGTTCCGGGAAAAATTTCCGGCATCGGTGCATATCTTTTACAGTGCTGTGGAAATGAATCCTTTGGAAGCCGTTATATGGGAAAAACTGGATTACGCCCGATCTGAAAAAGAGAACGATTTTTTCAGAAAAATGCACATGGGCCCCTGGAATGAGCCGTTCGTACCCGCTCCCGGTTTTACATTGATCAAACTGAAGAAAAATTATTTGAATCTCATTATTAATGATCTCATTGACGTTGTTTATTACGATGCATTCTCTCCTGCCGTCCAACCTGAACTTTGGACATCCGCGGCCTTAGGACAGTTGTTGCCGGCACTTACCGCAAATGGGATACTGACCACCTATTCATGCAAAGGGTCTTTCAAACAAGTATTGCGTGATTGGGGATTTTCCTTACAAAAGCTTCCCGGTACAGGAAAGAAACGTCATATTCTGAGGGCTGTTTACGGCTCGCACAACTCTTTGATCACGGGCGTAAGCAATGCTTCCATGTCAAAATAAGCATCCGGGAAAGGATGCACCCCGTCTGAACTCAAGTCTTTCTTCATGGCTCCCTTTCCGTCTGACATGGGTGTCCAGAAATCTACGTAACGGCAATTGTTTTCCCGCGCATATTCTTCTATCATCCGGTTCAGTCGTTCAATGGCAACCGCAGGACGTACCATTTCATTGAACTCGTCAGGTCTCCAGACATATTCCCCGGCAGGCAGGACCGAGCATAAAATTACCTTTATGCCGTGAAAACGGGCCAGATCTGCCATAGAGGAAATATTATCCATTATCTGCCTGTGGGTAACGTAGCCCTGGTTTTGTGCGATATCGTTCGTTCCTGCAAAGATCACAACTACTTTCGGTTGTAACCGGATCACATCTTTCCTGAAACGAATAAGCATCTGCGCCGTAACTTCTCCGCCAATACCCTTTCCTATAAAATTATTCTCCGAAAAATAACCGGGATGAAAATGTCTCCAGTTCTGGGTTATGGAATTGCCCATAAAAACGGCATCCGGTTTTTCTTGTGCCGGATTTTCCTGTGCCACGGTGACCAGGGATACCAGCATTGCCATTAATATACTTAATATATGTTTCATTTTTAGGGTTTTATATGTTTAAAAAAGGTTTTACAGCTCTTTCGTATACACCTTGCGTATAAGCGATAGCCATTCCGTAATTTGTTACCGCAACACCGGCTCGTTTCACTTCCCGGATCCTGGCCAGCAGCTGACGGTGTGTGATCATACATCCTCCGCATTGTATGACAAGTGCATAATCCCCAAAAGGTTTAGCGGGAATGTCCAAACCGGAGATCATATCGAACTTCAGCTTTTTTCCGGTATACCGGCTTAGCATCCGGGGTAATTTTACCCGGCCAATATCTTCACAGGTGCTGTGGTGACTGCAGGATTCCATCATCAGGACACAGTCTCCGTCTTTGAGCCGGTCAATGGCAGATGTCTCATCAAGATAAGTTTTAAAATCTCCCTTGCAGCGGGCCAGTAAAATACTGAATCCGGTCAAAGGCTGGTCATCAGGTATCAAGGATTCCACTTTCCCGAACAATTGGCTGTCTGTAACCACCAACACCGGTTTATTATCAGATACACTTTTCTGAAAATAAGTTTCCAATTGCGTTTCCTGTAAAACAACGGCAACTGCCCTGCGATCCAGTATTTCCCGGATCACCTGCACTTGCGGCAAGATCAGACGACCTTCCGGTGCTTCCGAGTCAACCGGACATACCAAAACCACCGTGTCGTTTTCCTTTACCAGCCCTTCCAGCATAGGTAATGAACGAAAAGGAGACGGGCCCAGATTTCTGGAGATGAGATTGATCAAAGCATCAAGCCGGGAGGGTTCCCTGCAGCTGAAATCAATAACGTCTGTCCGGTATTCACGTTCTATCTCATTTCGAATCCCGTGATCCAGCGCTACTTTATCTGACATATTGTGAACCAGGATAAAAGGCACTTCATCCATCCGGAAATCCTCTATCAGACTTTTTTCGTATTTGCCAAGAAAGTTACCAGTAAACAACAGAATGGCCATGTTTACCTGCAGAATGATCTCCCGGCTTCGTAACACACGCTTTTCGCCCAGCAATCCTTCATCGTCCATTCCTGCAGTATCAATGAGCACGACAGGCCCCAGACCATGTATTTCCATTATCTTACGTACGGGATCCGTTGTGGTACCGGGAATATCAGAGACAATAGCAACATCCTGTCCTGATAGAACATTAATAAGAGAACTCTTTCCGGCGTTCCGCCGGCCAAAAATCCCTATTTGCGGGCGCGTGGCCATGCCAGGGAATCAATAATTGGATTTCTTTTCCTCAAAAAAAGCCTTGGGATGTTGGCAAGCCGGACATATTTCCGGGGCTTTCTTTCCTTTGGTGATATAACCGCAATTGCGGCATTGCCAAAGGATCTCTTCATCTCTTTCAAAGAATTTTCCGGATTCAACCCGTTCCAGAAGTATCCTGTAGCGGGTTTCGTGTTCCTTTTCAACGGCAGCGACAGCAAGGAACGTGGCGGCAATTTTCGGGAACCCTTCCTCGGCAGCGATCTTTGCAAACTCGGGATATAAGACAGCATGTTCTTCGTGCTCTCCTTCTGCGGCAGCTTTAAGGTTTTCTGCCGTTGTTCCTATCATGCCGGCAGGATACGATGCAATTATCTCAACCATACCGCCTTCAAGAAATTTAAAAAAACGTTTTGCGTGTTCTTTTTCCTGATTGGCAGTTTCCTCAAAAACACCGGCAATCTGTTCAAAACCTTCTTTCTTAGCGGCTGATGCAAAAAAAGTATACCGGTTACGAGCCTGGGACTCTCCTGCAAAAGCATCCAGGAGATTCTTTTCTGTTTTCGTTCCTTTAATTGATTTCATACTATGGCTGATTAAAGATATATCGGTAGCCCCAACAGGACTCGAACCTGTATTTGAAGTTTAGGAAACTTCCGTTCTATCCCTTGAACTATAGGGCCAAAGTGTCTGAAATATATCAGACCACCTTCTTTTCTATGATCTGCCTTCCGCGATAATAACCGCATTCGGGGCATACCCTGTGATACATGACCGTCGCTCCGCAATTGGAACAAACAGCCAATGTAGGGGTATTCAATTTATAGTGCGTTCTGCGTTTGTCTCTTCTCTGTTTTGAGACTCTGTGTTTAGGATGTGCCATATCTCAATTTATTTTATGTTGTTATCTTTCCAAATACGTAGCATTTCGGGATCACAATCTTTTTCCGATCCATGAACCCTCTGTATGGGAATACCCAGGCATACGTTATCGTATGCATATTGCGTTAAATCAAGTTGCCCGGTATGATCATTACGACATTCCTCAGTTTCCTCTTCGTCTAACTCTCCGTAGAAAGAAACCGGCATGGATAATCTTTCCAGACAACGATCGCACAAAAGTACTACATATCCTTCAATTTTCACGGAAATATCCAATTTTCTTTCGGCTGCGATCTCAATTTGAACAGCAACTGTTAACTCACTATCAAGCACTTCCGTATTTTGAAATAAATCAAAGAAATCCTTGCCCAAACGAAAATCGTAGAGGTGTTTTCCTTTGGAAAGCGTCTTCCCCGCAATAGTAAGCCTTATATTCTTTTTGTTATCCATCCTGCCCGAAATGAGCCGACAAAGATAAACAAATATTTTTGATAATCGCTGTTTTATTATACTTTTGCCCACGCAGTTTAACCAACACTTTTTATGAACGAGAAGATCCTCATTCTAGACTTTGGGTCACAATTTACACAATTGATTGGCAGACGTTTGCGTGAAATTAACGTATTTTGTGAGATCCATCCTTACCATCATTATCCGAAACCCGATGCTTCCGTTAAAGGGATCATCCTGTCGGGAAGTCCTTATTCGGTAATAGATAAAAATGCACCCGAAATAGACCTGACTCATATCAGGGGACATATTCCTTTACTGGGAATCTGCTTTGGATCACAGTACCTGGCCACGCGTTACGGAGGATTGGTAAATTCTTCTTTATCAAGAGAATACGGCAGAACCACTTTAGAGATAACGGAACCCGGATCGCCTCTTTTCAAAGAAATTCCTTCACCCACAACGGTATGGATGTCTCACGGGGACAGTATAGAATCGCTTCCCCGGAATGCTGTAAACATGGCCTCAACGAGTGAAGTAAAATATGCCGCATTCCGGTTTTTGGATGAAGACACCTACGCGGTACAGTTTCATCCTGAAGTATACCATACGGTTCACGGCAAAGAAATACTCAAAAATTTTGCATATAACATCTGCAAATGCAAAGGCGACTGGACACCCTCCTGTTTTATTGAAAGTACGGTCAAGGAATTGCACGAGAAGATCGGTCAGGAACAAGTCATATTGGCTTTATCGGGCGGTGTAGACAGTACAGTTGCTGCCGTGTTGCTGCATAAGGCCATAGGAAAACAATTGCATTGCATTTTCGTGGATAACGGGTTGCTTCGCCTGAATGAATACCAAGCCGTCATGAAATCCTATGAAGAAATGGGACTGAACATTACGGGCGTGGATGCCTCCGGTGTTTTTTTATCTGCTCTTAAGGGAATCTCAGATCCGGAGACCAAACGCAAAGCCATTGGACGCACATTCATTGAAGTCTTTCATAAAGAGTCGGGGAAAGTACAGGATGCCACATGGTTGGGTCAGGGAACCATTTATCCCGATGTCATAGAATCGGTACCTGTTCACGGTCATTCGGCCGTCATAAAATCCCACCACAATGTGGGGGGACTGCCTGAACACGTTCCGTTGAAGATCGTAGAACCTTTACGTATGTTATTTAAAGACGAGGTGCGTCGCATAGGTCTCTCACTGGGTATCAAAAAAGAACTTATTGGCCGGCATCCCTTCCCAGGTCCGGGCCTGGCTATTCGGCTGTTGGGAGAAATAACCGCGGAAAAACTTGCGATCCTCAGGCAGGCAGATGATATTTTCATCCGGAACCTAAAAAAAGACAACCTGTACGATTCGGTCTGGCAGGCAGGTGCCATTTTACTCCCTGTAAAAAGCGTGGGTGTCATGGGAGATGAACGGACTTATGAATATACCATCGCTCTGCGTGCCGTTGAATCAACTGACGGAATGACAGCAGACTGGGTGCATCTTCCCTACGAATTCCTGATGAAAGTGTCTAACGAGATCATCAACAAGGTTAAGGGTATTAACCGGGTGGTTTACGATATATCTTCCAAACCGCCCGCTACCATTGAGTGGGAATAACCGGGCTGTTTATTCAGTCAATTAAACAACATTTTGTAATAAGAAGCTTTCTTTTCAAGGGACATGGGATAGGCCCTTGAAGTTGAAGGCATTCTGTACAATTTGATCGTCCGGTCCTTAAAATGGAAGGTTAAGTATTTCCCCATACCGGGAACGGTTACATTTTTACCAAAATGACTTTTCCCTATTACCTCCAGCAACGTCTCTGCCGCCTTTTGTCCGGTAACTGCAACCGTATTGCATAAAGGTATACGTATAAGAATACCATCCAGATCAATAGGTTCAAGAATCTGCAAAAATTTATCGGATGCGTTCCCGGAACCTCTGACCACACGCATGGCCGTATCGTATAAAGCAATACCGTTTCCCTCGCAAAAAGCAGTGATGCATTCCTTGTCGAAAGCTTTTCCTTTTATGAAAAAACCGGGATCATTGAAAAACACAATACCTATCACCCGCCACATATCGTTTTGGAAATTCGGGTAATAAAAATCCATGGACCACCGGGCAACCGGAGGCGGGAAACTGCCTAACAGGAGAATACGTGAACTCCCGGGCAGGAAAGGCCTCATGGGATGAATTTCAGAATCAGGCACCAATATATTTGAATAATTCAAATACCATTACTGCAGGCCATACAATGGCTTTTAAAACACCCAGCACGCCAGCCCAAAAACCGGTAGCTTCAATAATAAAATAGATGACAGCACCTACAAAGCCGATCCCGTAAACAGCTCCTGCCTGGGGAGCACTTTTTGGCATTTCACATTTCATGATCAGAGATTTTTATTGATTTTTTATACAAGTGGAACAACGGATTCATAAATGTACTAATATCGCACATTATTTTATAAACCAAAATTATGAAAATTTATGGTATTCCCGTTGAGCCCGGGAGCAAATGAAATGAAAATCGGCCTCACCTATGACCTGCGTTCCGAATATCTTTCTTTGGGATATTCAGAAGAAGATACCGCAGAATTAGACAAAACAGAGACGATAGAGGGCATCGAAAACGCCCTTCATTCACTAGGTTATCAAACCGAACGCATCGGAAATGCACGATCGCTGATGATGCGTCTTCTAAACGGAAACAGATGGGACCTTGTTTTCAACATCTGCGAAGGCATCTTCGGAGACGGCAGAGAATCGCTTGTTCCTGCCATATTGGATGACTGGCAGATCCCTTATGTCTTTTCCGGAGCAGCCACAATGGCGCTTTCATTGAATAAAGCATTATGCAAACGCGTAGTAAGGGATGCGGGAATTCCTACTCCTGATTTTTGTCTTATACGCAGTGAAAACCATCTGGATCACCCAAAACCGGCATTCCCCCTTTTCCTAAAACCTGTTATGGAAGGATCCGGAAAAGGAATTGGAGAATATTCCCTGGTATGGAATGAAGAAGAATTCCGGGTTATCTGCCGTACCTTACTGGAACGTTATAATCAGCCGGTATTGGTAGAGGAATACCTTCCAGGCCGTGAATTTACAGTCGGTATTTGCGGAAATGGCGAAGACGCCCGTGTCATTGGTGTTATGGAGGTTCTTTTCAAAAATGAAGTACAGGAAATTTACTCTTACGAAAACAAACAGAACTATAAAGAAGCCGTTGAATACCAAAACCTGGAAGATGAAGAACTGGCTTCAGCTTGTGTGCGACTGGCTCTTGATGTATGGGAAGTTACAGGTTCCCGGGACAGTGGCCGCGTAGATATGAAATTGAACCGTAACGGCCGGCCGGAATTCATGGAGATCAACCCCCTGGCCGGATTGAATTACAAGGATTCAGACCTGCCCATACTGGCCGGAATGAACGGCATGGATTTCACACAATTGATAGATGCCATCATGCAGGCTTCATTAAAACGAATATACGGTAGTGAAATACCCTCAGTAATTTTACGTCGTGAACAATACAGTTATTATCCTGCATAACAGGCTTTCAGCCCATCCTACTCCGGATGAACAGGACGTAATTGATCAGGTAGTACTGGTCAAAAATGCTCTGGAAGACCTGGGATACTGCTGCCGTGTGCGTGATGTGGGTTTTGATCTGTACCGTGACTTAAAATTCCTGGTAACAGAGAAACCGGCTTTTGTCTTTAACCTTGTAGAGTCCGTATGGGGTTGTACAGGATTGCTTTATATGGTTCCCGCCATCCTGCAAGCATGGAAGATCCCTTACACCGGGGTTGGAGAAGAAGGCTTGTACCTGACCACAAAAAAGACACTTGCCAAGTCCATTATGATCCGTCACGGTATTGAAACCCCCGGCTGGTTTGGCACTCATGAACCGGACCGTTTGGATATTAAAAAAAAATACATAGTCAAACCGATTGCCGAGGAGGGTTCTGCAGATCTTGACGAACATCTCGTTTTTGATCCAAAGCAGCCCGGGATGAGGGAATGGCTGGCCACTTTTGATCCGGGTAAGTATTTTGTGGAAGAATACATTGAAGGGAGGGAATTTAACCTGAGTGTAACGGGAACTCCGGGCCGATTCGAAATTTATCCTATCCCCGAAATGATCTTCGCTGATTATCCCCGTGGCAAGGCAAAAATCCTGGGATACCGGTCCAAATGGATGGAAGATTCGTTTGAATACAAACATACCCACCGGAAATTCAACACATTGAACAACAAGCCCCTGATCATTGATAAATTACTTAAAACGGCTATCAGCTGCGGGGAAATCTTTGGTTTGTCCGGCTATTTCAGGATTGATATCAGGTTAAGTGAGCAGGATATTCCCTACGTACTGGAAATAAACGCGAATCCCTGCATTTCTCCTGACAGCGGATTCGTGGCAGCCGGAAAAGAAGCCGGGTTCTCCATTTCCGGCATGATACAACAGATCATTTCATGTCTTAATTAAATTCATGGATATGTCATTTACCTTTCGTGAAGTTCTGTTAGAACAAGACCTGAGCGAACTCACCGCTATCATGGAATCCACGGGTTTGTTTTATGGTTTTGAAATCGAAGTGGCGCTTGAGGTGTTGCAGTCTTTTCTTGATCATGGTGAGACTTCGGGATATTATTGCATCGTTGCTCTGGAGAATGAAGTTTGTGCCGGATATGCCGTGTATGGTCCTACACCTTGTACCCTTTCAGGATGGGACATATACTGGATGGCTGTACGAAAAGAACTGCAAGGCAAAGGATTGGGATCCGGATTGATTAAACGGGCCGAGCAGAATATTGCCTTACAAGGAGGCACTGCTGTATGGATTGAAACATCCGGAAGATCGGCATACCTCCCTACCCGCAAGTTTTACGAAAAGCACCAATACCAAAAAATGGCAGAACTACCCGGTTTCTACGCTCCCGGCGACAGTAAAGTCATTTACGGGAAAACCATTTCTTTTTTCTGAACAAATAATGATCAACGGAAAAGCTTCCCGGTCCGGTTATCAGCAATACCAGGAAAAGTCCCAGGAATAAGACAGATAACTCCCGTGCGGAAAAAGGATCGCCTGCGTGTGTCACAAAAGCAGCGACAGCCATCCCGGTAATTACAGGCAAAGTGGCCAACCGTGTCAGAAGCCCGGCAATGATCAGAATACTGCATCCGATTTCTGCAAATAAGATCAGGACCAGCGAAACATGGCTGCCCAATCCAACGGGATCAGGAAAGACCTCTTTTAAATTTGCATAATTGAGCAATTTCGTCAGCCCGTGATATAACATCAGGGATGCGACCAAAAGACGAAAGAGCAAAAGACCGAAATCCAAACTTCTTTTCATAACACCAAAATTAGCAAATATTATTGTTATATTTGTAATGATCTAGATTGATAACTTAATACCTGATCTCATGGAACTTAAGGAAAGAAAACAAATCGCTTTGCTGGTTGGCAGTCTTAGAAAAGAATCACTTAACCGGAAAATGGCACGGGTCCTGATAGATCTGGCTCCCGACACAATGGATCTGGAAATTGTGGAAATCGGGAATCTTCCCCTGTACAATGAAGATCTGGAAGAAAGTACCCCCAGAGAATGGACGGCTTTCCGTAAAAAGATCAAAGAATTTGACGGCATCATTTTCATTACTCCGGAATACAACCGCTCTACCACCGCTGCCATGAAAAACGCCCTGGATGTGGGATCCCGGCCTTACAAACATAATGTATGGAGCAACAAACCCTCTGCCGTGATCTCGGTATCCATGGGGGCCATAGGCGGATTTGGGGCAAACCATCATTTAAGGCAGTCCCTGGTTTGCCTGAATGCCCCCGTAATGGCGCAACCCGAGATGTACATTGGTGGCGCTGCCGACCTTTTTGATCAGCAGGGACGTCTGACCGATAGCCGGATGGAAGAGTTGATCCACAAATTCTTTCGTTCCTACAGCCGTTGGTTATGTAAGTTTGTCGAGTGATTTGAGTGCCCGGGCATTGTATCCCAGATCAAACATTTCCTCTTTGTGCTTCAGATCATAAGCATTGTATACCGCCATTTCTTCGTCTTCAATTACCATATCGGCAAGGTCCATATCATAAGAAGCATTGGCATTGAATAACATGGTTATACAACGCTCTGCTATATATTTCATGGATCCTGTGTATTGCGTATCCCGCTCCGGCTCCGGGAACAAATTCAGTGCAAAGACTTTTTTACATGCTTCACGTATGGGCAATACAGGGACATTTCTTATTACTCCCCCGTCAACATAATGTTTGCCATCAATTTTTACGGGAGGAAAAACTACAGGAATGCTACAGGAAGCCAGTATGGCATCTATGAGAGGACCGCTTTCAAACACCATTTCTTTTGCTGTTTCCAGGCAGGTTGCCACTACCTTTAAAGGTGTTTTCAACTCTTCAAACGTTTTTACCTGAAGCATTTCTTCCAGGATCTTTCGTACTGGTCTTGAATCTACCAGGTATTCTTTGGGAATCCTGGGTTCCAGAAAATCTTTCAGATTCAGTTCCCTGAATCCTTCCAGCATTTGTTCTACGGATAAACCACCGGCATACATGGCTGCCACAATAGATCCCACGCTGGTTCCGGATACTATATCGGGGCTGTAACCCAATTCCAACAGGCGCTTCAGAGCTCCTGCATGATAATAGCCTCTGGCGCCACCGCCGCCAAAGGCTATTCCCAATTTGTATTTCTTTCTCATAAATTATAATAATATCACTTCAGTCCGCCTGAAGTATCCGTGGAAATACCTCCCGAGGTGCCCACCCTGGAAGCCTCTTCCAAATCGCCTACTTTCCTTGCTTTTGCAGCTTTTCCCTGTCCAAAACGAATACTGAAACTCAACCGTATTTTCTGCAAATTGATCTTCTGGTCCAGTGTGTATTGTACCTCACTATCCGAATTGTATTTCAGGTTGTTATCAAAAGTATTAAAAATATCATTGACATTGAGGCTCAAAGTGGCTTTATTATCCAGGAAATTCTTCTTTATTCCGCCGCTGGTCATGAAAATGGGTTCAATAATAAAATAACCGTACGGGATCTTTCCCTGGAAAATCGCGTTGATCTCAATTTTCCAGTCTTTAGGCAAGAGGAAGGTCAGCTGACCGTAGGCATTGGTCAGCATTCCGTTATTGATGTAACGTTCAGTCTGTCCCTGGCGCGGATCGGCCGAGTTACTCATGTATAGACACGTTCCGCTTGCCGTAAAGTGGAGCCATTCGGTAATGGGCAATTCACTGATAGACAAAGCGCCACCGGCCATATTCTGGTTCCCGAAATTTTCATACAATAACATTTTGGTACCTGTCTGGTCGTAATAAGGATTTTGCATAATCAGGTTCCGCGTATGTGCATAAATAAGAGCAAGGTTGTAATGTGTCTTGAAATTCACACTCAGTGCCAGCTGATCCGATAGCTGCGGATCCAGATCGGGGTTTCCCTCTACATATGAGTTAGCATCCACGTAGCTTCGGAAAGGATTCAGCTGGTTGAAAGACGGCCTGCCTATACGGCTTGTATAGGATAAAGTCAAACGCCAGATGGCAGAAGGATTGTATCCAACAAAAACAGTCGGAAAAACGTTGAAATAACTTTTTACGGTTTCTTTTTGTGCTGTTCTCCAATCACCCAGGGCATAAGTATATTCGCCGCGCAATCCTAGTTTAAGCATCCATTTGGCACCCAACATTCTGCCTACCGAAGCATAAGCCGCAGCAATATGTTCCGTATATAAAAACCGGTTGGACATATTGGTATTGGGTTGCCAGATATTATCCATGAAGTCCTCCCGGTTAAGATCGTTATTGGTCTGCGTCATAGCCCACTTAAGCCCTGTTTCCAGCATACCCGTTTTCCAAAAGGACTGTTGATAATCCGCACGGCCAGATACCAGGTTGATGTATTGCTGGCTGTTCTGGCGGAACATTTCGCTGATACCCGTCCCGGATACTACGCTGTTATCCTGGGAATTTTGCGAAGCTATATCGTAATACGCGTAATCACCGTTGAAGGTCAGTTCCTGTCCCTTTTGTTCGTTAAACAAACCCGTATAATTGATATTGGTAGTAATGTTGTCGTAGTCGGAACCTGTTTTTATTACGCTTTTTATACTGTTGACAAGTTGTTCGTTAAGGTAGGAATTGGTAAAATTCTGATCCCCGTAGTTATCCTGTGACTGATCACGAAACATGGTGGTGACTATTAACCCTACCGTATTCTTTTTATCTATATAGAAATCATTGGCCAGTTTTATGGTATGGCTCTGGGACCCGATCAAAAAATCGGAATGTGATATCTGTTCAAAACCGGTAGTGCCGCCCAAGCCCGTCCAGGAATCCAGGGTAGCACCCATTTCCTCGTAACGACCGCCGTAATTGAGCAATGTATTTGTTTTGTCTGTACGCAGGTTCAGGTTCAATCCCCCGCCGGCTTCCTGTTCGTAAGCTTTATGTTTCATACCGCCGTAAAAACCGTTGGCCATCCCGCTAAAACCCTTCATGAGGTTTTTCTTCATTTTTATATTGATTATCCCCCCGGTACCTTCGGCATCGTAACGGGCAGAAGGATGGGCCATAAGTTCTATCTTGTCAATGGTTGTTCCGTCTGTGGATCTCAACAGGGCTTCCAGTTCCAGTCCGCTCATATAGGAAGGACGTCCGTCAATCCAGATACTTACGGCCTGACCGTTCAGTTTCACGTTCCCGTCCATATCTATGGTCACACCGGGGGCTTTGCGTAAAACTTCCAGTGCGTTGCTTCCTTCCACAGAAACAGCCTCGGCTACATTCATCACAATTTTATCAATTTTCTGTTCAATAACAGGCACCCTGGCTGTAATAACTGCTGTTTCCAGTGTTTCCACATCTTCTTCCATTTCAATAGTCCCCGCATTCATTTCGGGAGTATTCAATTGTACCGTTATTTCCTGTTCCTTATACCCAATAAACGTGGCAACCAGGCGGTACGAACCGTGAGGTACGTTGCTCAATACGAACGATCCGTCTTCATGTGCCGTAGCAGCAGCCACTACCTGGTCGCTTTCGTTCCTGACGGCAACCGTGGCATATGAAAGCGGTGAACGGGTTTCTTTGTCAACAACCACTCCTTTTATGGTCGTTGTGTTTGGAGCTGCTATCAGGTTAGCAGTACCCATCATAAGGATTGACAATAGTGTCGCAATGATTTTCATTTGGATTCTTGTTTGTAATAATTTTCAATTTCATTCATAGATATGGACAACATATCCATTCGTTTAAAAAATACAGGAAGTTCTTCCTTTAAAAAGCGATTTTTTAGTGTTTTAATAATCTCCTGGCGTGCGCCCGGAGCCACAAAATAACCTATTCCTCTTTTATTATATATGATCTCCTTTTGTTGCAAATGATCGTAAGTCCGGGCTACCGTGTTGGGATTTACTCCCAATGTCGCCCCCATTTCCCGTACAGACGGGATCCGGTCTTCTGCATTTAATTTGTCGCTCAGTATCCTTTCGCATAACGATTCGGCTATCTGCAGGTAAATGGCTTTATGTTCCTTAAATTCCATAATGTTCAGTATTTTCTTGTTTTTATCAGCCGGTAGGTACCGATCCAACATCCCAGACTGATGACAGCCCACAAAATGTATTGTATGGTCATCATCGTTTTGTATAAGGGAATAGCTTTGAGAAGCTCCCTGGAATCTCCAATACCAAATACCCTGATTTTGCTCCCGTCTAAATTGAGCTCGATATCTGATAATTGTTCTTCAAAGAACAGACTCACTTTTTCATAACCAACTATTCTGAAAACAAACACAAAAAGCAGTCCTATCAGTATAGCCAGTCCCAGCAGGCAGAGTATGGTCTTGGCAACTTTCTGGTTTCTAAAAAGCATATTGCCTAAAACAAACCAGGATTGTATGACAAGCAAACTGATAATTTCAATACCCATGAGCTCCATGCTATGGGCGGTAAAAAGCATTTCATTAAGACGCGACGGTATGATCAGGTGAACCACGGTGTCCAGGATCAGCAATCCGGCTGTAATAATAAAAGTGGTATATACCGCTGTGATCAAAAACATGCTCAAAGTTTTTTCCAGTGTAGACACCGGAAGTAAAACATAGTTCAGACCTTTCCGGTAATGATTCACTGTGCCGTAAAGTTTTGAAGGTGCTATTATCATGATGACCGCTGTCATGAACATGATCATATTGATACGTGATAATTCACTTACCGACCCGCCAATAAATAAAGGAAATGCCAGGAACAATAAATATATACCTATGACACTTATTATTGAAGTGCCGTAATTCCGGAAATATTCCCTGAGATCTTTCGCCACGATGGCACCAAAACGCCTGATATTAAATATATTATTCATGATTATACTATTTAAAATGTTCGTTAAACCATTCTTTATGAGACAACACTGCGTTGAATAAAGCTTCCAGATTCACTTTGGTATCCAATCCTTGCGTATTGTATTTTACCATAGCATATCCCAGTGGTGTTTCCTCTGTATACAAGGCTTCGGGATCATTGTCTGATTTGGTGATAAAACAAACTTTCTCGCTAATTTCCTGAATGGTAGCATGAAGCAATACCTCTTTATTGTCAAGTATGATCACCGGGTCTATTAAATTCTCAAGATCGCGTACCTGGTGTGTTGAAATGACCATAATACGGTCATCATTGATATATCCGGATACAATACTTCTGAAAAGGGCTTTTGATGGAATGTCCAACCCGTTACTGGGCTCGTCCAGAAGAAGTATCCCGGTATTAAGGGAAAGTGCATAAGAGATATGCGCCTTTTTTTGTTGTCCGGCGGACAGGTCTTTAAACTTTTTCTCCGGTTTTACCTCAAAACGTTCCAACAAAGAATAAAACTGTTCGATTTTGAATCCCGGATAAAAAGTGCCGTAATTGTGCCCCAGCTCCCCAACCGTTCCCGGGGGACATGCCGGTTCTTCCGGCAGGTAATATATATCTGCAAGGAAAGCAGGTTGCCGTTTGTAAGGATTCCAACCGTTGACCATGCATGCAGTGTATTCACTTTTTAATAAACCTGCCATAATTTTAAGCAAGGTTGTTTTACCGACCCCGTTTTGCCCCAACAGGCCGTATACATTGCCTTTTTCAAGGGACAAAGTCAGGTGTTCAAAAACTTTGTTCCTGGAATAATTAAACGATAAATCGTTGATTTGTATCATCTTGTTAGTGTATTAGTATATTAGTACGCTGCAAATGTAGACACTTTTTTATTTATTACAAATTTTTTTGATTTTTTTTCCTATGCCGTTTTATTATCTTTGTTGAAAATCCGTAATATGCCTCTAATCAAGCTATCCGGCGTAGATATCATCAAAGACACAAATTTGATCCTGGCAGGCGTTGATCTGACCCTTGACAAAGGAGACTTCATATACCTGGTAGGGCGTGTAGGCACCGGAAAAACTTCTCTGGTTAAAACACTGATAGGAGAATTTCCTGTTTTGAAAGGAGATGCTCAGGTAGCAGGGTTTGATCTGATCAAGCTGAAAAGAAAAAGAATTCCCTACTTAAGAAGAAAGATCGGCGTGGTTTTTCAGGATTTTCAACTATTACAGGACCGTTCTGCTTACGACAACCTGGAATTTGTTCTCAGGTCGACCGGTTGGAAAAATAAAAAGGAAATTCAACAACGCATTGAAGAAGCATTGGACAGTGTGGGGATGCTTCACAAAAAACATAAAATGCCTCACCAGTTATCAGGCGGAGAGCAGCAACGGGTCGCTATAGCCCGGGCTATACTGAACAACCCTGAAATCATACTGGCCGATGAACCTACCGGGAATCTGGACAGCGATACCCAGCAGGAAATCATGCAATTGTTCATGAATATTCATGATAAACAAAAGCCGGCCATGATGGTCGTTACTCACAATTTACAGTTGTTACAACGTTATCCGGGTCGGATTTTCAAATGTGAGGCAGGAAAATGTACAGAAGTAGCCAACCGTCAGGAAATTGATTTTTCCACTTTTATGGAATCATGAAAAGCAGGCAGGAGGTTGATGGTATCACAGGGTGGTTCCGCACACACATGCCGGATCCCGTCACAGAACTGGAATACGCAGATCCTTACGGTTTGTTGGTAGCGGTTATTCTTTCGGCTCAATGTACGGACAAACGTGTTAACATGACCACACCTGCCCTGCTGGAGCGTTATCCTGCTGCATCGGATCTGGCCGCTGCCACCCCTGAAGAAGTATACCCTTATATCAAATCCATATCTTATCCCAATAACAAAGCCAGGCATCTTACTGGTATGGCCCGGGCTTTGATGACTCTTTTTGACGGGAAAGTTCCACAAGATCCCCAAGATCTGCAAAAGCTCCCCGGCGTGGGCAGGAAAACGGCTAACGTGATCGCCTCGGTCATATACAAAAAGCAAGTGATGGCAGTAGACACGCATGTTTTCAGGATATCCCGCAGACTCGGCTTATCAAAAGGAAAAACGCCACTTGCCGTAGAAAAAGATCTGAACCTTCATTTTCCCCCGGAACTCCGGGCAAAGGCACATCACTGGCTTATTCTCCACGGCCGTTACGTATGTACAGCCAGAAAACCCCAATGCGAATCATGCGGAATTTCTTCCTATTGCGATGCATTTAATAAAAAGGAAAAAGGATGAAGACCTTTCCCGGAATAGGAAAAACATGGGAAGACGCCATCAACGACTTCCTGATTTACTTACGTCTGGAACGTTCGCTATCCGAAAACACAAGGAATGCCTACCTGCACGATGTAAACATGTTCCTGGAACACCTGGCACATTCCTCCCCCGCAGACACCTCAATTCCAGACCCTTCTGATATCCGGGATAAACATATTGAATCATTTTTGTCCCGGGTTACCGACTCAGGTTCTTCTCCCAGAACTCAGGCACGCATTTTATCCGGTTTAAATGCATTTTTCCGTTTCTTAACCATGGAAAAACGTATTACGGCTAATCCATGTTCCCCTGTTGAGTCACCAAAGACCGGCAGGCACCTTCCCGTCATACTTTCCTTAAATGAAATTGAAAGAATGCTGGATGACGTAGATCTGAGCTTTCCCGAAGGACACCGCAATAAGGCGATCATTGAGGTATTGTACGGCTGCGGATTGCGCGTAAGTGAACTTACAGGGTTAAAATTATCCCAGATGTTTCCCGACCAGGGATTTATACGTGTAATAGGAAAAGGAGACAAACAACGCCTGGTCCCTATTGGGTCTCATGCACTGAAAGCACTCCGGTTATATTATCCCTGGAGAAATTCACTGAATATCAAACCGGCAGACGATGATTATGTCTTTCTGAACCGCTACGGCAGAAAAATTAGCCGTAACATGATTTTCGTAATTGTTCGTGAACTGGCTTCAAAAGCAGGAATAAAAAAAACGATTTCCCCGCACACGTTCCGTCATTCTTTTGCCACACATCTGATAGAAAATGGAGCTGACTTGCGCGTTGTACAGGAAATGCTGGGTCACAGCAGCATACTGACCACCGAGATCTATACCCATTTGGACACCGCTTTCTGGCAACATACCATATTGAGTCATCATCCGCGTCCTTAAATGCGGTATGATTCTTGAAAAACCCTATATTTGTTACTATATTTTATTGTCAAATGAATTGTTTCAGGCACATTTTGTTATTTACCTTTATACTCCTGCTGGCCCCGGGTATTTCCGGACAGGAATATGATCGTTCCTGCGATGATATTTTCAATACAGCCGTTGAATTGTACAAACAGGAGCAATACTGGAGTGCCTGCCTGCTTTTTGAAAGCCTTGAACAACGTGATCCGGAAAACCGTTCTGCATTAGTGGCCTCTTACAGGATCCTATGCGATATAGCGCTCAAAGATCCAGGGGTTGAGACGCACATTGCACGTTGGGAAGAACATTATCCTTCCGCACCCCTGAAACACCTGATTTATTATAAACTTGGGAATTTTCTTTCCGATGAAACACGCTACACAGAAGCTGCCGCTGTTTACGACAAGGTAAACGTAAAGCGGCTTCCACGATCTGAACGTGCCTCCCTGACTTTCAGAAAAGGATACGTTAACATGCAACTGGGAAATTCGGATCAGGCAGTCACCCTGTTCCTGGAAACAGCTACCTATCCTCCGGGTCAGGAATACCACTGGGCAGCCAGGTATTATCGGGGATATATCCATTATGCGAAAGGACGTTTTGATGAAGCCATTCCACTGCTGGAAACGCTTACAGAAATTCCTCAATACGGAGCCCTTTCTTCTGTTTACCTGTTACAGGCACTTTTTTACACGGGGAAATACGACCAAGTCATCCGCCAGGGAGTCCCCATATACAGGGATGCCGATCCCGCATTACGGACCACCCTTGCCAAAACATTGTCCGAATCTTATTTTGCCTTGGGAAGAACGGAAGAAGCGCGGAATTTTTTTGACGATTACCTTAAAGATGCCCATTCACTGACACTTACAGACAGTTACTATTCCGGAATAATGCATTTCAAACTGGGAGATTATGAACGGGCTGCAGAACAACTTTCCCTGGTAGGTGAAAGACCGGACAGCTTGGGGCAGAACGCTCTTTATCACCTGGGAGAAACCTATATTCAACTGCGTAACAAACTACAGGCAATGGATGCTTTCAGGCGGGCCAGCACTCTGAATTTTGATCCTGTAATTCGTGAAGATGCATTTTTCAATTACGCCAAACTGGCCTTTGATGTAAACCGGGACATCCAGGTTTTGTCGTTATACAGGAACGCATATCCGGACTCTCCCCGGCTGGACGAGATCCAGAATTATATTGCCGCCAATTACTTTCTTAACAGGGATTATGCTTCAGCCGTAGAAGCGCTCCAGGCACTCAGAAATCCAACCTACGAAAACAGGGAAGATTTGAAAAAAGCCGCTTATTTAAGAGGCATCCAGCTTTACCAGACCGGATCTTTCCGGGATGCGGAAAGGTACTTTTCGTTGGCCCAGGAACCTTATTGGGTTGCTGAATGCTTGTACCGGAGCAATATGTTTGGCAACGCCATTCAGATCTGGGAACAGTTCATACGAAAAAGTGGTTCATTCTCCAATCCAGAAAAATACCGCACCAGCCATTACAATATCGCTTACGCCTATTTTAAGCAGGGCGATTACGAAAATGCTGAAAACTGGTTTGCACGGTACCTGAGACTCGGTCCGCGTAACAATTCATTGATGTCGGATACATACCTCCGATTGGGTGATTGTGCTTTTGCGCAATACAAACACCAACAAGCCCTGGAGGAATATCAAAAAGCCTTGGATCACAACACAGTAGTTCCCGATTATGCCCTTTACCAAATGGGGATGGCCCAGGGAATTCTGAACCGGGATTCCGATAAGATCCAAACACTTGACCGGCTGATGCTGGAATATCCTTCTTCTGCCTACTACTCTCCCGCCTTATATGAACAAGGCCGGACTTACATACAGACAAATCAATACGCCAAAGCCGAAGAACGATTCCGGATCATTCTGTCATTTGATACGCACAGGGCCTACCATGCCAAAGCACTTATTGAACTGGGGCTGATCCAGATCAATATGCAAAATTCGGAAGCCGCCCTGGATTATTACAAAGAAGTGCTGCGACGGTTCCCCGACTCCCCTGATATTACCGATGCCCTTGCCGGAATAGAGAACATATACCTTTCGCGCAACGATTCCCGAGGATTTTTTGAATACATGGAAAGCCTGGGGATCGATTCCGGAAAAACCCCGGGTGAAAAAGAATTGATGATCTTCTCTTCGGCCGAACAATTATACCTGGATCATTCGCATGCCGAGGCAGTGACTGCTCTGAACAATTTTATCAGGGATTATCCCAAAAGCGAAAAAATCGCTGCCGCACATTTTTACCTGGGCGAGTGCCTTTCTCAATTGGGAAAAATGCAAATGGCGGCCGATGCCTACCTTGTGGTTATGAAAAAACCGTCCGGTTCTTTTACCGAGTTGGCCACCCGCAACTACGCATCCATCCAGTACGATCTGGAGCAATACGCCAATGCCGTGGACGCCTACATGAGCCTGAACGATATTGCGATCCTGGAAAACAACCGCCTGGAAGCTGTCAAAGGCCTGATGTGGTCTTTCTTCAAAAACAAACAATTCAGGAATGCTATTGTGCAATCAGGGAAGGTGTTGAAAAATAACGCCTTCGGCAAAGATGTACACGACGATGCCAAGTACATAAGTGCCATGAGCCACCTGAACCTGGGAGAAAGAGAAGAAGCACTGCCCCTGCTGGAAGTTCTTTCGCGTGAAAGCCATACTGCCTACGGAGCTGAAGCTTATTACCTTTTGTGTAAAGATGCTTTTGATTCCGGGGATTTTGAAAAAGCAGAAACAATGGTATACAATTTTGCCGATACCAATACGCCCCAGGAATACTGGATCGCGCGTTCTTTCATTCTTCTGGGGGATATTTTTGCCGAGAGAGGGGAATGGGTCCAGGCAAAAGCCACCTATGAAAGCGTTCAAAACGGATACAACCCTTCGGAACCTGACGATATTGCACAATTGACAACACTCAGGATCCAAAAATGTGAGGAGGCCCTGCAACAATGAAAAGATGGTTATTCATATTGTTAATTCCGGTATCACTGACCCTGACGGCACAGGAGCAGATCAATCCCGTGATCCGCGTGGAACGTCTTTACGATGCCCAGCTGATAGAAGTGACCAAGCCGATGCTGGACACATCTGTTCCGGATTCCGTGCTGACCATGAACACCTCCTTTCAATACAGCATATTCGACAAACCGTTGTTCAATTTATACGAATTCATTCCCCTGCCTTCCGCTACCGTCAAGGCTTTCCAGACTCCTGAAAGACACTTTGGGTACATAAACCTGGGGACCGGTTACCCGTGGACACCCCGGGCTGATGTTATATTGCACACACCCATAAAGTCCGGCTGGTTTGCCGGGATTCAGGCACGTCACCGTTCACTGCTGGATAAGGACATTCGTACAACTACAGAGGGGACCTTTACCCTGGAACACAGGGGAAAGAACAATACTTTCCGTTTGCGTGCCCTGGGAGAACACCTGAACAACACGTATGCCGTCATAGATGCGCTTTCCACACAGGGACTGAACCGGCAGAATTATTACAACACAGGCGCTGAAATAGAGACCTATTCTCTCAACAATACACCCGGTTCGTGGCATTATTACTGGAAATCGGGTTACAGGCATGCCAAAAACAATATTTTGGGGCCCTTTGACAGCTTGCCGGTAATCCGGGAAAACATCCTGGATATTGATGCTTCAACCGGGCATTACCTGGCAGAAGGTTTTTCCGTAAACCTTGGAGCTCAAGTGCGTTTTGTCAGCAATCGCTGGACTGCAGAAGGAGTTTCCGCATCGCGGGCAGTAATGAATGTGTTTCCTCACATATTGTGGAGCGGTGACAAGTATAAAGTTGGTGCCGGGGTAAAGATCGGATACCTGCTCAGACCGGACGGGAATCATTTTGGAGTATTTCCCTGGTTTGATGCCCATCTGACGATGGCAGATGACTGGCTCACGCTTTACGCCAAAATGGAAGGCAACCACCGCCTGAACACATACCAGGACAGGATGCGTGAAAATCCCTGGGTGTTTGCCAATGAAATGTACGATGCAACCATCCCGTGGAATATGAAGGCCGGCCTGACCGGTACTCTGGGAGACCGTTTTCATTACAACATATACGGATCCTACCGTTACACAAAAAACCAGTTTTTCTACGGAACACAAAACAACACACAGGGATACCCGGGCTTGTACGACCTGCATTATGCCAATGAAACCAGGTATACGGCAGGAGGTTCACTTTCATTTCGTTCCGATCCCTTTGAAGCCGGCGTGACAGGAGAATGGCATCATTATGCACTGAGTTCAGGCAACCCGCCCTGGCACAAGCCGGTATGGGAAGTCTCCGGATATGCGCGGTACAATTGGCGGGAACGCATTATTATCAGTGCAACGGGTTATTGGCGCAATGCCTGTCTTGCCCCCGACTGGATTGACGGTACTGCGGACGTTACAGTACCCGGTTTTCTTGACCTTGGAATGCGTTTGGAATACGTTATGACCCGGTTTTTATCTGCCTGGGTTTTTGGGAGCAACCTGCTGAACAAAGATATCTCCTATTTTTATCTCTATCCCAATCCCGGATTGACTTTCGGGGGAGGTATAACATTCCGTTTTTAATTAGGTTTTCTGATGCTTTTTCCATAACTTTGCATGTTATTCAAAGCATGAAAAAGTGAGCAAAGAAAATCAGTATTCTGCAGAGAGCATCCAGGTCCTGGAAGGGCTGGAAGCTGTCAGAAAACGTCCTTCCATGTACATCGGGGACATCGGATCCAGGGGATTACACCACCTTGTTTATGAAGTGGTGGATAATTCCATTGACGAGGCGCTGGCCGGTTATTGTGACCAGATAAAAGTAATAATAAATCCCGACAACAGTATAACCGTTACCGACAACGGTCGTGGTATTCCAACAGGTATGCACGAAAAAGAAAAACGGTCTGCCCTGGAAGTGGTGCTGACTGTATTGCATGCCGGAGGTAAATTTTCAAAAGACTCCTATAAAGTTTCGGGAGGGTTGCACGGTGTCGGACTTTCCTGTGTAAACGCCCTTTCTTACAAACTGGTGGCTACTATACACCGGGAAGGCAAAATATTCAGACAGGAATTTTCCCGTGGCGTTCCCCAGGCTCCCATAGAAATTATTGGTGATAGTGATGTTACTGGAACTGAAATATATTTTATTCCGGACAAAGACATCTTTACTTTAAGTACCGAATACAGCTACGATATTCTTTCTGCAAGACTGCGTGAGCTGGCGTTCCTGAATAAAGGGGTTCGTCTTACCATAGAAGACTACCGGGAAAATGCAGAAGAAGATGCCTTTACAGAAGACGTGGAAGAAGAAAACGCCGTAAGGAAAGGGTTCCGGAAAGATGAGTTTTTCTCAGAAACCGGACTGCTTGATTTTGTGAAATTTCTTGACAAAACGCGTGTTCCACTTACTGAGACACCCATTTATCTGGAAACCAATAAATCCAATATCCCAATTGAAATTGCCATGCAATACAATACGGGATTTTCGGAAAACATACATTCCTACGTCAACAACATCAATACCATAGAAGGAGGCACCCACCTGACGGGATTCCGCAGGGGACTGACCTCTACCCTGAAGAATTATGCCGATAAGAGCGGCATGCTCAGCAAACTGAAATTCGATATTGATCCGGCCGATTTCCGGGAAGGGTTGACGGCCATCATCTCGGTAAAGGTCAATGAACCCCAGTTCGAAGGACAGACAAAAACCAAACTCGGCAACAGTGAAGTTATGGCTGCCGTTTCCCAATCGGTAAGCTCAGCGTTGGAGAATTACCTGGAAGAGAACCCAAAGGATGCCAGAACCATTGTGGAAAAAGTGATCATGGCAGCTACGGCACGTCACGCTGCCCGCAAGGCCAGGGAGCTGGTACAGCGCAAAACCGTGATGTCCGGTGCCGGCCTGCCCGGAAAACTGGCCGACTGCTCTAACAGGGATCCGGAAAAGAGTGAAATATTCCTGGTGGAAGGGGATTCTGCAGGCGGTACGGCCAAAAGCGGCCGCGACCGTTCTTTTCAGGCCATATTGCCTTTGCGGGGTAAGATCCTGAACGTGGAAAAAGCCCAGGAACACCGTGTTTTCGAAAACGAAGAGATACGCAATATTTATACCGCATTTGGAGTGACAAGAGGTACCGAAGAAGACAGTAAGGCATTGAATATGACCAAACTCAGGTATCATCGGGTAATCATTATGACGGACGCCGATGTGGACGGAAGCCATATTGACACCCTGTTGCTTACTTTCTTTTTCCGCCATATGCCCGATCTTATACAGAACGGTCACGTATACATCGCTTCCCCGCCTCTGTACCTCATAAAGAGAGCAAAAGAAGAAAGGTATTGCTGGACGGAAGAACAACGCCGGGCTGCCGTGGAAGAGTTGGGTAAGGGTAAAGAAAGTGCGGTAACCATTCAGCGTTACAAAGGTTTGGGGGAAATGGACGCTGCCCAGTTATGGGATACCACCATGAATCCGGAAAACCGCATACTGCGTCAGATTACCATAGACAATGCTGCCGAAGCTGACCGGATCTTCTCCATGTTGATGGGAGATGAAGTGCCACCCCGACGGGAGTTTATCGAACAACATGCCAAATATGCAAACATAGATGCTTGATCATGGACATTTTTGAAAGAATCAAGAAAGACGAAGGCGGCCCTTTAGGTCAATACCGCAGGAAAGCACACGGATACTTTATGTTCCCGAAGCTGGAAGGTCCCATTGAACCCTATATGATGTTCCAGGGCAAGAAAATGCTGGCTTGGACATTCAACAATTACCTGGGACTTGCCAACCATCCCGAGGTCAGAAAAGCCGATACGGCCGGAGCCGAGAGATGGGGGCTGGCCTATCCCATGGGCGCCCGTATGATGAGCGGACACACCTCCCTGCACGAAAAGCTGGAGCGTGAACTGGCTGATTTTGAGAAAAAAGAAGATTCCTTCCTGTTCAACTTCGGATACCAGGGAATGGTTTCCACCATTGATGCCCTTTTGAACCGACGGGACGTTGTGGTTTATGATTCACAGGCCCACGCGTGCATAATGGACGGTATGCGTCTACATATGGGACAAAGGATCGTGTATCCACACAACAATCTGGAAAAATGCGACAAAGCCCTGGAACGCGCTACGCGCCTTACAGAAAAAACCGGGGGCGGTATTTTGCTTATCACAGAAGGCGTTTACGGTATGACCGGGGCGTTAGGATTCCTGGACCAGATAGTATCTCTAAAAAAGAAATACAATTTCCGTATTTTGATAGACGATGCGCACGGATTTGGAGTGATGGGGGCAAACGGTCGCGGAACCTCGGAACACTTTAACGTGATGGATGAGGTAGACCTTTACTTTGGGGCATTTGCAAAATCCATGGCCGGGATCGGAGGTTTTGTAGCCGGCCCTGCCGATATCATAAATTATTTGAGGTACAACCTGCGTTCCCAGATATACGCCAAGAGCTTGCCTATGGCCATGGTGGAAGGATTGTTGAAACGTCTGGAGATGATCCGTACACAACCCGAATTACGGGAAAAATTATGGCTGATAACCAGGACCCTTCAGAACGGGTTGAGAAAAAACGGTTTTGATATAGGTGCGGCAGAAGCTTGTGTAACACCAGTCTTCCTGAAAGGTGAGCTGGTAGAAGCGACAAACATTCTAATAGATTTGAGGGAAAATTACCGGATATTTTGTTCCGTAGTGGTATACCCGGTAGTACCCCGGGACGTTATCATGTACCGGCTTATTCCCACAGCCATGCATTCCCTGGAACATGTTGAATATACACTGAATGCGTTCCGTGAAATCCAGGAAAAACTGAAGGCAGGCAAATATAAGGGAAACGAGATCAGGAACATGGCTATAGAATAACCATGAAAAAATCGTTACAGGGCAAAGTAGCAATAATTACGGGTGCATCATCGGGCATAGGACTGGAATGCGCCCGTGTTTTTTCACAAGCCGGAGCTTCTGTTGTGCTGGCAGCACGTTCCGGAGAAAAACTCAAAGCCCTGGAAGATGAACTGAAAGACAATCAGGTATTAACGGTAATTACAGACGTTTCCAGGGAAGGAGATTGCAAGGTGTTGATAGATAAAACCGTGGAACGTTTTGGGCGTATTGACATTCTGGTCAACAACGCCGGTCTTTCTATGCGTGCTTTATTTAAAGAGGTTGATCTATCCGTTCTGAAAACGCTCATGGACGTGAATTTTTGGGGATGTGTCTATTGTACCAAATACGCATTGCCCCGGTTGCTTGAAAGCAACGGTTCGGTTGTGGGGGTTACTTCCATTGCCGGATTCAAAGGGCTTCCGGCAAGAACCGGGTATTCCGCGTCCAAATATGCCATGAACGGATTCCTGGATACCTTGCGCACCGAACATCTCTACGACGGATTGCATGTGATGATTTTTGCTCCCGGATTTACATCTTCCAATGTACGGGTTTCAGCCCTCACTGCAGACGGCACTTCGCAGGGAAAAACGCCCAGGGCAGAAGAGAAAATGATGTCGGCCCATAGCGTAGCTGTACATATGCTCAAAGGAATCATTAAGAGAAAAGATACCGTTGTGCTGACGCCTCTGGGAAAACTTACGGTACTGATGGCCAAATTCTTTCCCCGGTTTGTATCCGGGATGGAATACCGCATGATGGCCGGAGAACCGGATTCTCCGTTAAAGCAAAACCCTCAGGAATAAAACATACTACGCACTCAAAAGGGACAAATCTTCCAAAGGTTTCATATATTTTACGGTGTGTTCTTTCTTGAACAATTTTTCTCCTCCCCCGGTTATATTGAGCATTATTATGGCCTGAGGATCAATTTTCCCGGTCCTGACATTTTTTATCAGACTGGCGGTAGCCACTCCTGCAGCCGGGTCTATATCAATTCCCTCCAATTCTTCAAACAAACGTTTTGCCCTTTCCAGTTCATCATTGGTAGCATAATCCATATACCCTCCCGTATCTGATAGGGCGTCGTACAATCCGCCCGGGATACTGTAAGGAGGCTTCCTGTTGGCAAGGACTTTGGAATGTATGATTGCCGTTTTTTTCCTGGCTTCTTCGGCGCTCATGATCTTCAGTTCCCTTCCGTTGGAGTTCCAGGCCTCGTAAAGCGGCATGAACGGTGCATTCTGTGATGGGATCAGGCGCATGACCTTCTTTCCAAAGCGGCCGTCTTCTATCAGTCGTTTGTTGGCTTCCCAGGCGGATATGGCTCCCGTACCGCTTCCTACAGCCTGGAAATAATAATCCGGGATTTCCCCTATGGAGGTTGCGGCAGAAAGAACAGTCGTTCCCATCCCGTCACGACGCGCGATATTTTTGGCTCCTCCCTCGGCAAAAAAATGGACGTTGTCTTCACAAAACCGATTGCTCAATTCTATGGCATCGTAATAATCCGATCCGGGAGGCGAACAGATCAGTTTCACACATGGATCCAGCTGATCTTCAAACCAAAGCGTGTCCAAATTATCGTAAGGAACAAAGAGCAACAACGGAATTTTGTTTTGAGAACAAACCCGTGCAAAGGCTCTTGCCGTATTTCCGGCCGAAGCCACAATCATGGTTCGTTTTTCGTTTTCAGGAATATGAGCACAGACGGAATAGGCCTCGGTTTCTTTAAAAGAACAGGTTTTCATAAAGGCTCCCCTTTGAGGCCAGTAACCATTGAAAGTGACGTACAGGTTTTTCAATCCCAAATGACCCGCCAGGGCTTCACTCTTGTAGGTTACGGGAGCAGCAGAGCCTTTGAGTTTCCTTCTCACCGGCATCCAGTCCGCAAAGCGGTACAAGCCGTCATCTTCCCTGTCGTAATCAAGTTGTTTCTTTTTGTACAAAGCCCTTATCAATGACGGGTTTTCGCACAATGGATCGGATAACATCCATCCCGTATCTTCAAAAAGCCTTCCTGTCGCACAGTTCTTCAATATATATTCTGTACTCATACTTATTTCTTTCGCAAGATTTTTTTCATGTTTTTGTTGAGCTTGTTCAGAACTTCCACCACTGTGTTCAATTCCTCGGTAGGAATCCCTCCCAATATATTATCTGCTGCATTAATGGCAATGCGCGTTATCTCCTGCTTTTTTTCTTCACCTGTCCGGGTGACAACCACCCGGTTTTTGCGACGATCCTTAGGATTGGTTTCCCTCACCACATAGTCCTTTTTCTCCAGACCGTCAATTAGTTTTGTAATAGAATTCTTATCCTTTTGCATCTGGTCGGCGATCTCCTGTTGTGTCAGGGGACCTTCATCCCATAACAGATCTATAAGCAAATATTGCTCGGGGGTGAGATCTACGTTATTGGCTACCAGTTCTCTCAGAAAGCATTGCTTGAACAGGAAATGTGCCTGGTTCAAATAAACCCCCATTTTTTTACTTAGTAACATAATATATAGTAAACGCTGTTACAAAGATAGGAATCTCCTTCATTATGCACAAGTATCTTGAAGATTGCTTATCTTTATATATGAATTTGTGCCGGTACATACCCTTGCTACTGTTGGTTTTGATCATAAACAGTTGCAGACCTGAAAATGATGCATTGTCTGTCATCCTGTCTGCAACCGACCAGTTGATCATTCCTGAAGGAAAGATACCGGGAGATACTCTTTTGGTACACTTTTACGCTCCGGGCGGGTGGACAGCATCGTTCAGCACAGGAAACAGTTGGGTGGACGTATCCCCTAAATCGGGAACATCCGGAAATAAAACTGTGGTTATATCCATACTTGAATTGAATACATCGGGGACGGTCCGTATAGATTCTCTGCAAATATACAGCAATGAACAAACTGTTTCCGTCCCTGTTTTCCAGCCGGTTACCTATTTAGCTGTCTATCCGGGGAACGTGGTATTGCAAAACACGGTTCAAAATGAACAGTTGTTACACATTGCTTCTGCAACGGATTGGAGTATTGTCTTTAACGCAGAGACAGTTCCCTGGCTTTCTGTCCAATCGTTGTCGGGAGGTCCGGGAACTCACCGGATCCTGCTGAAAACCTTGGAAGCCAATACTTCTTATGATGATCGGAATACCATTTTAAGAACGAATGCAGGAGAGTTTTCCAAAAACATTACAGTCACTCAAAAACAAAAAGATGCCCTGTTGCTGTCAGCCGATGTTCAGAATATTCCTCCGGAAGGAGGTGATTTTTCAGTAGAGATTCAACATAATATTTATTACACGGTAACCATTCCCGCTGCCTATCCGTGGATTGTACACAACACACCTAATTCTGTGGAAACCAAAGGATTGATATCTACTGTAGAGCATTTCCGGGTACAGGAAGGAACTGAAGACGGGGCCCGGCACGGGATGGTTATTTTCAGTTACGGCACTATGTCGGATACCATTCAGGTTTACCAGGCACAAATTGACCGTTTGATCTTATCTTACGACTTTCTTAATGTTCCTGCCGCCGGCGGAGAATATCCGGTTTCCTTGCGAACCAATATACAATATGACATTACTATTCCGGGGATGCCGGATTGGTTGGAAATTATAGCCACAAAAGCCATGCGAACAGATGTAGTCAACCTGTTGGTTAATCCCCTGACCGGTGATGAAAGCCGTACAGCCATGGTGGTAGTCAGGGATCAACATTCCACTTTATCAGACACCCTTACCGTGTACCAATCTCCCCGGGAAGAACTATCTGTTGAGCCATCGGCCATAAACCTTCAGGAAGAAGCCTCTTTTACGGTCAGATTGGACACGAATGTTCCTTACATTATTGATATTCCTGAAGATGCAACATGGATAACCGAAAATGTATCTGATCCTGTCTCAAACAGGGAACTTGTATTTTCCGTTGCTCCCAATCCGTTCCTTGCTCAACGGCAAACACAAATCACAGTCCGAAGTGAGAGCGGCCAGGTAGCTGATACCCTTTCCGTTGTACAGTCTCCCTATGCCCAACATCCTTTGTTATTATGCAATACACCGGGTGTATACAGCCCGGACAACCTGCCGCTTTTTGCATACATACCTTTTGTGAATCAGTGTGTTGTGCTTAATGCAGATGACGGCAACTATTTTCGCCTTCAACATATGGGACTATGCCGGGTATTTGCCTTCGGGCCCGTTCCCCAAGATGCACAACCCGGGGATCAATTTAGTGTACAAATTGTCTCACGAGGCTTTGCGGGACTTTCATCCGGAACACGTTCCGTTATACTGCTCCGTTCCCGGGAAAACACGATTTGGCTAGCAGACTTAAATGATCTTACCGGTTTTATTATTAAAAAAGAGCTGCCATGAAACGGAGATTGATCCTATTTCTGTGCCTGTTGTTTTTCTTGTGCGGAAATCCGTCCATAGTCTATGGCGTTAAAGCATACCCACACCCTGTTCGCGTTGTCCAGCCCGATGGCAGTGTATTAACCATCCGCATACACGGGGATGAGTTTCTGAACTGGAAAACTTGTAGCGGCCGGCTGGTCAGGCAGGGACCCGACCGTTTTTATTATTATGCCCGGTTCTCGGCTGATGGCCGTCAGGTTCTTTCGCAAAATCGTGTCATTGAATCTCCCATAACCCCATTGGCACAGGATCTGGTTGCAGACAGGCCACCGGCCGCAGCTTTACAGCGGGCCTCTGAGCTTCGCAGGGCCTCCGTTCAAACACCGGTCAGTGCCCCGGCACGTTCCATTTCCATGGGTGAAAAGCCGTTCCTGGTCATCCTGGTACAATTCGCCGATCTGACATTCACATCGGCCTCGGCAAACCAAGATTTTTTCAATATGCTGAATTTGCCCGGATACAGTGCGAACAGGGGGACCGGCTCTGCGTATGATTATTTTTATGAAAATTCTTCGGGAGTTTTCCATCCCCAATTTGACGTTGTCGGACCGGTGACACTTTCCCAAAATTACACGTACTACGGGGAAAATGACCAAGAGGGTGACGATCTGCGTCCCAGGGAAATGGTTGCCGAGGCAGTAAAGATTGCAGACCAGACGCTTGGAATTGATTTTTCGCAATATGACACCGATAACGACGGCTATATTGACAATGTCTTTGTGTACTACGCAGGGTGGAACGAGGCGGAAGGAGCCGGGGATGACACCATCTGGCCACACAAATGGAACATTTACAACCAGGTTACGGTAGACGGAGTAAAAACCGGTACGTATGCCTGTACTTCTGAGTTCAGAGGCACCCCTGCCGAGCAGGATTATGCGGGAATCGGGACTTTCTGTCATGAATTTGGTCATGTTCTGGGTCTTCCCGATTTCTATGATACGGACAATAGTGAGAACGGGGAGGCAGAAGAATTGGGTCCCTACTCATTGATGTCCAATGGAAATTATAATAATATGGGACGCACTCCGCCCTATTTCAGCGTGATGGAAAGAGCGCTTGTAGGATGGATCACAGAAGGTGAAGTTACCGCTTTGCAGCAGACCGGTTATTATGAACTGGATCCCGTTTTTATTAATACCGGATTCCGTTCGCCTGCCCCTTCCTATTCACAAAACTATTTCCCCAATGGGGAATATTACCTGTATGAAAACAGGCAGAAAACTGGCTGGGACACCTACCTGCCAGAAGAAGGCCTCCTGATATATCACGTGGACAGAAGTCCGGAATATCTTTCGCGTTGGGATAATAATAACGTGAACGATTATAGCGACCATGAATGTTATGACCTGATAGAAGCCAATGCGCCCAATTACAGACCTTTCCCGGGATCTGAACCGGTTACCGAATTCACCGCGTCTACCAGTCCGGCAGCTGTAGATTGGGAGGGCACGGCTACCGGGTACGACCTGAGAAACATCAGCACCGCTGTGAACAGGATCACCTTTACCACAGGCA
>JBAZDQ010000006.1:0-75580 GCA_041654355.1 Bacteroidales bacterium
CTCCGTTCCTGTCTTTATACCTTTCAGTTGTAGCCAGTGTTATGTTTGCTACTGCCGTCCCGCTTTCCAGATGACGGATCTCGGGATCCTTTCCCACGTTTCCTATTAACATTACTTTATTCAACATAGTATATTTTGGTTTGAGTGATTCCCCGTAAAGTTACAATCTTTTTTACAAACCCAGAAGTATGCGCATAGCCTTTCTGTCAGGTTCAGTACCGGTCAGAAGTTTAAAACCTTCAACAGCCTGGTGATACAACCAGTAATACCCGTTCAGGTACAGGGCTCCTGCCCGTATGGCGGCCTCTTTCAAGGGAGCTTCTGTATAGGAAGCATCCAGGATCACATGACTGCTGGTGAATCCTGTTCTAAGCGCCAGTACGGGATCCCAGGGAATAGTGTTGACTACCAGGGAGCATTGCTTTAACAGATGAGGGATAGATGTCAGTGGCAATAATCCTTCCCGTGCGGTCCGGTTGGCAAGGTGTACCACGGCGCCTGCCTGTTCCATGCCCACAGCTGCCGCGCGACCCGCTCCTCCAGCCCCAATAATCAGGACGTGCTTTCCATTGAGGATCGTGCCGGCATCCATGAAGCTGTTTACCACTCCACATACATCAGTATTGCAGGCAGTCCAGCTGCCGTTTTTAAGGTAAATCAGATTGGTGGCATTGATCTCACTGACAGGAGTCTCCGTATGTTGAACATACTGAATAAAATCAGCTTTAAAAGGCATGGTTATATTAACCCCCTGAATGCGAAAACGCCGCATCTCTTTCCACCCGGTAATGGCATCGGGAACCTCCAGTGTCAGGTAAGTGTCAGGGGGCAATAGCGGGTAAGCGGCCCGGAAAAGGGCGGGACTCATGCTGGATCTAACAGGATTTCCTATGATTGCAAAAGGTCCCATACGTTCTATGTATTTCGCTGCCTGATTGCTTCAAAACAAAGTACGGCCGTAGCCACTGAAACATTCAGTGAATCGATCTTTCCTTTCATTGGTATCTTTACTTTCAAATGAGCACGTTCATTCCAAAAAGAACTCAGCCCCTTGTCTTCGGTTCCCATGGCCAGGGCAGTCGGTTTGGAAAGATCCTGCAGGTGGTACGGGACAGAAGACTGACAGCTGGCAGCAACTATCTGAATGTGGTTTTCAATTAACCACCTGTAAGCCACTTCAGAAGAACAGGTCAATGTAGGAACACTGAACAAACAGCCCAGAGATGCCCTGATGGTATTGGGATTGTAGAGATCTGTCAGGGGATCGCATACCAGCACAGCATCTGCTCCACAGGCATCAGCCGTACGCAGTATTGCCCCCAGGTTTCCCGGTTTCTCCACAGATTCCAGAACGATGATCAGGGGAGAAGCGGACAGTTTGATATCTTTCAGTGCCGGGTAACGACTGTACATTAAGGCCAAAACCCCTTCCGAACTTCCCCTGTAAGCCAGTTTTTCATACAATGCGGGATCGATCTCTTCCACCACAGGTGCTTTAGCCGTAAAGAAGGCTGCCTTGTCCGGGTCCGATAAAAGGGGAGAGCAGATATACAAACTGTGAACGGAAAATCCGCTCTGTAGTGCAATTTCCAGCTCACGCACTCCTTCAATCACAAACAACCGTTCTTCCCGTCGTTCGCGGGATTTTTCCATCAGCAAACGGATTTGTCTGATCCTGGGATTATGAGCCGAGGAGATCATTTTTACTCCGGTCGCATTTGCGGAAAGAACAGCACATCCTGGATACTTGCCGAGTTGGTCATCAACATGCAAAGACGGTCAACGCCTATACCCATTCCCGAGGTAGGCGGCATACCGAATTCCAGCGCCCGGATAAAGTCCATATCTATGAACATGGCTTCATCATCCCCTTTTTCTTTGAGTTTCAATTGATCCCTGAATCGTTCCAGCTGGTCCAGGGGATCATTCAGTTCCGAATAGGCATTGGCCAGTTCTTTCCCGTTTACAAACAACTCAAACCGTTCTGTCAGATGCGGATCTTCACGATGCTTTTTAGTAAGCGGTGAAGTTGCTTTTGGATAATCAGTAACAAAAGTAGGCTGGATCAGGTGTTTTTCACAATACTCCCCAAAAATGGCATCAATCAGCTTGCCTTTTCCCATGGAAGGAGTAACAGGAACGTTCAGATCCCGGCATGTTTTCCGGAGTACTTCTTCGTCCATATCAGATACATCCACCCCCGCATATTCCTTTATGGCTCCCAACATGGTAACCCTGCGGAAAGGTCTTTTCCAGTCTATGATCCTGTCTGCCAAAGGTATCTGAGTGGTTCCGTGAAGTTCCAGGGCGACCTTTTCTACCATTTTTTCGGTAAAATCCATCATCCAGAAATAATCTTTGTAAGCCACGTATATCTCTAAAACTGTAAATTCCGGATTGTGAGTACGGTCCATCCCTTCGTTCCGGAAATCTTTTGAAAATTCATAGACGCCGGGGAATCCTCCTACGATCAGTTTTTTCAGGTACAGTTCATTAGCGATCCTCATGTACAGAGGAATATCAAGTGCGTTGTGATGTGTCACAAAAGGACGTGCGTTGGCTCCTCCCGGGATCGGTTGCAATATGGGGGTTTCCACCTCCAGGTAACCATGGCTGTTAAAAAATTCCCGCATCACATTGACCATCTTTGTTCTTTTCACAAAGGTTTCCCTGACTTCCGGATTCACAATCAGGTCCACGTAACGCATGCGGTACCGTTGTTCGGGATCGGTAAAAGCATCGTAAAGCCGTCCTTCCTTTTCTTTAACAATAGGCAGTACCCTCAGGGACTTGCTCAACAGAACCAGTTCTTTCGCATGTACCGATACTTCTCCTGTTTTGGTAATAAAGGCAAATCCTTTGATTCCCACTATATCGCCAATGTCCAGCAATTTTTTAAAAACGGTGTTGTATAAAGTTTTGTCTTCTCCGGGACATATATCATCTCTTTTCAGATATACCTGGATACGTCCCGTATGATCCTGAATAACCATAAAAGAGGCGGCTCCCATGATCCTGCGGCTCATGATCCTTCCGGCAAGTGTCACTTCCTGAAAATTTCCCTTTTCATTATCATAGCCGGACAGAATTTCACGGGCAGTGGTATCTGCCGGATATTCAGCTGCAGGATAAGGATCAACACCCAGCTTTTCCAGCTCTTGCAACGCCTGGCGACGGATCTGTTCTTGTTCACTGATATGAGGATTCTCCATAGAATTTGATTTTAGCAACCTGCAAAAGTAAGCATTTTTTTACACGCATAAGGATTATATTCTTACCTTTGCAAGATTAATATGGCTTTGGACAAAAAATGGATTGTTAAAGAGCCCGGAAATCCGGCTCTGGTAAGGCAGCTGGCCTCTGATCTGGGAGTAGATCAGGCTTTGGCTAACCTTTTGGTTCAAAGAAATATAAAATCACTCTCACAAGCAAAAACCTTTTTCCGTCCCCAGCTGGAAGACCTCCATGACCCTTACCTGATGAAAGATATGGACAAAGCGGTCAAAAGGCTTGACAGGGCTATCCGGGAAAGTGAAAAAATACTGGTTTACGGAGATTATGATGTGGACGGTACTACTGCCGTGGCACTGGTTTATTCTTTCCTGCGAAAAGAGACGCCAATGGTCTCCTATTACATTCCCGACCGTTATACGGAAGGGTACGGAATATCACGTATAGGCATAGATGCGGCGGTGGAAGAAGGATGTACCCTCATTATTGCTCTGGATTGCGGGATCAAAGCAAATGAAAAAGTGGAATATGCCAGGCAGAAGGGTATAGATTTTATAATTTGTGATCATCACCTGCCTGCGGAAGAATTGCCCCAGGCTTCTGCCGTGCTGGATGCCAAAAGGCTTGATTGTCATTATCCTTTTGATGAACTGAGCGGCTGTGGAGTGGGGTTCAAGCTCATGCAGGCCTATTGCATCCGTAAGAACATTCCCCTGGCTGAGCTGTATCCGTTCCTGGATCTGTTGGTAGTAAGCATAGCGTCTGATTTGGTATCCATAACCGGGGAGAACCGCATCCTGGCCCATTACGGACTGAAACAACTGAACGAAGCTCCCCGTAAAGGACTGCTATCGATTATCAAGCTGGCTGGGCTTGAAAAACACCAGATAACTATAGATGACATTGTCTTCAAGATAGGGCCGCGCATCAATGCGGCCGGCCGTATGGAATCCGGAAAAATGGCCGTTGATTTGCTCATTTCCCGTACCGATGACGATGCTTCGCAAATTGGTCATACTATTAACGATCACAACGACGACAGAAAAAACATAGACCGGAAGATCACCCAGGAGGCACTGGCTATGGTCCGGGATATGCCCGGTCTGGAGAATAAAAAATCTACAGTGGTTTACAACCCCATATGGCATAAAGGTGTTGTGGGTATTGTGGCATCCCGTCTTGTGGAAAATTACTACCGTCCCACCATTGTCCTGACACGTTCAAACGGTTTTATAACGGGATCCGCCAGAAGCATTCCCGGTTTTGATCTCTATGAAGCCATAGAAAGTTGCAGTGATCTGCTGGAAAACTTCGGCGGTCATATGTATGCGGCCGGACTGACCATGAGCGAAAAGCATTACCAGGAATTCTGCCGCCGGTTTGAATCCATAGTAGCGGAAAAAGTGACTGATGAAATGCTCACCCCTTTGGTCAATATTGATACTTATCTGGACTTTAAACAAATAACTCCTAAATTCTTCCGGTTGTTGAAACAGTTCCAGCCTTTCGGCCCCGGGAACCTGTCCCCTGTATTTGTAACCGAAAACGTTTACGATAACGGAAACGGACGCCTGGTGGGATCTGATTCAGGCCACCTGAAACTGGAATTGATCCAGGAAGAAGAACCTTACCGTCCCATATCAGCGATAGCTTTTAATCAAAGCCTGCATTTTGAGCACATGCATAACGGGAATCCTGTAGATGTCTGTTATTCAGTGGCCGAGAATTATTACAGGGGTATAGCCAACATTCAGCTACGTATAAAAGATATCAAAGCCCGTGAGGTTATCGTTTAGGGAACGATTCTCTCATCAGCCTTCTTGTACCATTCTAAGCGCGAGTTATAAAGTTTTGTTGCATCTGCCTTTTTTAACAAAGGCCATCTTTCCGGTTCACCGGAGAGTCTTTTCAGGATTGTCTCCATAGGAGTGTCAATAAAAACCACATGCCCGTGGGTTTTCATAAATTCCAGGTTGTCGTAGAAACAAGGTGTTCCTCCTCCACAGGCCACTATGGTTGCCGGTTTTTCCGAATTAGTCCAGTTCCTTACTATCTCATGCAAGGTCTCCCTTTCAATTTTCCGGAAGGCTTTTTCTCCTTTCAGGCCCAGGATATCGCGGGGACTGATCCCGGTATTGTCAAGGATAACCTGATCCAGATCCACAAAACGGGCATTTTGTGCCCGTGCGTTGCGGGCTGCAAGTGTGGTTTTCCCGGAGCCCATAAAACCTATATAAAAAACCAGTTTCACAGTGAATGGGATTATAGTAATGTCATTTGATAAGCATCCTCATCGTTGGAATTGGACAAAGACTTCTTATCTGCTACCGGAGCCGTAGGTGTTTCTCCCTGTGTAGCAGGTCCTTCCAGCTCAAAATCCAGGTCGTCCTCATGTCCGTTTTCCCCGGATTTCAGGGGACCCGTTTCCGGTTCAATGAATTCAATTTTTCCAACTTCCAGGGTAGTGATGCGTTTGCCTTTGGCCCGGAAACTTTTGTCGTTAATAAATTCAACGGCATCAATGATCTCGGGCAGTCTCTTGGTATGTTTTCCGGTAAATGTGATCTGTATTCTGGGGCATGCATCTTCTGAAATGTCAACAAGGTAAGATCCTTCGGCATCACTGATAAATGACTGGGGCAGATTTTCCGAGACTTCAAAACGACAGCGCTTCAGGTAAAAATAGCCTGAACCCCCATCGTAATAAACAGCCGTAAAGATCTTTTCCGGGTCCAGTCTTTCTATCAGCCGGATCTCCTGCTGATAACGGTTGCTCAGATCAAAGTTGGTGGTATAGAACGACCCGTCCAGGTTCATAGCCAAAAGATTTTCCCCTGAAAGAAATTCTCCCAGGTAAAGGCCCCTGCCATCGTCGTTTAGTCTTTGAATGTCCTTGTCGAACCATATCTTACTGCCGCCCATGGTGGCAACTCCTTTGTCTTTGAGTGTGATTTTCTGTACGGCATAGCGACTTAGAATATTTCCCCGGCTGTTACGTCCTTTAATGGCCAGATCAAGAAAAGAAAATTCAAATATGAGTTTCTTGAGTTTGGGTCGTGCTTTCAGGAATATCTTTATGGTTTCAACCTCACCGTTGGGATTGGCGGAGAACCAAAGGATCTGCGATCCGGGTTTTCCCTGGGCCAGGTTGTATTCTTTGTCCCTGGTTATGCTGTTAACGGAAAATCGTTTTACGAACACTTTTCCGTTTTTACCGTCCCGGTAGACTACATTGTACACCGTACGGGTGTCTTTTTTTCTAAATATACCGGTGTAGATAATGTCTTTCCCGAAGTAGACCTTTTCGGCAACTTTTCTAACAGAATACGTGCCGTCTTTCAAAAAAACGATGACCTCGTCAAGGTTCGAACAATCACAAACGTACTCGGCTTTGTCGTCCTTTTTCATGTCAGTTCCCACAAACCCGGATTCACTATTGACATAAAGTTTGCAGTTGGCAAGGATCACCTTGGAAGCTTCTATGGTTTCAAAATCACAAATTTCTGTCCTGCGGGGGAAACGGCTGCCGTATTTATTCTTAAGGCTTTCAAAATAATCTATGGCGTATTGTGTCAGGTGTTCCAGGTGGTGTTGGACCCGGGCCATTTCCTGGTCCAGGGATTTGATGTGTTCCTCGGCTTTCTTTATGTCAAAACGGGAGATCTTTCGCACCGGCTTTTCAACCAGCTTCCGTATTTCGGCAGAGTTGAAGGGCCTTCGCAAACGATCCTTGTATCGGAGCATTTCGGTTTCCACATCCTGCAATTGTTTTTCCCACGTACGGGCATCGTTTTCCAAAACCCTGTAGACTTTTTCCTCGAAGAATATTTTTTCCAGGGAAGAGAAATGCCAGTCTTCTTCCAACTCGGCCATGCGTATCTCCAACTCGGCTTTTAAAAGATTCCGGGTGCGATCCGTACTGTAACGCAGCATATCTTCCACACTTATGACGAACGGTTTTCCGTCCATGATAACGCAGGTGTCCGGAGACACCGATACCTCGCATTTAGTGAAAGCATACAATGCATCTATGGTCTTATCAGGAGAGACATCGTTGGCCAGATGGATCAGGATCTCTACCTGTTCTGCCGTATTATCATCAATTTTACGGATACGGATCTTTCCCTTGTCATTAGCTGTTATTATGGAACGGATCAGACTTTCAGTGGTCTGTCCGTATGGAATTTCGGTGATTGCCAGCGTCTTCTTGTCAATTTTGATGATGCGGGCCCTTACCTTCACACGGCTGATTTTGCCGCCAATACCTCCGTTGTAGTTACTGCAATCTATAAGACCGCCTGTAAGGAAATCAGGATACAATACAAATGATTCACCTTTAAGATGTGCTACAGAGCCATCCAGCAATTCATTGAAATTGTGAGGCAGTATGCGGGTGGCCAGTCCAACGGCTATACCTTCGGCTCCCTGGGCCAGTAAAAGGGGAAATTTAACCGGCAACGATTCCGGTTCCTGGTTCCTGCCGTCGTAGGAAGGTACCCAGACTGTGGTTTTGGGATTGAATACCACATCCAGAGCAAATTTGCTCAACCGGGCTTCTATGTAACGTGGAGCTGCCGCGGAATCTCCTGTTAGGACATTGCCCCAGTTTCCCTGCGTATCCACTAAAAGATCTTTTTGTCCCAGCTGTACCAGGGCATCCCCAATGGAGGCGTCTCCGTGGGGATGAAATTGCATGGTGTGTCCTATGATATTGGCTACTTTATTGTAGCGTCCGTCTTCCATTCTTTTCATGGAATGCAGGATGCGGCGCTGGACTGGTTTCAGTCCGTCGGTGATATGAGGTACAGCCCGTTCCAGGATTACATAGGAAGAATATTCCAGGAACCAGTCTTTGAACATACCGGTTAACCGGTATTTCTTATCTCCTTCTTCACTCAGGATATGTAAGTACTTCAATTGCTCTTCGCTCATCATGGCTTAATCCCCCACCATCCTTAAATTACTGACTATGAACTCTCTGCGCTGTGGAGAGTTTTCTCCCATATAAAACCTCAGAAGTTCCGGGAGCCTGTCATCCTTATCCAGCCGGACCACATCAAGGCGTATGTTTTCTCCGATAAATGCCTTGAATTCGTCGGGAGAGATCTCACCCAGACCTTTAAAACGGGTGATCTCAGGATCCGGCCCCAGGTCCCGTACGGCTTTCTCTCTTTCCGGTTCGGTATAACAATAACGTGTCTCTTTCTTATTCCTGACACGGAACAGGGGAGTTTGCAATATGTATATGTGTCCGTGCCGTACCAGTTCCGGGAAGAATTGCAGGAAAAAGCTTAACAACAACATGCGGATATGCATTCCGTCCGGGTCGGCATCGGTGGCTATTATAATTTTATTGTAACGCAGGTTGTCCAGGTCTTCTTCAATATTCAGTGCAGCCTGCAGCAGGTTGAACTCTTCGTTTGTATAGACCACCTGCTTGGTCATGCCATATGTGTTTTCGGGTTTTCCCCTAAGGCTGAAGACTGCCTGGATGTTTGGATTTCTGCTTTTTGTTATGGATCCGCTGGCAGAATCACCTTCCGTTATAAACAGCATGGTTTGTTCGGCCTTGTCACTCTTATCCGTGAAATGGATGCGGCAATCCCTGAGCTTTCGATTGTGCAGGCTGATTTTACGCGCGTTTTCCTTAGCTTTTTTACGGACTGCTCCAACTGCCTTTCTTTCTTTTTCGTTTTCTATGATTTTTTTCAGCAGGATATCTGCTGTTTCCGGATTTTTGTGCAGATAATTATCCAGATGTTCTTTTACAAAATCATTTATAAAACTGCGCAAGGTAGGGCCGTCGGGTCCCATATCCCTTGAATCCAGAATGGTTTTGGTCTGGTTTGCGAACTTGGGTTCTATCAGGCGAATGCTGATGGCCCCTACAATGGATTGCCTGATATCGGAAGGTTCAAAATCTTTTTTATAGAATTCTTTTATGGTACGTGCAACAGATTCCCGGAAAACAGATAAATGGGTACCTCCCTGGGAAGTGTTTTGGCCGTTGGCAAAGGACATTATGCTTTCCCCGGTTTCGTTGGCATGTGTAATTACCATTTCAATATCCTGTCCGGTCAAATGAATGGGTGGGTAGAGCGTTTCTTCGGCCATACTTTCAAGGACCAGGTCCAGCAGCCCGTTTTTGGAAACGTATTCATTTCCGTTAAGCTGCATTTTCAAGCCTTTGTTCAGGTAGGCATAATGCCGCATCATTTCCTGGACGAACTCCAGGTTAATGGAATAATTGGGAAACAACTCCGAATCCGGAGTAAATTTGATAAGTGTCCCGTCTTTTTCGTCTGTCCGGGTTGTCCCTTCATCCAGCAAAACACCTTTGGAAAATTTTCCAAAACGGCTATTCCCTTCCCGAAAAGATTCTATGTAGAACATTGTGGAAGTCGCATTTACGGCTTTCAGGCCAACCCCGTTAAGGCCAACGGCTTTCTGAAAGGATTTGTTATCGTATTTAGCGCCGGTGTTCATTTTGTTGGCGGCGTCTATTACTTTTCCGAAAGGAATACCCCTCCCGTAATCACGGACCGAGACTTCATTGTCACGGATAGTGACCGAAATAACTTTCCCGTGCCCCATGGCATACTCGTCTACCGAGTTGTCAATGACTTCTTTAATGAGTACATAAAGCCCGTCATCGGGGGTACTTCCGTCACCCGATTTACCTATGTACATACCCGGCCTGAGACGGATGTGCTCGTTCCATTCCAGGGTCTGGAAATTCGCTTCTGTATAAGATGATAATGGATTCGACATACGGGGCACAAAGATAAAAAAAACTGGTAGAAGTAGTTTAATTAATGATTACATTTGCCGCTGGTTCTATTAACGAAGTAATTCATTATGTCAGATCTGAAGGGTTGCATCTCACAAATTATCGGCCCGGTAGTGGACGTTGTCTTTACACCTGAAGAAACCGGGAAATTGCGGTTGCCTTCCATACATCATGCCCTGGAAGTAAAGCGTAACGACGGAAAAGAGATCGTACTGGAGGTACAGCAGCATATCGGAGATTATACTGTACGTACCGTGGCTATGGATTCTACGGACGGTCTTTCACGCGGGACGGAAATCAAGGTTACAGGCGGTCCCATAACCATGCCTGTGGGAGAAGCAGTAAAAGGAAGGCTGATGAATGTAACCGGGGAAACCATAGACGGGCTGAGCCCGTTGGACAAAAGCACGGGCTCTTCTCCCATTCACAAATCACCGCCGAAATTTGAAGATCTTACCACTTCAAGTGAAGTGTTGTTCACGGGTATCAAGGTCATTGACCTGCTGGAACCTTATTTGAAAGGAGGGAAGATAGGACTTTTTGGAGGAGCAGGTGTTGGCAAAACCGTGATCATCATGGAACTGATTAACAATATTGCCAAAAAACACAGCGGATTTTCGGTTTTTGCCGGGGTGGGAGAACGTACGCGGGAAGGGAACGACCTATTGCGAGAAATGATACAGTCAGGAGTAATCCGTTACGGAGAAGCTTTTCGTGAAAGTATGGAAAAAGGGGAATGGGATTTGACAAAAGTTGATTACCAAGAACTGGCTAAATCCCAGGCCACACTGGTGTTCGGTCAGATGAACGAACCTCCCGGCGCCCGTGCTTCTGTTGCTCTGAGCGGACTGACCATTGCCGAGTCCATTCGGGATGACGACGGGAGTATTAAAGATATTTTGTTGTTTATAGATAATATTTTCCGCTTCACCCAGGCAGGCTCCGAGGTGTCAGCTTTATTAGGGCGAATGCCATCAGCAGTAGGTTACCAGCCGACCCTGGCTACGGAAATGGGAATCATGCAAGAGCGGATCGCTTCTACTCGTAACGGTTCCATAACGTCAATCCAGGCCGTTTATGTTCCTGCAGACGATTTAACCGACCCTGCCCCGGCCACTACATTCTCCCACCTGGATGCAACAACGGTTTTATCCCGCAAAATCACCGAGATGGGTATATACCCGGCGGTGGATCCGCTGGAATCTACATCGCGGATCCTGGATCCTGCGATCGTAGGACAGGAACACTACAACACTGCCCAGAAAGTAAAACAGATCCTGCAACGCAACAAGGAATTACAGGATATCATTTCGATCTTGGGCATGGAAGAGCTTTCACGTGAAGATCAATTGACGGTAAGTCGTGCCAGGAAGGTACAACGATTTCTTTCCCAGCCATTTACTGTTGCTGAAAAATTTACCGGATTAAAAGGCGTTATAGTACCCATAGAAGAGTGTATTAAAGGGTTTAATATGATCATTGACGGAGAAGTAGACCAAATACCCGAAAATGCTTTTTTGAATGTGGGCACCATAGAAGATGTGATAGAAAAAGGAAAACGAATTATGCAATAGCCGTTATGAAAGCACCGGTATATCTTCAGGTTATGTCTCCGGAGAAGGTCCTTTTTGAAGGGAATGTCTGTTTAGTGAGGTTCCCCGGTAAAAAAGCCTCTTTTACTGTAATGAAGGATCATGCTCCCATAATGTCGCTGCTTAACAGGGGATATATCATGTACGAAGGAGAAATGGGAGACGGAAAGATTCCCGTCAGCAGCGGATTCGTTCAAGTAAGAAACAACAAGGTGTACGCCTGTATTATACAGAAACTGTTATGATAAAAAAAATGATCACGGTACATATTACGACCATACTCCTGGTGGGAGGTATATGGGGATTGATCATGTACCTGTATATGCCTGAGTGGTGGTTCCCCGTGTATCCCGTTATTCCTGCCACGTTTTTGCTGGTAGGTTTGCTGGAGATCCTGATGATGAAAAAAAGCAAAACCCAGAACGCCAAAATGCTCAACAGCATGTTGATGCAGCGTATTGTACGCTGGGGTATCGTCCTGGTGATTCTTATTGTGTTAATAGGAGTGGCCCATCCTCCCAAAGCTTCCTTTATTATTAGTTTTATGGGGATGTTCATTACCTACAGTTTTTTATCTATCTGGTTCCTTTTGGTTGATTGTAAGGAACAGAAAAAGATCAAGGAGAAAGAATCATAATTTATCATGCAGGCAGCCCGCAGGTCCATATTGATCGTTTTATCGTTTGCTTTCGTTATGATGGCAGGCAGTCCTGCTTTGGTTGCTGCTCCCGCTCAGGAGAGACCTCCGGTAGATGTTAAGCATTTGATCCTGGAACACCTGAAAGATTCCTATCACTGGCATCTTTTTTCCACAGAGGAAAAAGACATCGGGATCCCTTTACCTGTAATTGTCCGCAGCCGGGAAAGGGGCTGGTTTTTCTTTCTTTCTTCTCACCTGATGGAAAAAGAGGAATACGCAGGTTTCTATATTGCCGAAGAAGGCAGGTACGAAGGGAAACTGGTAGAAACGGATTCGCAGGGTCAACAGCTCAGACCTTTAGACCTTTCCATAACCAAAGATGTGCTTGCCCTGTTTTTTTCCTGCGGATTGCTCATGTTCCTGGTTCTTGGCCTGGCAAAATGGTATAAGAAACAGGAAAAGAACGGGAAAACAGAAGCAGTTCCTTCCGGAGTGATGGGCGTTATGGAATGGTTCATCATGAGCATTCACGACGGAATGATCAAAAAATGCGTAGGAAAGGATTACAAACGTTATGCGCCTTATTTGCTTACCGCATTTTTCTTCATTTTCCTGAACAATGTATTGGGCTTGATCCCTCTTTTCCCGGGTGGTGCCAACCTGACTGGCAACATTACCATTACCTTCGGTCTGGCTTTTTTTACCATGATAGCCGTAAATTTGTTCGGGAACAAAGCATACTGGAAAGAGATCCTGTGGCCGGATGTTCCGGTATTTATGAAAGTTCCTTTTCCCATTATGCAGGTCATTGAGTTTTTCGGGATACTGACCAAGCCCATGGCCCTGATGATCCGTTTGTTTGCCAATATTTTTGCCGGGCATATTATTATCCTGGCACTGACTTCTCTGGTTTTTCTGACGGTGGCTATGGGGCCTGTAATAAATGTTTCCATGAGTGCGGTATCGGTGCTCTTTTCGGTATTCATGCTGGCCCTGGAACTGTTGGTGGCTTATATACAGGCGTATGTATTTACCATGCTCTCATCCATATTCATAGGGCTTTCCCGTCAGGGAACGCATAAAATCAGACCTGCCTGTGCCGTAGAGACGAATAAAGAATGAAAATTTTATTTTAAACCATATTGTTATGTTACTTTTTACTGTATTACAAGCCGCTGTGGCATCTGGCGATATTGCAAAATTAGGAGCCGTTTTTGCAGCAGCCATTGTAGTTTTTGGTGCCGCCATGGGTATCGGAAAGATCGGAAGTGCCGCTATGGAGGCCATTGCACGTCAGCCGGAAGCGGCTGACGGGATCAGGATGTCTATGATCATTATCGGGGCACTGGTGGAAGGCGTTTCCCTGTTTGCAATCATTGTCTGCCTGCTGGTGGCTTTGTAATTTATTTGTGTTATGGATTTGATGATTCCCGATTCCGGATTGTTGTTCTGGATGTTCATTGCTTTTGGCATCCTGTTCCTGGTGCTGGCCCGTTTCGGCTGGCCCCTGATTACCGGTGTGGTGGAACGTCGCAACGAAAAAATTGAAAGAGCACTTGCCGATGCGGCCGCTGCCCGCAAATTGCTGGCCACACTGAAACAGCAGGAAGAAAAAATACTGCAACAATCCCGCGACGAGCAGGCAAAAGTCATTGAACAGACGTCCCTGCTGCGTCAGCAACTCCTGGATGAAGCCCGGGAAGCAGCCCGTCATGAGAGCCGCCTTATGGTGGACCGGGCACGGGCGCAAATAGAGAAAGAAAGAGACATGGCTATGCGGGAGGTCAAAGCTTATGTGGCCACACTTTCTGTTGAAGTAGCCGAAAAATTACTCAAAAAACAATTGGATCCCGGTGTCAGGCAAATGGATCTTATCAACAGCCTGCTGGAGGAATCCGCAAAACCCCGGGCGTAATCTTATGAACACAGGACCGATCGTTTCCCGTTATGCCGCTGCCTTGTTGTGTTATGCTACCGATACCGGAGCAGAACACGACGTGTACCGCATGATGAAACGGTTATCGGAATATTTTGCTGAAGTTCCCGACCTGGAAAAAACGTTCTGTGACCGGATGGTCCCTGCCGGTAAGAGAAAAGATATGTTCCTGAATCTTTTCCGGGATCATTCACGCCATTCCTTACAGGTGTTGTCGGGATTCCTGGATCTGTTAATAAGACATCAAAGAGAACATGTGATCCGGTGGGTCAGCCTGCAGTATCTGGACAAATACAGGAGAGAACATGGGATTACCAGCGGCGTATTGACGACGGTTGTGCCGGTTGACGAAAAAACGGCAGAGAAAATTAAGAAAGTCCTGGATCCGGAACATCCCCAAAAGGTTGAACTGGACTTGAAACAGGACAAACAATTGATAGGAGGATTTTCACTCCGGGTAGGCATGAAGGTCTGGGACGCATCCCTGGCAGGCCGTATGAGAGAAGTGAGAAAAGCCTTTGGAATAAATGATAAACAGTAGACGTGTTATGTCAGATGTTATAAAACCTGCTGAAGTTACCCAGATATTGCGTATGCAACTGGAGGGACTTGACAACCGACCCCTTTATGAAGAAAAGGGCACGGTGCTTCAGGTAAGCGACGGCGTGGTCCGTATATACGGTCTGTACCAGGCCGAGTCCAATGAATTGCTTGAGTTCGACAACGGTATGATGGCCATTGTGATGAATCTGGAAGAGGACAACGTGGGGGCCGTATTGCTGGGACCCACAGACAGGATAAGGGAAGGAGACATGGTCAAACGGACGGGCCGTATTGCATCAATCCCGGTCAGCGAGAAATTATTGGGCAGGGTGGTAGATCCTCTGGGCAATCCCCTGGACGGAAGGGGAGATATTCCCGGACCTTTCACCTCCATGCCTTTGGAAAGAAAAGCCCCCGGCGTGATCTTTCGCGAACCGGTATCCGAACCGCTTCAGACAGGAATAAAATCCATAGATGCCATGATCCCCATAGGCAGGGGCCAGCGGGAACTGATCATAGGCGACAGGCAAACCGGTAAGACCGCCATTGCCATAGATACGATTATCAATCAGAAATCCAATTTTCTGGCCGGAGATCCCGTTTATTGCATCTATGTGGCTATAGGCCAGAAAGGATCCACTGTGGCATCCATTGTCAACACGCTGGAAAAACACGGGGCCATGGAATATACGACAATTATATCTGCAACAGCAGGAGATCCTGCTGCCTTACAGTATTTTGCGCCTTTTGCCGGAGCCGCCGTAGGCGAATATTTCCGCGATACAGGGCGCCATGCCCTGGTCGTATACGATGATCTGTCCAAGCAGGCAGTTTCCTATAGGGAAGTATCCCTGATCCTGCGCAGGCCTTCGGGCCGGGAAGCCTATCCCGGGGATGTCTTCTACCTCCATTCACGTCTTTTGGAACGGGCAGCCAAGATCATCGCACAGGATGAAGTGGCCTCACGTATGAACGACCTGCCCGAATCCCTGAAGGACAAAGTCAAAGGAGGCGGGTCGCTGACGGCCCTTCCCATCATTGAAACCCAGGCTGGCGATGTCTCGGCATACATTCCCACCAACGTGATATCCATTACAGACGGACAAATATTCCTGGATACCGACCTTTTCAATCAGGGAAACCGCCCTGCGGTGAATGTCGGTATTTCCGTATCCCGTGTGGGTGGTAATGCACAATTAAAAGCCATGAAAAAGGTGGCCGGAACCCTTAAGATCGACCAGGCACAATACCGGGAACTGGAATCTTTCTCCCGTTTTGGGGGCGATATGGATTCCTATACCGCTCGCATTCTGGATAAAGGACAGAAAAATTCGCAACTTCTTATACAGAAACAATACAACCCGCTGGAAGTAGGAAAACAGATAGCGTTGCTTTATTGCGGGACTCATGGCCTTTTAGGCAGGGTTCCTTTGGATAAGATCGTAGTATTTGAGGACAAATTTCTTCATGTTTTAGAAAGCAGTCACCGCAAAACGGTGCTTGAACCCCTGAACAGGGGCGAAATAAACGAAGAAATAGCCTCGTTAATTGAAAGTATAGCAGAACAAATTGCCGGATAATCATGCCGTCTTTAAGGGAAATAAAAAGAAGGATTAACTCCATCAAAAAAACGCAAAAGATTACCGAAGCCATGCAGCGGGTATCTTCCGCAAAACTCCACAAGGCACAGACAGCACTGGGTTATATGCTTCCCTACGAAGAACGTCTGCATTATATGCTGCTTACGTTCATACATGAGGAACGTTACATGTATGAACACGGGTATCCCAAGGGAATGCACACCCTCCGCCAGACTCCCTTTGCCCTTGCCAGGCCCATTAAATACGTGTCGATTATCTTCATGGCTTCTGATACAGGGCTTTGCGGGGCGTACAATGCCAACATGGAGAAAAAGCTTCATGAGGTGCTGGACGAATACGCACACCTGCCCCGTGAAAACATTACCCTGTACCCGGTGGGCATAAAAATGCTGGAAGCTGCCAGGAAAACGGGATGTATTGTCTGTGACAGTTTTACAGACCTTATATCACGTCCCGATTATTTGTCTTGCGAACGTCTTTCCAAAAGACTGGGGATCGGTTACATACGGGGAAGTGTAGATAAGGCCGAGTTGGTCTTTTACCATTTCAAAAGCATGGCCGTGCAAATCCTTCAAAGGGACACTTTCCTGCCTTTTCAGTCCGAACTGGTAAAAAGTTCCAATCCCTCCTTTGGTCGTGAGTTAAGAGGTAAACAGGGGTTGATCATTCCACAGGAATACCCTATTGAGGAATTGAATCCGGAATATTTCGAAAACTATATCATAGAACCTTCCCGTCAGGAGCTCATAGACAATCTGTTACCCAAGGTGCTTCGTTTCCAGATTTACCGATCTGTACTGGATGCCAATGCCTCTGAGCACGCTGCCAGAACCATGGCCATGAAAGCGGCTTCTGAAAATGCAAAGGATCTGGTACGTGATCTTACCCTTCAGTACAATAAAAGCCGCCAGCAGGCCATTACTTCAGAAATACTTGATATTTTGTCGGGTTCACTCAGGTAGGAATTAGACTCCCCGCTTTTTTTCTTTTGTTTTAACCAGGTTTTCTTTTAATATATCCACACCTGTAGATACGGCTTCTTCAAAAGTCGGACAAGTGCGTTCCGCCATCAGATCATTACCGGGTACTTTTACACGAATGGTGGCTTTTTTATTGTCGTGGCCGGGTACCAGCGAGAGCGTCACCTCTGCTCCCATAATGGCATCAAAGAATCTATCCAGTTTCCCTACTTTTTCTTGTATAAAATCAAGCAGTTTCCTGTCTGCATCAAATTTGACGGATTCAACCTTAATGTCCATGATATACCTCCATTTTTATTGTTAATAAATTGGCTTCCGCGATTTTATGCCCGTGGATGAGCCTTTTTGTATGCTTTTTTCAGTACTTCAAACGAATTGTGTGTATACACCTGTGTTGCGGCAAGGGATGTGTGACCCAGCAATTCCTTAATGCTGTTCAGATCCGCTCCCCTGTTTAGCAAATGTGTTGCCAGAGAATGGCGCAGCACATGCGGGCTTTTTTTCCCGGTGAATGCAGGTTCACGCGATAATTCTTTGTGTACCATCTTGCTAACGGTTGTCAGTGCCAGTTGATCTCCGTTCTTCCGGCTGAAAAGCCATGGAGACGGCACCTTTCTTTCTTCCAGGAAGCGTTGCAAATCCCGGACCATCTCTTCACTAAGGGGAACATCTCTTTCTTTATTTCCCTTACCGCGAACCCGGAGCAGGGAACGTTCAAAATCCAGGTCCCGGACACGTATCCCTGCCAGTTCCGCACGCCGGATACCCGTGGCATACAGCAAATGGATCATGACCGATACAGGAGTAGGGGAATTTTCCTTATGATCTATCCAGGCATTGATACTTGTTTGGGAATAGAATTCCGGTATCCTGCGTCCTTTTTTTGGCCGGACCAGTAATTTCAGGGGATTGTCCCTGAGTTTTCCTTTTTTGATCAGGTAGTTGCAAAAAGAGCTTAATGCAGACAGCCGCTGGTATACGGTGGAAGGACTCAAACCCAGCTCCAGCAGGGAACTTGTATAGGCCCTCAGAGAAGTCAGTGTCACCTGTTCCATGGGATTGTCTTCCCCCTGAAAATCCATAAACTTATAAAAGTCTTTAATCGCCTGACCATAAATGGATTGGGTGCGTTCGGAATAACGTTTTTGTACCCTCAGGAAGTCTATGAATTCACTCCTTTCCATCATACACAAATATACAAAAAAAAACGAGGATTATTCCTCGTTATTTTGTAAGCGTTCTTTGTAGATAGCTTTCTTTTTTTGCTCTCTCTTGGTAACAGAAGGTTTGGTGAAAGATTGACGGCCCCTGAGTTCGCGTACAATCCCGGTTTTTTCAAACTTGCGTTTGAATTTTTTTAAAGCACGTTCTATGTTTTCGCCTTCCTTAATCGGTACAATGATCATATTTACAGACACCTCCTTTTGTTACGGGGTGCAAAAGTAGATAAAAAAATGGGAAATCAAAGCGTAACCTGTATATTTGTGAGCAAATTTTATAATATTTATTTCAAATCATGAGAATTGAAGGTATTCCTTCCCGGATCCCCCCGGAAAAACCTTTTGATGAGAGTGTCAGTCATGCTCCGGTAAGGAAAGACATACTTACCCAGGAAGAGAAAAAACTGGCGCTGGCAAATGCCCTTCGCTATTTCCCGGAAGAACAGCATACGGAACTGGCTCCCGAATTTGCCAGGGAACTGAAACAATACGGACGTATATATATGTATCGCTACAGGCCGGATGAAGCTCTCTCGGCCAAAAGTATCAACGATTATCCGGCACAATGTTCCCAGGCTGCAGCCATCATGCTGATGATCAACAACAACCTGGATGTAGTGGTGGCTCAGCATCCCCACGAGCTTATTACTTACGGGGGAAACGGGGCCGTCTTCCAGAACTGGGCGCAATACCGCCTTACCATGAAATATTTGTCGGAGATGACAGAAGAACAAACGCTTGTTCTTTATTCGGGGCACCCCATGGGGCTGTTCCCTTCTTCAAAGGATGCGCCCAGGCTGGTGATCACAAACGGTATGGTCATTCCCAATTATTCTTCCAGGGATGACTGGGAAAAACTCAATGCACTTGGCGTTTCCCAGTACGGACAAATGACGGCCGGATCTTTTATGTACATAGGTCCCCAGGGGATTGTTCACGGGACTACAATAACCCTTATGAACGCTGCCAGAATGCTGCATGCCCGGCATAAAGGATCCCTTCTTTTTGTTTCCAGCGGCTTGGGAGGCATGTCCGGTGCCCAGCCAAAAGCGGCGCGGATTGCCGGTGTTGTGGGGGTTGTTGCCGAGATCGATCCAAAAGCTACACAAAAGAGATACCGGCAGGGGTGGGTGGATGAAGTGTACGACAACCTTGAAACACTGACCACCCGTATCCGTAAAGCGAAGGAAAACGGAGAAGCCGTTTCCCTGGCCTACCAGGGCAACGTGGTAGATCTGTGGGAATACCTGGAACGATCCGGTATATCCGTGGAACTGGGGTCCGACCAGACCAGTTTGCACAATCCTTACTCGGGCGGGTATTATCCTGCGGGTTATACCCTGGAGGAATCTGCAAATATGATAGCCAACGATCCAAAAAGTTTTGAAAAAGCCGTACAGAAAAGCCTGGTTCGCCAAGTCTCTGCCATCAACAAACTGGCACAAAGAGGTATGTATTTTTTTGATTACGGCAACGCTTTCCTGTTGGAGGCTTCACGGGCAGGAGCCGATATCCTGGATGAAGGCGGCAAATTCAGATACCCTTCTTACGTGCAGGATATTATGGGTCCGTTGTTTTTTGATTATGGATTCGGCCCTTTCCGTTGGGTATGCACTTCTTCTTTGCCGGAAGATCTGCATGTGACAGATGAAATAGCTGCCGGGGTGCTGGAGGAATTGGCTCGTCAGGCACCGGACAATATTCGAAATCAGATGCTGGACAACCTGCATTGGATACAACAGGCAGAAAAGAATAACCTGGTAGTGGGATCACAGGCGCGGATCCTGTACGCAGATGCACAGGGACGCATTAGAATAGCCCTGGAAATGAACCGTGCTATCCGGGAAGGCCGCATAAAAGCCGCAGTTGTACTGGGCCGTGACCACCATGACGTTTCCGGCACCGATTCACCGTTCCGGGAAACTTCCAATATATACGACGGATCTAACATCACGGCCGACATGGCCGTGCACAATGTAATAGGAGATGCATTCCGCGGAGCCACCTGGGTGTCTTTGCATAACGGGGGTGGCGTTGGTTGGGGAGAAGTTATTAACGGTGGCTTTGGACTGGTTATTGACGGCAGTCAGGATGCCGAAAAACGTATTAAAAACATGCTATACTGGGACGTACACAACGGGATTGCCAGAAGGGCCTGGGCCAGAAATTCCGGAGCCCGGGAAGCCTTGGAGCGGGCTATGCGGGAAGAACCGTTGCTGAAGGTTACCGTGCCTTATTTGGCGGATCCCGGTGTCTTGAATGAATTTGACTGATATTTATCCAAATTAAGCAATATGACAGAAAAATTGTTCAATGATTTTCCACCGGTCACAACCGGGCAGTGGGAAGAACAGATCCATAGAGATCTGAAAGGGGCCGATTACGAAAAAAAACTGGTTTGGAGAACTTCCGAGGGATTTTCCGTCCGGCCGTATTTCAGGGAAGAAGATCTGAAAGACATCCCATACCTGGATACCGTTCCCGGGCAGCAACCGTTTCTTCGCGGAACCCGACCGGAAAACAACTGGCTTATTCGCCAGGGATTTGCGGTAAACGGATCTCCCGTAAAGCTCAATGAACGAGTACTCAATGCACTGAACCGGGGAGTAGAATCTATAGGATTTCGCCTGGACAAAGAAAAGGATTATACGGAAAAAGACCTGGCGGTTATTCTGAAAGGCGTATTTCTGCCGGCCGTTGAGATCTCCTTTGAAGGGCTTACATGTAAAAGACCGCAAATCTTAGAAGCTTTTCTGAACTATATAAAATCAGAGGGAACGGATCCTTCACGGGTCAGAGCGCGATTTGAATTTAATCCGCTTGGACAGGCTTATGCCCAGTGTCAAAACCCGTCAGGTAAAGAGCTGGAAGTATTAAAAACACTTATAGAAACTTGCAGCGAGTATCCAAATATATGTGTAACATGTGTAAGGGGATACGACTTCAGGAATAACGGTTCCGGTATTGTTCAGGAGCTGGCCTTTTCCATGGCCATGGGCACTGAATACCTCCGCCTGTTAAAAGATAAAGGCACGGACCCTTCTTTAGCGGCGCGTTCCATTCATTTTCATACCGGTATTGGATCCCATTATTTCCTGGAAATTGCTAAATTCCGCGCTGCCCGGATCTTCTGGAGCAGGATTTTAGAAGAACAGGGGATCAATAATCAGGAAGATCAAAAGATCCGGTTGCATGCTACAACCAATTTCTGGAACCAGACCGCTTTCGATATGTATGTGAATCTGCTCAGGGGTACTACACAGGCCATGTCGGCAGCTATTGCCGGGGTAGATTCCCTGGAAGTAACCCCGTTTGACCGTGTGATAAGGAAGGAGAACGATTTCAGCGACCGCCTGGCCAGAAATATACAAATCATTTTAAAAGAAGAAGCTCATTTTGACCAGGTTACCGATCCCTCTGCCGGATCGTATTATGTTGAAAATCTGACACAATCCATTCTGGCAGAATCGGAAAAATTTTATCATCAATTGTTGAAAAAAGGCGGATTTTCTTCTGAACCCGGCAGGGAATGGGTCGCTGAAACAATCCGCAATGCCCGGGAGCGTTCGTTGAAAAGCCTGGCTTCCCGCAAAGAGATTCTGGTTGGAATTAACCAGTATCCGGATTCAGCTGTTCAAGCTCCTAATGAGCTGTCAGAAGTAGCAGATGAAAAATGGATACGCGCTGCTGCCCCGTTTGAAAAACTACGCTTACAAACAGAAAAGGCAACAGAAATCCCGCAAGTCTTTCTGCTTACGTTCGGTAATCCGGCCATGTGCAGAGCAAGGGCACAGTTTGCTGCGAATTTCTTTGGTATTGCCGGCTTCAGAATTACAGATAACAACCGTTTTGTTTCGGTGGAGGAAGGCATCCGGGCGGCTCTAAGCTCTGGCGCCCGTATAGTGGCGGCCTGCTCGTCAGATGAAGAATACTGCGACGCTGTCCCGCAAATAGCACATGCCTTGGGAAAAGACATCATACTGACCATTGCCGGAGAGCCAGCCTGCAAAGAAGAACTCATTAAGCAAGGGATTACTCATTTCATCAGCCTTAGAAGCAATGTGCTTGAAACGCTTCTTCAATACCAAAAAGAACTGGAATTATGAAACAATATTATACTGCCGCAGATATTGAAAACATGGAGCACCTGCAATATGCAGCAGGGATCCCTCCTTACCTCAGGGGCCCTTACAGTACCATGTATGTACAAAAACTCTGGACAATAAGACAATATGCCGGTTTTTCCACGGCCGAAGAATCCAACGCCTTTTACAGAAGGAACCTGGCTGCCGGTCAAAAAGGCCTTTCCGTAGCTTTTGATCTGGCCACACACCGTGGGTATGATGCCGATCATCCCCGCGTGGTGGGAGATGTGGGTAAGGCAGGTGTAAGTATATGCTCGGTTGAGGACATGAAAGTGCTGTTTGACCAGATCCCTCTAAACAAAATGTCTGTGTCCATGACCATGAACGGGGCGGTTCTGCCCATTCTGGCTTTTTATATTGTTGCCGGACAGGAACAGGGGGCCGGTCTTCCCGAGTTAACGGGTACCATACAGAATGATATCCTGAAGGAATTTATGGTCCGTAATACCTATATATATCCGCCTGATTTTTCTATGCGTATCATAGGTGATATTTTTGCATACACGTCCCGAAACATGCCCCGTTTCAATTCCATTTCCATATCGGGATACCATATGCAGGAAGCGGGTGCTACCAGTGAAATAGAAATGGCTTACACACTTGCCGACGGATTGGAATACCTGCGTACCGGGGTTAAGGCGGGTATGGATATTGACGCATTTGCACCCAGGATATCTTTCTTTTGGGCTATTGGAATGGACCACTTCAAGGAAATTGCCAAAATGCGCGCTGCCCGGATGATCTGGGCCAAGATTGTCAAGGGATTCAATCCCAAAAATCCTAAATCATTGTCTTTGAGGACGCACTGCCAGACCTCAGGGTGGTCGCTGACTGAACAGGATCCGTTCAACAATGTCTCCCGGACCTGTATCGAAGCCATGGCAGCTGCCCTGGGACACACACAGAGTCTGCATACCAACGCACTGGACGAAGCCATTGCCTTGCCCACGGATTTCTCGGCAAGGATTGCCCGGAATACCCAGTTGTATCTTCAGGACGAGACAGAAATATGCCGCAGCATTGATCCCTGGGCAGGATCGTATTACGTGGAATCCCTGACCCACAAGATCGCTCACGATGCCTGGGAACTGATTCAGGAGATCGAAGATCTGGGCGGTATGGCAAAAGCCATAGAGACAGGGATTCCTAAACTGAGGATAGAAGAAGCGGCCGCCCGTACTCAGGCACGTATTGATTCCGGTATGGATGTTTTGGTGGGGGTTAATAAATACCGCCTGGAGAAAGAAGATCCCATTGAGATACTGGATGTGGACAATACCAAGGTGCGTCTTTCGCAGATAGCAAGGCTGGAAACATTGCGAAAAAACAGGGATTCCGCAAAAGTAGATGCTTCCCTGGAAGCGATCACCCGTGCTGCCCGTGAAAGATCCGGGAATTTACTGGAACTGGCTGTTGAAGCAGCCCGTAACAGGGCCACCTTAGGTGAAATATCTGACGCCTGCGAAAAAGTGGCAGGACGTTATAAAGCAGTAATTCGTATGAACAAGGGAGTTTATTTATCTGAAGTAAAAGACGATGCTCACTTTGCCAAAGCCAGGGAAATGACAACCCGTTTTGCTGAACGTGAAGGCCGCCAACCGCGCATCATGATTGCCAAACTGGGACAGGACGGACACGACCGCGGGGCCAAAGTAGTAGCTACCGGCTACGCCGACATCGGTTTTGACGTAGACATGGGGCCTTTGTTCCAGACTCCGGAAGAAGCAGCCCGCCAGGCCGTGGAAAACGATGTCCACATCCTGGGTGTGTCTTCCCTGGCTGCGGGACACAAAACGCTGGTTCCCCAGGTAGTGCATGCACTGAAAGAATTGGGACGCGAAGACATCCTGGTAATAGTAGGCGGTGTCATACCGGCCCAGGATTATCAGGAGTTGTACAATGCGGGAGCAGTTGCCGTTTTCGGACCGGGGACTCCGGTATCTGTATGTGCCGTAAGAATGTTGGAACTGCTGGAACAGCAATCAGAGCAGTAATTCTATGAGATCTTCCGGAGGAATGTTGCGAAAGTAATCTTCCATCCGGAAGTTTTTAAATCTTTTCCGGATAGATTCTTCTCTATGCGGACATCCTGCCAGGGCGTCTTCAATATCTCTGGTAGGAGACAGGAAAAAATAATCTCCGTATATTTTTGCTTCTTCTATCAATCCGTTGCGTACATTCAGGAGAACTTCCATATTGCCTCCTGCAAACCGTTTTTTACGTGCCGTGCTGTATGCTGTGTCTTTCCCGTAATTCCAGGAATCCGTTCTGTATTTACAGTCACAAAGTTCACGAATGATTTTGTGTTCCTGTTCGCTTAACGGTTCATCTTTATATGTCTTACCGGGATTCCCGGCTATATGTTTTTTAAGAATGTCCAGGAATCCGGCGGCGTCCATTTTTTGCTGCAGGTATTCGGAAATATTACACACGGCACGTGGATTACTGGGTACACCGCGTGTTTTTTCACGTACTTTTGGTTTCAGGGCAAGGGACAGGTCTTTCATAGATGCACTGAACAACAGGGTGCCGTGCATCAGAATGCGGTTTTTATGGAGCGCTATGGCATTGCCGGAAAATTTGCGGCCATCTATAACCAGATCATTTCTTCCCTCCAGGCAGGCATTTACCCCAAGTGTATGTAGTACATCCAGGATGGGTCGGGTAAACCGGGCAAAGATTTCCGACGTATCTGTTCCGGGAGGATAGCGATCTGCAAAGGTGTAATTGATATTGCCCAGGTCATGAAATACGGCACCTCCTCCGCTTAGCCTGCGCACTACTGCAATATTGTTTTCCCGGACATACTCACTGTTGATCTCTGACCGGGTATGTTGGTTGCGACCTACGATGATCGCAGGAGCATTTCTCCAAAGCCGGAAAACGGGTACTTGCAAACGGGTCAGTAAATATTCCTCTACAGCCAGATTCCAGTATGGATCTGTTGTATTATCTATCAGGCAGCGCATGTTTTTTCATTTTTAAGATGACAAAGGAATAGATCTTATATACGATCCATCCCAGCAGCATTCCGAAAAGAGCTCCGCATATGACATCCGCCGGAAAATGTTTACCAACGTAGATCCGGCTGTATGAAACCATAACAGCCCACAAAAAAAGGAGTATTGTATACCATTTCTTCCGGTACACCAGGCTGGTGAAAGCCGTCAACCCAAAAACATTTGCCGCATGGGATGAGATGAAAGAGTAGAGTCCTCCTTTGCTCTCAAGCAAATGGATTCTGCCTTCCCATCCGGGAACGTGACAGGGTCTTATCCTTTGAACCCATTCCTTGATCAGGGAAGAGGAAATCTGGTCTGTCAGTAATAAAGTCAGTAATATGCCTCCGAGGGCAACCAGTGCCTTTTTCCACGGAAGTACCATAAAAAGTCCTCCCACTATCATCAGGTACAGCGGTAACCACACGGGTATATTGGAAAGGATCTTCATCAGCGGGTCCAGGAAGGGACAATGAGCTCCATTGATGATGAAAAACAGATCGTGATCCAGCCGGATTATTGATTCCACAATATGTTCCATATCTGCTCCTTAAGTTGGTCAATGTTTTTTCCGGTAACAGATGATATCAACAATACAGGAAGGGAGCGCGGAACACGTCGTCTGAGTGCTTTTTCCTGTTGTTCATCCAAAAGATCTGCCTTGGTTACGGCAAGCATCTTCTGTTTGTCCATGAGTTCTGCCTTGTATTGCCTCAATTCCCTCAGCAATATTTGGTATTCGCCCGTAATGTCGGGACAGTCCGCAGGAACCAGGAACAACAGGATGGAATTTCTTTCAATGTGACGCAGGAAGCGGAGTCCCAATCCCCGGCCTTCATGGGCTCCCTCAATAATACCGGGTATGTCAGCCATAACAAAAGAACGGTTGTCGGACAGGGATACAATCCCCAGTTGAGGGACTAGTGTCGTAAAGGGATAATCCGCTATCTTAGGTCTGGCGGCCGAGACAGCGGTCAAAAGCGTGGATTTGCCGGCGTTGGGAAATCCTACCAGCCCCACATCTGCCAGCAGTTTCAGTTCCAGGATAAACCAGTTTTCCTCACCCGGTTGTCCCGGTTGAGCATACCGTGGAGTCTGGCGGGTGGAGGATTTGAAATGGTTGTTGCCCTGCCCGCCTTTGCCTCCCTTGCATAAAATAAATTCTTCTCCCGGGGTTGTGAGTTCAGCCATGATTTCTTCTGTCTCTGCCCGTTTTATAACAGTTCCCTGGGGGACATCTACATAGATATCTTTTCCGTCCGCTCCGTGGGCCAGATTACCCCGTCCGGCCTCCCCGTTATCGGCACGGATGTGTTTTCTGTATTTGAGGTGTATCAATGTCCAGAACTGTGGATTGACTTTCAGGATAATATGACCTCCACGTCCCCCATCGCCCCCGTCGGGGCCTCCTTTGGGGACGTATTTGGCCCGTAGCAAATGCACAGAGCCTGCACCTCCGTTGCCGGATGAGCAAAAAAGTTTTACGTAGTCTACAAAATTGGTTTCAGACATTGACTTACCTGGTTGAGAGTGTATTCCGGAGTTTTAGAACTGTCAACGGATACAAATTTATTCTGTTTTTTATAATGATCAATAATGGGTTCGGTCTGGGTATGGTACGTGGCCAGTCGGTGACGTACCCTTTCGGCATCCGTGTCATCCGGCCTGTTCTCAATGGAAGCACGGCGTAAAAGTCTGGTTTCGCATATGGAATCGTCAATGTCCAGCAATATGAGCAGTTTCAGTGGATGTCCCTTCGTCTCCAGAAAATCATCCAGCGCCCTGGCCTGGGGCAATGTCCTGGGAAAACCGTCAAAAAGGAAACCGCGTGCATTGGGATGTGCTTCCAGGTTGTTCGATATCAGGGATATGACGATCTTGTCCGAGACCAGGTCACCCTTGGAGAGGACGGCTTCTACTTCCTTACCCAGCGGGGTGCCTTGTTCAATTTCGTTTCTTAGCATATCTCCCGTGGAAAGATGCACAAAACCAAATGCTTCCACCATCAATTTCGCCAGAGTCCCTTTCCCCGATCCGGGAGGGCCTGCAATAATAATGTTTACCATGATTCAATCTATTACGTAAAGGTCTTTGTATTGTCTTCCCAGATTGTTGTAATCCAGTCCGTATCCTACAACAAAAGCGTTGGGGATCTTTATGCACGCATAATCTATGGGAATATCGGCCTTATAGGCGGCAGGCTTGAACAGAAGGGTGCATATCTTAATTTGTTTGGGATTCATTTTCTTCAGATCGTCCAGCAGGTTGGCAATGGTAGTGCCGCTGTCTACAATATCTTCCAGCACTACTACGGTCCGGTCGGTGATGTCGGTGCATAAGCCCAGTACCTCCCGGACAGTTCCGGTACTGCAGGTTCCGCTGTAAGAAGCAAGTTTTACGAAAGTGACCTCGCAATTGAGCGTTATTTTCTTCATCAGATCTGCTGTAAACATGAATGATCCGTTAAGAATACTCACAAATACGGGCTTGTCTTCTTCTTTCAGATCCCGGTTTAATTGTACAGCTACCCGGGAGATAGCTTTGTCTATTTCCGTGTACGGGATGTATGTACGGAAAGTTTTATCTTGAAGGGTTATGTGTTCCATGGAACAAAAATAATGATTAAATTTGGACTTTTAACAGCAACAGATCATGAATCCTCAAGTCAGTATCATAATGGGCAGTTTATCGGATATGCCGGTAATGGAAGATGCCGCCCGTTTTCTGGAACAAATGGAAATCCCTTTTGAGATCAATGCCTTGTCTGCACACAGAACCCCCGATAAGGTTGCGGATTTTGCCCGAAATGCATCCAAAAGAGGCGTCCGTGTGATCATTGCCGGGGCAGGAGGGGCAGCCCACCTTCCCGGAGTCATTGCCGCCTATGCCGACATTCCTGTAATAGGAGTTCCCGTCAGGTCTTCGAATTCACTTGCCGGACTGGATTCCATCTTATCCATTCTGCAAATGCCTTCGGGTATCCCGGTTGCAACCATGGCATTGGACGGAGCCCGTAATGCTGCCATTTTTGCCGCAGGTATACTGGCCCTGGGGAATGAAGAACTGGCCGGAAGGATGAAAGCATTTCGTCATTCACTCACACGTAAAGTGGAAGATGCGAACGAATCCATCAAAAAAATCCAATACAAATATAAAATCTGAATTATAAGATAACAAAAATGCTCATCAGAGGGGAGCGAAAGAGGGGAAAGCATTATGAGAAAAGTTTGTTATGTGCTCTTATGCAGCACCGTTTGGGGTTTTGCCTATGGACAGAGCCCGGAATTCTTAATGGAAGAACTGGCGCAGACCGGCAGGTTTAATCCGGATGACTTTGAAGAGATCCTCGGATCACGAATAAGTTTGAATGCAGCGACCGAAGAAGAGCTGCAAATGACCGGTTTTCTTTCTTTGTACCAAGTTCGATCCCTGCTGGATTACAGAGAACGTTACGGGGATTTTTTCACCTGGGCAGAGATACATCTGATACCGGGTTTTTCGGAAAAAGATGCGCAATGGCTCGCCTTGTTTTTTACATTGGAACCAAAACGACGACCCCTGCCTGTGAACCTGCGTTCGGTTATAAGGAACGGTCGGCGTTCTCTTATGCTCCAGACTCGCACTTTTTTTCCCCGGGGAGAACCTTACAGTCTCATAACCGAACAGGAATACCTACACAATCCCAATTCCCGCTACCTGGGATTGCCCTGGTACCGCTATGCCCGTTACAATTATGATTATTACGGGAAACTGCAATGGGGCTTTACCCTGGAAAGCGATCCCGGAGAACGCTCATTGGCTGATTTTGTGTCATGGCACGTGAATTTGAAGAACATGGGATCATTGAAATCTTTGGTATTGGGGGATTTCAGGGCACGTTTTGGACAGGGGCTGTTGATATGGAACGGAACTCATTTTGGAGCCTCGTTGTCCCCGTCGTCATTATTTAACAAAGAAATGGGCCTCACAGGTTACACATCCCGGGACGAGAACAGAGCCTTTAGGGGAGCCGGGGCCACATTTTCTATAAAAGATCTTGACATATCCGTTTTTGCATCGTATCGCAGGCTGGATGCACGTATTATTCCGGAAGGATTCACTTCGCTGGTGGAAACCGGGTACCACCGTACGCCCCTTGAAACGGGGAAAAAAAACACACTCAAGGCGTGGACGACAGGCGTGAATATGTCCTATCAGGGAAGCGGATGGAAAGTGGGAACTACGGTTTTGGGATATGGTTACAACAAACCGGACGCAAGCAGGATTACTTATTATAATCAATTTAAAGACAGGACGTTGCCTTTCGGCGGGTTGGCGTTGGATTACTCGGGAAGGTATGGTTCATGGCTTTTTTTTTCAGAAGTTGCCACGGATGCGGGGTTGTCACCTGCCTTTTTGGGTGGTGTGATCCGTTATGGCAGGGAAGGGGCCAGGGCGGCACTGGTAATCAGGTGCTTTACACCATCTTTTACCGCGGCATACGGAACGGATACCGGTAAAAATTCTTCCTCTTCCAATGAATACAGCGTGCAATTTTCCGCCTGCCGGAATGTGTTCAAAAAATGGAATTTGACCGGGAATGCCTGGTTTTATTATTTCCCTGTATCCAGATACCTGTGTCATGATAAATCTTACGGATGGGATTTTCGCGTACAACTTCAACGTGACGACCACCTGTTTTCGGTCCGTCAGCAAAGGTCCATCCTGGATAAAGGGATCACGGACAAACAATACCTGCGCTTACAAACAACGTTTTTCCTGAACGAGACCCTTTCCCTTGGATTGCGCACGGATCTGGTTAATTGCATTTTACGGGAAACGAAAAATGATTGGGGAGTGGCTGCTTATATTCAATTGGCTTACCGGGATAAAAAAGAAAAATTAACAGGTTCATTCCGGTTGAGTGTATTCAATACCCATTCCTGGGACAGCCGGATATACGTTTATGAATCGGACGTGCTTTACGGTTTTTCCGTCCCGGCACTATACGGGAAAGGGATCAGGAGTTATCTGAATATCAAATATACCCCTTTGCCTTATATGGATTTGTGGTTGAGGGTGTCCTGTACGTTTAAGGACAAACCGGATCTGGATACTAAGATACAGGTTCGGGTTCGTTTTTGACAAAAGGCACAAAACCTTCACCTACCAGCAGACGCAGGGAAGACGGAATAATTTTGAACTGGTAGGGAGGCGTTCCCATGGGTTCGCCATCGGTTTCCAGGAACCCGGCATTCTTGCTGTTAGGCAGAATTTCCACTGTTTTTCCGCGGCCGTGAAGTGATTCTTTAAAAGAGTATACTTCACCGCCAATAAAATGCTTGATCCTCAATCCCAGGGATACTTTGTTCATAGGTCCAACCAGTGTAACGTCAAACAACCCGTCATCGGGGATAGCCAGGGGCAGCGCTTTCATGCCGCTTCCAATAAATTTTCCTATCCCGATACTGCAGGTCAACACGGCTCCTTCGTAAAAAATTTGTCCGTCAATTAATATGCGAAGATCTTTACACCGGTAAAACAAAAACTGGTGGAGCAGGCTGTTCAAATATTGTGCTTTTCCCCGTTTGTATTCCTGCTCAACTTTCTTTTCGTAATGCCTGATTACTGCGGCATCCAGCCCCATACCGGCGGCATTGGCAAAATAACGCGTTCTTTCGATCCCGAAATCCTGGAAAGACACCCAGCCTACATCTGTTAAAACACTTTTCCCTTTGATAATCGTTTCCATAGCTTTCTCGTAATCGGTGGAAATATCATAGGATGTAACCATGTCGTTGCCGGTTCCAATGGGAATGATCCCTATGGTTATGGTATTCGTGGGGACTTCCTGTTGATAGAAAATACCGTTTATCACTTCATGAAAAGTACCGTCTCCTCCTATGACAATGAAATGCCGGATCCCTTCACGGATTGCTTCTATGGTAATGGTAACGGCATGATACTTGTGCTTTGTGAAAACGCATTCAAAATTCAGGTTGTGCGCTATGAAAAAGTTAGAGATACGCGGCCACATTACCGCTGTTTTTCCCCCGCCGGCTATGGGGTTAAGTATGATCATCCAAGGAGTAGAGGACATAATAACTGACATTGAATTGAAAGTTCAAAAATAAGAATATTTGTGGTATTTATAGTATATTTGTCAAATTGAAATCATATCAGCAAGACTCATGGGTAAAGTAATCGCCATTGCAAATCAGAAAGGAGGAGTAGGAAAAACGACCACAGCCATTAATCTGGCTGCCTCACTGGCCGTTATGGAAAAAAATGTTTTACTGGTAGATGCAGATCCACAGGCGAATACCACTTCCGGACTTTGTTTTGACCCGAATGCCGGCAGCGGTGACACGCTTTATGAATGCCTGATAGGAAAAGTCCCTATTGAAAAAACCATCATACAGACGGAAATTGAAGGCCTCAAACTGATCCCTTCGCACATTGACCTGGTGGGAGCTGAAATTGAATTGCTTTCTGTCCCTGAACGTGAACAGGTTATGAAACAGAACCTGGATTCCATCAGGCAACATTTTGATTATATATTTATTGACTGTTCTCCGTCTCTGGGTCTGATCACGGTTAATGCACTAACAGCTGCTGATTCGGTGATAATTCCGGTCCAGTGTGAGTTTTTTTCCCTGGAAGGACTGGGAAAATTGCTCAACACCATCAAGATCGTACAAAGCCGTCTGAATACCAATCTGGCCATAGAAGGGTTTTTACTGACCATGTACGATGTGCGTCTTCGTTCCCACAACCAGATTGTGGAAGAGGTCAGGCACCATTTTCAAGATATGGTCTTTCAAACCGTGATACAGCGCAATGTCCGGCTGAGTGAATCACCTTCGCACGGAAAACCTGTGGTATTGTACGATGCCGCATCGGTAGGCAGCAATAATTATCTGAATCTGGCCAGGGAATTTTTAAAGAAAAACAGGCATGACTAAGAAACCGGCTTTAGGAAAAGGTTTGGGAGCCTTGATTTCTGAATCACCTTCGCTGGGAGACTGGAAACCCCGGAATCCTGTGGTGCTTCCTCAAATGGAAGGCACTTCCATGGTTGATATCGCGCAAATAGAGGTAAACCCGGAACAGCCCAGAAAAGAATTTAATGAAGAAGCCCTTGCCGAGTTGGCTGCTTCCATCAGAACCCTTGGTCTGATCCAGCCCATAACGCTCCGGAAACTTGCTGCAAACCGTTACCAGGTAGTAAGCGGCGAACGAAGGCTCAGGGCCGCCGTCATGGCGGGTTTGACCAGGGTCCCAGCCTATATCCGTCAGGTTGAAGACGGGGAATTGCTGGAAATGGCTCTGGTGGAAAACATACAGCGCGAGAACCTGGATGCGATGGAAATTGCTTTCGGATTCCAGCGGTTGATAGAAGAATGCAGCCTGACTCAGGAAAAATTGGCCGACCGGGTGGGGAAGAAACGAGCTACTGTTGCCAATTATTTGAGATTGATACAATTACCTGCAGAGATCCAGTTGCTCATCAGGGCCGGGGCTTTGACCATGGGACATGCCCGTGCACTTCTATCCCTGGAAGATGATGAAGCCCGATTGGCGCTGGCCCGTAAAATTGTTGATAAAGATTTATCGGTCAGGAAAGTGGAAGAGATGGTACGCCCCAAAGATCCTGTCTCCCCCAGATCCGAACACAATGATGCGGAATTACCCGATATCTATTACCGGGTTCTGGAAAAAATAGGCAGGTATTTCAATCACAATATTAGCGTGAAAAGGAATCCGAAAGGAGAAGGGGTCTTGTCCATTCATTGCTCCAGTGACTCAGAAATGGAAGCTTTCCTGGATGCACTAGAAAAGAACAATATATAGCCGATCCCGTATTTGTGAAACGTTGCCTGTTCATCCTTATATACCTGTTTGTATCCGTGACTTCAGTCTACGGCCAGTTTGCCGTGGATATGGGAGATCAGGATGCACAGTCACGCAGTGATACCACTGTACAGGCAAAAGAGCCATTTAAATTGAAAACATATTTTACCGCCCTGGCCGGCAAAGATTCTCTAAAACTGAGCAGGGTCTTTTCCGGGGCACTGGTCCTTCCGGGTTACTCCCAGGCTTATAACCGTCAGTACTGGAAGATCCCTGTAGTATATGCCGGAATGGGTGCCGGCATTTATATGGGGTATCGTTATAATATGAAATACCTGGAAACGGAAAATGACACGTATGCATTGTACCGGAATCTGTGTTATGTGGGAGCCGGCCTTTTTTATTGGGGCAGTTTGCTGGACGGTGTGGTAAAATTCAGGTATGACAAAGAAGTGTTGCCGGCCAGAGCCACTCTTTATTCTGCTTTATTGCCCGGTTTGGGACAGATTTATAACAGGGACTATTGGAAAATTCCCGTCATATACGGAGGCCTTATAGCCTGCGGATACTTCTGGCAATACAACGGGATGCAGTACCAACGTTACAAAACCATGTATAACCACGCAACGTCCAGTCCTTCCAGGTACGATGGATGGATGACCCCGGAAAATATCAAATGGTACCGCGATTCTTTCAGGCGGTACCGGGATTATTCCATTATTGCCACTGTTCTGGTATACGCGCTTAACATCATAGATGCTAATGTTTTTGCCCATTTCCAGGATTTTGACATAAGTGATGATCTGACCTTGCGTATTGAACCGGGAATCATTTCCCAGGGTATGTATGCATCTGCCTCTTACCCGGGAGCAGGAATACAAATGAGACTTACCTTTTAATATGAATTTTTTATGAGATCCAAATGCATTGTTCTACTGATAATTTCCATGACTTTGTTCTCCCAAAGTTCACAAGCGCAGATATTTCGCAGACCCACCAAAAAACAGCTAACCCAACAGGTGGATTCGCTGTTGAGACTGACCGATTCCCTGCAGCAGGTCATTCTGACCATGGAAATGCCGGCAAACGATACGCTGTTGACGGAAAATGAGATCAATGAAGGGGGATTTGACAATCCTCCCGTGGATCTGACTTTTGAATTCGATTCACTGACTACCGAACAAAGGCTGAGTCTGTATTATCATCAGAATGTGTTGAACCAGATGCCCGATCCCATGACACTGGAGAACCTGGATACCGCCTCTTTACGATCCGATATTCCCGATTCTGTTTATATAGACAGACTGACCCGGATGAATTGTTTCATTAAATTACCCTACAACAACATTGTTAAGAACCATATTATTCACTACACCCAGAAAATGCCGGACCGTATTCCCACTATCCTGGGATTGGCCCAGTATTACATGCCGTTGTTCGAAGAGATATTCGATTCCTATGAAATGCCCCTGGAGCTCAAAGCCATGGCAGTGATTGAATCTGCACTTAATCCCAGGGCTGTTTCAAGGGCTCGTGCAAAAGGAATGTGGCAGTTCATGTACCGGACTGCCCTGAATTACAACCTGACCATTAATTCTTATGTGGACGAGCGCCTGGATCCCATGGTATCCGGAGATGCTGCGGCACGCTATTTACTGGATTCATACAGGATCTACGAAGACTGGGTTTTAGCCATTGCCTCATACAATTGCGGAATTGGGAATGTCAACAAAGCCATCCGAAGGGCCGGCGGTTCCCGGGAATTCTGGGATATTTATCCTTTCCTGCCACGAGAAACCCGCGGTTATGTGCCGGCTTTCGTTGCCGCCCTCTATACCATGCACTATTATAATGAACATAATATCAAGCCCCTTCCCGTTGAGATGCCGGCTCATGTTGATACTTTTGAAGTGAACAAAATGCTGCATTTTGAACAGATAACTTCCTTCCTGGATATTTCCATTGACCAGCTGCGGGATCTGAATCCACAATATGTAAAAGACATAGTCCCCGGAGTGGAGCGTCCCTATATACTGCGTGTGCCGTTTGAATACAGCGGAGCATTTGCAGCGCTTCAGGATTCCATTTTTTCATATAAAGACAGTGTATATTTCAACCCGCTTATTTTGAATACGCAGGCAAAATCTACCGATACACAGATCAACCACAGGGTACGCAGCGGACAGACGTTAAGCCATATCGCTTACCGTTATGGAGTGAGAATTGCAGACATAAAATACTGGAACGGACTCCGTTCAGACAGGATCATGCCCAACCAGCGGCTGATCATATACACGGATAGGAGTGCAGCTCCCCGTGCTTCGTCTGATAATGCCCAGGCGGCAGCAGCAAAAGGAAACCTGATCACTCACTCGGTCAAAAAGGGAGAGACATTGGGAGGAATTGCCGAAAAGTACGGGGTAAGTGCAGCCAATATCCGTTCCTGGAACAATATGAGAAACAGTACCATTTATGCCGGGGGAAAACTTAAGATTTATACTTCGGCTACTCTTTCAACCTCTCATGATAGTAATTTTGAGTACTATACGGTTAAATCAGGGGACAGCCTCTGGGATATCGCCAATAAAATGGGCATAACCGTGCAAAACATACGTTCCCTGAACGGCCTGGGAAACAAGTCAAGAATCTATCCGGGACAAAAGTTGAAAGTACGGAAAATGTGATCTAGGCAGGATCCACATCTATCCTGTATTGTGCGGGAGAACAGGGATTCTTTGACAGCACTTGTGAAAGCCTCTCTTTTACTTCGTGCACCTTTATATTTCGCGGGATAATGAGCTGTATCCGGTACGAAAAAAGGATCTTACAGGTCCCTGCGGGTGAAATGGGTCCCTCTAAACGGGCCGGAAAATTTTCTTTTGTAAGTAGGTTGCTGATCTCTAACGCTTTGTTGCGGGCCGTGTTTTTTCTGTTATGAGATATCGTAACAGCGATCATACGCGTATAAGGCGGGTAGCCGTAACGGATTCTTTCATTAAGTAATAGTGATAAAGGAGCAGAAAGAGCACCTTCCCTTAGCCAAAGGTACAAAGGGTGATCAATTTCTGAAGTTTGCAGGAACACGGAAATGGGAGGCTTTTGTGTAGCAGCCCAGGTTAATGCATGAATGGTGAATTGGAAGGCCTGTTCGGTTGCCCGGAAATTCTTTTTGGATAAAAGCTTTTCGGTATGCAAAAAACAGATCATTCCTGTTTTATCATCCAGAAAGTGATGCATCTGGTATGGTCTGCAAATTTTTATTCCTGGAACCTGAGGGGCATCTTCCAGGTAATCAGAATCGGATTCCACCAACAGAACTTCTTTTCCGCCGGCAATTACCTGATCGGCAGCACGTTGGCTTTTAATATCCAACATTCCTTTCATGGCGTTGCTTTTCAGGGATTTGAGCGTGTCAGTAATAGTCAGGTGTTCCCACGAAAAATGCGTTTTGGGTGCTGCCTGAATGCTTTCAAATTTTCCTTTTTCCAGGTTATAAAACGTTTCAAGCGATGGCACAACAGATCCCAAAATAACCTGTGCCCGGAACATCTGCGCCATCATCAGGGCCGTATCCCTGGCGTGTAAGAGCGGCGCGGCATCTTTTTTTTTGTGGCCGGGATGTTCCTCCATATCCACCAGGATCATTCCCAACCGGGTAAAGGGAAGGAAAAGGGCATGGTGCATCCCGCAAATTATACACGGATTACCGGCGAAAAGCTCCTTTTGGGCAAGACTTTGTTCTTTCTGAGGTCTTTTTGAATGAAAACAAAGCAGTTTTTCTCCAAATGCAGGCAACAAAGTCTCATACATTTTTTCACAGGCGACCCTGTCCGGCCCCAGAACCAGGCATTGTCCGCCTGCCAAAATGATCTTCTGCAGGTGTTCCCTGTATATATCTGTATTTTCTATGCCGTTGATATATAGGGGTTTGCCGATTTCTGTCTGTAGGAAAGACTCTTTTCCGGTAAATGCGTTGCGCCTTTTAAATTTCCACAGACTTAATGATGTTTTTACTACTGTTCCCAGTGGACACATATAATAACGGGCAATCCATTCCCAGAATTTTAAAGTTTTCTCCGGGATAACAGGAAGCGATTTTTCCACCCCTTCTATTTCTTTGTATGTTTCCCCGGATACAGGTTCAGTTTCATTTTGGTGTATATGCCACACAACACCGGTGTAAATCTTCTTACCAACGGGAGCTTTGACTTGCTTCCCAATAATTATTTCACCGTCAAGGTTCCCGGGTACTCTGTATGTCAGGGAACTTTCCAGGGCAAGGGGTAACAGAATGTCGGCATACGTTTCCATTACAGACTCCGTACTTTTTCCGCTACCTGTTCCATAAGCCAGTATGGCGTTGAAGTAGCCCCGCAAATCCCTACTGTATCTCCCGGTCTGAACCATCCCGGATCAATATTACCCGGGTTCTCTATGGAATAACTGCGGGGATTGGCCTCTTTACATTTCCGGAAAAGGACTTTCCCGTTTGAACTTTCTTTTCCTGCCACAAAGAGTATCAGGGATTTGCCTGCGGCAAAACGTGTGAGTTTTTCCTGCCTGCCATCTACCTGGGCACATATAGTGTTGAAAATCTTCAACAATCGCGGATCAACTCCTTTTTCCTCCATTAGAAGGCGTAATTTTTCCGCCGTCTTTTTATATTCTCCCGGGTTCTTTGTAGTTTGTGAAAACAGGGAAACGGGTCCGCCTGAAAAACGTACCAGATCTATATCTTTCATCGTCTCAATCACTATGGCATCCCCGGAAACTTGTCCCAGCAACCCCACCACTTCTGCATGTCCTTTTTTTCCGAATATCAGGATCTGTCCGCCCAGCGGTTTGATCCTGTCGTATTCTTTTAATATCTTTTTCTGCAATTGCAATACTACGGGACAGGTACACTCCAGCAGGGCTAACTTATTGGAAAGGGCCATTTCATATGTAAGCGGTGGTTCTCCGTGCGCCCTGATCAATACGGTGGAACCCGCCGGGAGACGGTTCATGTCTTCCCGCCGGACAACTTTTAATCCTTTGGTTTCCAGGCGTTGCAATTCTTCGTTGTTATGCACTATGGCTCCCAGCGAATAAACTGTTTTCTTTTCATCCAGGGCTTGTTCGGCACATCTTATGGCACTGATGACTCCGGAACAAAAACCTGACTGTTTATCTATTTCAACCTGATACCCCATTTTTCCTCCATGATTTTCTTAAACCAATCCATCTGTTCTTCAACACTCATACGACCGTTGTCCAGCAATAAGGCATCCGGTGCTTTAACCAGGGGGTGAGTTTCCCGATGGGAGTCCAGGTAATCCCGCTGACGCACATTTGACAGCACCTCGGCAAAGGTGGCATCCATTCCTTTTTCCTGCAATTCCCGCAATCTGCGGTCGGCACGGATCTCTGCCGGAGCGGTCATAAAGATCTTTAACTCGGCCTGTGGAAACACGGCCGTACCTATATCCCTGCCGTCCATAACGATCCCTTTTTTCTCGCCCCATTTTCTAAGCTGCAGGTCCACAAAATCACGGACAACCGGAATTTCAGATACGGGACTTACGTGGCGCGAAACTTCCATGCTGCGAATATGTTCTTCTACATCTTCTCCGTTCATGTGGGTCCGGTTTTGACCTGTGACGGGATCTTTTTTAAATGTTAACCGGATATCTTTAAGATGGTCAACGATGGCCTGAACATTTGGTTTTCCATCCGGATCTGTCCATCCGTGATCCAGGGCATACAAAGTTACTGCCCGGTACAACGCTCCGGAGTCCAGGTATGTATAATCCATTACTTTGGCAATGGCTTTGGCGAATGTACTTTTACCGGTAGAAGAATGGCCGTCTATTGCAATGATGATCTTCTTCATAATGTGACCCAAATGTAAATGAAAATCTCCTATTTGTGAAATTCCCACTATCTTTGTTGCCGATAAAAGAGGGATGTATGAGAATTTTAATCGTTGATGATGAGAAAAGTATAAGGAATACCCTAAAAGAGATTCTGGAGTACGAAAATCACGAGGTGGTGCTTGCTGAAAACGGAGAGCAGGCATTATCTGTTCTGGAGCAGGGTAAAGTGCAGATAGATACGGTTTTTTGCGATATAAAGATGCCGGGTATAGACGGTATAGAGGTCCTGGAAAAAATACAGGAAATGGATCTGGATGTATCGGTGATAATGATCTCCGGTCACGGCAATATTGATACGGCAGTAGAGTGCATTAAAAAAGGAGCATACGATTTTATTGAAAAACCCCTGGATCTTAACCGCATCCTGATCATTTTGCGAAATGCCAACGACAAAACATCATTGGTGCAGGAAAACAAAAAACTTAAAAAGAAGGATACCAAAGTCCCGCCGCTCATTGGCAAGTCTCCTGTTATCAGGCGTATATGGGACATTATAGACAAAGTGGCAGCTACCGATGCCCGTGTTCTTATCACAGGGTCAAACGGGACGGGAAAGGAACTGGTGGCACGCTGGCTGCATGAAAAAAGTATGCGTTCCAAAATGCCCTTTATTGAAGTCAATTGTGCAGCAATCCCCGGAGAACTCATTGAAAGTGAGCTGTTCGGACACGAAAAAGGGTCTTTTACATCTGCCATCAGGCAACACAAAGGCAAGTTTGAACAGGCAGATGGAGGAACCTTGTTCCTGGACGAGATAGGGGATATGTCGTTGGCTGCCCAGGCTAAAGTGTTGCGCGTATTGCAGGAAAACAAGATCACCCGCGTGGGCTCGGACAAGGATATCAATGTAAGTGTAAGGGTAATAGCAGCCACCAATAAAGATCTGGTGGAAGAGATCGGCAAAGGAACATTCCGGGAAGACCTCTACCACAGGCTGAGTGTAATTATTATCCACGTACCTCCGCTGGCCGAGCGTAAAGAAGACATTCCCCTGCTGTCTGAATATTTCATGGAGCAGATATGTGCCGAGTACGGCATGTCAAAAAGAACGATCTCGCCCCCGGCCGTAGAAGAACTGCAGAAACTCAGTTGGACAGGAAATGTACGGGAACTGAGAAACGTCATTGAACGTCTGATCATCCTTTCCCCGGAAAGGATAGAAAAAGAAGATGTGAAGGCATACGCCGATCCCTTGTTTAAATAACAGGTTGTTTTGGGATCCTCACATTGAAACAGGCTCCTCCCCATTCGGATGAAGTATAGAATATCTCACCCCTGTATTGTTCCACAATGCCCCGGCAAATGGCCAGACCCAGTCCGGTGCCTTTGCTCTTGGTGGTAAAATTGGGTTTGAACAACTTGTGATGGTTTTCCGGAGACACTCCGGACCCGTTGTCTGCAACGCTTATAAGATAGGTTTCCCCTTCGTCTTTTAGTTGTACGCTGATCACTCCAATAGCTTGTCCCTGAACTGATTGAACAGCATTGGATAATAAATTTACCAGTACACTGACCCATTGTGTACGACGTACTTTTACCGTGGCATGACGGACGTTTGACTCAAAATGGATACGAATATTCTCAAAAGTCGAAAACAGAACCATCTGTTCTCTTATCAAGACATTGAGATCCACTTCTACCGGATCTTCTGTATTGAATCGTGAAAAATTGGAAAATTCGGAAGCCGCATTGGATAATATGTCTATCTGTTCCAGCAGGGAAGCTACGATCTTATCAAAATGCTCCAGCCATTTTGGAGAACCTTCCTGTTTCAGCCGGATCAAATGCTGAATGCTCAAACGCATGGGAGTAAGCGGATTCTTGATTTCATGTGCTATTTGCCGTGCCATTTCCCTCCAGGCCTGTTCACGTTCCGATTGTGCCAGCCGTTTGGTACTTTCATTCAGATCGTCTGCCATCTTGTTGTAGGCATTGACCAATACCCCCAATTCGTCGTCGGAATTGTAATGAATATGCTCGGGTTGCCGGGTTACGTCCAGGCGGCTAATCTTATCTTCCAGTTCAGCAAGAGGTCTGGTTATCTGATTTGAAAATGCAACGCTGACAAAGACCGCACCTAACAATAAAAGCAGGTACAGGTTAACGATAGCAGCTACAATAGAGGAAGTGTCTTTGGTTACGTCTGTCTGTCCCGACAAGTAAGGAATATTGATATATGCCACCAGTTCTCCGTGGGTGTTGTATAAAGGGGTATACATTGAAAAATAGGTAAGCGAGCCTATCCGTTCCTTTTGTATGAATTGTGGCTTTTCTTCCATGTGCATTTGCAGGAATGCCGTTCCGTTCATCCGTGCACTTAAGAGGTGCCGCTCAAAGATCTCGGGCTGGGAAGAACGCATAAGTCTTCCGTGAGGGTCATACAAGTTAACATGGATTTGGACGTTGGAAGAAAGGCGGTTGATGGTATTCATTAATTCAACGACATTCTCCATTGGATCCGGCGTCCTGTCGGCAAAACGGACATACTCTTCCAGGGAAGCCCTGGCCGCATCCATTTGATCCTGCATTTGACTGCTGTTTGTCTCTTCGTAGAGTTTCAGCCCGAACCCAATGCTTCCAACGGCCATGAGCACAAGAGCCACAACCAGTAACCCTACCAGCAAAAACGTAATCTTACGACGGAATGAATTCCTGGGCAAATTGATGCTCAGATCGTTTTCTTTCATCAAACCCAGGGCCAGAACAAAGATCAGTCCGTAAAAAAGGAACAGGTAAGACAGGGATACCAGGTAAGGGACAGGAGTCCGTAACGGCCTTGAAATAACAAGCACTTTATTTCCGGTTTTGTACATAAAATGAAAACTCCGGCCTTCCTTACGGGAATTGAATCCTTCCCGGGGTGGTTCGGTAAGTTTGCTGGCATAAACGTATTTACCGCTGTTTGAAACCAGTCTGTCGTCAATATATTTGGCGTAAGAATGGTCATAAGGTAATTTGAAACGGTCCAGTTGCGACCGGTCAGATAACAATGAAGGGTATCCCAGGGCGTCTTTTATATAACGTGAATCCAATTCAATATACAGATCCTGGGATCCACTGTAGCTGTAATAGGTGAAAACACCTATATAGCTGATATTGCCCAGTTTATTGTCTATGTTGTAGAACCTGGAATTTTCCGCCAGGGGTGTTCCGTTGCGCAATAGTTCACTGTGAAAAAACTGGTAACAGGAAACGGGACGGGGTAATCCGGCAACAATAAGTACATCCCCGGGTTCACATATGGTGATCTGGATCTGGTACTTCTGAAGAAAATCCTGAAAATACGTTTCCCTTATACGGGACAATATCAGATCGTGATCCTGTTCCATCTGTATCATAACCGATAGAATAGGATCTATGGCAATGCGTTCTTCCACCCTTCTTAGTTGCATTTCCAGTTCCAGATCCCTTTCAATGGACATTTTTTGTGTCCATACTTTGTAGAGGTTCAGCTCTTTTTCTTTCCCGTAAAGGCTAACCGTCAAAAGACTGTATAAAGCAGCAGCAAAAACGAACAGGTAAGTAAAGCGGTTTCCTCCAAAAAAGGATCTTTCGGAAATCCTGTTAACGGATAATAGCGTACGGATCAACAGGAAAAATGAAAGAAATAGCAAAGCCACTATTACATAGGCCACAATAGTGTAGCCCGAGATTTCGTCCAGTTTGAAAAGTTCCAGAACGATATTGGAATCCATGGTAAGAGCCTTCAGGGTATGATGGATCAGCAATATAATCCCCGACGCAAACAACACAATAAGTCCGTCAGTCAGAAACCGGAACGGTTTTTTCAAATTTTGTCTTATGGTATTCAGGTCCGAACGGGCAAGGTAAACAGCCCAGGTTCCAATAAATACGCAAATGGTATTCAGGATCATGGCTGCCAGGGAATTTTCCATGGGGCCGCCGGCAAAAAGCAAGGGTGAAAAGAAAAGAATATCCAGTTGCAGGTATGATGAATAGACATAGGTCAGAAAACGCAGCATGCAAAGGCCGCTTATAAGGGCCATAGCAAAAACCACCTGCCTGTTCCGGATATAAAACATGAGCATGGCAAGTAAAATCATTACTATGGCAAACCACCGGAGGATAACACCCTCTGAATAGGATTGCATGGAAGTATCGCTAAGGATGGTAAACAATACTCCGTCGTCTTTTCCGAAAACAATAAAACCTTCGTCCAGATTTAACGGGACTATGGAACAATGTGCGGGTAACCCCAGGGACTTGTTAACCCTGGATTCCACAAAATTGTTACTGAACGGGAAATCCGTCCGGATCAGTATTCCCGTAATAATGGTCACGTCTTCTTTGGTGAAAGCCCTTACCACGTACCAGGCACTTCCCAGATTCAGATACTGTTCTGTTTGATCCACTCCAGAAAGCGGCTGGTGCATACTGGTATTCCTGGAAAAAAAAGAAAAATCAGGAAACATGGCCCCGGGACTGTAACTGTCGTTTATAATGGGGAAGGTGTTGATCCATGAAATGAGACTGTCCCGGTAATACTTGTAAACGACCATGTCCTGATCAACATCTTTGCCTGAAAGATCGGAGACTGCGTCCTTTTCCAGTTCCCTCAAAGCAATTTCCTCAACAGCGTATTGTTTGCGATGAATGACTTTTTCTACATTAACCAATCGCATCATGCGTTGGTTGTGGGAAGTCAACTCAAAAAAAGACAAAACCAGGCTTATCACTGCAATTATCAGTGGTATAAGGAATTTTCTCTTCCGTAGTTTTTCAGGTAATGTCGGTATCTTCATTCGTGGTGGTAAGCTTCTCCCTTAATGATGGTAAAACACCTGTAAATTTGTTCTATACACAATAAACGTACCAGTTGATGCGGGAAAGTTAAAGAGGATAATGACCAGGTTGCCTGTGCCCGGTTCCGTACCTCTTCAGAAAACCCATAAGGCCCGCCAAGGGCAAAAACGAGCGTACGCGTCCCTTTTTGGATGTGTTGTTCAATTTGGAACGACATTTGCTTAGATGTATACGTGCTGCCCTTCTCATCAAAAAGAACCAGATGGTCTCCAGCTTTGATGTTTTTCAACAGCAAACGGCCTTCTTTCTCTTTGATCTGATGGCAGGACAATGAAGAAGTGTTCTTAACATCGGGCAATTCCAAACGTGTAAAACGAACGTAGTGAACCAATCGTTTTTCATAATCCCGGATGCCTTCAAGCAGGTACTTTTCCTGCGTTTTGCCTATGCAAAGCAACACCATATTCATTGGGCAAAAGTAAGAAATTATGTGTAACTTGCCGTTGATTTAAGTTATTGTTATGATAAGGAAGACGATCTTATCCCTGTTTCTGGCATGTTTTTACTCGATCATTCCATCTACTGCGTATTCCCAGGATGATGAGTCCAAAGTCTTGTTCACTTCCATAGGAGATGACCTCAAGAGTGGGGATGCAGCTGTATTTGCCCAATGGTTTGCCGAGGACATGGAAGTAGATGTGTTGGGGAGTGCGGGTGTATGCAGTCGCAGCCAGGCCAGACAACTTATGAAAAATTTCTACGAAAGGTATACTCCCAAATCATTTTCAATCGTACACATGAGCGGTTCCCTTCCTATGCGCTATTGCATAGGTAATCTTATAGCCGGAGGCGAACGTTTCCGGGTGACCCTTTTTGTTAAATCCCAAAGAGAAACCCATCATCTTCAGCAAATTCGTATAGAAAAAGATTGATCTACTTCTGTCTCATGAAGATCTGTACAGGAGTCCCGGATAAATCAAAATGAGACCTGAGTTTGTTTTCCAGGAAACGTTTGTAGTTTTCACGTACGTATTGAGGCAAATTGCAGAAAAATGCAAACGAAGGGCATACTGTAGGCAATTGTGTCACGTATTTGATCTTGACAAATTTACCCTTGTATGCAGGCGGCGGATAATTTTCGATCTCGGGCAGCATCACTTCATTAAGCCGGGAAGTAGGAATGCGCCGGGATCTGTTTTCAAATACTTTGGCCGCTGCATTCAGCACGTTCATGATTCGTTGTTTTTTAACCACAGACGAAAAAATAATTGGAACATCATTGAACGGAGCCAGGCGTTCCCGGACATTTTTTTCGTATTCCTTCAACGTGTTGGTCTCTTTTTCAACCAAATCCCATTTGTTGACTACAATAACACATCCTTTTTTGTTCCGGATGATAAGCTGAAAAATGTTCATGTCCTGGGATTCTACCCCAAGGGTGGCGTCAAGCATCAGGATGCATACGTCTGAATACTCAATGGCCCTTACGGCCCTCATGGAAGAATAAAATTCCAGATCTTCCTTTGTCTTTGTTTTTTTTCTCAGGCCGGCAGTGTCTACCAGCATAAAATCATGTCCGAATTTATTGTACCGTGTTGTTATGGCATCCCTTGTGGTACCGGCCAGCGGTGTTACAATATTCCTTTCTTCTCCCAGAAAAGCATTGGTTAAGGATGATTTTCCCACATTAGGCCTTCCCACAATAGCAATATGCGGTATTTCATGTTCTTCCTCTGAGGATTGATCCTGAGGAAGCATTTCCAGTACTTTATCCAAAAGGTCTCCCGTACCGCTTCCGCTAACGGCAGCTATGGATACGGGATCTCCCAAACCCAGGGCATGAAATTCATAGGAGTCGTATATTTTTCCTCCGTGATCCACTTTGTTCACGGCCACAATTACCGCTTTGTCCGATTTTCTGAGTATCCGGGCAATGCTCTGGTCGTAATCGGTTATGCCGGTCTGTACATCTACCACAAAGATCACGGCATCTGATTCTTCTATGGCAAGCATAACCTGTTTACGGATCTGTTCTTCAAAGATATCTTCTGTATTTTCAGCATAACCACCCGTATCAATTATAGAAAACTCCCTGCCGTTCCAGTCTGTTTTGCCGTAATGACGGTCACGGGTTACGCCCGCAGTCTGATCCACGATCGCCTGGCGTTTTCCCACCAGTCTGTTAAATAAAGTGGATTTTCCCACATTAGGTCTGCCTACAATCGCAACAATGCTCATTTTTGTTTTTTTTCAAAAGGGTTCGTTCTTCCTGGTTGGGACACATGATTCCCCGGTCCTTCATGTTTTTATTCCTGCCGATGGAAGAATCCGGGAATCTTCCGTTTTTACTAAAGATCACGGCAATACTCATCCCTGTGATCCCAAGGGCTAGTAAAATAAGAGTTAGCAGGAAAACGGTCATGAGTTATACCTTAAACACTTGTATTCCGGGAGCAATGGATTATCCGTGACCACAAGAAGCGGAGGTAACTGATGTCCTTTGAAAGAGGTTTGTTTAATTTTTGTGGCAACCCACGCTGCTTTTCCTGTTCCTCCTCCACCCAGAGCGGTATCATCGGCAGACCTGCCCTCTTCAATAAGTCCGTAAAGAATGGGGTCCAGTTCTTCGTATTCGGGCATGCAGTCACTGTCTTTCTGGTCTATGTGCAACTCGGCAGAGGGCTCTTTTTTTATGGTGTGGGCCGGTATGCGTTCTCCGTTCCTGTTCAGGTATGCCGCCAGATCGTAGACATCCGTTTTGTATATATCACCAATGACCATCAGGGCTCCAACCAGATCTCCGTACAATGTTCCGTAACCCATGGCCAGTTCGCTTTTATTGCTTGTGTTGAGGACCAGATGACCCTTTTTATTGGAATAGGCCATCAGGAGGACAGCCCTGATCCGTGCCTGAATATTTTCTTCAGTGACATCGTGCGGAGCGTGTTCAAAGACCGGAGCCAGCTCACGTACAAACTTGTGAAATATGGGGTCAATAGGTATTATGTTATAAGCAATCTCGTTGAGGGTGCATAATTTCAGTGCATCTGTAAGGGAATGAACTGTAGAATAGGGCCCGGGCATCATCAGTCCGTGAACGTTCTCTTTGCCCAGGGCGTCCTGTGCCAGGCAAGCCACAACGGCAGAGTCAATCCCCCCCGATATGCCAACTACGGCACGTTCTTTACCGGCTTCACTAAAAAATTGCCTGATGCCGTGGGTCAGTGTCCTGTAGATCTCTTCTGACGTTTTCATTATAGAGTGAATTTACTGCTGATAGACTGGTAATTGTATACCTTGTTGATAATATCTGCAAATTCACGTGCTATGGATAACACTTTGATTTTGCCCTTGTCTACGTTAGGATCCGAACATAAGGGAATGGTATCGGTAACTATCACCTCTTCCAGGGACGAATTGGCTATTGTATTGTATGCCAGTCCGGACAAAACAGGATGGGTGGCCATAGCCCTTACGCTGCGGGCACCTTTTGACATCATCATTTCCGAAGCCCGTGCGATCGTTCCGGCTGTATCTATCATATCGTCCAGGATGATGATATTCCTGTCCTTCACATCTCCTATGGCAGTCATGCTTCCCACAACGTTCGCTTTTTCCCGGGATTTATGACAAATGATCAGCGGACATTCCAGTTTCCGGGAATAGGCATTGGCTCTTTTGGCACCCCCCATATCGGGAGCTGCCACCGACAGATTTTCCAGATTCAGGTTTTTAATGTAAGGAACAAAAACGGAACTTGAATACACGTGATCAACAGGAAAATCAAAGAATCCCTGGATCTGGTCCGCATGCAGGTCCATAGTCATAACCCTGTCGCAGCCTGCAGCTTCCAGCAGGTTAGCAACCATCTTGGCCCCGATCGAGACCCTTGGTCTGTCTTTACGGTCCTGCCTTGCCCAGCCGAAATATGGGATTACTGCAATCACTTTGTAAGCCGAGGCTCTTTTTGCTGCATCGATGGTCAGCAGAAGTTCAAAGAGGTTATCAACCGGGGGGAAAGTGGATTGAATGATAAAAATGGTGGAACCTCTGACGCTTTCGTCAAAAGCCGGTTGAAATTCTCCGTCGCTGAACACAGTGACCGATGACAGCCCCAGGGGCATACTCAGGTGAGAAGCAATACGTTCGGCAAGATATCGGGATCCGCGACAGGAGAATATTTTAAATAAATGCAGATGATCCATTGTCCCTTAGGTTAGATGGGGCAAAGATAATAAGAAAATGGACAATCACCTGTTTTCCTCAAGTACAGATTCCATATATTCCAGAAGTTCTTTTCTGCCGGAAGCTGTTTTTGAAGATACGGCAAATAACGGGGGAAGGGGTTCCCAGTAAATGGAAAGCGCTTCTATAAAACTGTTGGTTTGTTTTTGCAGAGCTGTTTTGGACAGTTTGTCCGCTTTGGTAAGTACCAAAGCAAAAGGAATTTGCCAGGATCCCAGTTTCATAAGAAAATCCAGATCTATTTTCTGTAACGGATGCCTGCAATCCAACAATACAAACAATAGGACCATTTGTGGTGTACGGTTTATGTAATTTTGGATCATGACTTCCAGACGAGCCCTGATAGTTTTGGAAATTTTGGCGAATCCGTATCCGGGAAGATCGGTTATGATCCATTGTCCGTTAATAAGAAATTTGTTGATGCATTGTGTTTTGCCCGGTGTGGAGGACGTATGTGCCAGTCCTTTTGTCCTGCACAGCATATTTATAAGGGAAGATTTTCCCACGTTGGACCTTCCAATAAAAGCAAACTCAACCGGTGCGTTTCCCTCAGGTCCTTCTGTTTTTGTGAAACTTCCCTGGAAAATGGCGTGATTTATTTCCATGAGGCTAAGGTAACGTTTTTCTGAGATTTTAACGTAAATTTGTAACATGGAGAGGCTGGATCTGATAGATTTACAAAAGCGACTGGAATGTGCTGTTAATGAAGCTTTTAAAGAACCTTGCTGGGTGCGTGCAGAAATTAGCCGGATGGATGTACGCAACGGTCATTGCCATTTGGAACTGGTGCAGAAAGAACCCCAAACTGACAAACTGCTGGCTAAAGCCCAGGCTGTCATCTGGGCAGGTGTCTTTTCCATGCTGAGCCCCTTTTTCAGAACTACTGCCGGCATGGAACTTCGTGCCGGGTTACAAGTGCTGTTGTGCGTGGAGCCCCGGTTTCACGCGCTCTATGGACTCAGCCTGGTAGTGAGTGATATAGATCCTTCATACACACTGGGAGGGTTGGAGCTGGAAAGAAGAAAAACCCTGGAACGATTGGAACGAGAAGGGATCCTGAACATGAACAGAGAATTGCCCTTTCCCCGAATACCCCTGCGTCTGGCGGTAATTTCTTCCCCGACAGCTGCCGGATACCAGGACTTTACCAATCACCTTGGGGCTTCTTGCTTTGGTTTCCTGATAAAATTGTATCCGGCACTTATGCAGGGAAGCGATGCCCCGGACAGCATCATTAAAGCCATGGAACAGGTAGCAAATACCGCAATTCCTTTTGATCTGCTCATAATGATACGCGGAGGAGGTGCCGTTGCAGACCTGCATTGTTACGATAATTACGACCTGGCTGCACACATAGCCCAGTTTCCTCTGCCGGTAATAACCGGTATAGGTCACCAGAGGGATACACACATAGCCGACAGGGTGGCAGCCATGTCGCTGAAAACACCTACAGCCGTGGCTGATTTTCTGGCAGGTTTGCTGGAACAGGAAGAAGATAGTCTGATTCAATTGTCCCATAGGCTGGAACGCGCTGTATACAACCGGATCAGCCGGGAAAATCAAGATTTGGGGCATATGCTGAAAGACATAAAAGGTGCCGTCAGGTGGCTTGTTCAGCAACACGCCCATACACTGGATATCCTGGAACAGCGCATCCGCAAGAACAATCCGCTCACATTGCTTGAGAAAGGTTATTCCCTGACATTGTGTGAGGGTAAAACCATAAGGGACGCTGCCATGCTGAAACCCGGAGACAAAGTGCATACCGTAGTCAGAAAAGGAGCTTTTGATGCAATGGTGGAAAACGTTGAACTATAATTCTATATGAAAAAGAAAACAGAGCTGAATTACGAACAGGCAAGGGAAGAACTGGATACGCTGGTAGCATCGCTGGAGCAACCCGATGCTGATCTGGGTGTGATCTCGACAAAAGTAAAAAGGGCCCTGGAACTGGTTGCCTTTTGCAAGAATTATTTACATCAGGTTCAGGAAGATGCTGAAAAAACGCTCGATTCCTATGAAAAGGAATAACATACGTTTGCTGGTCCCGGCATCAATACTGCTGCTTATAACAGCCCTTCAACCGGTGGCGGGTCAAACACGTCTAAAACTATCGAAAACCGACACACTTTCCCATCCGATCATAAACTTACTCAAAGAATCTGCTTCCCAGGTGTTTCATGATCCTTTACCTCCGCGTTTTGTGATGATTGACAGTACCGGGAATTATTTATTTGGAATGGGAGGGTATGTTTCCTGTTACGCTTATTACGACGGTACCGGCTTCCTTTCCAGGGATATGATCACCGCTTTGATCCCCATTGACCATTCTTCCTTGCGAAGTGGGCGTTTCAGCCTGGATGCCAGTAATTCCCGGATTTTCTTTCAGCTGATTGGAGATACTCGTTTGGGGAAAGTTCAGGCTTATATTGAAGGAGGTTTTTCAGCCCAGGGAAATACTTTTTCTATGAAACATGCCTACTTGTCCGTAAAACATTTTTTGATAGGACAGACCTGGAGCAATATCATGGATCTGAAAGCTTCCCCGGCTACTGTCGACGGAGAAGGCCCATCCGGACTGAACGGTCTTCGACAGCCACAAATAAGGTATGGTTGGATGTGGACCAACGGGTTCAGGTTTTTTGCATCCCTTGAGGATCCGGAAATTACCATGCTGGATGTACCTGAAAATATGGTTTTGGATGATGTGCAAATCATGGGACAACGTTTTCCCGATCTGATACTTTCAGCGGGTTATGACAGGCCTAAATGGCATATGCAATTGGCCGGAGTTCTACGTTTCATGGAGAATCAAAGGGGGTACGGACTTGCCCTGTCAGGCCATATTGACCTTACCCGCAGTGATGTTCTTATGTTCCAGGCAACCGGGGGAGCCGGTATAGGGCATTATATCCAGGACCTGGGCGGTCTGGGATACGATGTTTATATTAATAGTCAGGGCAATTTTGATAAAATTCGCGCCTTAGGGTATTATGCTGCCTGGGAACACCACTGGAATGAAAAATGTTTTACAGGACTGGTCTATTCGGCTGTTCATGTAGACCCTTATGAAAATGCACCGGATTATTTTTACCGGAAGACCAATTATGCTGCCATAAATACTTTCTGGACGGTTTACCAGTACGGGATGCTGGGAATTGAAGCCATATACGGTGACCGGAAAGATCATGATGGCAGGAAAGGATGCACATGGCGACTGAATTGTATGTTACGTTATAATTTTTGATGATGGAAAATCTGGAAATATGGGAACAGGACACGTACCTGAAACCTTTTAAACCTGTTATTTGGCGCCGGCATCAAATGCGTCTGCAAAAAGCCCTGGAGTTACAAGGCTCACAGGAGCGGTTCTGCGATATTTTTAACAATCACCTCTATTACGGGCTTCACAAAACACGCGGCAAATGGATTTGCCGGGAATGGGCTCCCAACGCCGGGGCAATATACCTGGTAGGAGAATGTAACGGGTGGAAAAAGGATCCGGCTTATGCCTTCAGACCGGTTGGCATGGGAAACTGGGAACTTGAACTGCCAAAGGAAATGTTGCAACATGGTCAATTGTATAAATGGCTCATTGAATGGCCCGGCGGGTCGGGAGAAAGACTCCCGGCTTATACCCGTCGGTGTGTCCAGGATCCTGAAACCAAGATCTTCAGTGCCCAGGTATGGTATCCCTCCGTTCCTTATAAATGGAAACATGAAAATCCGCCCCGGGTAAATAATCCCCTTATATACGAGGCCCACATTGGCATGAGTGGTGAAGAACCCTCGGTTGCGGACTTTGACTGGTTCCGGAAAAAAGTCTTGCCACGTATTGCAAGGCTGGGATACAACACCCTGCAGCTTATGGCCATTCAGGAACATCCCTATTACGGCTCTTTCGGATACCAGGTTTCCAACTTTTTTGCGGTCAGTTCCCGGTTTGGCACCCCGGAGGGTTTAAAAAAACTAATAGACGAAGCTCACGCCTTGGGCATTGCTGTCATACTGGACCTTGTACATTCGCATGCCGTTAAAAATGAAGTTGAAGGGCTCAGCCGGTTTGACGGTACATACGATCTGTACTTTCATGCCGGTCCGCGCGGAGAACACACGTTGTGGTCTTCCCGCTGTTTTGATTACGGAAAAGGAGCAGTCATGCATTTTCTGCTTTCAAATGTAAAATACTGGCTGAAAGAATACCACCTGGACGGGTTCCGCTTTGACGGCGTTACCTCAATGATGTATTACGACCACGGTCTGGGAAGGGCTTTTACCGAATACGGACACTACTTTGACGGGAGCCAGGACGAAGATGCTATAACCTACCTGGGTCTGGCCAACAAGCTTATACACGACTGCAACCCCAATGCCATTACCGTAGCAGAAGATGTTAGCGGTATGCCTACCCTGGCTTATCCGTTCGAAAAAGGAGGCATCGGATTTGACTTTCGCATGAGCATGGGGGTTGCCGATAACTGGATCAAATGGATCAAGGAAGTCAAAGACGAAGACTGGCATGTTGGAGACATATTTTACGAACTGACCAACAAACGCAGGGACGAACACACCATTTCCTATGCCGAATGTCACGACCAAGCTTTGGTAGGTGACAAAACTGTAATATTCAGGCTAATAGACAAGGAGATGTATACTTCTATGAGCAAAGACATTCAATCTCTGGTTGTAGACAGGGGAATGGCACTGCACAAGATTATCCGCCTGCTTTCCATGGCTACGGCTGGGGACGGATACCTCAATTTTATGGGTAACGAATTCGGACATCCGGAATGGATAGATTTTCCGAGGGAAGGTAACGGGTGGAGCTATCATTATGCCCGCAGGCAATGGTCTCTTGCCGACAACGGATCGTTACGCTATGGACAGCTTGAGCTTTTTGATCGTGATATGATCACCCTGGCCGGGGCACAAAATTTGTATAGTAATCCCCCGCATCCTGTAGTTCAGGATATCGGATCACAGGTTCTGGCTTTTGAACGGGGAAGGTTGCTCTTTGTTTTTAATCTGAGTCCTGCAAAGTCTTACAAGGATTACGGCATGGAAGTGGATCCCGGTTCATATCGCTGCATTCTGGATACCGATGATCCGTTATACGGCGGCTTTGGAAGGAACGACAAAGAAACGGTTCATTTTACACTTCCCCGGGGAGGTACCAATGACCTTTTGCTGTACCTGCCGGCACGCAGTGCAATGGTATTTAATAGAGAATAAATTAGTATATTGCAAGCTTATGCAATAACAAAAAAACTATGGCATATTTACAGTTCAACAAACACGAATTGGGAAATCTGGAATACTCCCTGCCCCGGGAGATTCTGGCAACAAACCGCGCCGGAGGATACCTCAATACCACGCTGGTGGGATGTAATACCCGGAAATATCACGGATTGTTTGTCGTCCCCGTAGACGAACTGGGAGGCGGCAGTTATATTCTCTTGTCTACTCTGGATGAAACGCTCATTCAGCACAACCAGGCTTTTAACCTGGGCATTCACCGCTATCCCGGGATATACGAACCGCGCGGACATAAGTACATTGTTGATTTTGAGATAGATAAAAGCATAATTCTGACTTACCGGATCGGGGGTATGATCTTTCGCAAAGAAATTGTTTTTCTGCATAACAAGGAACAATTGCTCATCCGGTATACTCTCCTGGATGCACATTCACCGACAACCTTAAGGCTAAAGCCTTTTTTGGCCTTTCGCAGTATCCACGAATTAACACATGCCAATCTGGCAGCAGATATCTTTCACACAAATGTGGAAAAAGGAGTGGGGTACCGTTTGTACGAAGGATTTCCCCGTCTGTATATGCAGTTGAATGTCCAAAATGAATTTATAAGGTATCCAGACTGGTATAAAAACATTGAATACCTGCAGGAAAGTACCCGTGGTTATGAATATCACGAAGACCTTTTTGTTCCCGGGTATTTTGAATGTCCCATACGCAAAGGGCAAAGCATAGTATTTTCTGCTTCGCTTGTTCCGGCCAATCCTTCCCGGCTGAAAACCATATTTGCCAACGAACTGGAAAAAAGGCCTTCCCGGGATTCCTTTAAAAATTGCCTGAAATTGTCTGCTTCTCAGTTCCTGATAAACAGAAACGGAAAAACCCAGGTGATAGCAGGCTATCCCTGGCTCGGCATATGCCCCCGGGACACAGCCATAGCCCTGCCGGGGCTGACACTTACCGCAGAAAGCGCGGATTACAGTATGTTTACATCGGCTCTGGACACCCTGATAGCTGACAAAAACAACCTTTACTTGTCTGCCGATGCCCCTTTATGGGTGTTCTGGTCTTTACAGCAATACCTGCATGCTACAGGCGACAAGCAGTCTCTGTGGCGTTTATACGGGACCTTTCTGAAAGAAGTGTTGCGAAACTATAAAAACGGTACACAAATAGTACAAATGCATCCCAACGGATTGATCTGGGCAGAAAAAGAAGGGACCTCGCTTACCTGGATGAATGCCGAAATTGATGGCAAACCGGTGACACCCAGGGCAGGTTACGTCGTGGAAGTATCTGCCCTGTGGTACAATGCTGTTTGTTTCGCTTTGGAACTTGCACGGGACAACGGAGATAAGAAGTTTGAAAAAGAATTCAGGGACATACCCGAATTGATCAAAGAAAACTTTTTACCCACATTCTGGTGTGAATCACTTTCTCAGCTGGCAGACTACGTTGACCGGGAAGGCCAGAACAATTATACAAGGCCCAACCAGTTGTTTGCCTGTTCCTTACCGTACACACCGCTGAATGACGAAAAAATAAATACCGTATTGGCGATTTGCTCCAAAGAGTTGCTTACAACTCGCGGTCTGAGGACATTGTCTCCCAAGAATCCATTATTTGAAGGTCATTACGAAGGTAACGCGCAAAAAAGGAATACCGCTTACCAGCAGGGATCCGTATTTCCGTGGTTGCTAGGGCATTACATAGATGCTCAATTCCGCATTCACGGAAAATCCTTTTCCTCATGTGCACAGGATATCATTCGTGTTTTTGAAGAAGACATTGCCGAGCATGGGGTGGGATCCATTGCCGAGTTGTACGACGGAAATCCGCCTCACCGCCCACACGGATGCATATCCAATGTCCGCAGTGTTTCCGAATTGTTGCGAATTATCAAACTCATAGAAAAACACAGAAAACTATGAAAGTATTAATGTTCGGATGGGAGTTCCCGCCCCATATAGCCGGCGGACTGGGAACTGCCTGTGACGGTCTTACCCGGGGTCTGGCGAAGCAGCAAGTTGAAGTGCTCTTTGTGATGCCCTCTGCCTCCGGAGATGAGGATCAGACAGCCGTACGCATCATAAATGCCAGTGATGTAGCTGCCTTTCACACAAAACAGGAAGCCCGCCGGATCTTTGACAAAGTACAATTCCTGAAAGTTACATCCAACCTGATTCCATACCTGGGACCCGATGAATTTGAGGAAAAAGTTGATTTGGAACGGGAAAAAGAATGGAAAGAATTCAGGATATCATTTGGACAAAAGTATCAGTTCTCAGGCAAATACGGGAAAAACCTGATGGAAGAAGTCATGCGTTATTCCCTGGTAGCAGCGGCAATAGCCCGTCAAAATCAATTTGATGTGATCCATGCCCATGACTGGCTTACCTATATGGCCGGAATAGCCGCCAAACGTGTATCGGGAAAACCATTGGTCATACACGTGCATGCCACGGAATTTGACCGCTCCGGAGAGAACATCAATACACAGGTATACGACCTGGAAAAAAGGGGTATGGAAGCCGCAGACAAAGTGATCGCCGTAAGCCATCTGACCCGCAACACAATCATCAACCGTTACCATATTGATCCGGGAAAAGTTATAACCGTTCACAATGCCGTAGACTTCAGTTCACGCGAACACCGCGAGATTACCCGCGGTGTTCCGGAAAAAATTGTCACATTCCTGGGAAGGATCACTTTCCAGAAAGGCCCTGAATATTTTATAGAAGCGGCCTACAAGGTCCTTCAAAAAACCAAAAATGTCCGTTTTGTCATGGCAGGCAGCGGAGACATGTTCAACCGTGCTGTCCGGCGTGTGGCCAAACTGGGCATTTCCCCGAACTTTCATTTTACCGGTTTTTTAAAAGGAGAAGACGTAAAAAATATGTTTGCTTATTCGGATGTCTACGTTATGCCTTCGGTATCTGAACCGTTTGGAATTTCGCCTCTGGAAGCAATGAGGGCTAACGTTCCGACTATCATATCAAAACAATCGGGCGTAGCCGAGGTGCTGCACCATGCCATAAAAGTAGATTTTTGGGATGTCAATGCCCTTGCCGATGCCATATACGGCCTTTTGACCTATCCTGCTTTATCAGCCATGACTGTACGGTGCGGGCTGGAAGAGGTAAACGCTCTGAAGTGGGACAATGCCGCACTCAAAGTCAGGGATATCTACGAATCTGTGACCCGGGAAAAATCAAAAATCCAATAATATGAAAAAGACACTCTGTTTGTACTTTCAGGTGCATCAACCTTACAGGTTACGTCAATACCGGTTCTTTGACATAGGAAAAAACCACGATTATTTTGATGAATTTGCCAACAAGACCATCATGTCACGGGTGGCTGACCGGTGCTACATACCCGCCAACCGGTTGATGCTGGAACTGATCAAAAAATACGACGGTGCCTTCCGGATAGCCTTTTCCGTGAGCGGGATAGCCTTGGAACAAATGGAGCAATTTGCTCCGCAGGCCCTGGACTCTTTCAGGGAATTGGCAGATACCGGGTGTGTGGAATTTCTTGCCGAGACGTATTCCCATTCTCTTTCCTCGTTAATCTCACCTAAAAAATTCAAGGATCAGACGACGATGCACGTCAAGGCAGTGGAAAAATATTTTGGACAAAAACCGACTGCTTTCAGGAATACCGAGCTGATCTACTCGGACACCATTGGTGAAATGGTATCGGGAATGGGTTTCAGTACCATGTTGACAGAAGGTGCGCGACACATAATGGGCTGGAAAAGCCCGAATTACCTTTATGTAAATGCTCTGAACCCCAAATTGAAATTGCTTCTGAGAAATTTCAGGCTAAGTGACGACATCGCTTTTCGTTTCTCCGACAGGAACTGGGGAGACTGGCCTCTCACGGCAGAAAAATACGCTTCCTGGGTAGCAGGGGCACTTGAAAAAGATGATATCCTGAACATATTTATGGATTACGAAAGTTTTGGGGAACACCAAAAGGTTTCCTCCGGAATATTTGACTTCCTGAAGGCGTTACCCGGCATGGTTCTTAATCATTCGGGGATTGAGATGCTTACTCCCACACAAGCGGCTGAAAAACATCAGCCTATTGCACCTTTAAACGTTCCCTACGCCATATCCTGGGCAGATGAAGAAAGAGATATCAGTGCCTGGCTGGGGAATGAATTGCAAAAGGAAGCGTTTGTAAATCTGTATAAAATAGAAAACCAGGTCAGGGAAAGCAACGATGCCCGTATGCAACGTGATTTTCGCAGGCTGCAGGCTAGTGACCATTTTTATTATATGTGTACCAAATTCTTTTCGGACGGGGACGTACATAAATATTTCAATCCCTACGATACCCCTTACGAGGCCTTTATTAATTATATGAACGTGCTGAGCGATATTACGCTACGCACCACTAAAAAGAAAGTATGAAGAGTGAATTGAATCTTAGTCCCGATTATTTGTTTGAAGTGAGTTGGGAAGTCTGTAATAAGGTAGGAGGAATCCATACCGTAATTGCGACCAAGGCGTTGAATATGTCCAAAGAAATGGAAAACAGGCATATTCTGATAGGCCCTGATGTATGGAGAGAAACAAAACAGAATCCCGAGTTTCTGGAAGACCCCCGGCTGTTGCGCTCCTGGAGGGACCGTGCCGCGCAGGACGGACTGAGGATACGGGTAGGACGCTGGAATGTGCCGGGAAATCCCATAGCCGTGCTGGTGGATTTTTCATCCTATATATCAATAAAAGACGAAATATTTACTGATTTCTGGAAAAAATACAAACTTGATTCCATTAGCGGACAATGGGATTATATTGAACCCGCCCTGTTCGGATATGCATCAGGGATCGTCATTGAGAGTTTTGTGCGCTTTAACCTGGCCCCTCATCACAAGAGTGTGGCCCAATTCCATGAATGGATGACTGGCATGGGCCTGTTGTACCTGAAATCCGTAAAAATCCCGGTAGCCACCACTTTTACGACCCATGCCACGGTTGTGGGACGTTCCATTGCAGGAAACATGCTTCCCCTGTACGATAATATGGAAATGTATAATCCTACTGAAAAAGCCCGTGAATACAATATTATAGCCAAACATTCCCTGGAAAAAACGGCTGCTTTCAATGCCGACGCCTTTACTACCGTAAGTGATATCACTGCCCGGGAGTGCAGTCATTTCCTGGAAAAGAAAGTGGACATTGTTACTCCCAACGGTTTTGAAAACAGCATAACGCCCAAAGAGGAGCAATTTGAAGAAACCCGTCAACAGGGAAGGCAAAAGTTATTGGAAATCGCCGCACGCATGCTTCACCGGGAAGTGGACCCGAATGCCTTTTTGGTAGGAATAAGCGGACGTTACGAATACAAAAATAAAGGAATAGACGTTTTCCTGGAAGCTATGGCCATGTTGGACAGGGAAAGGGGATCCTCCGATCGCGAGATCCTGGCCTTTCTTATGATTCCGGCGTATCATAAAGGACCCAGGAAAAACTACGATGACCTGTTCACTACTCATATTCTTAATGAACCTGAATACGATCCGGTCCTCAATGTATTGCGGGAGCAAAATTTGCAGAATTCGGAAAAGAACCATGTAAAAGTGTTTTTTATTCCCAGTTACCTAAACGGGGATGACGGACTTATAAGCAAAACCTATTATGAATTGCTTATTGGTCTGGATCTTTCCATTTTTCCGTCTTATTACGAACCCTGGGGCTATACCCCGCTGGAAAGCCTTGCCTTCCATGTACCTACCGTTACTACTTCCTTGGCCGGATTCGGGCTGTGGGTTGATAAAATGTATAAGAAGGACCACCCGGCCATAGAGATCATTCACCGCAACGACAACAACCACGAATCCGTTGTAAAAGACGTGGCTGCCGTGGTAAGAAAAATGAGCCTTTTGACGTCCCGGGAAGCGAATAAGTTGAAAGAAAATGCCCGCGATGTTTCTACGATCGCCCTATGGGATAACCAATTGAAGTATTACAGGAAAGCTTATGCCATAGCCCTGGCAAAAATAGTGGAAAACATGGGCGCTTTTCCCGTTAAAAGAGACGAGTGTTCCACTCTCCACAGGAATCTGCTCAGCTCCACACCCACCTGGTCTCCTGTTACCATACAAAAACAGTTACCTCAAAGATTGCTTTTTCTGGAAGTATTGTCAAGAAATTTATGGTGGTCATGGAACCAGGATGCCCGAAAGATCTTTTCGGGCATAGATCCGGATCTATGGCGCCAGGTGGAAAAAAATCCCATTGTATTGCTGGATAAAATACCCTATAAGAAATATAAAGTTCTGGAAAAAAGCAAGACGTTCCTGGAACAACTGGACAGCGTGGAAGCTCGTTTCCGGGAATACATGCACGCCCGTCAGGAAATGAAGGGCCCTCGTATTGCCTATTTTAGTATGGAATACGGTCTGGACTGGACCCTGAAGATCTATTCCGGAGGATTGGGGATCCTGGCAGGGGACTACCTGAAAGAATCTTCAGACAAGGGAGTTCCCATAACAGGTGTAGGATTGTTATACCGTTACGGTTATTTCCGTCAGTTCTTATCGGCGCATGGAGATCAGGTTAGCGACAGGGAGGTGATTGATTTCCAGAAAATACCTGTTATGCCGGTCCGGGATAGCCAGGACAACTGGACTACCATAAGCATCGCATTCCCCGGAAGGAATGTGTATGCCAGAATATGGCGGGTTGATATTGGTAAAACAGCTTTATACCTGCTGGATACCGATTTTGAAGACAACCTGCCCGAAGACCGTCCCATCACCCACCAACTCTATGGTGGAGACTGGGAAAACAGGCTTAAGCAGGAATTGCTCCTTGGAGTGGGAGGTATCAGGGCATTACGCGCCCTGGGTATAGATGCCGATATCTATCACTGCAACGAGGGACATGCAGCTTTCACCGGATTGGAACGTATAAGGGAATATGTGATAGAAGAAAACCTGTCTTTTGAAGAGGCCAGAGAAGTCGTAAGGGCATCATCACTATTTACAACACATACACCGGTTCCTGCCGGACACGATGCTTTTACCGAAGATATGTTGCGTCCCTATTTTTCGCATTACCCGGACCGTCTTAAAACTTCCTGGGAAACCCTTATGGCACTGGGTAAATCCGTTTTTTGCCAGGCAAATGAAAAATTTTCCATGAGTTTCCTGGCTGCGAACCTGTCCCAGGAGATCAACGGAGTAAGCAAGCTACACGGACAGGTAAGCCGGGATATACTCAATCCCCTCTGGCCGGGATACCTGCCCCAGGAGTCGCACGTGGATTATGTTACCAACGGGGTGCATTACCATACCTGGACGGCCTCTGAATGGAAAAATGTACATGCGCGCGTTTTCGGTCCTGATTTTGGTACCCATCATTATGATAAAGAGTGTTTTAAAGCATTTTTAGACATTGAAGATAACGAGATATGGGACGTTCGCAATAAATTGAGGGCTAAACTTATGGACAGAATCATAGACGCATTGTCCAGTACGGAAAAAGCCCCTGAATTTTATTCTCCCAAGGACGTAGTATCCATCCGGGCTGCCCTGAGCAAGGACATTCTAACCATTGGTTTTGCCCGGCGTTTTGCTACCTATAAACGAGCACACCTGTTGTTCTCAAACCTGGACCGTTTGGATGCTCTGGTAAATAATCCCAAACATCCCGTACAGTTTCTCTTTGCCGGGAAAGCCCATCCTAATGACAAAGCAGGTCAGGATCTGATAAAACGCATTGTTGATGTATCGCGTATGCCACGTTTTATGGGCAAGGTACTATTCCTGCCCAATTACAATATGGAAATGGCCAAGCGCCTGGTTCAGGGAGTGGATGTCTGGATGAACACACCTACACGTCCACTGGAAGCTTCCGGTACCAGCGGGGAAAAAGCTTCATTGAACGGCGTAATGCATTTCAGTGTCCTGGATGGTTGGTGGGTAGAAGGATATCGAACGGGAGCCGGCTGGGCATTATCCGAAGAACGGACCTATGAAAACCAGGAATACCAGGACGAGATGGATGCGGCCATAATCTATAACATGCTTGAAAATGAGATCGTTCCGTTGTTCTACAAACGGAACAAAGAAGGGGTTCCCGTGGAATGGATCCGGCATATTAAAAACACGGTGGCATACGTAGCAGGTAACTATACTACCAACCGCATGATGGAAGATTACCAGGTGAAATTCTACGAGCCGCTCCAAAAAAGATATGCCCAAATGGTTAAAGACAATTATGCCCAGGCAAGGGAAACGGCTTTTTGGAAACGAAAACTGGAACGGGAATGGGGATCCCTGGAAGTGCTAACCTACACCCATCCCAACGACAGCAAAGACATTCTTACTTTGGGAAGTGAAAGCGAATCCCGCGTGAAAATTTACCTTGGAGCCCTTTCGGCAGATGACATTGGTGTTGAGATGGTCATCACGATCCGGGGTAAAGACGGAGAGGTAATCATTGACAGCATCATTCCATACACGCTGGAAGAAGTCAATAACGGAGAAGCCGTATACGTATGTAAACTGGTACCACAATCGGCAGGTTCCTATTACATAGCTTCCCGGATCTATGCCAATAACCCCAAAATGCCACACCGGCAGGATTTTGCTTTGGTAAAATGGTTGTAGCGGCAACAGGTTTTTTTGACGGAGTCCACCTGGGACACAAAGCAGTTTTGACCGCGTTGGTTGAAACAGCGCGGCAACAGGGTGGCAAAAGCCTGGTGGTTACTTTCTGGCCACATCCCAGGGCTGTTTTACAGCAGGATGCCCAGCGGTTCCGTTTGCTGACTACCCTGGAGGAAAAGAAGAGAATGATCCTGGGAATGGGGGTGGATGACATTCAGATCATCCCCTTCACAAGAGATTTTTCAGCATTGCCGGCAGGTTCTTTTTTCAGAGACTACCTGTTAGACCATTACGGCGTGAAGATCCTGGTTGCCGGATACAACCACAGACTGGGTTGTGACGGGGTGTACGATTCCTCAAAAATGGACCTGCAGGCCGGGCAAATGGGGCTTCAAATCATCAGGGTTCGCGAATTTGTTACCCCGGAAAGGGAACATATCAGCTCTACAAAAATCCGGGCTGCCATTTCTGCCGGAAACATGGAATCTGCAAACAGGTGGTTGGGCTATCCGTTTACCCTGCACGGCGTTGTTGTGGAAGGCAACCGGATTGGAAGGACGCTGGGTTTTCCCACGGCCAACATGCAACTTTACGAACCATTAAAACAGGTGCCTGCAAACGGCGTATATAAGGTAGAAGCGTGGGTAAACGGTCAGTGGCACCATGGCATGATGAATATCGGATTTCGTCCCACCGTAGCTAATAATTTGGAACATACCATTGAAACACATATCTTTGGGTTTGATGATGACATTTACGGGCTGGATATTACGGTCCGGGTACTGAAACACCACAGGCAGGAAATCGCATTTCCTTCCCTGGATGCCTTAAAAGAACAACTGAACAAAGACAAACAAGCATTGTTATGAATTCCGAAACCCTGGTAACCCTGTTGTTGAGCGTACTGGCAATAACTTTCGGGATCATCAACGCCCGGCAAAAAAAGCGGAAAACTACCGCTGCTCCTCCCGTACGTCGTGACCTGAATTATCCTGAGGAACCCGAAACCCGCCACGAATATACGTTCCAGGCCTCCAGACCTACCATTGAAAGTAACGAATTACCCGAGGAAGCCACTCCGGCCACCTCTCCGAATGCAATAACTGACCCTCACATGAATAAAAAAATAGGGACTAATAAAAAGAAATTCGGTTTCAATGCCAAAGAAGCCGTCCTATATTCGGAGATACTGAAGCCGAAGTTCGACGAATTTGGTTGATTCATAAAGAAGTATTATATTTGTCATTAAGAAGAGTCCTGCATGTGCAGGATTCTTCTTCTGCTTTAATTAAAGAGAACGTTATGACCAAGACTCATTATCTCACAGCCGAAGGCCTGGAGAAATTAAAAGAAGAATTGCACCGTCTGACTTCCGTGGAACGTGAAGCAGCCGCCCGTGCCATTGCCGAAGCCCGGGACAAGGGAGACTTGTCCGAGAATGCCGAATATGATGCGGCCAAAGACGCACAGGGATTGCTGGAACTGAAAATCTCCAAACTTCAAAATCTGATAGCCAACGCCAGGGTGGTGGATGAGTCCCGGCTCAATACACATACCGTGCAGATCATGAATAAGGTTAAGATCCGCAACATGAAAGACAAATCGATCATGGAAGTTACGCTGGTAGGGGAGAGTGAAGCCAACCTGGAAGAGCGCAAACTGGCCGTTTCATCTCCCATAGGAAAAGGATTGCTGGGTAAAAAGAAAGGCGAAATTGCACAGGTACAGACTCCTTCCGGGATCATAGAATTTGAAATTCTTGAAATATCCATCTGATATGGCCAGTATATTTTCACGAATCATTGCCGGAGAGATCCCTTCCTACAAGGTAGCAGAGGACGACCGGTTTTATGCTTTCCTGGACATCAATCCCAAACAGCCGGGTCATACATTGGTCATTCCCAAACAGGAAACAGATTACATATTTGACCTGGATCCGGAACAGTTGGGAGACTTGTTCCGTTTTGCCCAACGGGTAGCCCGGGCCATTGAGCAGGTCATTCCTTGCAAAAGGGTGGGAATGGGTGTACTGGGCCTGGAGGTGCCTCATGCCCATATACATTTGATTCCCATGCAATCAGAAAAAGACATGAACCTGAGCAACCCGGTATGCTTAATTTCTGAAGAAGAAATGCAGTGTATCTGCCGTTCCATTGCAGCAAAATTCGAATAATATTACTATGAAATATTTTAAAATTATTACAGCCGCCGCCATTTTAGGAGCGGTGCTGCTTACCTCGTGCAACAAAGATGATTTAACCCGTATCAAAGGAATTATTAAGGATCTTCCGCAGGAAACATCCCTGGTTCTTAAACGCCTGGACTTTACTACGGAAACCATACTGGACACCATCGCAGTTCAGGAAGACGGCAGTTTCAGTTATCGTTTTGACGTGGGCAATGACATGCCCGGTTACTATTACCTCTATGCCGGCAATAAAAGAATTGCAGGACTTATATTTCAAAATGGGAGGGAAGTTAATCTGGAAGTTACCCCGGACGGAAAAATTCTGAAACTGGAAGGATCCCCGGAATCGCTCCTGCTGCAGGAGGTGAATGACAAACTGGAAACAACTGCCGCAAAATTCGATTCCCTGTACACCCTATACGAAAACGCTCCCGAAAAGGAGCAGGAAACATTGAGCCTTGAACTGGGACGTCTTTTTGTTAAATACAAACAGGAAACCATCCGGTTTTTGTTCGAACATCCGCGTGCCTTTGTAAACACTTCCGTTGTGTTTCAGTCCTTGCCCCGTCAGGTGTATGTCTTTTCAGATACAAGGGATGCTGCCTTATTGCAAAGGGTTTACGATTCTCTATCCGTGAATTACCCGCTCTCTCCCTATGTTAACGCCGTCAGGGACCGTTACGAAAGCATGCAGAAAGCTATGCAAATGGAAGAAGCCTTTTCAAATGCGGAAATCGCCGATTTTCCCAATATCTGTTTACCGGGACTCGACGGGAAAGACGTGTGTTTATCTTCTTTGAAAGGGAAAACCATAATACTTTCTTTCTGGCATTCCGGGAATGTTGACATGAGACTGGACAACAGGGAACTGCAGGAAACATACGACAGGTATGCCTCGCGCGGTCTGGAGATCTACCAGGTTGGCCTGGACACAGATAAAACCGCCTGGGCTACGGCGGTCAGAGACCAGTCATTGCCCTGGATCAGTGTATGTGATGGTTCCGGGATCTATTCACCGGCTGTTACAACATACAATGTAGTGGAAATACCTACCTTTTTTATTATTGACAGGCAAGGAAATATCCTTCAGAGAATGAGCAATGTACAGGAAGTGATCAGGGAGGTCAGAACCCTGTTTTAGGACGGATGGCCCGGAATTCTTTCAGGTAAAAAGGAGTGTAATAAGCTACGTCTTCAAATTTTTGTTCCCGGAAAGCTTTCAGGGCTGCTTTTGCCATTCCGTCTGCATGGGAGGAAACAGGAATAAACCGTGCATTAGGGTGTTTGATCACATCCCGGCATTTGAATGCCCCGTCACCTGAAAATACCACCTGACCGGCATCCAGGCTTTCCTTGAAACTTTCCCCTGTAACCACTGTGGCAACTACCTGCCCTTCACGTTTTACCAGCCTTCCCAAATCTTCACTATCTGTTACGGAATAAGGCGCCGTATATACTTCCATTCTGCGGGCATCAATCATAGGAAAGATGCGGTACGGCCGTTCACCGGGATGATTGTCAACGGTCAGTTGTGCGATCAGTTCCAGGGAACTTACCGCTATCAAAGGCAATGAAGAAGCAAAACACAATCCTTTGGCCGTAGATACCCCAACCCGCAACCCGGTGTATGAGCCCGGTCCGCCGCTGACGGCTACCGCCTGGCAATCCCGTAAAGTCAGGTGATGTTCTTTTAAGACCTCATCTATGAAAACGGCAAGCAATGATGCATGAGCCTTCGGGGCGGCAGACTGTCTGCAGGCAATGATGTCTGTACCCTGTGCCAGGGAAACAGAACAAACCGCAGTGCTTGTTTCCAGTAAGAGTAAGAAGGGTTGCACAGATCTGTTATTCACTTTCCGGTTCCACTTTGTCCCCGTTGTTCAAAGTCCTGGAAATGGCCGAATAAGGACCGCTTATCACCTGATTTTCAACCGTCAGACCTTCCAAGATCTCAATATGCATGTGATCCTGCAAACCGGATTTTACTGTTACCGCTTCCACGGTGTTATCGGGTTGCAGGACAAAAACCTGTTCCACCAGTTCGTTGGGTCCTAACTGAACACGAACGCTGTCAGGAAGTAATTCTGTACGTGTAGTAATGCATTGAATTGGAATGGCCACCACGTTACGGCGGGTTTCGGTCTGTATGGATACCGATGCCGACATGCCCGGTCTGAAAGGGGTACTGAAACCTTCGCTCACCAGGTCGCTGTAAGATTCCGGAAGAATAAATACTTTTACTTCAAAATTGGTTACTTGTTCCAGGGCTGATCCGATGTTTTTTGCCGAGTTGGCGATCTGTGTCACCACTCCGGTGAACTGACGGCCCGGATAGGCATCCACCTCTACCAGCGCTGTGTCCCGCTGCCTGATGCGGACAATATCGTTTTCGTTCACGTCCACCAATACTTCCATTTCCCGGAAATTGGCGATGCGAAGCATTTCCGTTCCGGCCATCTGGCTTGTTCCCACAACGCGTTCCCCGCGTTCCACATCCAGTTTGGATACGATTCCGTTCATGGGTGATAGTATGGTGGTTTTGGTCAGGCTTTCTTCCGCCTCGGCAAGTCCCGCCTGGGAGCTTTCTACGTGGAAACGGGCAGCGTTAAGCTGTTCTTCCGCAATGGCGTATTCAGAGGAGGATGCCTCGAACTCGGCTTCGGATATGGCTCCCTGCTGATACAATGAAAGATTTCTTTGATAGGACAATTTCACCTGTTCGTATTGTGCTTCCTGCTGGGCCAGCTGCGCCTTGGCCTGGTTCAGAGCTGCTTTCATCCTGTCACGTGCCGAAAGGTACTGATCCTGCTTGATCTGCAGCAAGACCTGACCGGCTTGTACCTGGTCTCCTTCCTCCACATTCAGGGTGATGATCTCTCCCGATACGTCCGGACTGATCTTCACCTCGGTTACCGGCTGGATCTTACCGTTGGCCGGAATGATCTCGGTAATGTTTTTAACAATGGGGTTTTCCACGGTAACGGAGACTCCTTTGCCCGAGCGGCTTCTTCCGGCTATGATCAGAATGACAATAAGTACAACGGCACTTATGATGATCCACAATATTGATTTCTTCATGGGATGATGATAATTATTATAACGTTATGGGAATACCTTTATAAAAGTCCAGTATCTTGAGCTTGAAGACGTGCTCGTATTTGGCTTGCAAATAATTGCTTTCTGCTTTGAATAAGTTCGTTTTGGATACAATGTAATCCGTTCCGTTGAGCATTCCTATGTCAAATTTTTGCTGCACGTAACGAAAGGACTCTTCCATAGCCTTTACGTTTCTTTCTGTTGCCTGGACCCTTAAGTAAGTAGATGTGGCGTCGTTGGCGGCCTGCTGCACTTCTTTCATGAGCAATTGCTGCGCATTCTTCATCTCCAGCTCTGCCATTTCAACACCCAGGCTGGCGTTCTTCACATTGGTGCTAACCTGCCATTTGTTAAATATGGGAATGGTAAGCGACAATCCTATGGATGGGTTGTTGTTTTTTTTCATCTGATCCCAGAAACCGGCAGAAGAGCCTCCCAGAAGATCGTCTATGGAACCGCTTCCGTTGTTTTCGTCCGGGATGTCGTCCCCTTTATTCCGGTTGGCATCTGAATAAAACGAAGAATACCCTAATGAAAGCGACAAACGGGGGTAGCGACCTCCCTGTGCGATGGACAGTTCATGTTGGCGCTGTTCAAGGCTGAACTCGGATTTTTTTATCTGAGGCAATTCCTGTGAAGCATAAACAAGTTCTTCAACAGATACGGGCTCCATCTCATGAAGGTCTCCGATTTGCGGTGTTACTATCCGGAAATCGCCATTCGTAGGAAGATCCAGCAATTGTTGCAGATTCAGGTAATACGTACGCAGGTTATTTTGTGCCTCCACCACCTGCAATTCTTCGGTTGCCAGTTGCGACTCCACTTCCAGCAGGGCGCTAAGCGGCTGACTTCCGGCATCTACCAGTTTGCGTGTCCTCTCGCATTGTTCTGCTACGCTTTCACGACTTTGACGGGCAGCCTCAAGAATCTCTCCGGCAAGCAATACGTTCAGGTAACTGCGGGTGATCTCTATGGAGATCTCGTTACGCAGCTTCTGCACTTCCTGGATGGCAATACTGAGCTTGGATTTTTCCTGTTTGACCGTATTGAGTCTCTGCAGCCCGGTAAAAAGATCCATATCGGCATATATACCCATGCCGGTATTGCTGCTCCGTACGTGGTTTAAAATGGTTAGGGTTGACAGATCTACGGATTGTCCCCAGTTGACATTTTCACTAATACGTGCGCTGACAGAGGGCCCAAAGGCCATTTTTGATTGGAAAAGAGTATTCTCAGTCTGAGTTACACCCAGTTCCTGTTGTTTGATGGTTAGGTTGTTCTCCCAGGCATAACGGATGCATTCTTCCAGGGACCATGTCTGCTGGCTCTTTGCGGATAAGGGAAGAAACAAAACCAATAGCAACAAATAAAAGGGACAGTATTTCATAATGATAACTAAGTATATCCTGCAAATTTACTTTTATTTATAGAATATGCAACAACGATGCCCAAAAGAGAAAGCAGGCACAGGAATACGTTCAGAGCGGCCCGCGCAGGCGAATACAAAACACTAACTTCTTGAAAAGTATATTGAAAGGTATAGATTACAATGTTGTATATCCAGTGGGTAGCCGTGCACATGGCCAGGTCTTTTGTTTTCAGAAACAAGAGGCCCAGTCCGGCTCCCAGAATAAAACACTGAGAAAACAAAGAAACCGATTCCGGACGGTGACACAGTGAAAACATCATGGCCGACAGCAACAGGATGGTCCAGCGGGGCATGCCGGTTTTTTGCATACGGCAGATAAGAAATTCCCGGAACAGTAATTCTTCACTTAGGGACGCCCAGAAAAACGTTCCCAGGACAATAGCGGGGAAGGATCCTGTCACTGTTTTAAAAAAAGCCTTTCCCGTAAGGCTCAGGGTCAGCGTTGCTACCGGGATCAGCATAATACCCGCAAGAGTAAATATCCGTTTCCAGGGCACCGAAGGCACATCTGTCATTCGTTTTCGTTTGACCTGTATGTGGCTAAGAGCCATTCCCATGGCCCCAACAACGTGTGTTAAGAGGGGGTCAATTCCGAGTACAGCTTTTAGCGTGGCAGAGATAAACAGTACCGGTAACGAAAAAATGACATAGAGCCCGACGGGATAGGCTAAAAATAAGTACTTACGCATCAGGCCGGTACGGCCGTTTTTGTAAGTTTACCGAACAGGACGCATCCCATATCGTACAGAGAACGGAATGCCTTTCCCAGGATCTCTCCGAATTTGTAAGCCAGGTCGGCATCAAAATCGGACATACCTCCTGTGACGGCACAACAGGCATTGTCGCTCAGCGACACAAAGCCCGGCATGTGTTGAGGGCAGTCTGACGTTTTCATTTGTTCCATCCCGCTCTGAATCCGTCAATAAAACTGTCAATGTTTTTGGCAAGTGTGGTAACCAGTATTCCTGCTTTACCCATCTTTCCCGCCAGTCCGTTGAGCAGGTCCTCCAGGATATCTCCCAGGACACCGTACTCGGATTCTCCTCCGGTAACCACGCACCGGGCCGTTTGGTCCAGTGGAGTGAACCCAAAATTCCGCATCACATAATCACTCATACTTTTAGGTTTTAATAAATTAGTTCTCACCGTTAAGGCGCGTGAGATTCCGCCTGCAAGCGCGCGTTTGCTTTTATAATCCCTGCTGTTTGCACCAAACAGCGTATTTCCCGTTTTTTTCCATCAGTTTCCTGTGATCGCCGTGTTCCGCAATACGGCCGTTTTCCAGCAACAAAACCGTTCCGGCCACCGATAAGGTTGACATCCTGTGCCCGATAATTATGATCCCGGTTCCCTCCTTTTTCCAGCATAGCAAGGCTTCCATAACATACGTCTCCGAGGTGCTGTCCAGGGAGGATGTTGCCTCGTCCAGTATCAGCCAGCGGGGCCTTCGGTATGCGGCACGCGCCAGGGCTATTCGTTGACGTTGTCCCCCGGAAAGCTGAACACCCTGTTCTCCAACCGGAGTCAATATTCCCCGTGGCAACGCATCCAAAAAAGAATCCAGTCCCAATTGTCTGCAAAGAGCAAGTACCCGGTCCATATCCGGAGACTGATCCCCCAGGGTTATATTTTCCAGGATGTTTCCCCGGAAAAGACAGGCTTTTTGAGGCACGATCCCTACGATTTTTCGCCAGGTATTCAACGGGATCTCACCGGTGGGTGTTTTTCCCAGCCTGATGGTACCCGTATCCGGTTTGTACATCCTGAGCAAGAGTTGTCCCAGGGTGCTTTTTCCCGAGCCGCTTTCCCCGGCAATTCCCGTGATGCTTCCTGCAGGAAATACATAACTGAAATCTTCAAACAGGTTCATCCGGCCCGGGTAATGGAAGTGTATCTGTTCAATGACCAGGTCTCCTGAGAGGTTTTCCGATAAAGGATCTTCCCGTCGTTCCGGTCCCTTTACCGATGGATCCTGCTCCGTTTCCAGTTCCATGATCTCGAACAGACGTTCTCCCGCAATCCGGGCGTCCCGGTATTTTTGGCTGAAACCGATGATCTCGCTTATGGGAGCTGAAAAATAGGCGGTGAGTGCATAAAAAGACAACAATTCCCCAAAACTCATTATATCCTGTGTGACAAAGGTTGCTCCCAGCCACAAAATGGCCAGTCCCGATCCGCGGTTAATGACCTCACCCCCTGTAGCGGCACGCAGCTGATTCATACCTCCGCGGTAGGCATGTTGTATGTAAAGGCCAAAGTGTTCCCGGGTTTTACCGATGATATGTTCCTGGGCCGCACTGTATTTTATTTGTGCCACTCCGTGCAGGGAATCCACCAGTTCCGATTCCAGTGCAGCCTGTGAAGTCATGATCAGGCGTTGTGTATTTTTATTCCGCCGGTCAAACAGGTAATAAATACCTGCGTAAAGAGGCAGGCATGCCAGGCAGATGAGGGTGAGTTTCCGGTTGAACAGCCACATGATTCCAAAAGAGAACAACAACGTAAAAACGCTTAGCGCGATATTCATCAAACCGTTACTCAGAAAATTGCTTACCTTGAAAGTATCGTTCATCCGGGCCACCAGCTCCCCCGACGGCCTTTGATCAAAAAAACGTTGCGGCAGGTACATCAGGTGCCGGTAAAATCCCGTAGCCAGGCGCATAGCGGTTTTAAGCCCGGTATGCAAAAGATAACGTACCCTGAAAACATTCAGTGCCATGGCGCAAACGGCAATATATACCATGGAAAATCCCAATACCCGCAAAATGTTTCCCTGTCCGCCTGGTATCACCTTGTCTGCTATCTGCTGCAGGAACAGGGCAGAGGCGATACCTGTAAAAGTATATAGAAAAGAAGCCACAAATCCGTTGAAGAACAGTTGTTTCTGTCCTTTCATAAGCACCTTGACGCGGTGCATGAACCCGGGTGTAAAGTTTCCTTTCTTAAAATCCGGACCGGGTCTGAGTATAACAACAACCCCGGTCCACAGGGAAAGCATTTCTTTTATGGTAATACGGTGCATTCGGCCGTCTTCCGGGTCCATTATACGGCATTTTCTGCCTCTGCCAAAGCGGCCGGAAGTCAAACCGTAAAAAACCACAAAATGCGTGTATCCGTTAGGTTTCAGAAAATGAAAAACTGAAGGGACAGGAATATTTCTGAATGTTGTTTCATCTGCCGGGGCAGCCTGTCCCGGGCGTCCATAGGCATCGGCTATCAGATGCAATGCCTGTGCCCCTTCCCGGATTCCCTGGACTGAAATGCCGTGCGTCTGCGTGCCACTCATTTGCCGGATCTGCTCCAGAGGAAAGCGTAATCCGAACCAGGCGGCGACAGACGCCAGGCATGCCGCTCCGCAATCACTCACATGGTGTTGCCTGAATTTTATTTTTTCCATCCCCACTTGCTTTAAAAAACGGAGCTGTCCCTTCCTCCTGCACCGGTCCGTATGCCGGAAACAGAGCCCGCACGCCTCCGTTTACAACACTTTCCGAACCCTTCACTCCGGACAACTCCGTGGATACGAACAACAGAAAAGCAACCATACCCGTCACGGTAGCTACGATAATCGCTATGAAAAAAATGAAAAACCCCTTCTTATCTTTCCTGTCAATGATTTCCTCGCTAATTGACGTGCCCGCAAGAGCGGGATAGGACGGTTTCTGGATTGCCTTCATGTTGCAAACCTAAGGCACCGGAATAAAAATCCCGGGACAAAAAAAATAAAATGATCATATAAAAAAAAAGAGAAGGGGACAATTATGATCCCAGGAAGGGCAGGTACGGCATCAGAATGGAAGAAAATTTCTCTACTACCGGATACAGGCGTGAAGCCTCAAAAGCCTCTGCTGGCAGGAAAGGGGCATAATCGTTGATCAAGGTTAAAATATAGGATAAAATGACGAGCAGAATATTCCACTTTATCCACCCGAAGATGGCTCCCGTCAGGCGGTTGAGCCATCCCAAAAGGACAATTTTCAGAAGCCGGTCCAGAAGACGTCCCAATAACCCGACAGCTATAAGCACGATAACGAATGTCACCAGAAAGGCCACGATCTTCAGACCATCTCCGTTCCATCCGAACCATTCCACTATGCGGTCGGCGGCAAATCCCGAAAAATGAAAAGAAAAATAGCAGGCCAGGATCAGTGCCAGAATACCGAAAACCTGTTTGATGAGCCCTTTGCTCAGCCCTTCAATAATGGCCAGTATCCATACTATTAAAAGTATGATATCTATGTAATTGAGTGAAAGTTTCGCTAACATGTTTCCAAAGATAGCTAAGATTCGTATCTTTGCAAACTATTTTTTACCCCGTTTTATTATGAAGTTCCCTGAATATAAGAACCTTGACCTGCCTGCCGTACAGGAAGAAATCGTTGACATGTGGAATCGCCGGGATACATTCCGGTGCAGTATCGATGACCGGCCCGGGGCACCTGCCTTCATTTTCTTTGAAGGCCCCCCCTCGGCAAATGGTAAGCCAGGCATCCATCACGTCATTTCACGCACCATTAAGGACGTGGTTTGCAGGTACAAGACACAGCGGGGTTTCCGGGTGGAAAGAAGGGCCGGCTGGGACACCCACGGATTGCCCGTTGAGTTGAGCGTGGAAAAGATGCTGGGCATTACCAAGGAAGATATTGGCAAGACCATATCCGTAGAAGAATACAACGCGGTATGCCGCAAGGAAGTGATGCGCTATACCAGGGAATGGGAAAGCCTGACCCAAAAGATGGCCTATTGGGTGGATATGAGCCATCCCTACGTAACTTATCACAATTCTTATATTGAAACCGTATGGTACCTGCTGAAAGAGATCCATAAAAAAGGATTGCTTTACAAAGGATACTCCATTCAGCCTTATTCTCCGGCTGCCGGATCGGGACTCAGTTCCCACGAACTAAACCAGCCGGGCTGCTACAAAGACGTAAAAGACACCACGTGCACTGCGCAATTTGCCGTGATCCCGGATGAGAAAAGCAAATTTCTTTTCACAAAGGAAGGGGAGCAAGTGTTTTTCCTGGCATGGACCACTACACCCTGGACGTTGCCCTCTAATACTGCCCTTTGTGTAGGGCCGGGCATACGTTATATAAAATTGCGTACTTATAATCCGTATAACGGAGATCCCATATCCGTAATTATGGCCGAAGAGCTGAAAGAAACTCTCTTTCCCGCCAAAAACGCTGAAATATCCATGGATTCATACAAACCCGGGGATAAAACCGTTCCTTACGTGCTGGAGCCCGGAACGTATACAGGAAAAGACCTGGAAGGGATCCGTTACAGCCAGCTTTTACCCTGGATCAGTCCGGGAGAAGGAGCGTTCCGGGTAATTACAGGAGACTTTGTTACCACAGAAGAAGGAACCGGGATCGTACACATTGCCCCTACGTTTGGGGATGACGATAACAAGGTTGCCAAAAAACACGGTATCCCCGCTTTGCTTTTGACAGATAAGAACGGAGCCTTGTGCCCCATGGTGGATAAAACAGGAAAATTCTACCTGCCGGAAGACCTGGATCCGGCTTTTGTATCCTCCCGTGTCAATGTAGATCAGTACAGACCCTTTGCAGGACGTTTCGTTAAAAATGTTTACGATCCCCAATGGGCTGAAGAAAAAGAACAGAACGGAGACTTTGATTCTTTGGATGTGGATATATGCATGTGGCTGAAAAAGAACGGGCTTGTCTTTCGTATAGAAAAAATGGTCCATAATTACCCCCATTGCTGGCGGACAGATAAGCCGGTACTCTATTACCCGCTGGATTCATGGTTCATCCGTACAACGGCCGTTAAAGACCGAATGATGGAATTGAACGATACCATTAATTGGAAGCCCGTTTCCACCGGTACAGGCCGGTTTGGAAAATGGTTGGAAAACCTCCAGGACTGGAACCTTTCCCGGAGTCGTTTCTGGGGCACGCCACTGCCCGTATGGCGCACCGAAGACGGCAGCGAGGAGCGCTGCATCGGGTCGTTGCAGGAACTGTACGATGCCCTGGAAGAATCCGTTAAACAAGGATTCATGAAGTCCAATCCCCTGAAAGACAAAGGTTTTGTTCCCGGAGATTTCACACCGCAGAATTACGAAAAAATTGATCTGCACCGGCCTTTTGTGGACGAATGGATCCTTGCCTCGGCAAAAGGAAAACCCATGCGCCGCGAATCCGATCTGATAGATGTCTGGTTTGACTCGGGTTCCATGCCTTTCTCGCAGGAAGGCCTGGAAAAACTGGGTAGTCCCGCTTTTGGGCAGGTGGCTGATTTCATTGCCGAGGGGGTGGACCAGACCCGCGGATGGTTTTTTACACTCCATGCCATTGCCACCATGGTCAACGACCGCGTCTGTTTCCGCAACGTGCTTTCCAACGGGCTGATACTGGACAAGAACGGGAATAAGATGAGCAAACGCCTGGGCAATACTGTGGATCCTTTTATTATGCTGGACAAATACGGAGCCGATCCCCTGCGCTGGTACATGATGACCAACGCCCAGCCCTGGGACAATCTGCGCTTTGACGAAGGCGGCGTGGATGAGATACGTC